>JBEKZM010000190.1:0-6426 GCA_049509875.1 Verrucomicrobiota bacterium | reverse complement strand
CAACTCCATCCGCCGATGAAAACCGCCTGAAATTCTTAACGCACTTTGGCCAAGGCCCATCGAAATCCTTGGGGAAAACGAAGGATTAGGCTCGAATTCTGCCCTTATGGGATGCCAGTGAATAAATTATACAGTTATTTAGACTGCTCCCTTCGGCGCCCCCGCCGTCGTACCAGCCTTGATTGCCTGTTAGTGTACAATTGTTTAACGTGGAGCCATGTGCGCCGCCACCATAGAGGCCTGAGTTGTTAGTAAGTATGCAGTCCTCCATCGTGCAATAGTCCGCCCCGCCCCCCTCCGTGGCGGAGTTATTCCCCAGAGCACATTGCGTCAACGTGCTGAACGAAGCCCCGCCACCATAATCGCCGCTATTGCCGACCAAGGAGCATTGGGTCAAAACACTGTTCCATACACCTCCCCCGGCATCAGAGGCCCCATTGTTCGCGATGACACTTCCGCTGGCGACGCAACTTCCCAAGCCGCCACCGCAATTATAACCTCTGCCCGTCGAATTGCCGGTCACGACACACTGTAAGATGCTGCTGGCAAATGCCCCGCCGCCATTGGCTGAAGCAGAGTTGCCGATGAGGGTACAGTCATAAAGCGTACCACCAAATGCTCCACCACCATCGCCGCTGGCCGAGTTCGCGCACAGAATGCAGTTGGTCAATATTGTGTTGGTGGAGGGACACCAAACGCCGCCTCCATTTTCAGGGCTGAACCCATTGGTCAACGTGAAACCCGACAATACGGCACGGTCTTGCAAATAAGCGCACCGGAAAACGCCACCACCGGCAATGACGGTCGCCGCCGGACCATTCATACTTTGCACCGTCACACGTCCCACTGCCACGAGACGGTTGGTCGTCGTGCCGGTCGTTGTCCGGCCGCCAATTTGGTACAGACCGTTGGAAACCAGAATGGTCCCACCGGGATAAGCGGCGTCCATCGCATCCTGAATATTGGTGGCCGCCGTTTGCCAGGAAGTGTAGGGCGGAACGGGATTCGGATTTTGGAGGCTGACGAATTGCAACGTTTGACTGGAAATGAATACCGAGATGGTGGCAGCCGCCTCGTTCGAGCCGTTCGGGGCAACCGCCCCAAAGGTGACGAGGTATCGGCCACCGTTGGTCCAGGCGTGGGCAATGGTTAATTGATTGCTCACGATTGTGCCGTCACCAAAATCCCAGAAGGTCGCGCCGGCGGCTCCCCGCGTGACGATTCCACTAAAATTGAGCTGCAGCCCAATAACCGTATTTGTATAATCCGCCAAAATGGCATCTGCCAATGGCAGGACGGGTTGTTGAAACTCATAAGCGCCCATGTCCACGGTTCCTCCGACGATCCTGGGGTTCCCGTCGAGGTCCACGCCGCCGGCAACGTACGCGTTGGCACCAGCGTTGATACAGGGCGAATTGGATTGGAGATGAAAATCGCCCGCTGCCGGATTGGCAAAGATGGGATTGATGGCGATATTCCCGACCCCGTTGGTTGCCATCAGCTCCGAGCAGCAATAATTGAGTGTGGAGCTGGAGTCGTAATCGCCTGTTTGATTGAAATCCACAATGCAGTTGAACAGCGATGAATTCATGACTCCAGAAGTTGATCCGGGACTGGAGAACCCGCAAATATTTCCGACCACGGTGCAATTAGTCATTTCGCAATATGCGCCGCCCCCCCCGTTGCCATTCGAGGCGTTGCTGACGACGAGGCAACTGGTCAAAGCGCAGCTATCCACGCCACCGCCGCCGGCGGCATAACCGATATTATTTTCAATGATACAGCCCGTCAGTGTGCTGGCCCAAGCGCCTCCTCCACGATTGTCGCTGACGTTGCCGTTAAGAACGCAAAACGATAGCGTGCATTGATTGGCACCGGCGCCGCCCAACCAGCAGGTATTGCTGCTGATGGTGCAATGAGCGGCAGTGCAGCCAACGAGTCCGCCGCCGCCGGTGAAGTTGTTGATATTCGTCGCGCCGGCATTTCCAAGGACGAGGCCGCCCAACAAAGTGCTGTTGGCCGCCCCTCCGCCCGGGCTCGCGGCGGTGTTGCCGATCACCTGGCAGTCAACCAGCGTGCTCTGATCCGCTCCGCCTGCACCTCCGCTCGAGTAATTGCCCATGATCGTGCAATTGGTCAGGCTGCACGAATAGGCGCCCCCGCCGTCAGGAGCAAAATTGCCGCAGACGGTGCAGTTATTCAAAGTGGAACCGCCGACGGCACCCCCGCTATCATAAGCCGTATTAGTCGAGACAATGCAGTTATTGAGCGTGCTGGAAAAAGCGCCACCTCCATTCAAACTCGTATTGCCGATTAACGTGCAATTGCTCATCGTGACGGAATTCGCAGCGCCACCGTAATAGGCACTATTGCCATTGAGTGTGCAGCCCCGCAGCAACCCCCCATTGCCCCCGCCGCCGGCGTAGGCGGAATTGGCCGCCAGCGCGCAGTTGTAGAGTGCTGAGGAGTCCGCGCCACCGCCGGTACCGTAGGACGCAGAATTGCCCGTAATTGTGCAATTGGAGGCGACGCAACTCGCCAAACCGCCGCCACGGTTATAAGCCGCAACCGAATTGCCGTTTATAGAGCAGTTCAACAAAATGCTCCCGTAGGCACCCCCACCACTGCCCGCGGCTGAGTTGTTGATCAGCGAGCAATTGAAGAGCCTGGCATTGGTCGACGAGCAGAAAACGGCGCCGCCGTTTCCGGACGTGGCCCCATTGGTCAGTGTGAAGCCCGTCAGCGAAGCGCCGTCGGCCAGGTAAATGCAGCGGAACGCGCCACCGCCGTCAATCGCGGTCGCCGCCGGCCCATGAACGCTTTGAATCGCCAAGGCCTGGGTCACCGTAACGCGGTTGGTGGTGATGCCGTCGGCGGTCTGCGTGCCGGTTTGGTAAACGCCGTCGTTGACCAACACCACTGAGCCGGGAGTGGCCGTCCCGACCGCATCCTGGATCGTCAGGGCGGCCGTGCTCCAATTGGTATAGGGCGGTACGGGATTTGTGCCATTCGCGTCCGCATAAAAAAACGCTCCTTGCCCGAAGGAAGCGTTGGAAAGACACGCAACACAGGCAATTCTCAAAAAGAACCTTAACCTCCTGTTCATCCGAGTCGTGAATTGCCTCCATCGTCTCACAGGAGCATCCAAAGTCAAATTCACATTATTCACAAACCTTATCATCCAGAATGTCAACCACTTGAGATCATGAATTCGTCATTCGCCAATTGCCAATCGTGAAGCGTGATGCGTGAAGCGTGATGCGTGATGCGGCAATCGGCAATCGGCAATCGGCAATCGTAAATTCCGGTCCCTGTCACCCGGCTAAAAAATGACATGGATTTGGCAATTTACGGTGAGCAGCCACGGCGGGAATCTGGTTTGCTGTTAATGCATGAGTGAAGACTTGATTATAGGAATTGCCGGTTCCGGCGGCGACGGCGTGATTTCAGCGGGCGAATCGCTGATTACGGCCGCCGCGCTGGAAGGTTATCACTGCGTCATGACCAAGAGCTTCGGCTCGCAAATCCGCGGCGGCGAAGCTTCGTGCCGGCTGCGCCTGGCGACCCACCCGGTGCTCAATCCCAACGGCCCGCTCAGCGTGGCCGTGGCCCTCAACTGGGAAGATTTCCGCCGGTTCGGCGCGGAACTTCCCGTCAACGCCGCCACCATCGTCATCTACGAGCGCAACACCGGCGTGGCGCCCGACCAACTGCCCTTGCCGGGCGTGAAACCGGCGGTGGTCTTCTGCGTGCCCATCACCGAGATGGCCGCGCAACATGCCGGCACCGACAAAGCCAAGAACATCGTCATCGCTGGCCTGCTCGCTGGTTGGTTCGGCATCGGTCGGGACAGCATGCTCGCGGGCATCCGCAAAAAATTCGCCAAGAAGGGCGCCGCCGTCGTGGACGGCAACCTCCGCGCCTTCCAGGCCGGACTCGATTTCGCCGAGGCGAACCCGCTGAAGGAAGACCGCAAACTGGCGGCCCCGCACGCCGGCCGCGAAGCCAAGCTCCTGACCGATGGCAACGACATGTGCGCGGCCGCGGCCATCTTTGCCGGCTGCACCTTTTTCGGCGGCTATCCCATCACGCCGTCCACGGAAATCATGCAATTTCTCGATCGCGAAATATGGAAATATGGCGGCACCGTTTTGCAGGCCGAAGATGAAATCGCCGGCATCGGCGCCGTCGTGGGCGCTTCGTTCGCGGGCAAAAAAGCAATGACCGCCACCTCCGGTCCCGGCATGTCGCTCAAGACCGAAATGCTCGGCCTGGCGAGCATCGCGGAACTGCCGCTGGTGTGTGTCAACGTCCAGCGCGGCGGCCCCTCCACCGGCATGCCCACCAAGGCCGAGCAATCGGACTTGTTCCAGGCGGCTTTTTCCGCCCACGGCGATTACCTGCGGCCGGTGCTGGCGCCCACGAGCGTCGGCGACGTCTTCGGCGTCACGGTGGAAGCCTTCAACCTGGCCGAATATTACCAGACCCCGGTGATTGTGCTCTCGGACCAGGAGATTGCGCAGCGCAAGGAGACCGTCGATCCGATCGACACTTCGAAATTTGAGATCATTGAGCGCCGGCGTCCAACCGGGCCGGAGCTGGTAAATTACACGCGTTTCAAGCTCACCGAATCCGGCGTCAGCCCGATCAGCCAGCCCGGCATGTTGGGCGGCAACTATCTCGCGGCCGGCATCGAGCACAATGAACTGGGCCGCCCCACCGCCAGCGGCGAGATGCACGCGCGCATGAGTGAGAAGCGGTTCCACAAATTCAATTCCCTGAAGAGCCGCCGCGATCTGTTCGCCGTGGAAGGCGACCCCGAGGCGCCCATCGCCATGGTGAGCTGGGGCAGCGTGGCCGGCGTGGCCCGGGAAGCCCTGCGGCTGGCGCAGGCGGAGGGCTTGCAGGTGAAGCTGCTGGTTCCGCGGCTGCTCTATCCCGTGGCCGAATCCATCTATCAGGATTTCTTTGCCTCGGTTAAGCGCGGCTTGTTCATCGAACAATCCTATCAGGCGCAGCTCTACCGTATCGTGCGGATGTACGTGGATTTCCCGGCCGTGGTCAAACCCTTCGCCAAGAGCGGGTCCAATCCCATCCTGCCGTCCGAAGTGCTTGAACGGTTCCGCGAAATGGTGGTCGCCATCCAGGGCAGCCAGCCGGAACCCGAAGCCATCGAACACTGATTCCAAGAACCCTTTAGCGCATCCATCATGACTACTCTCGAAGCTCCTTCAAAACCGATTTCGCTCGCCAAATTTCAGGCCGGCGATTTTAAAAGCGACCTCAAACCCATCTGGTGTCCCGGCTGCGGCGACTATGGGGTGGTCACCGCCATCACGCGCGCCCTGGCGGCCATCGGCCGGCCGCCGCATGAGATCGCTTTCGTCTCGGGCATCGGCTGTTCCAGCCGCATCCCGGGTTACACGACCGCCTACGGCTTCAACACTGTGCACGGGCGCTCCCTGCCCATCGCCCAGGGCATCAAACTCGCCAACCCCGAACTCCTCGTGCTCGTGGCCAGCGGCGACGGCGACGGCTTTTCCATCGGCGGCGGCCACGTGGCGCACGTCATCCGGCGCAACATCGACCTGACCTACGTCGTCATGGACAATCAGATTTACGGCCTCACCAAGGGCCAGCTCTCGCCGACCTCGCCGCGCGGGCGCAAAACAGTTACCTCCAGCTTCGGCAGCCTTGAGGACCCGGTGAATCCGCTGCTCTACGTCATGGGCTACGGCGCCTCGTTTGTGGCGCAAGGCACGCCGGCGGACATGGCCGGACTCGCCAAAATCATCGAGGAAGGCATCCGTTTCCCCGGCTTTGCATTCATCAACGTCCAATCCCCCTGCGTGACCTACGGGCCGGAGGAGCAACAGCTCAAGGCCCACAAAGCCACCCTGCAAAATCTGGAAACCCTCGGCCACGATCCGTCCGACCGGGCCCGCGCGACCGAATTGGCGCGCGAATATGGCACCAAGCTCTACACCGGCGTGCTGTATCGCAATCCCAATCCGCCCCCGACCTACGGCCAGGGCGTGATCGAACGGCAGGAAGCGCTCAAAAAGAACGCCGTCCCGCGGCACGAAATCCTCAACCGGTTCCAGCCAACCCATTGATTGGGGATTGGCGATTGCCGATTGGACAGGCGCTGTTGGCAGGCGATAATGATTGGGGCGAGCTTGCATTGGTTGGCAGGCGCGGCGCGCGCGGAGCGACGCGCCCTACCTTCGCCAACTCCGCGTTCCGAAACAATAAACATTCAGCGTCCAACTCCGAAGTTCGTTCAGGCACAAAGTGACAAATTTAAATCAGGACTTGACTTAACTTCTCACCTCGGTCTTTGAATCTCGAATCTCGGCCTTCGATGTTCACTCCCCTCTGCCTCCCCCTTCGTTACCTTTGTTGCCTTCTGTCACACTGAAGAAG
>JBEKZM010000019.1:0-64230 GCA_049509875.1 Verrucomicrobiota bacterium | reverse complement strand
GATCTGTTTTTTGTCGCTCATGCAGGCGGCCGCCATGGCCTTCTGCTTGGCCATGCTCAGGGCCGGCAACAGCATGGCGGCCAGGATGGCGATGATGGCGATGACCACCAGCAGTTCAATCAAGGTAAATCCGGCACGACGCGTCTTCATGATTCTTAATGACAGTTTCTTTTGGAAGTCCGTCCAACCAGCCCGTAGCTGGTTGGACGGAGTTGGAGAGACTTATGGCTTGACCAGGCGGAAGAACGTGTTGTTGCCGCCGGCCGGCCAATTGGTGACACTCACCAGACCGTTGGGTGAACTGTAGCCGGCGGTCCAGTGGGTCCCGTCAGTTGCCGCGACATCCTGCCATCCACCGGCGGAAAGAGCGCTGTTCACCTGGAGATGAGCGCCGGGCCGCCCCAGCCAGGAGACCGGAATCTTCCCGCCGGCCTCGGTACCCACGCTGAGCTGGCCCCCGGCCAGCGTGCCCGCACCTTGATAAAGATTGCCTGGCGCAAAGACCGGCTCCCGAAATGGATTGTTGGTGAACACATCCGTGGGCATGACATAAGCACCGGTCACCGTTGAACGCACGACGCGGAAGTGATTTGCGCCCGAGGCCGCCTCATTCTCTATCGGGCCGCCATTGACGCCACCCCTGTCGATGCCATATTGGTAGGCTAACGCCACCGGCGTTCCTGCCGGAATGGTAATCGTATCCGAATAAATGGAGGATGAACCAACCCTGGTCATTTGGTAGCCGGCCGGCGCCGAAACGGGGTTGGGGCCTCCGGACCATGGGTACCAAGCCTGGGGATAATACGTGCCACCGCCGTTGGCGAACATGCCGTTGATATACAGACCATCGGACCCGGAATCGAAGGGGACGCCGTTCGTGTCAACTGCCCCGGTCATGTCCACGCTGAAGGTTACCGTTGTGTCCTGGGCCAGGTAGTCGTCCGGAGCCAGATCAAGGAAGTAGAACGTCGGCACGTTGGTGTGCAGTGGCGCCGCTGTCACCGGGAACGTAAATGTCCGGCGATTGTTATTATTGTACACCGAGTCATCGATATAGTCATAAACCCAGCCGCCGACCAGAGTGTTTGTGTACCGGACCTGCACAAGATTCGGCGTCCCCTCGGGCATGGTTATAATTTGGGCGGTGGTAAAGATATTGGGGTTTGCCGCGCCCGGATTGTTGGTCATCGCTACGGGACCGGACCAGCCATTAAACGGGCCCCAAATCGTGACGCTGTTCGGCTCGTAATTGGGGTCGAATTCAATCGGGCCCGTCATGTCCACATTAAGAGTCACATAGGCCAGCGAATATGGGAGGTCGTTGAAACTAAACAATGGCAGGGTTTGGTCGCCTTCGGTAAAGAAACGGTTGCCGCCGCTGTCAGCGTTGGGATAGGCCGGGCTTTCCCAATTGTACTCCGGCATTTCGACATATTTATAATTCTCCGCGCAGTTGACGGTCGCATTTCCCGTGCGCGCGTCCAGTGTGATGGCACAAGTGTTCGTATAGACATTGGCCAGCACCAGTGGTGGAGTAAAATTGTAATTGGTCACCATAATGCTTGCATCGTGGGCCAGCACCCATTGAGGCCCGGCCGTGGGGCTCCAACCATTAAAGCTGCCCGCGATCACAACGGTGTCGCCGTTGGCCGGGTTAAAATGCCCAAGCTGAATCTCTTCGGACATGTCCACTTGGAACTTCACGTTGGCGGAGGTGGCGGGTCCTTGATCATAAAAATAGACCGTCGGCAATACCACGCTGGCGCCGCTGTTGGTGGGCAGATAGACTGTCCGGTTGGCCCAATCTGCCGGTCCCTCGTCTCCAGTCTGGGTATCGTGATATATGTAGCTCAAGTTTCCGCCATTGGCATCCACAGTGTCATCCACGGTGTTGGTATAGACTGTGCCGGTGCCCACTTGAACCAACTGGAGGTATGAGCCCCAGCCGTTAAAGGTTCCGCGGGCATAGACCGCATCGGTCCCCCCGAGGCCCGCCTCCGGCGGGTTGAACGTTCCGTTGGCGAGGTTGGTGGCCATATCCACGCTGAACGTAATCGTCGTATCAGCCCGGACCGTCATGAATCCGATTGCCCCAAGGAAGAGGCCGGATAGGAGTACGCACTTTATTTTTTCCATATGATTTTTTTATTTGTTGCACGCGTGGCTGGCGGCAGACCTCGAGCTCCAGTCCGACCCGCCGTCGCCAGGGAACCCATGGTTTTGAATGCTTCGACTCATCGGGTTCAATTTGTCTGTGAGTTGTTTTGTCTGTTATAACACGGACACACCGAACACTCCGACGATGACTTCACCACAGGCTCGCGGTACGGTGTATAATGGAAACATATCAGAAAAGTCCTGGGGCGATATCGCATGAAATGTGAGAGCGTCGCCTCGGAGCCGACCGACCTCGGGGTGACGGGAATATTGCAAGTCCAAGGAAGCACGTCAAGATGCTTAATATCAGCTACTTGCGCATCGCGCACCCTTGATTATTTCAGCGCGAACGCCTCGGCTGATGGCGAACATCGCATGTTTTGTGGGGGACGAATTTGCTGTAATCGGGGACTATTGAGAAAGCCTCCTGGTTGAGATTGCCAGCGGCCACTAAGGGTCGAATCAAGCGGGATCTATACCCGTCCCGCGCCAGCCTAATGCTTTAAATTCTGCTGCTGCCTCGCTCCTTGAATCCGGTTCAAATACTCGTGCGCCGGCTGATTTGCGGGTTCCAGACGCAAGGTGTCCTCAAATTCCCGGGTGGCCTCGTCGAACTGTCCGAGCCGGGCGAGCATCACTCCCAGGTCCAGATGCGCCCGGGGATCGTCCGGCTTGAGGCGGGCCGCCTGGGTGTAGGCTTCTTTCGCTTCAGCGATTTGGCTGGCCCCGGTCAATTCATCTCCCAGAGCCACCCAAAGCTTCTCGAAATCCGGCCGGATTTCGAGCGCACGCCGGTAATATTGAATCGCCTCATGATGGCGGTTCAATTTGGAAAGGGCCCGGCCGGCGAGCGCGTGATACATGCCTTCCGACGGAGCCAGTTGAATGGCTCGCGTGAGATTCCGAAAGGCCAGTTGAAAATTTCCGCTGCCGAAATGCGCATTGCCCAGTTCATACCAGGATTCGGCCGATTGGGGACGCAACGCGACCGCCTTCGCCAACGAGGTCTCCGCATCGCTCCATTGCGCCGCCTCATTGAACAGCCGGCCCGCCTGATAAAACGCATCGCAGCTATACGGCAGCAATTCGCCGACGCGCCGCCACTGGCTGATGGCCGGTTGCAGGTTGCCTTCGGATTCGAGAAATTCGGCGAAATTCTCGTACAACAGGAAATCCGTGGGTGCGCCCCGGATGGCCGACAGATAAATTTCCCCGGCCGCCGCCCGCGCGGGCGCCGGGCTTATTTGACGGCTCAAAACCATGGCTTCTTCGCGGAGCTGTTGCAACTGGCCCAAATGGTTCAACTGGCTGCTGAAGGGCGGCCGGCCCAGTCGGTCAATCATCCGTTCCGTCACACCGCAACGGTTCCCGTCCGTCAAACCCAGACGCCGCTCGCATATCCCCTGCGAAGCCCAGCCGTTCGTGACGGCACTCCGCAAAATTTCCGGCGGCAGCAAAGGCTCCAACTGCGCCGCCCACGCGCGGCCCAGCCGAAAATTGCCGTCGAAATTAAAATGCACATGTTCGTAAAACGTCTCCTGGCCGCAAATCCCGTTGGTCCCCTGCCGCGCCAGCGCCGCCGCCGCGTCGAAGAAGACCAGCCGGTCGCCTGCGGACCGCTTGCCGGCGGCTGCAATGATCTGGTTGAGGCGTGAATCGGCGCGAAATGGGAGCGCGTCGTCATCACACGCCAGTTGATAGTGTTCCCGCGCGGATGCCCCCTGTCCCATCTGCTCCAGGCATTCCGCCCAGCGGAACTGAAGCTCCGCATGCTGGGCATCGATTGTTGCCGCCGCGGCGAATTCCCCGGCCGCCCCCGCAAATTCCCTGGTCTCCTGGGCCCGGCAGGCTGCTGAATACGCCGACGTGAACCGCGCCGAATCGGCGGCGGGCAGCGACGCGTTGGTCAGCGAGGCGAACGGCGGACAGTCCTTGAGATTCACCGCCACGGTATTGAGGAGAATCCTGGCCCCGGAGTCAAACCCGGCGCGCAAGATATCGTCCAGATTGCGGCCGAAACTCCGGTAAACGATTTCCTTGCGAGGATCATCCGCGCGAAGCTGGTTGCCCAGGAACATTTTCATCCCGCCCCACGAGGCGGTGGGGTTGCGTTTCGACAGCCGCTGCCCAGCCTCCGCCAGAAACTGCCCCACGCGCGTTTTCAGCAGCGCCAGATTCAGTCGCACCAGGGGCAGCGGCGGAGCCTTCGATCCGAAAACAGTTGCGGCGCCAAACGGACCCACCATTTCATTATTGCCCATGTAGATGATCCACAGGTCCCCATCCGCGCGGGCGCAATCACGCGCCAGGGGAAGAATCACGTGCGAGTTGATGGCCGTGATGCCCAGGTTGATGACTTCGAAACGCGTGTTCGGAAAGCGCTCAGCCAACAAGGCTTCAAGATAGCGCGAAGCCGCCCAGGCCGGTTCGGGCTCGCCGCGCGCAGCTGATTCGCCGAGCACGAAAATCCGGAAGGTGTTCGGCGGTTTTTGTGCCTCAAACATCACCGGCCCGGGCCAGCGCAACAGTTGGGGCGGAAAGAAACGCCGCGTGAAATCCTCGTTGTTGATCAGATACTCCTGATCGTTGACGCGGACTTTCTGAAAGAACGCCGGGGAATAGCCGTACCCGGCCAGACGCAGCCCAATTTCCAGGCCGCCCAACAGAATCAGGGGAACCACGACCAGTGAAAATGCGCGAAAAGACCACCTTCTGCGCCCCGAAATCGGCGCCGGCCCCGCCTTGGGTTGCGCTTTCTTTCCAGTGCTGGCTTTCATGGGAAGTCAAACGAGTTTATGGAAATATCTGTATCCTGAAGAACTGGACCAAATTGGTCGCGTGATTGGTGAACGCCAATGCCGGAGCGGTGGCTGTAATCACGCCGCTGATGGGCGTGAATGGCCCCGGCAGATTCGTGCTGGACCATACTTGATAAATCATGCCCGAGACACTGTTCCAGTTCAAAACCACGCCGGATTTTATGGCCACCACTGGAATCCAGGCCGGGTCGATCAAGGCGATGCCGGCGCTGCTATCGCTGGGGGGCCCACTGATGCCGGCGTTGTTGATGGCGCTCACCGACGCATACAGGACCGCGCCATAATTGTTGGTAACGGTCACGGAAGTGCCCGCCACGACGCCGCTGAAGGCATTGGAAGCCCCGGGAGCGGTACCCACCGTCACCTGGTAAGCGCTGATGCCGCCTTGGGGATCAGTCACGGCCGTCCAGATGAAGGTGACGGTCGTGCTGAACACATAGTCGTTGGTTGAGCCGATGCCCGGTACGGAGGGCGCCGGCGGGGGCGTCACGTCAAATAATTTCAGGTACTGCGCCTCGAAGGGCGCATTGGTCCAACCCGCGGTGGTGGCGGGCACCGGATTGAGCGACACGGTGACGCCTTGGGCCAACAGATTGCTGCCCGCCACGCCATTCGAACCGCCGTTCCAAAGCCAGCAGCTTCGCCGCCCCGGATCGGCGCCGGTGTAGGCGGCAAGATTCTTCACGTTGTAAAGGCGATTGGATTGAATCCCAAAGACATTGCTGCCGTTTTGCCCGAGGTTCACACTAAATACCCCCTGGTGACCATTGGTCGTGTCCAGATTCACAAAGGCAAAGACAACGTCGCTTAAGTTCGGCGGGCCGTTGGTCTCGGCCAACTTGGCCACGGCATAGATGCTGGGCTGCGACTGGGACGGACCGAGGAACCAGCGGCCGGCCCCCTGCAACGCCGGGCTCGATTCTCGCGCCTGCCCCACCGCCGCGTACAGCGGATAAAGTTGTTGCACCTTGAAATTATTGATCCCGGCCGCAATCGCCGGCTGCAAGGAATTGAAAACATACAGACTGGGGACATCTCCGGCATATACGGAGAAGCCGGCTCCCTCCGTCGTGCCCAGCTCCTGTCCGTAAAAAATATGCGGCGCCCCGTCAATCGTGCTTCCAACCATAAACCTGATCAGCGCCTGGTACGGATCGGTATAATAGAAGCCGACATCATGGGAAGTGGCATTCCACAACATCAGGCAATCCCCATAATCGCTGCGTTCCGTGTTGAAAATGGTCTGATAGCTGGCGGCGCTGGCGCCGGCTTGAAACTGGCTGTACACGCTGTCGTTCACCACGTCAAAATCGCGGCTGGATCGGTAGGTCGTGGCGCCTCCGCCCAGCGATTCGGCCAGAAACACGAAATCCCACTTCTGCGACCGCACCGTATTGATGATATATTCCCACGCTTGGGGCGGCAGGCCCTCGGCGAAGTCCGCCCGAATCCCGTCGATCCCAACCGAAGTCTGGCTCGCCGGCGTGCCGTTGGTGCAGCCCGTTTGATCCAGCCAGAACAAAATGGAATCCGCGAAATACCGCCAGACGTTTTGCGTGAGGGAATCGAAGTTTCCGGTATTGGTGGAGTAATCAAACCAGTCGCCGGTGTTCAGGTAGCTGTTATTGTCCGCGGGATTTTCACAAACCAGAGCGTCATAGACCCCGTAAAAAACATCGCTCACGTCGGTCCACTTGCCGAAATCGCCGCGGTCGGGCGCCATGGCGATGGTGTTGCTGCCGGTCGCGCGGCTGCAATAGGCATTGGTGGCCGAAAAAAACCCGGGCAGCCGGCTCTCGATGAGATCGGCCGGGCGCCAGTTGCCGGGGTTGCCGGTTCCGGCGAAATCCGCGATCCCTTCGCTGGCCAGTTCCACGTCGTGGGCCGTGTGATCGAACGGTTCGTCCAGCATCACATTCACGCCGGCCGCATCCGCCGCCGCCACCAAGCCCTGGAATTCCTGCATGGCCGCGGCACGCGTGCTGGCCTTGCTCATCCAGGGCGACACCGCGAAGTAGTTCTTGGCGCAATAGGGGCTGTTGATGCTGCCCTGGATGCCGATCGGATGCATGGGCTCGATCCAAAGCCAGTTCACGCCCAGATTGGTCAGATAACCGAGGTTGAATCGATTATAAACCGGATCATAGGCCCGCGATCCCGGACCATTGTAAAGATCCACAAACGTGCTGCGCTGCGATCCGTCGGTGGCCGCTCCCTGCGCTCCAATATTGTTGACCGCGAGTTCGTAGATCACGCTGCCCAACGCTTTTTTGGGCGAAACGACCACCGCGAAATCACGCCGGCTGCCCGTCGCATAAGGAGCATTCGTGCTGTACCAAACCCAATTCGTGCCGCCGGCAACCCGGTACCGGGCCGTGAGCCGATAGGCGCCCGTCTTTTGCGCGTACAGGGTGAGCGAGTACAGCCCCGGCGAGGCCGTCGGAGACATTGGATACGCCGCATAATAGTGGTTGGTATCGCCCGCCGCGATCGTGTTGCCATCCGGCGGCACAATGCCCTCGGCGATGCCATTGCTGCCGGCCAGCGCCGCCTGGTTGCGCCGGTTCAAGTTGGAGAAGACATCGGCCTCCACAACATTTGAGGCATTGGGAGAGAATAGGATGTTTAGCGGCACGGCATCGTCGGACACTTCGTTGACGAAGACATGCGCCGTGCCATAATCGGCGGCCACACCGTTGACCAGCAGCGACGGTCCTGCTGGAATCACGAAGAAGAGATTGGTGGTGGCGCTGAGATCAAACACCCCGCCGCCCGGCCCATAACCGGTGCCGCCGGAGCCCAGATTCGCCACGCCGGCTGGCAGACCGGGCAGGAGCTGGTTCGACAGATACCCCTGATTCGATCCGTTGATGTCTGCCAGGACCTTGATCGGGCCGGCGGGGTTGCCGATCACTGACAGCGGTATGACCAGTTCCAACCCCGTTGCGCCCGGCCCGGCGTCCGCAGGCGGGCTCGCCGCGTTGTTATTATTGAACCCAATCACCACCGAGTTATCGACCACGGCATTCGACACCATGCCGCCGCTCGTGGTCAAGGCCCCCAAAGCATCCACCGAGGTGTTTTGGACCAGATCATACTGGCTGACCGTCAGCGCGGCACCGTGATTGTTGATATTCAAGGCGAACGTGGCCGAAAAGCCCGTGCTGAATTTCGAGCCGTTCATCACGGACAAGGAATTCGCCCCGAGATTTCCAGGATTGGCTGCGTTCAGGGTGCTCTGCCCGGCCCGGCCGGCCGCGATGAAAATGTTCAGGTTGTTGGAATTGTTTTGGAGGTTGCCCGAATAAAATAAATAAAGTTCCCCACCCGCGACGAAACCGTAAGCCGCGTCCAACTCGTTGTATAATGCGCCGAAGCCGGTCGCATCGGTTTGCACGCAAAGCGCGCTGCCGAATGCGGGATCATACGCGCCGTTGATGGTGGAGGGCTGGGCACAGGCCAGCCGGGCCGGGCCTGAAAGGGCCGCCAGCAGGACAACCGTCCGAACGGCTTGGGATCTCTTGGCCCAATTCATGCGCCGAGCTTGCCTGCGCCAAAAATGTCTTGCCGCGAACGTCATCATATTTCCATCTTAGACCGCAAGTTACCGGACGACACCATCGCCGGCCATCGCATAAAATGTCATGCGAGACACCTGCTCCACCCAATTTTTGGGTCTTATGGGTTCGTTTTTCCGGCCAAGGACCATCCAGAACGCGTGAACCCTTTATATTTAAATGAGATGCACGATTTTGCATTTGGGTTCGTTTCGTAATTTTCAGGGCGGCGCGGCCAGCGGCGCAAGACTGATTTCTCAGCGCTTGGGGAAGCACTGTCCCCTCCCCGCAGGCGGCACGAGTCGGCGTAACGACGAACGCACGCACCGAATAGCGGTTGGCTGGGTTTCATAATTGTTTCTATGGCCGGATATACCCGGATTTACCCGGATTTACCCGGATAAATTTCGGCGCGCGATACGACTGCGGCGCCGGTTTGCTTTGGCGCGCCCAGCCTACTCGCATAAGGGCCCGAATATGAACGGCACCGGTCCATAACCAATGCAAGTCTACCATGAGCTTGAAAAATGTAAAGTCTATTTGTGACACCAATTTCATTCCAGAATTCACTCCAGAATTTAGTACGTAACTATTTTACTATTAGTACTATGCTTACTGAATTAACATCATATCGAAAGAATATTCCAAATTTATGTCTTCTTGTGACGGTCGCCTGGCTCACTGACAACGAAAAGGTGAAAGCGGAAAGCGGCAACGACGGAATGGGAAGAATGGCGCCCGATGGCGGGATTTGACGAATGACCACGAGACCACCAATAACAGGAATTTTAATCGACACTCGTCCGGAGGCACATCATACATTCCACAATCGCTAACAAAGAAAATAAGGAGCAGCACCGGCGCTGTTGAAGTGAACGAAAATAAGCCTTGAACCCGTGTCGTCGGAGTGATTCACTCGGCCTTGAGAGTGTTGGGACAATTCACGCCAGGTGAGTTCATGCACTTTTTGGAAACAGAGGTGCACGTGCGGCAGCTTGCGTCTTCGTGGATGCTTTGTGCTGACGGCGCAGCACGTCTCGCAGCCGCTCAATCGCGATGGGCAGATTCATAATGGGCTCGATTTTGGCAGGGGAGGTTGGACAAAGGCTGTCCAAGGTGCGATTTTGATATACTATCCGGCAAACGTTCAATAACAGTAGGCCACTTATGCGCACGACTCCTAAACTAGGAAGATTTGGTCTTATTCCGCTCTTAATCGTGTGCGGGAGTATTTGGCTCGGTATTCTGATTGCTCAGTGGGCGTTTCATCATTTTGGCTGGATTGGTGGCGTGTTAGGTTTCGTTGGAGGAGTCACCATCTTTGCGGCTTTTGTCTTTTTATTAGATTTATGGGAGCGTCGCCGGTTGCGGAAAAAATGAATATGGATATGATTGACCAGTGGCCTAACAAGCGCGTTAACGAGATGGGCCCCCTGCTTCTTTTGTAAGAACCCGGATCCAATCATGGACCGCTGGCCACAGTGAGTCCGGATGGAAGCATGATCCTTTCTCGTCTTGCAAAGCGACCAGTTAACATTTAATAAACCCAAGTGCCCCGAGATAAAAATAGAGCAAACTCCTTGACTGCCTTCTCATGGAAGTCGCCGGAGCCAACCGCCGTTGGCGCTGTCCGTTCCGCTATCGCGGTCCACGTCGCGAGTCGGGGGTGGCTCAGCTTTTTTCGTTAAGCGTGCGGAGCAGCTCACCATGAATAAAGAGCGAAAAATCAAAGAACAGATCGGTAAGCTCGACCAGCACCTTGCTGCTGCGAAAGAATATGTTACCCGAAATGTTAACGTCAGGGGCACAGCTTCTTGGTTACATTTGGGCGACTGGAAAGGAAAAACTGGCCATCCTCTTTGGATGAAGAATCACATGATACCTTCGACCAAAAAATCGCTGACTGGAAAGGAACTCGCCCTAGAAAGGATTGCTACCAAAGCCAAAGAAAGACGGCTGAAAGAACGGTGACGGAATGTTGCGCGTGCCAACCAAATCGCCGGAGTCGGAGCCGGTCGGATGCCTGAGTTCATCGAGATGATGCACTTTGGCCACGGTTGCCGGTCCAGCTCGGCTCGGCTCATGGGTCGTTAGGCATCCATGAAGTCTCGACCTCTTAAGATACCGTTTGTCGGTCGAGTGATATTTTTTATCATCGGAGTTGGTGCAGGGTTGCTTCCGTTCCACGCTCTTCGCACCGGAGCTATTGACGCGAGCGACCACGGATTCAAGATTGACATCAGCCAGACACGGGAGCCGATTGCTTTTTGGAGTTTGGTAGTTGTTTTCGCACTCTTGTCAGCAGTTATGTTTTGTGGAGCATTTGTGAAAGGAAAAGCCGATGCCTAACATTCGCCGGAGTAGTCCGCCGCTGACACTTGCCGTTCCGCTGTCGCGGTCAACGCAGGGGATCGGCGGCTGCTCGGCTCACGGGCGTTAGGCGAAAAATGAAAACCCTGAAAAACGCGCAAGGTGGCTGTATCTGCGGGTCTGTCCGATACAAAATTGTCGCAGATCCGATCACATTGTTTGCCTGCCACTGCTCCGATTGTCAGACGGTCACCGGTTCTGGTTTTGTCCTTGCGTTACGAGTTCCGTATCGCGGCGTGACCGTGATTCAAGGAGAAGCAAGGGCCTACGAACGGATAGAAGCCGACGAGCGACAGAGAATTATCCATCGGTGTCCGCATTGTCTCACCGTCCTTTGGAGCGAGCGTGCGGATTCAAAGGAGTATGTGACGGTCTATGCCGGCACGCTCGACGACTCTCCAACGTTGCGGCCGGTCGCCCATATTTGGGCGAGAGATGCACAGCAATGGATGACGCTGCCCAAGGAGGCACTCCTATATGATGAGAATCCACCGGATATGCAGCCCATCATCGAGGCTTGGCGCCGTCAAAATGGAAACATCGCCTAAATTTCTGGAGCCGTCCGCCGATGGCGCTCCTGATTCCGCTACGCGGTCAACGCGGAGGATCGGCGGCTGCTCGCCTCATGGTGGTTAGACAGCGTACCACGCGCCACATGAAATCGAACCATAGTTCACGGAGGTGGCTGGGTCCAGCGTCATTATGTCGGCAGACCAAAGACCCGGTTGTTCGCTGTTCTCTCTCTGGTTTGGCTCGTGGTTTCTGTCGCGGTTTCGGCTCCATTTTGGTATGATAGCCTTCCTCAGGTTACCGGACCAAGCCATCGCCAGCCATCGCATAAGGTGTCATTGGTGCTGGTTGCTGCGAACATTTTACGGCCGGATTAGCCTTTATCAGCCTGGATTTTTGCGAATTCATTGGAGATTCATCATTGTCCGCCTTGGGCGCACCCGATGGAGGCGCGTCCGCGCTGGAAGGACGTGCGCCCCTTTCCGGTTTCGGGCGGGACGCCCGAAACCACAGGCGGGACGCCTGCTTTACCCCATCATTTGATACGAATTGCATAACTCCACACGAATTTCAATCAAAGGCATTATTCCTTTCGGCCCCCTATACTGGCATGCTTGCGGAATCTTGCAGAAAAATAGTTTTGCGGCAAATAAACTGAAAAGTCTGGCTGGCATGGGCGCCCTACGGACGCGTTCGTGGCTGGTGAAATTCGCCCGCAACCTGACCGGGAAAAATTTACTGGTTGGACTGGCCGCGGTGGCATCCGGCTTGAACGACCGGGCCCAGAGCATAGACGCGGTTGACCAGTTTGACCCGGCGGGAGTCGGCGCGAACAACTATGCCGATGGTGCGATCACCAAGGTCTGGCGAAACTGGTTCGGCGATGCGTTTGAATCGCTGATTTGGGATTCCGCCAGCGATGCCAACACCAATTCCGGTTCAGGTTCGATGAAAATCACCGCCGAGTTTAACGGCAACGATGAAAACAGCCAATGGGCGGTTTATGACTATAACGGCACCTACCCGCCAGTGAACGGGCGGCAATACACCAGTTTTGAATGCGATGTCCGTTTCGCCGCCGGCTCCGGCACCACCACGAATGGCGGGGCGGCCCTTTTTGGCCACCTGATTTTTGGCGTTGCAAATGGCTGGGGCCAGGATTGGTTTGGCGGGGTTGACATCCCTGCCAGCAACACCAACTGGGTGCATGTCACCCTGCCGATCGATGCCGTGAGCGATCCGAATTTGGCGAACATCTACAATGTAATCATCCACGTTTACGGGGCGTATTACACGCCCCTGAACGGCGCATCGACATGCTGGGTGGACAATATTGAATTTTTCGGCCCGGCGACCACCACCACCAATTGCATTGTAAATTGGAACGATGTGCGTCAACGGATAGATGGTTTTGGCGCTTCATCGGGTTTCCGCAGCAGCATAACGACCACTCAAGCCGACTTGTTTTTCTCCACCAACACCGGCGTGGGGCTTTCCCTGTTGAAGTCCGTCATTGTCGCCGGAACCACGATGGAAACCAACATCATGCAGATGGCACAGGCCCGTGGGGCCAGGGTCTGGTGCACGCCTTATAGCCCGGACGCGGCGTTTAAAGACAATGACAGTCTCGACGGAGGCAGTTTTCTTTCGGCGAGCAACCAGGCTTACGCCAGCGAGCTCGCGGGTTTTGTGGCAGGCATGGAGCAGAATTATGGCGTCAACATCTATGCCCTCTCCATCCAAAACGAACCCGACATAGCAGCCAATTACCCGTCCTGCCTGTGGACGCCACAACAAATTCATGATTTCGTGCCTGATCTTCAATCTGCCTTGCTGGCCAGCAACGTGGCTTCGACCAAGATAATGCTGGCAGAAGATGACAACTGGCAAACCAATTATTATTTGACCGCGATGAGCGATCCGGCGGTGGCGACCAAAGTGGGGATCATTGCCTGTCATGATTACGACGGTTCCCCGCCGAGCATCCTGCCCGTGGCATTGCCCCGGCTGGCCAATCCCAACGCGGCGTTTTGGGAATCCGAAGTTTCCACCTACGATTCCTTTGACGGCAGCATGACCAATGCAATTTATTGGGCCAACCGGATTCATCTGTTCATGACCGTCGCCGGGGTGAACGCCTTCAATTATTGGTGGCTGATGGTGGACAACGGCACCGATGACAACGAGGGCTTGACCGATTTGTCCGGCACTCCCGCCAAGCGGCTGTATGTCCTGGGCAACTACAGCCGTTTTATCCGTCCGGGCTTTTACCGGATTGGCGTGACCAACAATGCCCAATCCTTGATCAGCGCCTACAAGGACCCCGCCTCCGGCAAATTTGCAATTGTGGCGGCCAATTCCAGTTTCATCACCGTGACGCAGGTTTTTAATCTGGCCGCTTTCACCGCCAGTTCAGTGACGCCCTGGATCACCTCCGAGACGCTTTCACTTTCAAGCCAGCCGCCCGTCGGCATCACCAACTCGGTCTTTGCCTACGGCCTGCCGCCTCTGAGCGTGGTGACCTTTGCCGGGCAATCCGCGGGGTCGACGACTTGTTCCCTGAATGCTTCAGCCAACCCTGTGCTTTATGGCACGCCGGTGGTCTTTACCAGCGTGGTTAGTCCCACGCCACCGGATGGCGAAAGCGTTGTCTTTATTGACGGAATCACCGTGCTGGGCACGGGAATTTTGAGTTCGGGTGTTGCGAATCATACCAATTCGCAATTGGCGGCTGGCACACACAATCTGACTGCGGTATTCACCGCCTACGGTCAATCCGTGACCAGTTCCGTGGTGCGGCTGACGGTCAATGCGCTGCCGGTGATCAGCGTTCGGCAGGCCGGCTGCAACGTGATTTTGAGCTGGGCGCAGGGAACCCTATTGCAGGCGACCAGCATCATGGGGCCTTGGACAACCAACCTCGCGACCTCGCCCTGCACCAACCCCATGCCTTCGGTTTATCCGCAACTGTTCTATCGGCTGCTGGTGCAGCCGGGCAATTGATGATAGAGGGGGCAAACTATAGTCAGGACTATTTGTCACTGGGGGAAGTCAGGCGGTAGAAGACGCTGCCGTCGTTGGGGTCGATGAGGAGCGACATCTGGTTGGCGGTGGTGGAACCGGCCACATCAATCCAGTTGGTGCCCAGGCCCTGGGCGAAACTGTTGGTCTGCACCTGCAAACGCCAACCGGTGTGGTCCGCCGGCCAGGAAAGCGTCAGCAGGTTGCCGCCCGTCACCTGGAAGATCAGATTCGGCACCGCGGTTGAAACCACGGCGAGCGTCCCGTTGATGGCGAGGTTGTTTGCCCAGGCATTGACTCCCACAGGAGGCAGGTTCACGGTCGAAAACCCGCCAACCGGCTGGTTGAACAACTGGAACAGGTCACCGGCTTGCAGCGGTGAACCCACATTCGTCACGGTGAGCGCGCCGGTGGCCGTGATGACACCATTGACCGAGGCGAGTTCGTCGCTGGTCTGAAGGTTGGTGCGGTTGAGCTCCAGCAGCAACCCGCCATTCGAGGTTAGGCTGCCCTGCACGGTCAAAGTGCCAATGGGGTTGCCCGGAGCGAGAGTCGAACCAGCCAGGGCGTTCAAGTTACCGTTCACGCTCCCGCTGCCGGTCAAGGTCTGCCCGCTATTCAGGGTGAGCGTCTGGTCGGCGCGGCCGCTGGCATCCAGGGTGGCGCCGGCGGCGACCGCGATCAGCGCGCTGGCACCGATGGAGCCGGACCCAGCCAGCGCGAGCGCGCCCGAATTGATGGTGGTATTGCCGGCAAAGGTGTTGGCCGCACTCACGGCCACGATGCCAGTGCCGTTTTGAATCATGGAGCCGGAGCCGGAAATCAAGTTGATCAGGGTGACATTGTCGGTGCGGTCGAACGTCAACACACCGTTGTTGGTCACATTGCCGGTTCCGAGGCTGCCGTTGGTGTCGTTGTTCCCCACCTGCACTGCGCCGTTGTTGATCGAGACGCTGTTGAAACCGTTGGCCCCGCCGTTGTCGAGCAGCAGGGTACCGGCGCCATTCTTGATCAGGCTGCCGCCGGTGAGGGCGAAGCGGCCAACCAGGACATAGGTCTTGGCCGAGTTGTTGGTGAGGACGCTGGGCGAATGATTGCCGGTGAGCGTGAGCGTGATCGGACTGCTGCCGCTGGCGCTGTCGTCGAGGGCCGCCAGGTTGTTTTCGACGTAGCTGACGGTGCCGCCGCCGCTGAGCAGTTCCCAGTTGGGCGTGCTGGTATCCCAGTTGCCATTGCCAACGGCCCAGCGGACCGGTTGCGGGGACGGTACGCCGGACAAGTTGATTTCCGAGTAGCCGCAATAGCCGTTCTCCGAGGCCGGCGTGGTGAAATCAAATTTAATGGCCGCCACGCGCGCGGCCAGCACACCGACCGCCGGGGTGAGCGTGGCCCGGGTGGCGCACTGCACGCCGGCGGGATTGGCGGGAAGATAATTGAGGGTGCCTAAGAGGACAAACGTGGCCGGCGCGGCGACGGTGGAATAGTAAACCGTATAGGCCTGCTGGTCGCGGCCGGCATCCTTCCATCCGCCGTAAACGGTGATATTGGTGAGGTCATAGCCGCTGACAGACCCAGTGAGCGTATAGATCACCAAGGAACCCGCTCCGTAGCCGTTGCCGCAGGTCACATAGTTCGTGCTGGTGGTCGTCCCGCTCGTGCCATTGATTACATAGAGCGCGTCGTTGCCGCCCGCAGTCAGGGAGCTGACGCTGCGTCCGGGAGCCTCCAGGCTGAAATTGCCACTAGTGCTGCTGGGGGACTGGCCGGCGATCAGGCTGCTGTTGGTGGTTACGGTCCAAGTAGGTGCAAAAGAGCCGCTGCCGGTGCCGGTCTGGCTGGCCAGGGCAGTGACCACATTGTTCACGGCCGCCGGGACGCTGCTGACCGTGAGCGAACTGGGAGTGCTGACGGCGGAGCCAAAGGCATTGGATGCCTGGAGCTGGTAGGAAGCGGTGTTCGTCAATTGCAGATCGGCGAGCGTCAGCGCCGTGTTCGTGGCGCCCGGGATATTATTGGTCACGCCGCCGCTGATTCTCTGCCACTGGAGGACCATCGGGGCACCCGCCATGAATCCCGCAGTAAAGGTGACCTGGCCGCCCACGACATCGGCCGCCGTCACCGGCAACGTGTTCGTGGCCACTTGCGGGCTGGGGCTGACCGTCAGGCCGGTCACTCCTATTTGCACGTCGTCAATGAAGACGGTGTTGTCACCGCCGGCCGAATCCGTGCCGACAAAAGCCAGGGTTTCGCTGGCCGCCGTGGCCGTGAAGGCGGCCTTGTAGGCCGCATAGGCGGTGGCGCCCGACCCCGGATTATAGGTCCCGACCGTGGTGCCATTGACCGTGACTTTCCAGGACTCGGAATAGCCCGGGCGTTCCGCGGCGAGGAAGGTGAGCGTGTAGTTTGTTCCCGGCATAAAACCTGAAACCGTCTGCGCAATGGAGCCGTACTCCTGAACAAACGCCGCCTGGACCCCTTCCGGGGCATTGGGATTGGAGAAGCCGCTGGCGTTAGCCACGAGGCCGGAACCATTCGGACTCGCCCCGTTGAACGTCCAGGCCGCGCCGGTCGGATCATATTGGAAGGTGGCGGAGTCGAGGCTGGGGGACTCAAAGCCAAAGTCGGAGACGGTGGTCAGATTCGGTCCCGGCGGCGTGGCCCTGACCTCGCTGGAACAAAGCGTGGGCCCACTGGCGGTCATGGCCCAAACGACATAATAATAAGTTGTGCCATTGGTCAAGCCGGTGTTGAAATAATTCGTGACGGTCACATTGGCCACCGGCGTGTAAGGGCCGCCGCTCACGATCGCATTCGCCACAAAGTAACTCACCGCCCCAAGCGAAGGCGTCCAACTTAAATTCACCTGGTCGTCCGCGGCAATGGCCATCAAAGTCGGCGGCGGAACCTGCGGGGTGGCGCTGACCTGGCTGGAGACCGCCCCCGCCCCACTGGCGTTCGCGGCGGATACGACATAATAATACGTGTTGCCATTGAGCAGGCCGGTGTTGAGAAAGTTCGTGCCCGTTACATTGGCCACCGTCAAGTAAGGTCCGCCGATGACCGTGGAGCTTTCAACGCTGTAGCTGGTCGCCCCGCTCACCGAGTTCCAGCCCAGAATTACCTGAGCGATGCCGGCCGTTGCGGTCAAGCCGGTGGGTGGCGCCGGGGCGGCCGGTGAAATTGAGGCAATTTGCACATTGTCGATGAAGATGGTGTTGTCGCCGCCGGCGAGGTCCGTTCCGACAAAGGCCAGGGTTTCCGTCGGCGCCGTGGCCGTAAAGCTGGCCGTGTAGGGCGCATACGCGGTGGCGCCGGACCCCGGATTATAGCTACCAATGGAGGCGCCATTGATCGTCACCTTCCACGACTGGGCGTTGCCGGGACGTTCGGCCGCCTGGAACGTGACCGTGTAGTTTGTTCCGGGAATCAAACCGGATAGGGCCTGACTAATGGTGCCGTCTTCCTGGACAAAGGCGGCCTGGACGCCTTGCGGAGCAGTGGGATTGGAGAAGGCGCTGCCATTGGCCAGGATGCCCGAACCGTTTGGACTGGCCCCGCCAAATGTCCAGGAGGCGCCGGTGGGAGCATACTGATAGCTGCCCGCGTTGATGACGGGCGTTTCAAAGCCCAGGTTTTCGTTGGGGTTGATCGTGACATTATCCAAGAAAAGGGTGTTGTCGCCGCCGGACAGATCGGTTCCGACAAACGACAGCGTGTGAACCGGCGCCGAGGCGGTGAAGTTGGCGGCATAGGTTGTGTAATTAGTGGAGGCCGGGCCATTGTTGATTTGAAGCACGGTGTTATCGATGACGGCATTCCACGACTGGGTGCTGCCGACGCGCTGGGCGGCGGAGCAAATGATGGTGTAGTTTGTGCCCGGCTTAAAACCGGTCAGAGTTTGCGACAGGGAGCCCTGTCCCCGGATGAAGGCGGCCTGAATTCCCTGGGGGGCATTGGGATTGCCCAACGCGCTGCCGTTGGCCACGATGCCCGAACCGTTGGTCACCGCGGCGTTCCCGCTGAACGTCCAGGAAGCACCGGACGGATTGTATTGGTAGCTGCCCATACCGAGGCTGGGGCTCTCAAACCCCAAATTGACGCTGGTGTTGGTGACCGAGAAGTTGATCGCCGCGGAATCCACGAGGCTGCCGCCATTGTAAACCACCTGGGCAAACACGTTATAACTGCCATTGCCTAGATTGGTCCAGGCACAGGTGTAGGGCGCATCGGCGACCTGGCCAATCAGCGAGGAATTGGCATAGAACTGGACGCTGTTGATGAGGTTGCCGTTGGTCACCACGCTGGCCGCCAGATTGACGGTGGCGGGCGCGGCAAAGGCGGCGTTGCCGGTGGGTCCGGTGAGGATAATTCCCGGGGCGGCAAGTTGATTCGTGTCGGTGATGATGAGGGTGATCGTGGTGGAATTGTTCAAGCTGCCCGAGGTGCCGGTGACCGTCACGGTGTTTGTTTCCGTGACTGCGTCGGCGTCGGCGGTAAAGGTCAGGGTGCTGCCGGTGGTTGTGCTCGCTGGATTGAACGATGCCGTCACACCGCCGGGCAAATCCGAGGCGGACAGGCTGACGCTGCCGGTGAAGCCGTTGAGAGCGTTGAGCATGATCGTGCTCGTGCTGCTGCCGCCGGGAGTGACCGCAACGGTGCCTGGCGAGGCTGAGAGGCTGAAGTTCGCTGTCGCGGCGGCACCTTTCACCACGCTGAGATTAAGCGTCGTGGTCCGGGTCAGGCCGCCGCCCGCGCCAAGGATGGTCACAGTCGCGCCGGGGCTGATGGGCGCGGTGCCGGCGGCCGTGAAGGTCAGCGTGCTCGTACTGGCGGCGCTGGCAGGATTGAAGGATGCCGTCACCCCGGCTGGCAAATCCAAAGCGGACAGGCTGACGCTGCCGTCGAAGCCGTTGCCAGGGATGATGGTGACCATGATGGTGACGTTAGACCCCTGGCCGACGGTCAGGTCGTTCACGGATGAACCGATGACGCTCGGCACCGTGAGCGAGAAATTCGGGGCGGTATTCGTTCCGGCGAGGGCGTTAATCAAGGCCTGTCCCCGGGGACTACCCCAGCCGGTGCAGAGGTCGTAGCCGCTGACGGCCGAGAACATGGTTGGATAGCTGGAGTTTTCGTCGTTGCCGGTCGTGATGTCGTGCATCACCGACGAGTAACTTGAGCTTTTGCCGACGGCATAAATAGGCGGATTGAGAAAGCCAACCGGCGGATTGCCCACGGCGGCTGCCTGCTGATTGACCAGCGCCATGTAACCGGCCCATAACGGCGCGGCCGCGCTGGTGCCGCCGACGCCCCCGGGGGCACCGTCATCAATGAAAAAAATGTCCGTGTCAGCTTGAATGGCCACATCGGGAAAGTTCCGATATACCGTTGAGCCCTGATTGTGCGCCATGCTGATGCCCTGCTGGTAACTGGGAATGGGAAGATTGGTGCAGACCGCGCCGCCACTGCCGACCCAGGCGGTTTCCGACTGCCAGGGTCCGCCGGCGCCGCTCGTGGTCAGGGAGGTACCCCCGACCAACGTGATATACTCATTGGCGGCTCCTGGACCGCCCCCGGAGGAGTTGCTGGCATCGCCGCCCGATCCGCCATCGCCACTGGCGGCAAAAAACGCCTGACCCTGGGCATCGAATTCTTCAAATTCCTGGGCCAGCATCGGAGAGGGAGGGCCCCAGCCAAGGGAACAACTTATTTGTTTGGCCTTGTTGTCCAAGGCCATTTGAACAAAGCAGGCATCGGCATCACCTTCATAAACCATGATCGTGGCCCGCGGCGCCATGCTCATGATCATGGAAATGTCCAGGGACTGCTCGCCATCATCGGTTCCCGGAGGGGGATCCCCCGGGGGTGCGCCGCCCACGTAAATGTTCGTGACGTTGGGGGGCGGCAGGCCGGCGTCCTGCGCATAAATGACGGGATCGTTGGAGTAATACTGACCGTCGATCAAAGCGACAAACTGTCCCGTGCCATCGAGCGCAACGCCGGGGGCGTAGGCCGCCCTGAAATCTTTCCCAATAAAAAGACCGCCCGGGCCCGACCCGGTGGCGGTATAATTGGTGAAGATCTGGCCACGTTTCGCCAGGCTTATTGGATGCGGCGGCTCGAGGTTGTCGAGACCGCTGATGCCCAGCACGGGAACATCGGCGTCCAGCGAAGGCACGGCATCGGCGGAATAAAAGGTGCGGTTTTCCCGGGGATGCGGATAGACGCGCAGGTGAACCGCAAACGCCTTCTCAATGTCCGGGACGGCCCCGCTCGCGCTCACCAGCACGCGATTGGAATATTTGGCCTCCACCTTCAGACCGTGCGTTTCCAGGTAATCGACAACCGACCGGTACTCCTGTTCCGTGGGACCAAAGGAGGCCGTGAACTGTTCGGGGGTGAGCCATTGATGGTAATGGGAGCTGGCCGGGTCATGGAGTTCCTGCAAGGTGGCATCCAGTTGCTGCTGGTTATGGAGGGGGAGCCCGACGGCCAGGCGCAATCGATTGGTGGCCGCCAGCCGGCCAACCGGGGCCAGATGACTCACCACCGACGGCAGGGAGCCGTGGTTTAGCTCCCGCCTGACCTGCGCTTCGGTGGGAGAGGCGACTACCAAAAGAAGCAGGGCACCGGCGAGGGCGGCGGATATTTTACGGAGGGGTTTCATGTTGAACGGAAAGTTTGGGATGCAAAAAACAGCCAGAACTGCATGGGTTGGCGGGACATAAGCTCCAATTTAGCAAGGGCCGGCGGAGGCAGCTATCACCGGAAACGGTGATGAGAGTGTCGCCTGTGCGGTTCAAGCCAATAATCCCCAGGGGGGGTCATGGGTAGATCAACCGATTAGTGTTTCATAATCCGGCGGTTCGAGCCTGCTCGGGCGAGTGACGACGATTGAACCTGGATTCCCAATTCATGGGGAGCAACGTTCGCAAATGACCATGAAACTTTTTTTCTTCATTGTTCTACAACTGGTGGTCATGTCATTTACGGTTATTGCGGCCGGCCCGAAATCTGCGCCGCTCATCGTGCCTGACGCCAACCGCGTGCAATTGGACGAAATTGGCCTGTATGCGGCAGGCTACCAATATCGCGGGCAGGAAGAGAGACGGTTTCCCACCGGCTGGAGCGGTGGGTTTGAGACCCTCACGGGCGTGGCTTTGCAACCCGCGGGCGCACAGAATGGACGCGCAGCCTTTCTGCTGCATCCGCCGTGGCGGGGCGGAACCGGCGTGGCGTTCCAGGAATTTCGTTTCCTTTTGCCGCCAACTGCGGCTGTGCAGCAAATCAAGCTGGTAGGCGCGACCGCGATGCGCAGCGATGCCCTGGCCGGTCCCGGCGAGAAACCCAGATCGGATGGCGCCACCTTCCGCATTCTGGCGAACGGACGCAAGCTGCTGGACGAAAATCGCGATGACGCGCAGTGGAAACCGTTTGCATTTGACCTGACCGATCTGGCCGGGCAGACCCTCACGCTGCGGTTTGAAACCGACCCGGGGCCGCGCGATGACTCCTCGTTTGATTTTGCCCTGTGGGGCGGGCGCGAGCTGTTATTCCAAGGATTTGTGCCCAAACCGGTGCCGGAGACCGCAGCGCCGCCGCCCCTGGATCTGCGACGTCTTTATCCCATCCAAAACGGGGAGGTCGCGCCGCCTTCCGGATTTGCGGGAAAAATCAAGACCGACCTCAGCGCCGATCAAGCAACGCTGACCTACCGTGGCGCCGATGGCACCCTCCAGTATCAATGGACCCGACCCGCCACCGCCGATGACCCACCGCTCGGCCTCTGGCGGCTACGGGCGACACCATGCGATGAAAAGGTGTCCGGGGTCGTTCCTTTGGCGGGCGATGCGCGTCTGGAATGGGGCCAGCCCGCGAAATTCCAAAGCAGCCGCTTCGAAGCCCTGCCGGACGGCGCCAGGTGCAGTTCAACCTATGACGTGAACGGGCATACGGCTGTGCTCCGCTGCACGGCGCAGTTGAAGGGTAAAAGCCTGGTGCTGGAAGTGAACTGCGACCAACCGCTGATCACCGCGCTTGAAGCGGGCCGCTGGGGGCCCGTGTTGCATCGGCGGCTGGTGACAGTGCCCTACTATTCCGGCCAGGTTTATTACCTGGAACAGGAGCATCTCTTCGTCAATGCGTTTCTCGACTGGACAAAATCGTCGGCTTCCTATCACGAAAACGACCAGGCCGCCTATGGCGCCCGCACCGATGGCACCCGCGTGGCGCTGCACGAGCGGCTGGTGTTTTGCGCCGCCTGGCACGCCGCGGAAACCCTGCCGAACATACCCAACCCTCCCTCGCCTTTTCGGGACCATCTGGCGGGCAAAATCATCCTGGATATCTGGGGAGGGCAGTTTGAGAACATCGCGCGCAATCTGGAAACACTCCATGATTACGGGTTGAACAATTGCTTCGCCATCATTCATGACTGGCAGCGGAGCGGTTACGACAACGCGCTCCCCGCGCATGTGCCGGCCAACGCCAGACTCGGCGGCGACGCCGGCATGAAAGACCTGGTGGCGAACGCAAAACGGCTGGGATACGACATCGCGCTGCATGAGAACTACGTGGATTACTATCCGAATTATGAAGGCTTCAACGCCGGGGACGTGTCGCTCGATTCCAACAGCAACCGCGTGCGCGCCTGGTTCAATTCCGGCACGAAGATCCAATCCTTTGCGGTGCAGCCGCAGGCGATCCTGACTTTGGCGCGCGAACAGAGCCAGCAGATTCGGGACCGCTACCAGCCCAACGCCGATTATCTGGATGTGCATTCCGCCGTGCCGCCGTGGTTTCATGTGGACTTCCGCGCCGGCGCGGAAGGCGCCGCGACCTTTCAGCCCGTGTGGGATGCACACCGCCAGTTGTGGGCTTTCGAGCGCGCCACCTATGGCGGGCCGGTACTGGGCGAAGGCGCCAATCACTGGTTCTGGAGCGGACTTCTCGACGGCGTCGAAGCGCAGTTCGGCGTCGGCTGGCCCGGCAATGCCGGCCACACCGCACCCTTGATGGTCGATTTTGACCTCCTGAAAATTCATCCCCTGCAGTTCAATCACGGCATGGGTTATTACGAACGCTGGTGGAGCGAGCCCGCCTGGGGCGCGCGCCCGCCGATGGAAGTTCTTGACCAATACCGCATGCAAGAGGTGATTTACGGGCACGCCGGCTTCCTGGGCGGGGCCACCTACGCCGACGTGCCGCTGGCGTGGCTGGAACATCATTTGCTGTCGCCGGTCACGACGCGCTACGCCACCGCGCTGCCGGTCAAAATCCAATATCAGGAAAACGGGCACTGGGTGGATGGCACGCAGGCGGCGCAAATCGGAAGTTGGAACCAGGTCCGCGTGACCTATGACAACGGCCTGGCGGTGACGGCCAACAATGGAGCGGAACCGTTACGCGAGGGCAGCGTCACGTTGCCGCAATATGGCTGGATGGCGGACGGCGCCGGAGTCACGGCGTGGACGGCGTTGCAGCAGGGAGTCATCGCCGACTATGCGCGCACGCCGGACAGCACGTTCGCCAACGCCCGGGCCGCATCCGATTGGAATCAAAGCGGTGTTCATCATGTCCACCCGGCGGTTTCTGAATTCCGTCAAACCGGCAGCCGTGCCTTCGCGCTGGTCTATCAGTGGCAGGTCAACGAAACGCTGTCACAAGACTACCACTGCTTCGTCCACTTCGTCAGCGGGGAAAGCATCTCCTTTCAGGGGGATCATGCCCTGCCCCGACCCACCTCGACCTGGAAAACAGGCGCGCAGCTGTCCGACGGCCCGCATGACATCCGCCTGCCGGACGGCGTGGCCGACGGCGATTACGGCGTGCGCATCGGACTCTATCTGCCGGCAGCCGGACGCCTGACTTTGCAGGGGCGCAACGATGGCCAGGAGCGCATTCGAGCGGGCACGCTGCACGTTCGCGAGGGCGGAAAAATCATCACGTTTGAGGCGGAACCGGCGGATGGCGATGACGACCTCTATCAGCACCGGCTGAACCTGGCCGGCAAGGCGCTCGATTTCGGCGACGTGCGTACTGATGGCAGCATAATGGTGCGGCGCGAAAACGACGAATGGGTGTTGCGGGCGCTGCCGCGCGCGGGCGACTTTTCGATTGAACTGAGCGCGGTGCGCTTCGGCCGGCCGGCCAGCGTGCGCTGCGTGGACGGCCCGGCACCGGTGGTCATCCCGCAGGTGCGCGGTGACTGGTGGCATTTGAAATTAAACGGCGCCCGGGAATACCGCTGGCAATGAGCAAAAGGGGGGTTCCGATGTTTGGGTGGAATCGTGGCACGGGTTTTTCAATTTTGCGATCAACGGTTGTCATAAGCTTGAATGAGCTGAGAGACACTTGAATAAAAATGAAAGCAAAGTCTTCAAATTAAGTCACTACCCGCCGGCGAACACCGGATGGAAACGGGCTTCGGTCAAAATACGAGCGACCTCCGTGCGTTTGTCCCCTTGAATCTCGATTTGGCCATTTTTCACCGTGCCGCCCGTGCCGCAGGCCCGCTGCATCAGCTTGGCCAGTTGTTCCTTCTCCGGCAGGCCGATGCCGACAAAGTTTTTGACGACGGTCACCGTCTTGCCGCCGCGGCCGGCCTTCACCCGAAGGACGTCCACGCGCCCACGATGCTTTCTGGCCGGCGTGGCGGCGGCCGTTCCCACCGATTCCGTTGGCGGACCTTCCGGAGCCGGCGGGAGGTTGTCGCTGGACAGAGCGGCGAAGGGAGTTTGACTCAATCCCGGTCCGCCGGAGGTCGGAATACGTTTGGTGTTTGCCATAAGCCTCGTCATTTGGGCGGCAGTTCGCTGAGGTACCAATCTTCCACTTTCTTCCGTGCCCACGGAGTCTTGCGCAGAAACGTGAGGCTGGACTTCACCGTGGGATTGAATTGGAAACAGCGGATGGGAATACGCCGTCCCATCTCCTTCCAGCCGTGCCGCTGCACGAGCTGGTTGAGGATATTTTCGAAAGTGATTCCGTGTAACGGATCACGAGGATGAGAAACAGGCGCGTCCATGAAGCCAAAGTTTCCCTCTTTGCCGATTCGATGCCAACCATTATTCGCCGCCGGAACGCTGGGCGGTGGAAATGCCTTTTGGGAAGTCCCATCCTGGTCGGCCCGGTCATCTCCCCGTTTTCGGGGATGTCACGTCCGGTTGATCTGGAGTAAAACTGGATATTGTTCAATACGGCATGGCGTTATAATCAGGCAAGCATTGCCCGGCGGTTCAGCCAGGTCGAAGCCGCGGCCCAATGGATCGTCATTTGCGGGCTTCCTCCCAGGGCGTTCAGCGGACATTTGAATTATGAAACTTAAAATATCGATCCTTCTGGCGGCCATTTTGGCCGGAACCTTATACGCGCAATCCATCCAGCTGCCGCCGCCCCAGCGAACCGGCGGCATGCCCCTGATGGAGGCGCTCTCGAAACGGGCCACCGGGCGGTCTTTTGCCACCAACGACCTGTCACTCCAGCAGCTTTCCAACCTGCTTTGGGCCGGCTTTGGCATCAATCGTCCGGACGGGCGGCGCACCGCTCCCTCGGCGATGAACTTCCAGGAAACGGACCTCTACGTGCTGCTGCGGCAGGGCGCCTTTCTTTATAATGCGGCGTCCAACCGGCTTGATCAAGTTGTGGCGGATGACCTTCGCGAACTCGGCGGCACACAATCGTTTGTCAAAGACGCGCCGGTCACCTTGGTTTTCGTGGCTGACTTGGCCAAATGTGGGAATAACGAGGGCGGCCGCAACACGGCCAACGTGGATGTCGGCTATATTTCCCAAAACATTTACCTTTTCTGCGCCTCGGAGGGACTGGTCACGGGCGCGCGCGGTTCTGTAAACCGCGAGGTTTTGGGGAAACGGCTTAAATTGCGCGATGACCAGTTGATCGTCTTAGGCCAATCCGCCGGTTATCGCAAAGCGGGTGAGGACCGGGCCTTCCCGTGAACAATTCCGACATTAAAGGCATTACGGCTAGTGGGCAATGGATGCCGTCGCGGGCTTCAGGTTGCTGCCGGTGATGCGGAGCGAGCAGGTCAGGTCGCTGATTTTCTGAGACGGCAGTTCCACCGACAAGCCATCGGCGGTTTGCGTGAATTTTAATTGGCCCGGGTAACCGAGCAGCTCGACGCGTTTGATTTGATTCACGCCGGTGGCGTCCGTCTTGGCGAGGGCGCGGAGGGTGAGCCGGCCTTCCGCCGGCCAGCCGAGCGCGATCGCGTAAAGGGTCCTGCCTTTGGTTGTGAAACGGATGTCCCTGGCGCTGTATTCGATTTTGGTGTCATTGAAACTGCCGCTTTTTTCAACTTTGGCCGCCCCTTCGCCGTAAATCAGCCACGGGCGCGTGCCGTAAATCGCCTCGCCATTCACCGCCGACCAGTCCGCAAGTTCATGCAGCATGGTTTCAACTTCGGGGTCGAGCGTACCGTCCGGACGCAAGACAACGTTTAGCAGGAGATTCCCGTTCTTGCTGGTGATATCCACCAACATGTGCACCGTCCAGCTCAACGGCTGGTATTTCCAGTGCCGGTTGTAAAACCAGTCCCCGATCGACGTGTCGTTCTGCCAGGGATGGGGATCAATGCCGCTGCCACCGCCACGTTCATAGTCCTGCACCCAGCGGCCGCCCGATTCCTGCTTGCAGGTATAAATGGCGGTTGGCCGGCCGTGATGGTACTGCAGGTTGTCGTTGTAGAAATTGGCGATCTGGCTCAAGCCGACTTCGTTGCCGAACGCCACCCCGCCGTCGCTGTACAGCAAATCCGGGTGATAGTCATCCACCAGTTGCTTGATTTCAGCATACCATTGTTGCTGCCATTTGGGATTTTTGCTGTACCAGCCGGTGTCGCCGGGCTCCGCCGGGAAATGGTAGAGGTCCCAGTTGTTGGAGTCCGCCCCATCGTAAGGCACGCCCGCCAACGGGCCGGACTTATCCGATTTATGCGCGTCTTGAAACCAGGTAAAGCTGGCGCCCAAATGTTCCGACACGCCGAAGTGCAATCCATTATGCTTCGCCGCCTTCTGCCATTCGCCCACCACGTCGCGGTGCGGACCGTAGTTCACGGAATTCCACGGGTGCAGCGGCGAGTTCCAGAGGAAGAAATCATCATGGTGTGAGCCCATGCTGACGAAGTATTTCGCGCCCGCTTTCTGGTAGAGCGCCATCAGCTTCTCCGGGTCCCAATTCTCCGCCTTCCAAAGCGGGATAATGTCTTTCCAGCCATTGGTTGAAGGATGGCCATACCGCGCGAGGTGGTCGTTGTAATCCGCCGATCCTTGCTGATACATCTGACGGGCATACCAGTCACCCTCCATCGGCACGGCCTGCGGCCCCCAATGGGCCCAGATGCCGAACTTCGCGTCGCGGAACCAGTCCGGGCACGAATAGTTGGCCAGCGAGTCCATGGTGCCGGCAAATTTTCCGGGCGCGATGGCCAGGGGATTCGCCGCGACCGGTGCAGAGGCTTTGGCCGCCAGACTTGCGCCGAGGATCGCCGCAAGCGTCAGTTGAATTATGGTTTTTGTTTTCATGATGAGTCTTTCCGTCGGTGGACCGAGGTTGAGCGTTTAGGCGCTTTCGAGAATGATGTTGGCGTATTGCGTCGTATCCCCGCTGCGAATCAGACCGATGGCGGGGGGCACCCGTTTTTTGAATTCGAGGTGCGGTTCGTGATGCAGCTCGATCCCTTTCAATGCCGCGGCAAAGGCGGCGCGAGTCCGGGCGTCATTCTGCTTCAAAAATTCCCGGGCCATCCACGCCTTGCCAACTTGAAAGTTAGGTCGGATGGCGCTCAGTAGCTGCAACACCGTCGGCAAACCGTCCACCACCGAGATGTCCACCGTTTCGATCATTGGCCAGAACGGGAAGCCGCGGTCGGCAATGACCAAGGTGTTGGTGTGCCGCACGCGGCTGAGCAACGAGTTGATTTGAGGATTGAGAATACCAGTTTTGAGCATAAGAGTTTTTTCAATCAAAACCCGCGCAGATCGGTACTGGAGCGTTTCGGCAGGCCGGATGCGGGAACGCGTTTTAGGACCCGGAATTCGATGCCAAGTTTTTCGCAATACTCTCGTTTGCCTCCTTGGTCACCGTCTTCGTTGACAATATAAACATCCGGTTTTAACCGGCGGATTTCCGGGTCGGCATCCACCCAACCGGTGCCGGTCGCGATGAGCGCTTGTTTCACATGCTTGATTGAACCAATCATGTAGCGCCGTTCCTGCTGAGTCAACAGCGGATGCCCCTCGCCTTTCAATAATCGCACATTGGCATCGCTGCCAAGACACACGTAAAGGTCGCCGTAAGTGGAAGCCTCCTCGGTGAAGCGAACGTGGCCGGAATGAACCCAGTCGTAGCAACCGGTGGCGACCACCTTCTTCCGCCCAGGGGCCGACGGCATCGGCGGTGGTTCAGGGAATCCCGCCAGCTCATTCGGCCTGAAGACCCGGTAGATGATGCCGTTTCCAGCGGCAAATTTCTCGCGGGCAGGATTCGCCGTGGCCTCGACGTCAGCCCAAATTCCAGCCTTTGAATTGTCCGGCAGCGTATCAGCGTTGGCCAGGCCGCGGGCCTCCACCACCCGGCTGACGTAGCGCACGGCATTGATAAAATACATTCGTTCGGCCAGCGGGAACTTTGGCGCCTTGCCAGCAAACTGATGGACCACCGGGTCCGGCCATAATAGAACCGTAAGGTCGCCCAGCCGGGCCGCTTCTTCGAGGAAGCGCAGGTCGCGCGCCTGGAGGTCATCGAACGCGCCGGAAACAATGACTGGGTTTGCAACGCTCATTTTGAGGCAACGCGGACATTCACGGTAAATGCGCCTGGAACCGGCCTTTCAGAAACCACGATCAAATAACCGCCGCCGCAGCCGGAAAACATCGCGCCGGGATATTGGCGCTGATACGCTTTGAGCAACGCCATTAAATCCTCCGGGAGGAGCGGGTGCCGAACGACCTGCGGAAGCAGCGTCTCCCAACATTTCATGTTCAGGTTCAGCGATGCACCGAGCGCCGGCGCATCCATTTTGACGATGGCGTCATAGCAATCCCGGCCAGACTGTCCGAGCTTGGCGACCCATTTCGGGATAAGGTTTTTTACCCCGATCGGGTTATAGCCGTCCGGACGCGGCTCGATGGCCATCAAATGCAACGTCCGGCTCAACCACCGGGCGACCCTGGCATTATTGCAGGATTCAATATGGGCGGGGAAAACACCGCCTTGAATTTTGGAATCATAGTCCAAGCGGTTCATGCCGGGATAAACCAGGCCGATCATGTCCTGTGAACCGCTCGGCTCGGCTTTGCCTTTGTTTTCCGCTGCATAAAGTTCGCGCACCAGATCTTCCGCCGACCGGGCGGGCAGCCGGCTGTTCCAAAGCTTCATCGCAACCGCGCGGGTGCCGGTGGCCAAACCGGATCGGCCCATCGGCCGAAAATCCGGTTCAATCTGGACCACCACCATTGAGCCGGGCGGTCTGGGGTTGTGCCGGGAAACAAACGGCTGGTCGATCCAACCGCCGGCCAGTTGCAGGCGGTAGGGAATGGCTCCCAGCTCCCGGGCGACGGATGAGGCAAGTTTGATTTTCAATGTGACAACAATACCCACGGCAGTGCGATTTGGAAATGGCGATCGTTGGCCGGCACACGGATATCAATGACCATCGCCCCGCGGCGGCAAATCGGCCGCAACTTGGAACGCTATCTTGTCCTCCAAAAATCTTTCCCGGCCATTTTTAAGGACTCTTAGAATCAAGGCCAGGTCTCCAGCGGGCGGCGTGTCGAATTGAATTTTCGTTTTGCGGAATTCGCCGGGCGGAATTCGCAGTTTGATTGCGCCGTTGCGCCAGACTTTTCCGCGCGGGTCGCCGCGCCGGAGTTCCCACGCCAAAGTGATATCCGAACCGATGAATTCATCGTTGAACACGGCAAGGTTACGACTCGCCGAAATGCTGGGTGGCAACTTCGGTTTAACCACCGGCCACTCGCCCCGGGCATTGCTGATGGCGTTGGTCCAATCGAACTCGACGTCGCAGGCGGCCAGCGGATGATAGCATTGCTGCATCAATTGGATATTCGGATTGGCCCAAGGTTCCGCGAGGTCGGGCATCATCTCATAGCTCCCCCCACCCCAGTTTTTCACCCGCTTTTCGAGGACTTCCGTCCGGCTGCCTTCGCCCGGCACATAATTCGGCCAGGCATTGTTGAGGACATAGTTTCGCAGGTCGGCATCGCCCTGGAGCCGGCGAGTGCGAACGCTGGTGGCCATCCAGGCAAAGCCTTGCGGCGTATTATCGTTCGCCCAAACGGCCTCGGTTTCGCCGTAGGGCCGGTCGGCCCGGCGCGCGCCGCCTTTAACAGGCAATTGGCTGATGCCGTTCACATAATGTTCCATGTTGATGACATCCGGCCCGAGGTCGCTGATGCCATCGGCGATAATGACGCGCGTCGGATCCATCGAGCGGATCACCTCTGAAGCATCACGAATCGGATCGCTCCATTCGTTCGCCGCGCTCCAGATGATGACGGACGGATGATTGCGATCCCGCAACACGAGTTCGCGATCCATGTTCAACATGTTGGTCCTGCCGGAAGCGTAATCCTCCCCGCCCTCCGAACCGCGCAGAGGCGATTCTTCGACGAGCATCAAACCTGCTTCGTCGCACGCATCCAACATGTAAGGCGTCGCGGGTATCTGGTGGATTCGCAGCACGTTGAAATTCAGGCGCTGCAAATTGTCCACGGTTTGCGGCCAGCCAGGATTGTCCGGCCTCGGCGGTCCAAAGCCTTTTTTAACGCCGTAAGCATCCGTGCCGAAGTTGGCCTCCTGCTGGTTGTCGCCGCGCAAGTTGCAACGGACGCCATTCAATTCGTAATGGTTGCCCACCGCCTGAAACTGCCGGAAACCGAAACGCCGGCTGAACCGCTGGACAGTTTTGCCGCCCACTTCCACGGCGACGTCGAGCCGGTGCAACTGTGCGCGGTAACCGGAGCGGTACGGAACATTCGGCCACCAATAACTTTTTTCACCGGTCGGCCAGCGAATTTCTCCCAACTCCACCCGCTGGCCGGTGTGCGCCGGCAAGGTGACGGCCGAATCAGGAATCGCCGGGTAATCAAACTTGGTGCGGCCAGCCGGGGCGATTTTTGAAATCAGCGTCACCGCCGCCGACTCGTCCGAGTCATTTTGGAGCGTCAACTCTGCCGCCCAGGTGTCGGGCGCGACCCGAGTGCGGATGAATGCGTCCTCGACGCGCACCGGCGGCACCATTTCCAGACGCACCCCGCGAATAATCCCTTCTTCCAGTCCCGGATACCACGTTGCGCCTTCGGGCACCGTGTACTTGCCATTGGTCCGAAATCTATTCCGGCCGGTGACTTCAACCTGCACCAAGATCTTGCCGCCAGGCACAGCGAACGCCGTCAGGTCGGCCGTCACGGGCAACCAGCCATCCACGTGGTGGGCGATCTCAACCAAGCCCGCCACATCCTTGCCTGCGAAGATATCGGCGCCAAAATTGATGGCCTCGAAGGCAAGCCTCACGCGGCGGCCATCCACGTTCTTGGGCACGGTAATCCAAGTGCGATAAGTTCCGGCGTCGCAGGTGTAGCCCTGCGCCCGCCACCCGCCGGCCGGAACGAGAATCGGCTTCCATTCACCGCCCTCCGGTTTGAACTCCCACGCGGCGCCGGAGGCGCTCGACTGATCGATTTTGAAGGTGTCCTCCGGCAATCCCCCGGCGGAGGCTGGGCACCGGCCGGTCTTGCAGGAACAGCAGCCAGCCACCAGCAGGCCCGAGGCAATCATCGCACCAAACACGACGGAAATTTTCATAAATGAATTCGGTGGGCACGGTGTGGGTTTCATATGATTCGTGAGTCGGCGGCATGAATATTGCCAGATTCCCGTCAATGTGCGGACCAAAAAATACGCTGCACCGTCCAGAACAAGGCGATGAGCGCGATCGCAGTGGAGGCCGGGATCACAATCGCCCGCCGATACCACGGCCGGTGGCGAAACCAGCCCACGAGGAGAAACGCGCCGACAATCACAGCCAACTGCCCGCACTCGACCCCGAGGTTGAAGCCTACGAGGCCAATGAGAAAATCCTGGCGCTGCAGGCCGGCATTGGCAAATGCGCTGGCAAAGCCGAGTCCATGAACCAGTCCAAAGCAGAAGACCACCGCGTATCGCCACGGCTTGACGTCTTTGGCGAAGAGGTTTTCCACGGCCACAAATACGATGGAGGCCGCGATCAGCGGCTCGGTGATGGCGGAGGGCAGGCGCACCACCCCGTAGAGCGCCAGGCCGAGGGTGAGGGAGTGGGCCACGGTGAAGGCGGAAACCTGCCAGAGCAGCGGTGCCAGCCGCGCACTGAACAGAAAAAGTCCCAGCACGAAGAGAATGTGGTCCTGCCCTTCGGGGATGATGTGATGGAAGCCGACGACCACATAGCGGCTGATGGCAACCACCCGATCGCCCGTCCCCGGCGGCCCCAATGCGATGGCGACCTGGCTGGAGTACTCGCCGGCGGAAACGGGTTCCGCGAGACTGTTGCCGCCCGGCAGTTCCAAATCGTGCAGCGTATCGCCCAGCACGTATGGCAGCCGGATGGAGAGCGTACGCGCCTGGGCGGGCAGGGTTCCGGAAAAGGCAATGACGCCGGGGACCAAAATGCGGGGCTGGAGGTTACGGGCCAGCACGGCGTCCACCTCCGGCAAGCCGGGCAAGGTCCAGGAGGCAATGGTGGCATTGCCGACATCGGAGCGCACCACGACCTCGTGGCGGAAATGTTCCCCCGCATCGGCCAGCCGCGCCGCCAGGTTGGTGCGGGGCCCCTTCAGCAGGGCTTCGAGTTCCTCGTTGCTGGTCTTAAGGGAGGTCTGGCCAAGCGCGTAGGAAAGGATGTCGATGTTGAGCGAGGCCTCGAAATGCCCATCCGCTTCAACCTTGACCTGTAGGGTGGTAAACTGGGCGGGATGCGCCCCGGCCGGCCCGGGCAAAAGGACGGCCAGCAGAAGCAACAATCCGCCCAGTCTGGCCAGCCCTGCCGATCCACGGATAATCAGGTGACGAAGCGAGGCTGATAAGCCGGTTGAGCGCTGCCTCGGCGGGGGGCGCAGGTAAGCGCGCATAACGTGCTTCGCTTGGAGACACTTGCCTTACTCCGGCTTGGTTTTTGCGAAGAGCTGCTTCACCTCGGCAGCGGTGAGTGCGCCGCGCCGGATGGTGAAGGCCTGTAACGCACCGTGAAGGCCGCGCTGACGGCCCGACGAAGCGGGCGAGCCGACGCTGACGCTGGCTTCCGAATCATCGCTCAGTTCGATATCCTTGCTGCCGATGGGATCACCGTCTTTATAGAGCGTGAGCGTCGTTCCATCGAAGGTGGCGGTGAGCATCTGCCAGCGGCCCACTTCCAGCGGCGAGCCCGTTTCGACACCGCGCCTGGCCGACCAGAAGTGGATGCTGTCGTCTAATACCGTGAAGCAGCGGCTGGTTTCAGTTCTCGCATTTTCCGAATTCTCACCGAATCCGGCGATGACCGAGCGGTTCTCCGGCGCCTGATCGGGTTTGACGAGCAGGTTCATGGTCCAGGACTCGTCCTTTCGCAAAGGCAAGCCGGCGACCGGGATTTTGGCGCTCCCGACGGGCAGTTGAGCCGTCTTGAGCGTATAGACGATGTTGTCGGCGCTGAAGCGTTGCGTGGCCGGCAGCATGACATTGCCATTGGTGGTCCGATCCCTGATCCCGCTCAAGCTGAGGGTGTAGTCAGTTCCGGCCGGGATCGGCTGGGCAAAGGTCAGGGTGACGCTGACGCCGTCCGGCGACTGTGAGATGTTGGTGATGGCCAGTTCCGGCTGAACCGAATAGTTCCTGGCATCGACCGTGGTCACCGAATCGACCGGCTTGGAGAATTTCAGATCGAGCGTGTTTAGGTTGGTTGCGGCCAGCGCACTGATCACGGTGGGCGGGACGAGATCGTGAATTTCAATGGTGCCGCGGACAACCGGCCCGCTCTTGCCATTGGCATCAAATTGCGCCACGGCCAGGCTTACGCTGTCCCCGGCCAGGAAAGGCCTGGCATAGGCCGGCGAACTAGCGGTCGGATCGCTGCCGTCGAGCGTGTAGTGAACATCACCCGGCAGATGATAGAGCGGCGGGACGATGATAATGGCGGTGGTTTTATCAAAGGTCTTTCCCGCCTGCGGGATCAACGGCACACCGCCGGGTTGATGGTCGGCGAGCGTGTCATAGAGCGGCGCGGCGGGCGGCGCGGGCGCCGGTTCGCCAGCCTCGCTGACGGCAAAAATGCGGATGTTGGAATTATTCGGCAGCGTCAAGGTCTTCGTCCCGGCGGGCAGGTCGTAGGTCAGCTCAAACAAATAGCAATAATCGTAGTAAGCATCGCCTTTAGGCGTGCTGTGGTGGGTGGCAAACCAGGCCACCGGGGCGCGTTTGATATAGCCGGGAACCAGGCCGATCGGGGGCTGGTCGGGCTCAAGGTCGATTTTATGAGCGGGGTTGTTCCAAAGCCGGTTGTCCCATTGGCCGATGAAGCCGGTCCAGTTGGGCACGTTGCACGGCTGCGCGATCCCCCCTACGCTGATCTCGCTGGTCGCGTCGCCGTCGGCCGCCACGAGCAGATGGACGCGGTTGAATTTTCCGTGGGGCAGTTTAAGGGTCTGGCCCTGCGCCATGAGCGCGTTCATTTTGCCATCGGCGGTGGCGCCGAGCTGGAACACCACGCCTTCGCGCACGATTTGTTTGGGGAACATCTCGGCCGGATAAGTTCCACCCTGGGCGTCCATGGCCCCGTCGTCGCGTTTGGCCCGGCTGCTCACGACGTCCGTGTTATAATCCAGCGACACGACTTCACTGGCAACGCGGGCAACGGCGGCGGGCGGCGGGGCCAGTTTGAGCGCAAAGGCCCGCAGGCTGAAAGGCCTCAGGTCGAAGGTCAGCCGGCCATTTTTCACAACGGCTTTGCCGAGGGGCTTTTCCTGGCCATTAACCTCGCGCGCGGCCTTGATGGCCACCGGAAAACTGAGCGAGAGATTTTTGGCGGGCTGGCCGGCAAGTTCCTGGAAGCGAACGACAATCTCGTCGCTATCTTCCGCTTTCTTCAAGGCCTCCATCTGGACCTGGTCGCTGTTGAGGGTCAGCATCGAAAAAGTCCGGGCGCTTCCGGAATGCGCGCCGGGCAGGAACGCGCGCAAAGGCTGGTTGAGCCGTGCGGATTGCCAGGGATCGCCCCCTGCCCGCCAATCGCCTTTGTGAGCGGCGAGGGCATAGAGAATCTGATGTCGGCCTTGATCCTGCGAGCCCTGATCCGGGTAACCGGCGCGCGTGCCGGGCGTGTAGAGCAGCGTGAGGCGCAAGGTGTGATCGTCCGGCTTGTCGGAACCGTATTTGGAATCGCTCATCACTTCCACCCCGTAGCCGCCGCCGACATCGGCCAGGTCCATCCACTGTTGCAGGGGCATTTCAAAGCGGTTGGTCTTGTCGTTGTCCCGCTCCGAAACGCCGACCTTGTCGGAGAAAGCAGCATTGCTGTTGGCGGCGGTGAAAGTAAAGTCAGCCTTTAAGCTGGCCTCCCGGGAACGCCAGTCGATGCGGTTGAGAATTTCGATCCGATCTCCGCCGCTGCCGGCGGCCAGCCTGATTTGCTGAGTAAACGTGCTGTATTCCGTCGTGCGCTCGACTTCCAGGCTCACGCGCGCCGGGCCGGATTCGATCATCCGAATCTGCGCCGGGCCGCCCACGAAACCACGCGCGGGTTTTTGCCGGTCCTCCCAATCCATGTTCCAGGCCGGCCAAGCGGACGGGTTTTCAGTGTGCAACGATAGCCGGGCTGGAGCCGAAAGCAGTTCGCGGTCGAGCGCTTTGTCGAAGATGGAGGCGATGTCGCCGTTGGAGTCGAGGGTAACCCGGTAGCGGGCGTTTTCGAGGGAGTTGGCGGTGACGTCCAGACTGGACGGCGACGCGGGATTTGCCGACGGGCGCAAATCGTAGATGGCGTAGCCGACGGAAGGAACCCTGGCGACAAACAGCACCCGGAGCGAATCCCCCGACTGCCCGAGAATTTGAGTGGGCACGGGCCGGCCTTGCGGATCAAAGGCGGTGATCGCGGCCGGGACCGCGCCGGTGATGGGGAGGTCGGCTTCGACCGCATCTTCGCGTTCGATGGGGAGCGGATTATAGACCGCCACCGGCACCCCTTGCGCGGTGGTATCGAGGGTGGACAGCACGGCCGCTGAGGAGCGTTCGGCGACGTCGGCGAATTGATTCAGGGCCAGAATCTCGTCATTCCAAGCGTATTCATAGGCTTTCGGCAGGCTGGTGCCCGGCATGATATCGTGCATCTGGGAACCAAGCACCAAATCCCAAGCGGCATAAAGCGTCGGCTGCGGATAGGGCGCAGCGCCCAGCCAGTAGGCGATCGTGGCCGCGCTTTCGGCGGCGTTGGCGAGTTGCTCGTTCTGGCGGTTCCAGCGCTTCATGTAGGCTTCCGAGGTGAGTGATCCGGCGGAATGATTGACCAGCAGCAAATCGCCCCGGTAGGACGGCAGCCCGGCCGCCTGTTTCGGGCTGATGTCATTATACATTTCGTCGGAGCGCGCGGGGATGACCCGCACCGGGCCGCCATTGGTCAGGCTGCGCTCAATCCAGGCCACCGAGGCGTCCTCGGGAGCGCCGCCGCGGTCGCCGGTGCCATAATATTTGTAATCAGCGTACACCCCCGACTTGGCGCCCGTCTCGTCGATGCGCTTGAGCCAGGATTTGCTTTGGCTCAGATCCTCGGTGACCCGGGCGCCGTAACCGCCAGGATTCAGGGCGGCGATCACCGATGAGCCATCCGGACCGACCCAGTTGCCAATGTTGAAGGGAATGCCGACCGCCGATCCCCAGGTCAGTTTCTGCGTGGAAAAGCCCCGGAGACCCTCGTGGGTGAAGATCGTGGGCAGCGAGGCCGGAAACCCGAAGCAGTCGGGCAGCAAATAATCGTCGGCGACCACGCCAAATTCACGCTGGAAGTAATGATTGCCGTACAGGGTGTGGCGGACGAACGACTCGAGGGAGGGAATGTTGGCGTCGTTCTCATCCACCGACGATCCGCCTGGAAACCAGCGGCCCGCCGCCACATACTTTTTCACCCGTTCAAATTCCGCCGGATAATATTCCTGCATGAACTCATAGCGCCGCGAACCGGTGAAGTTGAAGACGTAATTGGGATATTTTTCCAGAAGCGGAAAATTCTGCTCCATCGTATTGCGGATGTAGTCCTCGACGGTGGTGTGATAGCTCCAGCGCCATTGAGTGTCCAGATGGGCATAGCCGACAACATAGAGGTTTTTGTCGCGGGCCAGATCCACCGGTTTGGCGGGCTGTTTTTGGAAGCCGTCGGCCCCGAACATGCCGGGGGCAAGGCAACAGTTGAAGAGCAGGAGACCGAGGACTTTATTCATGGTTGATTCGATGGCGGTGCGGCGTTTTGATTTAAAATATTTTTTGCAGAATTGCGCCGAGCCGGGCCGGATCATTTTCCTGCTCCAGTTCGGCGCGAAAATCGTCGTCCATGATTTTCCGGGCGAGCCGGGCGAGCACTTGCATGTGCGTTGCGCCCGCCTGCGCGGCGCGAATGGCCAGCAAAATCACGATGCGGACCGGCTGGCCATCGAGCGAATTCCAGGCCACCGGCGATTTCAGTTTGAGCAGCACCAGAGAGTTGAATCGCACCGCATTCGTCTGGCAATGTGGAATTGCGAAGCCGTGGCCGAAGCCCGTGGAATAGGTCGCCTCGCGCCGCCAGATCGCGTCCTCCACCGCCGGTGAGTCATCGGTCCGGCCCAGGACGAACAACCGGTCAACGCCCTGCTTGATCGCCTCCGCTTTCGTCGTCGCGTCGGATTCGATCAACACCAATTCGGTCTCGAGCAGCGGCACGCTGGTTTGCGTCGGGAATTGTTCGAGCAGCGCGCCGACTTCGTCCGCGGTCGCGCAATTCAACGCCGCTTCCAAAAGTTTCCGGCAGGCAGCCTGTTTCAAGCGCGACAATTCCGCCTTGAGGCCGGCCACGGAGGGGGCGGCGGAGCTGATTTTGTTCAAACCCATCCCGACCAGCAACGGCAGGAAACGCACCTGCCCCCCCATCTCGCCGCACAGGCTGAGCTCCTTTTTCCCCGCCCGGGCGGCGTCCGCGATCCCTTTGAGCAGCCGGAGAAAAGCGGGTTGCAGCGGATTCGCAAGCGCCGCCAGCCGCGCCTCCATGCGGTCGGCGGCCATGAAATACTGGAGCAAATCGTTTGAGCCGATGCTGAAAAAATCCAGCTCCCGGCCCAACGCCTCCATTGCCAGCGCCGCCGCCGGGACTTCAATCATGGCGCCCAGCGGCATGGCCGGGTCAAAGGCGATTTTTTCGGTCGCGCACTTCTGCTGCTCCCCGGCGACGACGTTCCTCACCCAACGCGCTTCGTCCACCGTCGCGATCATCGGAATCATCACGCCCAGTTTTCCCCACGCGGATGCGCGCACGAGGGCCCGGACCTGGGTGCGAAAGAGCGATTCAAATTCGGGATAGATGCGGACGGCGCGCCGCCCCAGAAACGGATTTGCCTCCGCCGGCAGATTCAGATAGGCCAGCGGCTTGTCGCCGCCGACGTCCAGTGTGCGGATCACGACCGGCCGGCCGTTCGCAGCCGCGAGCGCGGCGCGGTAGCTCTCAAATTGTTCCTGCTCGTCCGGCGGCGCGGGGCGATCCAGAAAGAGCATTTCCGTGCGAAACAGGCCGATGCCTTCCGCCCCGGAATCGAAAGCCGCGGACGCTTCCGCGGCCGTCGAAATGTTGGCGGCAATTTCGATCCTTTGGCCGTCTTCAGTGGCGCCGGCGCGGGCGGATAATTTTTTCAGCCGCGCCTGGCGGCCGAGGACGCGCCGCTCTTCCAGCGCGTAATAGCGCCGCGCCGCCTCCGTGAGATTCGTCACCAGCGCGCCCGCCTCCGCATCCACCACGGCTTCCTGCCGGCCAATTTGGAAAGCCGGCAAATCCTGCACGCCGGCCAGCGTCGGGATGTTGAACGAGCGGGCCAGAATGACCGTGTGCGAGGTGCCGCCGGCGCTGGCCAGCACCAGGCCTTTGAGAAAAGTCCGGTCCAGGGCGAGGAACTGCCCGGGCGTAAGCGAATCGGCCGTCACGACGGCATCGGCGGTCAGTGTTACCCCGGCCGTTCGGGCGGCATCGCCATAGATCTCCCGCAGCAGTAGCAGGCAGATGTCCTGAACGTCCAGCGCCCGCTCGCACAACATCGGATTGCCGCTGGCCGCGAGCATTTGTGAAAATTGCGCTTCCGCCTCTTCAATCGCGCCGGCGGCCGTGCGCTGCCGTTCAGTCACCGCCGCGCGCAAGCTGCCGCGAAAGTCCATATCGCGGGCGATTGACCGTTGGACCGCGACCAGCGCCGCCTCGAGGCCCTTCGCGGTGGCCAGCCGCTGGCCGTAAGCCGTGTCCAATTTTTCCAGCGCCGCGTCCAGGCGCCGCCATTCGCGCCCGGTGTCGGCCACGCCGTTGCGCACCAGCGACGGTGGAACGGCAAATTTTCCGCACTGAATCACGCGCCCGCGCCCGATGCCCGGCACGACCGGTTGTCCCCGAAAGATCGTCGCGCCAGCATCGCGCAAGCAGGGTGGCAGCGGCCCCGCAGCTCCGGATTCCATCGCCGCCAGCGGCGCATCGCAATGGGGAAACTGGTCTTTGAGAAAGGCGCCCAAGGCGGCGACGGCTTCGCGCTCGTCCGGCCCGCTCACCTTGAAAACACAGGGGTCACCCAGCCGGATGTCCGTGCCGACCATTCCCAAAATGCTTTTGCCATTGGCGCTGCGCTGCGTGCGCCGGTTGAGCAGCGTCACCTCGGAGGCGAAATGCCGCACCACTTCTTCCAGTGCGCTCGCCGGGCGCGCGTGAATCCCGCTGGGCAGCGGACAAATGAATTCCTGCTCGAGAGCCATGAGGACTATTGCAATTTTGCAAAGATGGCTTCGGGGTCCTTCAAAGCCGCCTGGACTGGCACCTGGATTTTGCGCGCGCGGCTGAACCGCTCCTCCTGCTCAATGGCGATGTCCGTCGCCAGGATGACGGCGTCCGCGGCGTCCACCTCGGCCTGGGTCAGTTCATTTTCAATGCCCATGGCGCCCTGGGTTTCCACCTTGATGGTGTGACCGAGCTTTTTCGCCGTCTTTTCAAGTTGAGCGGCGGCCATATAAGTGTGGGCGATGCCGGTCGGGCACGCGGTGACAGCAACGAATTTCATGTTTATTTTGCGGCGGGAACCGCCGTTTTCTCAGTATACGTTTTTACAATGATTATGGTGATGGCCGTGGTCAGGGCGCCGGCGAGAATCGCCAGAATATACATCAGCGGTTTGTCCACGACCGGCAAAACAATTGGCCCGCCGTGCGGCGCGTGGTCGCCCACGCCGCCGAGCATCGCAATCGTGGCGGCCACCATCGAGCCGAACATGATGGAGGGGATGACGCGCAACGGATCGCCGGCCGCAAAGGGAATCGCCCCCTCGGTAATGCCCACCAGCCCCATGCCCAGGGCCGCCAGACCGGATTCACGCTGTTCTTCGCTCCAGCGCTTTCGGTTCAGCAGCGTGGCCAGGCCGAGGCCGATCGGCGGCGTGCAAATCGCCGCGGCGCACGCGCCCATGATTGAATAATTGCCCTGCTGAATCATGGCCACGCCGAAAAAGAAGGCGGTTTTGTTGACCGGCCCGCCCATGTCAAAGGCGATCATTGCGCCCAGAACCATCGCCAGCACGATTTGCGAACCGCTCTGCATGCTGCCCAGGAAAAGGTTCAGATGCAGAAACACCTTGGCGATCGGCAGATTCAGCGCGAGCATCAGGAACCCCACGATCAACGCGGACACGATGGGGATGACGATCACGGGCATGATGGGGCGGAGAATTCTGGCCACGGGAATTTTTTTGAGGGCGTTGACCACATGACCGGCCACCAACCCGATCACCAGCGCGCCAAGAAATCCGGCGCTGATTTTGTTGCCGTCAACCACCTGCGGCATGCCCGCGATGTAACCGCCAATGAAGCCGGGAACAAGCCCCGGCTTGCCCGCCATGCCATAGGAGATAAACCCCCCCAGCACGGCCGGAAAAAGCGTGAACGCCGTCACCCCGATGGTGAACATGTTCTGCACAAACCAGGGACCTTGCGTTGGGTCCGGCGATCCGTCCGCCTTCAAGAGGTGAAAGTGAAACGCGTAGGTCAGCGAAAGCGCGATCAAGATGCCACCGCAAGCAATGAACGGAATGACATAGGATACCCCGGTCAAGAGGTACTGTTTGTGTTTTTGCAATAATTCATTCATGCGTTTTGGTTTTGAGCGGTGACCAATGATATTATGGCCGCTCCGGCGATTCGTAAAGCTGATCGTGACCGCAGATTGTAACCGGATCAAAAAGGCGTGTCTTCCGCAATCTCAAGTTGGGCGTTTGGCGTGGTCTTTTTGCGGATCCACTGTCCCGATGGCCGGCGCAATGATGGCTACGGTTGAAGACCAGGCTTCCATCGGGTAATCGCTTTTTCGCCAGGCTTCGATTCCGCCGAGCAGCGGCCGAATGCGCGTGAAGCCCTGGCGCTGGAGCAACCGGGCGACGCGGGCGCTGGTAACTTCATTCGGACAGGAACAATAGACCACAATGTCCCGGTCCCTGGGTATCTCGTGGCTGCGGCGCGCGATTTCGTCCGCGTCCACGTGAATGGCCCCGCGAATCAGGGACGGAGAGAGGCTCAGCTCGGCGGAGGATCGCAAGTCGAGGATGACCGGATTTTCACCGGCCTCCACTTTTTGGAGCAGTTCGGCCACCGTGATGCGGGCGGCGCGCAATTCGCGCAACAAACGCTGCCGCTGCCAGAACTTGCCGGCAATGTACAGCGCCAGGAGCGCCAGCAGCAGCGTCAAGGCGCTGCTGCCGATCTGGGTGATCGCCGCGCCGATTTGCTGAATCTGGCCGCTGAAGAAATACCCAAAGCCGATGAATGAAGCCCCATACAGCAATGACCCGGTGCCATCCGCCAACAAAAAACGGGGCAGGCTGATTCCGGCCATGCCCGCCAAGGGCGGCGCCACCGTGTTCAATCCCGGCACAAATTTCGACACCGCCAGGCCTTTCAGACCATAGCGGGTGAAGACATTTTGGGTGCGGCGAACGCACGAATCCGGCTCCAGTGAAATGCGACAAAGCAACCCCAGCACCTGGACGCCGCGATAGCGTCCCAGATAAAACCAGAAGGTGTCTGCCAGGACACAGGCCAGAACCGCCAATCCAATGCCGAGGAATGGATTGAACTTGCCGCTGGAGGCCAGCGCGCCGGCCGCCAGCAACCAGGGAAGTGCTGGCAGCGGCAGCCCCATCTGTTCCAGGAAGACGATCAGGAATATGACCAGCAGGCCGTGGTTGATGAGAAATTGGCTTATTTCCGACATAAATCTATTGGGGCTTTGCGGCCGTGGTGGCGGGAACCCGGTTTTTGGCCAGCAGATCCCGGGCGGCCGCGACCAATTCTTCGGGCTCGAAGCCGAATTTCTTTTGCAGTTCCTTGAGGGGAGCTGAGGCCCCGAATGTTTTCATGCCAATCACCCGGCCCTGGGATCCGACATAGCGTTCCCAGCCGAAGGTGGAGGCCTGCTCGACCGCCACGCGGGCCTTCACTTGGGGCGGCAACACGCTGTCCCGGTAAGCCGGCGGCTGGTGCTCAAAGATGTCCCACGACGGCATGGAAACGACCCGTGAACGAAAGCCGTCCGCCAGCAACGTTTCGTGCGCTTCGACTGCCAGAGCCACCTCACTGCCGGTGGCGATCAGGATGATTTCAGGATTTGCGCCGGGCGCATCCGCCAGCACGTACGCACCGCGCGCGAGCCCGGCGGCCGGAGCATATTTGCTCCGATCCAGGGTCGGCAAAGGCTGGCGCGATAGCACCAAGGCCGCCGGTTGGTGGCGCAGTTGCATGATGTAGCGGTAGGCTTCGACGACTTCGTTGGCGTCGCCGGGCCGCAGCGTGACGAGCCCGGGGACGGCGCGCAATGATGCCAACTGTTCCACCGGCTGATGGGTCGGCCCGTCCTCACCATCCCCCATGGCATCGTGCGTAAAAATGAAGATGGCTGGCAATTCCATCAAGGCCGAGAGCCGGATGGCCGGTTTGGCGTAGTCGCTGAAGATGAAGAACGTCGCCCCGAACGCTCGGAGCTTGGACAAAGACAGCCCGTTCACCACCGCACACATCCCATGCTCGCGAATGCCAAAGTGCAAATTCCTGCCGCCGGAACTCTCGGCTTGAAAATTTCCCGCACTGGCAAACGTCAACGTGGTTTTATTGGAGGGGCCTAGATCCGCCGAACCCCCGAGCAACCACGGGACGTTCTCGGCCAGCACGTTCAGCACCTTGCCGGATGCCTCGCGTCCGGCGAGCCCTTTCCCGTCAGCGGGAAAAACAGGTAAATTGCGATCCCATCCCGTCGGCAGCTCCCGGCGCTGCATCTGATCAATCGCCTGGGCGAGATCCGGAAATTGAGACCGGTAGGCGGAAAAGAGTTCAATCCATTGTTTCCGCGCCCCGGCCCCCCGCTGCCCGATGCCGGCGGCAAAATGCTCGCGGACACCATCGGGCACCAAAAATTTCGCGTCCTCCGGCCAGCCGTAAAATCGTTTTGCCAACCGGATTTCCTCGTCACCCAGGGGCTCCCCGTGCGCTTCGGCGGTGTCTTGCTTATGCGGCGAACCGTAACCGATATGGCTGTCCAGAATGATAAAAGTCGGCCGCCCTTTCGTCTGGCGGAAGAGGTTCAGGGCGTGTTCGATCCGGTCAATGTCATTCGCGTCCCCCACCCGCAAAACATTCCAACCGTAGGCCAGAAAGCGCGTGGCAATGTCTTCCGTAAAGGCAATCCGAGTGGATCCCTCGATGGTGATGTGGTTGTTGTCGTAAATCCAACAGAGGTTGTCGAGGCCCAGGTGACCGGCCAGCGAGGCCGTTTCCGAAGCCACGCCCTCCATCATGCAGCCATCGCCGCAGACGGCATAGATGTCATAGTTGAAAATCTCGAAGCCCGGCAGGTTGAAATGGCTGGCCAGCCATTTGCGCGCGATGGCCATGCCGACGCTGGTCGCCACGCCCTGGCCGAGCGGACCGGTGGTCGTTTCCACGCCGGAGACCCAATGGTATTCGGGATGGCCCGGGGCCTTGCTGCCGATTTGCCGGAACCGTCGGATGTCATCCAACGTCACCGCAACCTTGCCCAGCGTTTCATAGTCGGCGTTGACCGCTTGAACCCCGGTGAGGTGAAGAATGGACCACAAGAGCATCGATGCGTGGCCGTTGGAAAGCACAAACCGGTCACGGTTCGGCCAGATGGGATCCTGCGGATCAAATTGCATCACGCGGTTCCAGATCGTATAGATCAGCGGCGCGAGCGCCATCGGCGTGCCCGGATGGCCGGACTTGGCCGCCTGGACGGCATCCATTGAAAGTGTGCGGATGGTATTGATGGCCAGCTGTTCCATTTTCGGATCGCTCATAAATGTTCTCCTTGGTTGGTTCTTATTTCGCCGGCTGCCCGACCGGCGATTCTTCCCCGGCGCCGCAGCGGCCGCGGTGCCCGGCGAAATTCGGCGGCAAGATACGCCAAAACCAGGTCCCACGCCAGTTCCGGCCTTCGCTGCTCCAGCCCCGCCGTCGGGAAACAGGGGCGCGCGCAGCCGCCCGCATTTCCACAACGTAAAAGGCCCGCGTGACCGCGCCGGAAAGAAAGCCGGTTGACAGCCTCTTGCTTTGTGCGATTGTGTAACCGTTATTGTTACATAAATGGAAAGGCAAATGACATCATGAAACCATCCATCGAAATCGACGAGGCTGATTTTGAGAGTGAAGCTCTTCAATCCAGTCAACGACGCCAGGGGACAAAACTGGTCCGCGCGTTTGGCGATGGCGACACTCTGGCCGCCGAAGCATCGGCCAAGCCGTCATCGGGGGAGGACGAATTGCTCGATGCCTATTCCCGGACCATCACGCGCGTCGTGGACAAGATCGGACCGGCCGTGGTTAATATTCGGGTTCACAGCGCCAATGGAGAACGGCGGCACGGGCCGGAATCTGGCGGCAGCGGCTCCGGGTTTGTCATTGCGCCCGATGGCTTCATTCTTACCAACAGCCACGTCGTTCACGCGGCCGGGCGGATGGAAGCGACTCTGGCGGACGGCCGCGTGTTCGCTGCGACCCTGGTTGGCGATGATCCGGAAACCGATCTGGCGGTCATCCGCATCAACGCGTCTCACCTCGTTCACGCGCAATTCGGCGATTCCAAATACGTCCGGGTCGGGCAGATTGCCGTGGCGATCGGAAGTCCGTTCGGATTCCAGCAGACGGTGACCGCGGGGGTGGTAAGCGCGCTCGGGCGCTCGATGCGCTCGCAATCCGGCCGGCTGATTGACAACGTCATTCAAACCGATGCGGCTTTGAATCCCGGGAACTCCGGCGGCCCGCTGGCCAATTCGCGCGGCGAAATCATCGGCGTCAATACGGCGATCATCCTCCCGGCACAGGGAATTTGTTTTGCCATCGCCAGCAACACCGCCGAATTCGTGGCGGCGTGGTTGATCAAGGAGGGCCTCATCCGCCGCAGTTGGATCGGCGTGGCCGGCCAGAAAGTGCCCATTCATCGGCGCGTGGTGCGATTTCACCGGCTGACGACCGAGCACGGGGTCCTGGTGGCCGGCATCGATCCGGGCAGTCCCGCCAGCCGGGCGGGTTTGCGCGAAGGCGATGTGATCGTCGCCTTTGGCGGCGAACCGGTCTCCGGCATTGATGAACTGCACCGCCACCTCGTCGCCGGAGTGATTGGCGTTGCGTCCCTGGTCACGGTCATTCGCCACACGGAGAAACTGGATCTCCTGGTGACGCCGGAGGAACTGGTTCGAGACAACCAAAGAAATTAAACGCAAACGTGAAAAACAGGCTCGACAGAAATCAGCGGACGGCCGCAAAAGAATTCAGGTTGCCGCGCGTGCGGCTGGTGTCATCGTCAAGGTCACGCCGGGTCCGCTTGCCGGCCCGGTCGATCGCCGGGACGACAATTCCACCGTTGGCAGTGCCACGGCCGGCCGAAACCGAAGTCCAGCCCCCAGAGTCGCCATCCGGTGACACCCTGCAACTTTATCTCCGCGAAATCGGCCAGGTGAGGTTGCTGACGCCGGAGGAGGAAGTCACGCTGGCGCGGCGCATCCGGCGCGGCGACAACAAGGCGCGCGAAGAGATGATCACGGCTAATCTGCGGCTGGTCGTAAAGATGGCCCGCAACTATCAAGGGCTGGGACTGCCGCTGCTGGACCTCATCAACGAGGGCAACATCGGCCTGATGAAAGGCGTGCAACGCTTTGACCCGCGCAAGGGAGCCAAGCTCTCGAGCTATGCCTCGTGGTGGATCAAGCAGGCCATCCGCAGGGCCCTGTCCAACACCTCCAAAACCATCCGGTTGCCGGTTCATGTCATGGACACATTGACCCGGGTCCGGAAAGCAGAAGTGCGGCTGCACGAGACTTTCGACCGTGAGCCGACCGATGAAGAGGTCGCCGGTGATTTGGGACTCAACGTCCGGCGTATTCGCCAGTATCGCGAGGCTTCGCGGGCGCCAGTGTCGCTCGATTCGCCGGTCAGTGCCGACGACTCGACGGCGATTTCGGAACATGTGGCGGATGGAAATGCAACGCTGCCTTTTGAGGCACTTGCCCGAGAGAGCGACAACGCGCTGGTGCAGGAAGTTCTGGCCACGCTGGACAAGCGGGAAAGCCGGATACTGGCGATGCGCTTTGGGCTGGACGACGGCCGGGCCAAAACCCTTGAAGAAGTGGGAGTGCGTTTGGGTGTCACCCGCGAACGCATCCGCCAGATTCAGGAACAGGCATTGCTGAAGTTGCGAGTAAAGATCGAACGGCGGGAGCAGCCGTCCTCCGCACCGAACGAAATAAAATAGCTGCCCCGGCTGGTTGCACACCTACGATCCGAACGATTAGTTTATCGCCGGTGTCCCGGTTCGGCTGCGATTTGTCAGGCGGCATGTTCATCTGATAAATATTCCACCAAGTCATCGCAGAATTTGTTGATGATTTCATCACCATGGTTGATTTCGGCGGATGTTCCTTTTGGAACAGTCATATCCCGAAAATAACCACCGCCAAGGTATTTGTATTTGAATTGCCTTCGGAATTCTTTGATTCGCGCCTAATACCGCAGCCGGAAGTACTCTCCGGGATCCGACAGATCGAAGTTGGTGTAGGTGCCTCCTTGGGAAGGCAGATCCACATAGGGGCCGGCGGGCGTGGGCGCCCATTGCAAAATCCCCGCTCCCCACTCCAACACGATTTGCCCGGCGGTCAGACGCTCCTTCAGTTGGCTGGCCGGCACCAATGCCAGATTGTGATAATAGCCGCAGGCGATTCCCGCCGCACCCGCCAGGCCGACGGGCGTCACCGCCTGACCAAACGAATCATCGCCCCAGCCCACCACCCGCCCGTTTGACAGCAACGCCAGCGTGTGAAAATCTCCCGCGGCAATCGCCACCACATTGCTCAACCCTGGTGGCACATTGGTCTCGCCAAACGTATCATCCCCCCAAACCGTCACCGTGCCGTCGGCGCACAGAGCCACGCTATGCAGGTAACCCGCTGCAATGGCCACCGCGTTGGTCAGATTCGCCGGCACCGTGGATTCACCGAACATGTTGTCTCCCCACGCCGCCACGGTGCCATTGGTCATCAGCGCCAAGCTGTGGTCGCCGCGCGCGGCGATGGCTTGAGCCGGATTGGGAAAAAGATTTACCCACTCCCACCATTCGGAATTAGTCCAGTATTGGACCGGTTGCAAGACCGAGGGCAGGTTCAACTGGCCATCGCTGTTGTCTCCCCAAGCCAGCACCTCGCCGGAAGCCAGGAGGGCCAGACTGTGCACGTCACCGGCCGCCACGCTTAAGACATTGAATGCCGAGGAGGGAACATTGGCCTGGCCCGCATCATTCTGGCCCCAAGCCGCCATGCTTCCATCTTCTAAAATGCCCAAGGCCTGGCCTGCCCCGGCGGCCACCGCCACGTAGCGCAGGGAATTGGTGGGGGCAGCCAATTCATCCAAGCCCCAGCTCGTGATCGAGCCATCATGATGCACTACCAGTGAATTGTAATCCCCGCCAGCCACCGCCACGGCATCCAACAAATTGGTGGGCGCTTCGGTTTGACCGCCGGAATTGTCACCCCACGCCACCACCTTGCAGGCCGGCAAAAACACACTCAGCCGCCCCGTTGAAGCAAAACTGCCGTACGGGCTGCTCACTGTCACAACGTAAGACCCGGATTGCGCCGGCGTGACGTTACTCAGCGTCAGCGTCGGGGTCTGATTCGTCAGTGGCAGATAATTAACGCTCCAGTTGTACGCCAGCGGCGGAGTGCCGGTGGCGCTCGAAGCAAATATCACGGTGCCCCCTTCATCCGCCACCACATTCGTCAACCCGGCCGTCAACGTCGGCGGCAGATAAACCGACAACTCCGCAATCTCACTGGTGGCCTGGCCGTAGGCGTTTGAGGCCACCACAAAATAGGCTCCTTGGTTGTTGGTCGTAATCGAACTCAGCCACAACGTATTGCCCATTTGACCGCTCAAGGCATTGCCCTGGAAATACCAGGTATAACTGAGAAGATTAGTCCAGTCATCCGAGCCCCCCGCGAGACAACTGAACTCCACGCTGCCGCCCACGTTGACCCCGCTGGAGGCGGGTTGCACCATAAACCAGGGTTGGGCCGGCAGCACATTTAAGACGGCAATGGTGCTGGCGGCGCTGCCCAGGTAGTTGGTTGCCGCCAGTTGGTAGAGGCCTGCGTCCGCCGCCTGCGCATTGGAAACGACCAGTTGCGGCGAAGTGGCCCCATACAGCGCCGTGCCGTTCTGGTACCACTGCAACGCCAGCGGTTGGCTGCCCGAAGCCGAGCCCGATAGCAACGCGGTGCCGCCGGCGGGCACCGTCAACGACACCGGCTGGGCAGTGATCTGCGGCACCTCTGGCAACACCCGCAGGATGATCGGCGGGGTGTTGGTGGAACCGAGGCCATTCGAGAGATCGACTTGATAATAACCTTCATTCACCGCCTGGGCGTTGGAGATGACCAGCACGCTGTTCGTCGCGTCAGCAATGGCATTCCCGTCGAAACTCCATTGGTAATTGATGGGCTGCGTGCTATAGACTCCCACCGACAGCGTGGCCTTGCTGCCGGCGGGGACACTAATCAGCGATGGCCCATTTGTAATGGTGGGGGGCACCTCCACCGTGACCGTGAACGTGCCGGTTAAAACATTCGTCCCATAAACCGCAGTGCACTCCACCGTATTGGTGCCCGCCGGGAAAACCGAACCGGAGGGCGGCACACACGTCACCGTCGCTCCGGGCGTGGCATCGATCACCGGGTAACTGAGCGCCACGGAATCCTGCCCTGGAATCGCGACAGCGATCAGGCCCGCTGGCATGTTCAAATAAACGCAAGGCGTGGCGGGAAACGAAGGGTTGAATTCATATGCCCCCATATCTATTCGCGCCGGGGCGTTGGTGGTGCCGGCCAGGATTCGTGGGTTCCCATCGAAATCCGTACTTGGCAAATACGGGGCGCCATCGGTTCCGGCGTCGATGCACGGCGAACCCGAAAGCAGATGATAATCGCCGCCCGGCACGCACGCCAGAAACGGATTGACGGAAATATTGCCATTGGTCCCGACCAGATTGGTCAAGGAACCCCAATAAACAGTGCCATCCAAGGCATAAAAGTCGTTGTTCTGAAACAAAGGAGCCGGATAATCAAAGCCGGTGATGCCTGCCGCATTGCTTCCAAAAATGATGTTATTGATGATTTCCACCGCCACGAGATTGCCCTCAAGTATAATCCCGTAACCATTGCTGACGAGGGTGTTGTTTACGGCCACCGGGCCACGGCTTCCTGGGATTACCGAAAAATAAATGGCCGGGCCGCCATTGTTGGCAATGACGTTCTGAATGATGTTGGCACTGAAACTACTGTAATCGCCATACCAATCATAGTAGCTGCTAATGGCATCTCCTTGGTTGTCCTGAATCAAATTGTTGGCAATCAAGATCGTGCCGGAACCGTCCGTCAAAGTGATGCCGGAGCAATTATTGCTTTGTATCAAGTTTGATTGAATGGCGGCATTGCCGACGCCAGTCAAAAACACTGCACTGCCACCGGAGAGGCAACCGGTGACGAGGTTGTTCTCAATCAGCGGCGAGCCCGACGACACATCGATACCGAAGTCACAATTCACGATCACATTGGAAAGAATGGTGGGCGAGGAGCTGGCGACAGAAATTCCCACGGCCGCATTAGTCAGAGTGAAACCCGAAATCACGGCATTGGAGGTTTCACCATTGTCAAAAAACACTGCGGACGAATTCAAAGGCGGCTCAATCCCCGTCACCGCCGGCCCGGCGACACTTACCAGGTAAATCCCCTTGCCGGCGAAATTCACCGATTCATTGTAAACCCCGGGCGAGACCAGCACGGTATCGCCGTTGGAAGCGGCATTAATGGCGTATTGAATGGAGGGATAATCCGCCGGCACTTGCAGGGTCCGCGGGGTGGCAACCGCCGGCGCCACTATCAGACTCAAAAAACAGCCTCGGCGAAAGGTGAAAATCCTCATAACTCAAGTTCCTTAGATGATGATGTCGTCCCCAGTTTCCGATTCCCCATCCGCTCCGGTTTCTTTCCCGAGCGGTTGTGCTTGGCTTAAATCTGCCCAGAGTCGTCCATCCCGTCAACCCAATTGATACGATTACTATATTTAAATGTTTTCATTCATTCATGTGATATCTCGCGTCACTCCGTGCGCGCCGTTTAGTTGCAACCGAAGCCCCGGCGCGCACGGAGTGATGCGCCCTACCAGCTTGTCTTTAACCGCGTCCCTCCGTGATTGTCTCCGCGAATTGCCCGAGCGACGCAGGGCGGACCCCGGCTGGCGCGTTCGGTCTTCGTCATTCGGATTTCTTTTGGCCTTCGGAATTCGGCATTTGGATATTATCTGTGTTCCCGCCTCTTTGTCTTGCCGAAGGGCCTTCAAAATGATGTAGAATGGCGCAGCGCGGGAGGCGCACCTCAAGGCAACATCGCAGCCGCACGGATGTGTTTACCCCGCCCAGGAAATACTTGAATGCAGTCCAAATGATCAAACGGTCGGTTGCTGAAAATGACGGGTTTTGTTGAAATCTTTTTATGGATGATGCTGGCGGTCGTCGCCCTGGCCTTGATGGCGCGCCGGTTCCATATCCCCTACCCCATCTTCTTCGTGATTGGCGGAACCGTACTGGGTTTCATCCCGGAATTGCCCAAGGTCCAGCTCAGCCCCGACTTGGTGTTCCTCGTGGTTCTCCCGCCGCTTCTGTTCCCGGCCGCCCTGTTCACTTCCTGGCGGGATTTTCGGGCCAATTTGCGTCCCATCTCCCTTCTCGCCATTGGTCTGGTGCTGTTCACCACCGCCAGCGTGGCCTATCTGGCCGATTATTTCTTTCACCTGCCGCTGGCCGCGGGATTTGTCCTCGGAGCGATCATTTCGCCACCGGACGCCATCGCCGCCACAGCCATCGCCGCGCGGTTGAAGGTCCCCAGCCGCATCGTGACCATTCTGGAGGGCGAAAGCCTGGTGAACGACGCAACTGCCTTGGTGGCGTACCGGCTGGCCATCGTCGCGGTCTCGACCGGGTCGTTTTCCTGGCTGCAAGGCGGGGAACAATTCCTTTTGATCGGCAGCGGCGGCATCCTCACCGGTTTGGCCATCGGCTGGCTGGCCGAGCAATTCCACCGCCGGGTGGATGACGCCCCCATTGAGATCACCGTTTCCCTGCTGACCGCATTCGTTGCTTACCTGGTCGCGGAACATCTGCAGGTTTCGGGCGTGCTCTCGGTGGTGGCCGCCGGTCTGTATCTGGGCTGGCGCGCGCCGGAAATCACCAGTTACCAGACCCGGCTGCGCGGCGGCCCGGTCTGGGAAATGCTCGGATTTCTCTTGAACGGATTCGTTTTCATCCTGATCGGCCTGCAATTGCCGGAAATACTCGCGCGGCTGGCCCATGACCATTTGCCGGTGCATCTCATGATCGGATATGCCGTCTTGATCACCGTCGCAATCATTGTGATCCGCATTCTCTGGGTCATTCCGGCCACCTACCTTCCGCGCCTGATGTTTAGGAAGCTCTGCCGCCACGATCCGTATCCCAAATGGCAGCACGTGGCCATTGTCGCCTGGACCGGCATGCGCGGCGTGGTCTCGCTCGCCGCCGCCTTGGCGCTGCCGATCAGCAAAGCCGACGGTACGCCATTTCCCGGTCGCGATTTGATCCTGTTCCTGACCTTCGTTGTGATCTTTGCCACGCTCGTGCTGCAAGGGCTGAGCCTGCCGCTCCTCATCCGCTGGCTGGGCATCGAGGACGACGGCGCCATTGAAAAAGAGGAACGCGAGGCCCGGCTCCTGGCCAACCAATCCGCCCTCGCCCAGTTGAATAAGATGACCGAGCCGGATGCGCCGCGCCAGGAAGCCCTCGCGCGGCTGCGCGTCGAGTACGAAGACCACATTTTGCAACTGAAGTCCGACGAGCCCCAAAAGGCCGGCGCGCCACTGCGTTTGTTCTCGTCCGAGTACGAAAGATTGTCCCAGCAGGGCTTGCAGGCCGAACGCCGGACCATCATACAGCTCCGCAACCAAGGGACGATCAACGACGAAGTGCTCCGCCGCATCCAGCGCGATATTGATTTCGCCGAAGCGCGCCTGCGCCACCAGCCATGATCTCACCCGCATCTTCATGTCATCGTGAAACCCTGTACGTTCATTCAAATCCTGTCATACTCCCGGTCGTGTTGCGCAGATCCTGGAATTATAAACATCTTCACTGCCAAATCCTTGCCGCGCTGCTCATGATCGCCGGAAATCTTAATCCTGCCGCTGAAGCCGCTGAACCGACGGCGGGCATTGACCTCAAATCCTACCGGTACCCGGACGACGACCTGGGAGCTGTTTACACCCGCGAGTCCACCATCCTCAAGCTGTGGGCACCCGTTGCCAAAGCCGTCAACGTTTTATTGTTCAACGATCCCGCCGGCCCTGCGTCGGCCACGGTCCCGATGACCCGATCCGACGAAGGCATCTGGTCGGCCAAACTGGCTGGCGATCTCAACGGCAAATATTATCAATACGCAATAACCTCTTCGCCCTCATCGAATGGCCAGCCGAAAGTCGTCCGCGTCAATGACCCCTACGCCCGCGGTTGCTCCGCCAACAGCGGCCGCACGTTGATCTATGACCCGGCCCAAACCGATCCCGGGGGCTGGGACCAGGATCACTTCGTTACGCTCCACAACAATGTCGATGCCATACTCTATGAGGTCCATGTTCGCGATTTTACCATCAACTCAAATTCCGGCGTTTCGGCCGCGCTGCGGGGAAAATATTTGGGAATGGTTCAACCCGGCACGAAATCGCCGGCGGGCCTGGCCACCGGGCTGGATCACTTGAGGGAGCTGGGCATAACGCATGTCCATCTGCTGCCGACGTTTGATTATGCGGGCGGGGACGAGCGGCAGCGCGCCGATGAATACACCTGGTACAACTGGGGTTATGATCCCGTGCTCTACAATACGCCCGAAGGGTCTTATGCCACGCATCCGGACGGAACCGAGCGGCAAAAGGAGTTCAAGCAAATGGTCCAGGCCTTTCACCAAAACCACATCGGCGTGGTGCTGGACATCGTGTTCAACCACACAGCGGCGACGGGCGACCAAGCGGCGTCCGTTTTCGACAAAATATATCCCGGCTATTATTACCGCGTGGATCGCTGGGGCCGTTATGCCAACGCCACCGGCTGCGGCAACGAACTGGCCTCCGAAAAACCCATGGTGCGCAAGTTTATCGTGGATTCCATCAGCTACTGGATGACGGAATATCACGTGGACGGCTGCCGCTTTGATCTCATGGGCATCCTGGATCGCGACACCATGCAGGAGGTTTATCGGGAGGCCCGGAAAATCAATCCCAACGCCATTATTTACGGTGAGGGCTGGGCCATGGAACAAGTGCTGCCCGCTGAAAAAATGATGACCCAGGCGTATGTCCAAGGCACGGGCATCGCCGCTTTCAACGACGGCATTCGCGACAACATCAAGGGCGACAACGCCCCGCGCGCGACCGGTTTCGTCCAGGGCGCCGGGCCGCCCTTTGGCGGCATGGACCGGTTTGAGTTAAACCTCAAAGGCCAGAGTACCGGCAAGGACCGCTTGAGCATCGAAGTGTCGTCCCCGAACGAAACCATTAATTACGACTCCGTCCACGACGACCTGTGCCTCTGGGACAAATTATCGCTTTCAGCACCCGAGGCGCCGGAGGCGTTGCGTATCGATATGGACAAGCTGGCCGCGGGCATTCTGCTGACCGCCCAAGGAATTCCCCTGCTCCACGCCGGCGACGAGTTTTTACGTTCCAAAAACCTCAACGCCAACAGCTACAACGACAATAATCCAAACGTCAATCCGATCGACTGGTCATTGAAGGCCAGACATGAAGATGTCTTTGCCTTTTATCGCGGCCTGATTGCCCTCAGAAAAGCGCATCCTGCCTTTCGCATGGCCAGCCGGGCCATGGTGGACGAATCGCTGAGATTCCTGCCCAGCGTTCCCGCCAAGGTGGTGGCCTATATCATCTCGAACCACGCCAACGGCGACACTTGGCGGAACATTCTGGTCATTTATAACGGCACGCGCCAGGCCCAGGAAGTGACGGTATCCGGCCAATGGACCATCGTGGCCGACGGCCGGCGGGCTGGAACGGAGGCATTGGAATCAGCCACCGACAAAATCAGCGTCGCCCCCTGCTCTCTCATCGTGGCCCACAGTAACGAACCGCACTAACGCGTATTTTTCAAAATGCATTTTTTGGGGTGGTTAAAACCAGGGACACAATTCGCATGCTTTCATTTGCTGTTGTCCGCATCAGGGGCTATATTGGCATTGAGCAAATTTTAAGAAAGTGCAGGCGAATCATGATGATGAACAACCAGCCAACCTCCGCCGCTCCCAATCCGGACACCGCGGTGTGGAAGGCGATCGTGGTTAAATATCAAAAACCTTCGGCCTGGCGGGCGTGGTGGCAGATTATCGACACGCTCGTGCCCGCGATCGCACTCTGGTACTTGATGTATTTGAGCCTGCCTGTGTCTTGGTGGCTGGTCGTGCCGCTGGCCATTTTGCTCGGAGCGCTTCTGGTCCGGGTGTTCATCATTTTTCACGATTGCGGGCACGGTTCCTTTTTCAAATCGCGCATTGCCAATGACACGGTGGGGTTCATTGCCGGAATCCTGACCTTCACGCCGTACTATCATTGGCGGTGGGAACATGCCATACATCACTCCGCCGCGGGCGACCTCGACCGGCGCGGCACGGGCGACGTGTGGACGCTGACGGTGCAGGAATATCTGGAGTCGTCGCGCTGGCGAAAATTCGCCTACCGTCTGGCGCGCAATCCGCTGGTGCTGTTTCTGCTGGCGCCGCTGTATCTGTTCCTCATCCGGCAGCGGCTGCCATCACCGAAGGCCAGCGCCCGCGAACGCCATTCGGTTTATGCCATGAACGCCGCCCTGCTCGGCATGGCCATCGGCTTGAGCCATGTCTTCGGCTTCTGGCACTACTTGGTGATTCAACTGATTGCCATGATGGTGGCCGGCAGCGCGGGAGTGTGGCTGTTTTATGTCCAGCACCAATTTGAAGGCGTCTATTGGGATCGCGGCCAGGATTGGAGTTTCGTTGCCGCCGCCCTGAAAGGCAGTTCGTTTTACAAATTGCCGCGCGTGCTGCAATGGTTTTCCGGCAACATCGGGTTTCATCACATTCATCATTTGAGCCCGCGCATCCCCAATTATAACTTGGAAAAATGCCACCGGGCCGACCCCCTGTTCCAAACTGTAAAGCCGATCACCTTTTTCTCCAGCTTCAGATCGCTCACCTTCCGGCTTTGGGATGAAAAGGGCGGCCAACTCGTTGGCTTCGGCCACCTGAAAAAACCGGGAAATCGTTAACGATTCGTGTCTCAGGGGCCGGGTCGGCTGCGCTCCTTCTTTTGAAAACACCTCCGGGTCTCCCCGCTTTCGGGGATGCCCGAGCCAGGGCGCCTCTCTTACAGTTAAAAAACACAGCACGGAATGGATCAGCGGACGATTGCCCGCCGGCTGGCCAGCAAGGCCGTGACAAGTCCAACCAAATTTGCCGCCAATGAACTGCCACGCTCGAACCCAGCCAATGTCCCGGATGCCATATCATTTTCCGCGCCGAACCTGGTTTGCCGGCGGCGTCCTCCTTGGTTTTGCGCTCGCGGCGTACGCCGGAATGGGCAACGGCCCGGCCTATGGCCAATCCAATCAGCCCGTCGAGGCCCGGGTCAAGGATTTGGTTGGGCGCATGACCCTGGAGGAAAAGGTCCGCCAGCTCGACATGTATTCCGGCTCGGACGACTTGCTGGAAGCAGGTCAGAAAATTGACAAGACCCATGCCAAGGCCGATGCCGTCTTCAATCCGGACCACGCGCCAAAAAATCTCGCCACCCTCGGCGTCGGGTCCATTCACGATCTTTATCCCCCGGCTCAGCTCTACAATTCCATCCAGGCGTGGGTGATCAAATCCAACCGGCTGGGGATACCGGCGCTTTTTCTGGAGGAAGGATTGCACGGCTACATGGGCTACGGCCAGACGGTGTTTCCGCAGAGCGTCAACTTGGCCACCACCTGGAACCCGGATCTGGCTAGCCGAACCGGCGCCGCCATCGCATCCGAAGCCCGGGCCAATGGCGTGGACATGATCCTCGCGCCGGTGCTGGACGTGGCGCGCGACCCGCGCTGGGGACGGGTCGAGGAGGATTTCGGCGAAGATCCGTTCCTAACCGGGCAATTGGGGCTGGCCTACGTGCGCGGGATGCAGGGCGATTCACTGGCCACCGATCACAACGTCATCGCCGAGCCGAAACACTTCGCCGGGCACGGCTCCCCGGAAAGCGGCTTGAACACTGCACCGGTTCATGCCGGCGAACGCGAAGTCCGCAGCGTCATGCTCAAGTCGTTTGAACCCGCTTTTCGCGAAGGCCACGCCCTGGCCGCCATGGCCGCCTACAACGACATCGACGGCGTTCCGTGCCCGGGAAATCCATGGCTGTTCAACACGGTGCTGCGCGGCGAATGGGGATTTCGCGGGTTCGTGCTGTCTGACCTGGGCGCCATCCGACGGCTGTGCCAGGAACATCATGTGGCCGCCACACCGGCCGATGCGGTGCGCCAGGCCGTAAATTCCGGCGTGGACATGCAATTCTATGACTTCCCGCACGACGTCTTCCAAAATGCGCTGATCGACGGGGTCAAAAGCGGCACCGTGTCTCCGGCCACACTCGACGCTGCCGTGGCCCGCGTTCTGCGCGTCAAGCTGCTCCTCGGCCTGTTTGATCATCCCTTTGTCGATGAAACCTTGAATCAACGCCTCAGCCGTTCATCGGAACATCGGGACCTGGCGCTCACCGTCGCCCGGCAATCCATGTGCCTGCTCAAAAACGAAAACGGCCTGCTGCCGCTAAGAAAGGACCTCAAACAAATCGCCGTCATCGGGACGAACGCGAACCTCGCGCGATTGGGGGATTATGCCGACGCCGTCACGGAGGGCTCCGAATATGGCATGTACAACCAGATTGCCGGATTGGTTTCACCCCAGACCCACGTGCTTTACTCTGCAGGCGATCGCATTGAGGAGGCCGTCGCGCTGGCCCGGAAATCCGACGTTGCCATCCTGGGATTGGGCGAATGGCACGGCGTCTCCGGCGAGGGCTTCGATCGCTCCGAACTGGACCTTCCTGGAAACCAGGAGAAGCTGCTGGAGGCCGTCGCGGCGACGGGCGTGCCGGTGGTCCTGGTTCTGCAGAACGGCCGGGCCCTGACCATCCCTTGGGCGGCTGGGCACGTTCCGGCCATTCTCGAAGCCTGGTATCCCGGCGAGTTTGGCGGGCGCGCCATTGCCGAAACGCTCTTTGGCGACAATAATCCGGGCGGACGCCTCCCGGTGTCCTTTCCAAAGAATGTCGGCCAGTTGCCGGTGTACTACAATCATTTCCCGTCAAAGCAAAATAACTATGTCGAAAACGACGATTCGCCCCTGTATTCATTTGGGTTTGGACTGAGCTACACCCGCTTCAAGTACGACCATTTGGAGGCCACGGTCCCGGCCGCAGGCTGCGCGGATGCCGTGTGGGTGTCGTTTGATCTGAGCAATGCGGGCAGCCGTGACGGCGACGAGGTGGCGCAGTTGTACATTCGCGAAACCACCGCCAGCGTAGCCACTCCGGTGAAAGCGCTCAAAAGATTTTCACGGGTGCATTTGCAGCCCGGCGAGACGAGGCGGATCGAGTTTCACCTGCAAGCAGCCGACCTGGCCGTTTGGGGCGCCGACCACAAATGGAAGATGGAGCCGGGCGAATTCACCATGACCGTCGGCGGCAGTTCCCTAGCCAATTTAACCACCCAGTGCGTCCTGAAATAACGTGGCCATGCAGCCAGTGGTTGCGCCACCATTAGCGTGCGCAGCGCGTAACTGGCGTCTCACCGGACATAGGCTTATGCGCCAGCGGACGTTTTGATCACCAAACAATGTGAGGACACGCCTTACGAGGTCACTTGCCCCGTGTGCCGTGGTTGCACGAGCAAAGCTAAATCAACGTCCAGAGCATTCAGCCGGTGAAGTTCACTGAATTCGTCCTCAAAGCTCCAGGGAAGTTTGATCTCAGAACTCCCAAGCCGTTCAGCGTCGTGTTTATTAATTCCCGACCGACCGGGTTTTGTTCACACCGCCACCGGCGCCTTGATGGCCGGGTGCGGGTCGTAGCCGACCAGCTCAAAATCTTCGAACTTGAAACCATCGATGGTCTTCACTGCCGGGTTCAAGTTCATCCGCGGCAGCGGCCGGGGCTCGCGCGAAAGCTGCAGTTTTGCCTGTTCGACGTGATTGGAATAAAGGTGGAGGTCGCCGAAGGTGTGGACGAAATCGCCCGGCTTCAATTCGCAGACCTGTGCCACCATCAGCGTGAGCAGCGCGTAGCTGGCGATATTGAAGGGCACGCCCAGGAAAATGTCCGCGCTGCGCTGGTAAAGCTGGCAGCTCAATTCGCCCTCACTCACGTAAAATTGAAACAGCGCGTGGCACGGCGGCAGCGCCATCGTCGCCACCTCGCCCGGATTCCACGCGGTCACCATCAGGCGCCGGCTGTCGGGGTTCTTCTTGATCTGCGCAATCACGTCGGCGATTTGATTGAGCGAGCGGCCGTCAGCGGTGCGCCAGTCAGTCCACTGGGCGCCATAAACACGGCCCAGATCGCCCTTGGCGTCAGCCCACTCGTCCCAGATCGTCACGCCGTGTTCGTTCAGCCATTTAATGTTGGTGTCGCCGCGCAAAAACCAGAGCAGCTCGTAAATGATCGATTTGGTGTGGACTTTTTTCGTGGTGAGCAGCGGGAAGGACTCGCGCAGCGGGCAGCGGATTTGGGCGCCAAACACAGAACGCGTGCCGGTGCCCGTGCGGTCGGCCTTGAGTTTTCCGTGCTCCAAAACATGCCGCAGCAAATCGAGGTATTGAATCATTGCGCGCAAAATTCTAGCCTCGAAATGCACGAAAGCAAAGGCATGAAAAGACCGCCCAAATCTTAATTTGTGTTCCGAGCGCCGGCTTCGGCCCTGGTCATTACCCGCCTCTTTTGCGCAGATGTTCAAGGCTTTCCGCACTTCTAGCCTTTGGCATTCCACGCGGGCGAGGCGCCCGCGCTCCTTTATCTGAGGCGGCCCTGCTTCTTAATCCAGCAATCCTCTTCGTTCGCGGCGGTGCCGCGTTGGGCCTTTGCCTGCCGGCGCCTTTGCGTTAAAATCCCCGCCCGGTGAAACAATTTGATTTCCTCATCCTCGGCAGCGGCATTGCCGGCCTGACCATTGCACTCAAGGTCGCCCCGCACGGACGCGTGGCCATCGTCACCAAAAAAGACCGCGCCGAATCCAACACCAATTATGCCCAGGGCGGCATCGCTTCGGTCACCAGCAAGGAGGACACGTTCGAACTGCACGTCCGCGACACCCTGGCCGCGGGCGCCGGCCTATGCAAGGAGACCGTCGTTCGCACCATCGTGGAGGAGGGCCCGGCGGCGATTGCCGAGCTGATTGAGCTGGGGATGAAGTTCTCCGAGCGCGAAGCCCCCAGCGAGGAGGGCGGCAGGGAACTGGACCTCGGCCGCGAAGGCGGCCACTCGAAGCGCAGAATTCTGCACGCCCAGGACGTAACCGGACGTGAAATCGAGCGGGCCTTGCTCGCCGCCGTGGCGCGCCAGCCAAACATCGAGATCTTCGAAAACCACATCGCGATCGATCTGATTACCAGTCAGAAGCTCGGCTACGTCGGCGAAAACCGCTGCCTCGGCGCGTACGTCTTTGACAAAAAGGCCAACCGCGTCTGGACGTTCACGGCGGCAGCCACGCTGTTGGCCACCGGCGGCTGCGGCAAGGTTTACCTCTACACGACCAACCCGGACATCGCCACCGGCGACGGTGTGGCCATGGCCTTTCGGGCCGGAGCCATCATTGCCAATATGGAATTCGTCCAATTCCATCCCACCTGCCTTTATCATCCCAAGGCGAAATCGTTCCTCATCAGCGAAGCCGTGCGCGGCGAGGGCGGCGTCTTGAAATCAGATGAGGGAAATGAGTTCATGGACGCTTATCATCCGCTAAAGTCCCTGGCGCCGCGCGACGTGGTGGCGCGCGCCATTGACACCGAAATGAAAAAATCCGGCGCCGAACATGTGTGGCTGGACATCACACACAAGCCGGCGCGATTCATCATCCATCGTTTCCCGAACATCTACCAGACCTGCCTGAGCTACGGCATCGACATCACCAAGGACCCGATACCCGTGGTCCCGGCCGCCCATTACCAATGTGGCGGGGTCGCCACCGACGTGGACGGCCAGACGGACATTGCCGGGCTGTACGCTGTCGGTGAAGCGGCCTGCACCGGGCTGCACGGCGCCAACCGCCTGGCCAGCAACTCACTCCTGGAAGCGCTGGTCTGCGCGCACCGCGCGGCGAATAAAGTGATCGCCCGCCGGCCGGCGGCCCTCGGCAACATCTCCATTCCGCTCTGGCAGTCCGGCAACGCCACGAACGCCGACGAACTCGTCGTGGTCTCCCACAACTGGGACGAAATCCGGCGCCTGATGTGGGATTACGTGGGCATCGTGCGCACCAACAAGCGGCTGCGGCGCGCGCAAAAGCGCCTGGCCAACCTGCAGGAGGAAATCCGCGATTATTACTGGAACTTCATCGTCACGGCGGACCTGCTCGAACTTCGCAACATCGCCACCGTGGGCGAACTGATTGTGCAATGCGCACTCATGCGCCCGGAAAGCCGCGGCTTGCATTACAATCTGGATTTTCCCGATCAGGATCCCGAATGGGCCCAGCGCGACAGCGTGGTCCGGCGGGGGAGTTAAATTAAGCCCAAAGCTTCTCCGGATAGTCCCCCTTTGCGATCAACTTGCGAATGCTTTCCACCACCTGCGGCCGGTCCTCGCGATACGTGACGCCAAACCACGAGTCGGCCGAACGCAGCACCTTCACCTTGGCCTGGCCGCCGGTCACCAGTTCGCCGACCGTGACGGGAATGTAACATTCGGACTTCAATTCACCGCCGCTTTTCCCAAGGAAGTTTTCAAACGCCACGTGGATCTGGGGAAACAACGCCGGGGTGAATCCCCAGAAATTCATGGAAACCGCCTCCTCTCCGGTGAGCTTGGTCACCTTGCCATCCGCGTCCGTGTTTTTCGCGCCGCCGCCATCCGGCTCGATCTTCAGCATCTCCACGATCGACGTCAGGTAGTCGTTGGCATCCGTACGCGAGACCCCGCGCGCCACGCTGCCGTGATCGGAGAGGGTGTTTTTCAAAACGAAACCCACCATGGCGTAGTCCTGGGACCCGGAAGTGAGATGTTCCGCCAGCACTTTGTAGGCCTGCCGGCCGTAAAAATCGTCGGCGTTGATGGCCGCAAACGGCTCCTGGACCGCCTGTTCCGCCATCAAAATGGCGTGGGTGGTGCCCCAGGGCTTGGTGCGCCCTTCCGGCACCCGGAAGCCGGCCGGCAGTTTATCCAGCTCCTGGAAAACATATTCCACCGGAATGCGCTTCTCGAAACGTGATCCGACAATCTCACGGAACTGCTGTTCGATGTCATGCCGGATCACAAACACCAGCTTGCCAAAGCCGGCCCGCATCGCGTCGAAAATTGAGTAATCAATGATGGTCTCGCCCGCCGGGCCCACGGGGTCAATCTGTTTCAGCCCGCCGTAACGGCTGCCCATGCCGGCGGCAAGAACGAGCAAAGTCGGATTTGTCATGCGCGGAAATTTAATTTCGTCCGGCCGGATTGTCGAGCCGGCTGTTTGTGCATCGCGCGAAATGCGCTGGCGCCCGCAAATCGCAAATCATAATCTAATCGGACAGCAAGCGCTTAAACCATGACCAGTAATGATTTCCGCACCGCCATCGTGGCTTACATCCGCGAGCAGGCCAGACCGGTGGAAAAATTCAGCCATCAGGAGCGGCTTTACGCCCTCGCCCGGGAAGTCGGCGCCGGGCAGACGTACGACGATGACGTGGTGTTCGCCGCGGTCTGGCTGCACGACCTCGGCGTGTTCATTGGCCATCGTCCGGAGGATCCGGCCGCGCTGGAGCGCTGGGATTCGCTGGCGTACGCGCTGAAGCAGACTCCATCCGTACTCCACAAGTTGGGCTTCCCGGAGGCGAGAATTTCTGCGGTCGTCGAGGCCATTCGCGGCCATCAGCCGGGCGGCAATCCGACGACCATCGAAGGGGTCATCATTCGCGATGCGGACATCTTGGAACAGCTTGGCGCCGTGGGAATTTTGCGCAATGTCTGCAAGATCGGCCGGGACACGCGGTTTCAAACGTTTTCCAACGCCCTGCGTCTGCTGCAAAAAAATCTGGAAACGCTTCCATCACAGTTACGCCTGCCCATTTCGCACCGACTCGCCAAACCGCGCATCCAGGTGCTGAAATCATTCCTGGACGCCGCCCGCACGGAAGGTTGCCCCGCCGTCTGACGGGTCGTGGCCACCAGCAGCGGGCGCGGACGGCCTACGCGCTCACGAGGATAATCGAATCCCTCAGTTGCCCTTTTGCGGCACGGTAAACTTTTGCACCATGGCGCTCTGGATTTGTGACCAGGGCTGGCAATTGACGGCCTTGGAACCGGCCGCCACGCCGCTCGCGTAGGCCGTGGCCGACGAGGTCCCCTGCACCACCCAAGGCTGGTTGCCCATATACACGATGCTTTGTCCGGGCAGGGCCATGTCCACGAAACTGCCGTAATCGGCGTAAGAAGCAAGCTGTCCCGGGGCGCCAAGCGCCGTCACGGCATTGACTCCGGGGATGGCCGCGGGATAGTTCGGCGTGGTGACGGGTTCATTGCCCGCCGCGGCGAAGATCACGATGCCCTGGGCGATCGCCTGTTGGATAATGTCGTCCAGCACGGCCCCGTCGGTGGTCCCGGCCAGGCTCATGTTCAGGACCGTCGCCCCGCCATCCACGGCCGCCTTC
>JBEKZM010000189.1:0-8277 GCA_049509875.1 Verrucomicrobiota bacterium | reverse complement strand
CAGGGGGCTGGGAATCCTCAGACGTGCGGCGTACACGCTCGGTGGCTCAGCAAAAATCATTGGCTTCGTGGCCGAGATCAAGGCCACACCTTACCTACACAAACTACGACAAGATTGCATCCGATGGTTACGATTCGTCTATGGAATGCCAATCTACTGGAATTGCGGGGGATCAGATGCAAGCATCCGCGCTTTACACGACTGCGGTTTGGGCGTTCGAACTGCGAATTTCTGCCCGTCGCAACTGCCAACTTCTTTTCAGTGCCAGTCAGTGCCAGTAGGGGTGGTGTTCATTAAACTATTGGCGGAGATGGAGAAAATCTTGACATGTACGCTTAAACTGTTGACAATACTGAGGAAGTCAGTCCGCTAAGGCATTGCGGCTGAAGAGCTTCGTGTGCGCATTTGTAGGAAATTTTAGTGAAGCCGTGTTAGCGGATGGAAGCGACATAGGCTCTATCGCCATTTCAAATAATGTTTTCAATGGAAATTACGGTTCTTTATACATTGGAGGAGATGCTGCAATTGGTGGGACTCTAAATGTATCTTCGAATATTTTCAATGGGAACAGCATCGGGTTCGAGGGTTGTGCTCAAATTTGGTTCTGCCCCGCAGTAACTTTCAACGGCAATACATTCGCAACGAACGGCCTTTCCGTCACGCTTAATGGCAACAACGCAGTGACTCTAACCGGCAATACATTCACAGGCAACTCTGGAGGGATTGTTGTTCAAGATTGGGAGACGGAGTTTGGTTTGGCGTCTGGTACAAATGTTACAATTTCAGGCAATGTTTTTATGGGTAATAGCAATAGCACGGTCGTTGTGGCGTCGAGTGAAGCAGCAGTGAATGTTCAGGCAAACATGTTCGAGCAGAACATTTCTGCCGGGAATGGCGGCGCGCTTTATGTATCGGCACCAAATGTCACCATTTCAGACAACCTGGTGGTGGGCAACGAGCAGACCAACGTTTCCGCCACCGGCGGAGGAGTTTGGGTGGATGCGTCGGCGGAACTTGCTTTCATCAACAACACAATCACGGGGAACGTCTCTGTTGGTGGTGGTGGTGGCGTTGCATTCAAGATAAATGGCACTGTGGAGATTTTGAATGTTTTCAATAACATTATCTGGGGAAATTATGGTTCGCCCGGCGCAGACGTTTGGCTGGCGGGCACAGGCGAGGAACGAATTTTTTCCAATAATGATGCGCATGATCTTTTCGGCATTTGGGATTTGTTTGAGGACAATCTGGATGTTGACCCACAGTTTGTCGCCCTGGCAACCGGAGATTATCATTTGCAGAATGGGTCTTCCTGCCTTGACGCTGGCACCACCGCTGCCCCTTTCCTCCCCGCAGTTGATCTCGAAGGCAATCCACGCACCGTGGACGGTACCGTGGATCTTGGCTGTTATGAACTGAGCGCCCCCGCTCCCCTGATGTTAACGATCAGCCTTTCTCCCGCAGGAGGCGTCACACTGCAATGGCCATGTACGACCGGGGCCACGTACATCGTCCAACAATCAACCGATTTGACGCAGGGTTTCCACAATTGGACCGGGGCTCTGCCAGCGACGCCGCCCGTCAACACATATTCCGACACCTTCGAGCCGGGTGCGACGACGGTGTTCTACCGGGTCAAAGTTCAGTAGGTGTCAGGCTGCGGCGGACATTGTATCGGTCCGATGACGCTTGCTAGAGGTGGTTTCCAAGCCATCAACAGCTCAATTTGGAGCTGGAGCATCTGGCTGGCTGTTCAATCCTGCGCCACAGGTGGCGGTGGCAGGGCGCGAGATGCCCGCCGATTGTGATATACTGTTTCAATCCGCGCTTACCGCAGACGCTTTGGTATCTTCAAGCGCCTTGAACTCCAAGCCTTCGATTTCCTGGAGCGACTTGCCAGCAATGCCCTGAAGATCGCCGTACATGCCAACAGTTGCCTCTGTCACGCGCCCGATCTGCTCCTCCCTTTTCGCCCACTGTTTCATGATCGCCCGCTTTTCCTTGTCGAGGTCCTCCTTCATGGAGCCGAACGCTTCTGCTATCGCCTGGACCCGCTGGCGGAATCGCGGTCCAGTGAGGTACTCGTAAACCATGCCCATCTTCGTCTGCTGCCCTTCCGACGCCTGGCGGGCCATGGCGGTTTCAGTTAGCGCAAACCGGAGCGCCGTGACAAAAGCGAACATGGCTGAGCGTTAATTAGCTACTTTTTTGAATACCACGCAATCTAGTATTTCTCTCAATTGCCAGCATTACCAATATCAGACAGAGGATCATGAAGCTGATGAATAAACCAAACGCAACGGTAGTGAGTTGGGCAAACTCTTGCCCTTTCAGCAAACTCTCTTTTGCTTGGGCCGCCACGGCTTCGTTCCAATTGTTAAGCCATAATTCCGAAAAGTCCTTCACTACCTGTTCAATTTCACCGGTCGATATACTCTTGGAATTTGCAGCAACCAAAACTTCAGCCAGATTCTTCAGATACGCTTGTTTTTGCATCGGGTTCATCTGAATGAGCCATTCTTTGAGCGCAAACCCTTGATGGGTCAGGAGAAAATCAATCACCGGCTGAGGAAAGGAATTTTTATTTGCCATTTTCGCTCCTTGCAAAAGAGGGGTCCCTTCACTCTTTGGCGTCTCCGGCAGCGTTGCAGGAACCGGCGCAACCATATCATAAGAAATAATCGGGGCCTTAACAGGACGTTCAGGAAGCCGAGTTTGAATAAGCAAAATGACTGAAATTGCCAACGCCACCAAAACGATGAAAGCTCCTGTCACAGTCGGAAATCTGGTTAACTCGAAAAAGAAAAGCTCAATTTTTGAACTGTTGGCTTTTCGTTGTGGACTCGCTTTATAGACATCAGCCAAAGAAGCCGCATTCTTTGCTTCTGGCTTAACAAAGATGACCGTTTCAAGATGGCAATGCGGACATTCAATTCGTCTCGTCTCGCCTTTTTTCAGATCATTGGCATCAAACTTAATATGGCCGTTGCAGTTTTGGCATGCGCAAGTAGTATAGTTTGGAGGATTCATATTTATGGATGCACGTCTAAAGGTTCGTTCGGCTTCCTCGGCAAACCTAGATTGATTGCTTTGTGGTAATACTGATCAGCCTTGCTGGAATCTTTATCTGTTCCAATTCCATCTCGATAACACTTCGAGACATAAAGCGCACTTACAGCATTAGCGTTTTTGTCTGCCAATGCTAAATTGATAAGGAATTTTTGTCTTAACTCGTCTTGCTCAGCAAGACGCTTCTTTTCAGCCACCCGTTCTGATTCGTTTTGAAACCGCGCTTGATATTTTTGTTCATATTGGGCGACCCTGTTGGTGTCTTCCTCAACTCCATCGCCATTTTCATACCGTTCTTTCATTCGACGCAAAGCAGCAAGATTTCCGCTTTCAGCATACGCTAGGTCATATTGTAATGCTTGCTCTGTGGCTAGTCTCATCTTCTCTGCTGCTTCTTTCCCAACAGCCACGAATTGTTCATTGGACTCTTGGATACGCTTTCGATCAAGAGTTGCATTGGCTTCTTCTGCTCGGGCTCTTTCTGCGGCTGAGGCTACGTGGGATTGCAGTGCCGTTTGCTCAACGGTGTCAGCATCGTCTGGTCTGGCGCATGGCTTCCCATAATTCAGTTTGGGAATCGACTTGGCATATCCATCTTCTGAAACAAAACTGAAAGTTCCATCTTCAAGCGCTACATAATTTTTTGTTGGATCAAAAGATTCCCCTGATTGAAATTTATAGGGGCAGTTCACAATAAAGTATTCCGAATTTTCTGTGTTTCCAAATTGCCCAAGTACGCGAATCCCATTTTCCGATACTTCGAGAATTTGCCCGCTGAATTTTAAAAACTTAGAGTCGGACATCACAAATCTTTTTTCGCCGTATAGTTCGCGCCACGGGTCTTTGAGAGTGCTTTTGGCAGAAAGGAATTCAGAACGCAAGCGTTCCGTTTCCTCGTTGGCCGATTTAGCAGCGGCGTCTTTACTCGCCAGGTCGTTATTGAGCGAATCTATCGCTATTTGGATTGCAATCTTCTTTTCTTGGTATTGAGCTTGCTCCAGCTTTTCAGCAGACATCATTTTGCTTTCCCATAACGGATCATATGGTTCAGGCTCTTGGGTCATGTTGGTACTCGTGTTGCCCACTGCATTTGTGTCGTTTCCGGGAACATCACCGAAACACGAGAATACAGAAATAGAAAGCAATAGTGTGATGCCAGCCGAGCTTTTGAGAAACTGGGTGGGCGCGATTCGGACCTTGGACGATGTTGCGCAAAAATTGGCATTGGCGGCTTTCATCGAATCCCACTCCTTCTGAGAATGCCCCGCGCTGGGCGCATCAGGCAGCAATTTGAGGGTACCTGCGTTCACCGATTAATTAGAAGCCCAAAACGCCGCCCATGTCAACAGCGTTTGCGGGTGCCCAACTGCCCAGCGCGGCGAAAACACTACCGCTGATCCATTTTACCGGTCGGAGCCCGGTTTGGTAACTAGGCAATTCCGGTGGGGCGCTGGCGGACGCGCGCCGTAAGATGGTTGGCATCGTTGCGGCTAAGCTGGATGCGTCGGCGGCGCTGGCGGCCACGGCTTGTCGCTGCCGGAGCAGTCCGTCGCCACGGTGATCGTCAAGGAGTGCAAACCGACGCGCCAGAATTCGTTTGCCGCCCGGTTAATCCCGTCGCCGGCGGGGTGCCTGTGTCCTGCCCCCAAACGCCCGCCACAGCCCTGCCAGCACATGACGCGCCCTGCTGTCGTCCATGATCAGACCGCCAGAGTGGAGGCGAAAGACCGCTTCCCCTGTCTGCCCGCCACGGTTCACGACTGCCAAAGTGCAATTCGGATTTAGCGGACGGCAGCAAGGAAATCGCCGCACAACCAGCGCGCAGCTTTCCGACCGGTTTTGGCCCCGCGCAGCTACCGCACAGCCCTCTGCCCCCGGCACCAGGCAACCTCGGCCCTGGGCACGGCGACCAGAAACCTGGCCAAATGGCCGGCCACGTGCTTCGGAAGGCGACCGGCGGCCCTTTCGCGAGCGCCCCAGCCTCGTCAGGAGGCGATTAGCCGGCGAGTTGGTCAATCCTCCAGTCCCGGACGCGCCCGTGTTCATGGTGTCCTTCCTCCGGCTACCGCAGACGCTTTGGTATCTTCAAGCGCCTTGAACTCCAAGCCTTCGATTTCCTGGAGCGACTTGCCAGCAATGCCCTGAAGATCGCCGTACATGCCAACAGTGGCCTCTGTCACGCGCCCGATCTGCTCCTCCCTTTTCGCCCACTGTTTCATGATCGCCCGCTTTTCCTTGTCGAGGTCCTCCATCATGGAGCCGAACGCTTCTGCTATCGCCTGGACACGCTGGCGGAATCGCGGTCCAGTGAGGTACTCGTAAACCATGCCCATCTTCGTCTGCTGCCCATCGGACGCCTGGCGGGCCATGGCGGTTTCAGTTAGCGCAAACCGGAGCGCCAGGGCAACGGCAAGCGCGGCTTGCGGCTGGGCAACCCACACACCCTCCATTTGGCCAAAGGTCTCAACGTCCTGCGGGAGCGCCCGGCTGACAATCACCGCGATTTCGGCCTTGGCCGTGCGCTGGTCGTCGCGGAGCTTTGGGAGCCAGGTGTCGCTCCAGTTTTTGGTCCGCTTGGATTCCCACAGGATCGTGCCGCATGTCTGTCCGAGCGGGCCGATCACGCGGTGCAAGACGTCGCCGCCGTGCTCCCCTTTCGGGACCGGCTCAATTGTGTCCCTGGGAAATTTCGCCCGCAGCAGCCCTTCAAGCTCCAACTCTTGGACCTCTCCCTGGAGCTGCTGCGACCCCTGCTCGGCCTTGCGCTTTAGGTCTTCAATCTGTTTCTGCATGTCGGTGATCGTCTTTTCCTTCTCCGCCACTTTGAGATTCAGCTCATCCGTTGCCTCCTTCCGGGCCTGCTGGCGGGTGGCGTTGAGCCCCTCTTGGACCCGTTTCTCGACCGTAAGGTTCAGCTCCCGCTTGGCATCATCCAGTTCCCGTTGCTTCTTCAGAAGGTCGGCCTGAGCGTTTTGCGCTTCGGCAAGTTTGCCTTCGCGCTCCTTCAGGATTTCCTGAAGATCGGCGACCTCCTTGGCTTGCTGGCTGAGGTCACTGGCAAGCGCGAGCCTGGCCTTCCGGGCCTCGTCTGCGGCAATTTTTCCGCGTTCCTGTTGCAACCTGTCCGCGACCTGGCCTTCCAGGGCCGCCTTCGCTTTGGAGAGGGCATCCTCGCGCTCACGGACTGTTTTCTCACGGCCCGCGATGTCTACAGATGATGGTTGGTTCTGCCATAAAACTTGCCTTTCCACACTGGATTCTGGCCAGCGTTTAGTTCTTCTTGCGCGCCTTGCCCTTGGGCCACCGGCCTAATTGGGCGTTCCGCTCGGTGGCTTCTGCCTTCGCTTGGCCGGTGTGGCGGTCAGCGTGAGCCGCCAAGACGGAGCCTGTTTCGGCACCGTACTCGGGACTCCAAAGTTCACTCATTGATTCTTAATTATGAATAAGAACAAAAACAATGGGCATGTAAAGGGAAAACCAGGTGCGTCCCATGGTTGCATGCAAGGGCAGCAATCCAGCCCGCCCCATCGCCGAATGGTTCGAAGGCGTGACGCCAAAGTTGTTCGTGGCATTGATGTTTACGCCCTTGTGACTTCCTCCGCTAGATGAGTCTTGCCAACCTGCCGCAGAGCACAAGAATAAACGAAATGGATGTGCCGTTGCACCAGCGATGTAAAAGCCGCTTCCGACTTTTCCGTCGCATACTCCCGCAACAATTCGTTGTCGTCTGCTACGTTCATCCAAGTACCAATTGCCGCTTACGGCTAAACCGAACATTCTTTTTGGTCGCCACCGCCAGTATTGGAACTCGTCAATGAACAGGCAAAAATCCCGGCGTGCGGATGCCGTCCGGTCAGCCAGGGCCATCGCCCCAAGCTGGAATTGCGCCACCAGAAGGGAACCAAGCAAAGTCGCCTTGTCCTGCCGAAGCCGGCCCTTGGACAGGTTGGCGATGAAAAGTCATCCATGGTCCATGACATAGGGAATATCCACCAACTTGCTGACCTGGCCCAAAACATTTCGAACTTTCGCATTCAGCAAGAACTGACCGATTTTTTTGTGAATCGGCGCGATGGCCTCCCGCTTGAACTGGTGGTCGTAGTTTTCATACTCGTCAGCCCAAAACGCCCAATGAACGTGTTTTTGATCTGCCGGACCACCGTGGCCCGGTAGGCATCATCGGTCTGCAGCCGCTTAACGACCAACGAGCGTCTAGTTTCAGCATTCCAGAAGAGCAGACACGGCATTGCAGAGGATGTACTTCGACCTTCGACCTGGATCCCCACGAATCCCGGCAGATTCCCTTAAATGCTCCCACAATGCTCGAAGCCAGGAAATGCCGGCCATCCGACGCCACAGCGCCGATGACGTTCAATCCGATGGGGAATTCCAAGCCTCCCGGATTGAAATACGCCAGATGATCTGCCTGCCGGGGCGCTGTATTCAGCAGTTCCTCGGCCAGATCCCCAACGCAGCCGCTTCAGACCAACTCGCCCCGCGATGATGAGCGCCATGGCCTCGGCGGTGTCGCGGAGTGGTGGCGCCATGCCGAAATCCGGTTCGAGGAGTTAAATTGGAAAGCCGCGCAGCCAGTCTGCGTAGCGCAATTATGGCAATGGATCGGGCATCGCGCCATTGATGTTTGCCGAGGTGCGATCCCGCATCCAGAGCCAGTCCATCCGGTCTTGCGGATTGGCAACCGCCGTACCGCTGCCCTTTTTCCGGGCGGTGCTGCGCCAATGATGGCTTTCGGAATGCCCGTCAACAAAAGCAAAGCCGCAGCCGCCGTCGTGGTAGGTGCCTGGGGCGTCAAACCAAACGGCACGTTCCATTCCAAAAGCAAAGGCGGCGTCATTCAAATTTCCGATGTCTTCATCGACCAACACCCAAAGTTGTGACGGGCCAGGAGCTTGAATGGCGGAGAACTTCCCATAGGTGCGCCAAGGGGAATCTCGGTGATGATTGCCCTGGCTATTCAACCATGGACCATCCACCGACAATGTTGGCGCTCCCCAATGCCTGATTCCGTGGTGGTTAAACCGAGTGGCATCATAACCGGGATCCACGGTCCCCAGGGCCTGATTCATGGAAAAAGTCCGTGCCGCCGGGATAACTGTGCCAACCAGACTTGGATCGCTGCCTTGGTAGAGGCCAGTCCGCTTGTCCCCCGGACAATGAAAAACCGAGGTGTTATTATGCAGATAGGAC
>JBEKZM010000188.1:0-6572 GCA_049509875.1 Verrucomicrobiota bacterium | reverse complement strand
GCGGATGTTCTTGGCGCTGAGCTTCGGGCGCTTCTTGGGCACCTTGGCGAAGTTCACAGCCACGATGACCGTCGGCACACGGATGGCGCCGCGCGCAGTCCGGACAGCACAATCGCCCTCACGCACCGGCAACGTGATCCATTCGTCCCAGGCTACCGGGCGAAGTGCTTGCGCACTGCCACCGTCGCCAAGGTCGATATCGAGGGCGGTGGCTGCGTTCGTGGCCATTTGGCAGAACGCGTCCTGTGGCGTGCGAATGTTGATCGCCTGCCAGTTGCGGTTCAGCACCAGCACAATTGTCTTGTTCAATGTGTCGCTCATAAAAAAGTCCTAGCGGATGGCCACCACACACCGCCTGCCTGCGCGGTGAGGTGTTTGTTCTTTATTGAAAGGCGGTAGTTGGCTGCCTCGCCGGGAATCGCACCCGGACATCCGGTTTCAGAGACCGGCGCACTACGATTATGCAACGAGGCAGTTGGTAGCCCGTGTTGGTAACTCTCCAACGTCCGCAGTTTGTAAGACTGCCGCTCTGATTTTGAGCTAACGGGCTGTGATTGGCTGCCGGGGCTGGATTTGCACCAACACGAGCGCCTTCAAAGGGCGCGGTCCTACTGTTAGACGACCCGGCAATGATTTGGTGGCCCGCCGGGGTAACGCTCCCCGTTCAACGGATTAAAAGTCCGTTGCATCACTTTAATGCTTGCAGGCCGAATTGAATTGGTGCTCGCGGCAGGACTTGCACCTGCACTGTCGACGTTCTCGACGTCGTGCCTCTGCATTGGGCTACGCGAGCAAAATGGATGGAGCCTCCCGTCGGAGTTGCACCGACAAGGTCTCTTTACAAAAGAAATCCGCAGGCTGCTGCAGGGAGGTAGAAATGGTCGCAGTCCCCGGTGCTGCCCCGGACGCGGCTGGCTTATGACGCCTGCCTGAACGCTGGTTCGACTGCGGTGCTTGCGCACGGCCACCATTCTGAAACTGAAGCCCCCATCCGAAGTTGTACCGAACCGAGTGGCTGACCGAGCGAACGTATCGCTGAAATGCTTTGGGGACGAGCCGATGATCTCTTGCATGAGGGGCGGGCATCTTGACTGAACTCGGAATTCTGACTTGGTTTATTATTCAGCGTATAAAACGAATGAGGTTGGTTTTATTTGACAATTTGCAAACCAGGTGGTTTATTTTGCTGCGTTTATGACTAGCAATGCTGGCTCAAATGGAAAAAGGATAAACCAACGCTTGGTTGGTGCGCCTGCCCATGCAGTGTTAACGTCTACCTGGCTGAAGGACCATGGTATATCCAGTAAGCTGGCCGGTTACTACGCCAATTCGGGCTGGTTGCATCGCGTTGGTGATGGAGCTTTCACCGTCCAACCCGCGCCACCCACCTGGTTGGGCGCGGTATTCGGGCTCCAGCAAAAATCCCAATCCCTTCACCCTGGCGGGCGCACCGCACTGGAACTCTCAGGTCTTGCCCACTTCCTGCCGTTGGGCGCGAATCATCCGCTTTACCTCTTCGGTCGGGTTGGCGAGCGCTTGCCGGCTTGGTTCAAGGCATTACCATGGTCGAAGCGGGTCCGTCATGTGAGCACCAATTTCCTTCCCGAGGATCTTGGCTTGAGCGAACACCGCGAGGGTGAACTGGCCGTGAGAATATCGGACCCGGAGCGTGCCGTGCTTGAACTCCTCCAAACACTTGGGCCCTCAGCCTCCGAATACGATCACGCGAATCTCATTTTCGAGGGGCTCGGAACTTTGCGCGCCGACCTTGTGCAGTCGCTCTTGGAGCAGTGCGCTTCCGTGAAGGGAAAACGTCTATTTCTCCATCTAGCGGAAAAACACAATCACGCATGGTTCAAAACGCTGGACTTGGCCAGAGTAACGCTCGGCACAGGCAAACGCATGCTGTTTCCCAGCGGGCGACTGGATCCCAAATATCTCATCACCGTTCCGGTCGCGGCAGAACCCCCAAGCGATGCGCCATGAAAAACAGCCCATTCTTCAAGCAGGCGGACCTGCTGGTTCAGATCATTCCGTTCGTGAGCGCAGAGACGTGCTTTGCGCTCAAGGGCGGGACGGCCATCAATTTTTTCGTGCGCAACTTTCCGCGCCTGTCGGTGGACATTGATTTGGTTTATGTGCCGGTCGAGGACCGGGCGACCTCCCTGCGGGGAATTGATGGGGCGCTTCGTCGGATCGCCTCAAGAATACGCCGCTCGATGCCGGCGGCTCGAGTGACCGAACGGGAACTCGCCAAGGAACATTTTGTGGTCAAACTTACGGTGCGAGTGCCGACTATCGGCGAGGTGAAAATCGAACCCAACATCGTGTTGCGCGGATTGGTGCATCCAACAACCGAGCGCACTCTGGCACCGAGGGCTGTCGAGGTGTTTGGGCGATCTGCCACCACCCATACGTTGTCATTGGCCGAACTCTATGGCGGGAAACTTTGCGCCGCAATGGATCGACAGCACCCGCGTGATTTATTTGACGTGCATGGTTTGCTGCAAGCGGAGGGAATCACCGACGAAATTCGCCGCGCATTCGTCGTTTTCCTGGCGAGTCACGATCGCCCCATGAACGAGGTGCTCACGCCGAATCGGCAGAACCTGGCGCAAGTCTTCGCCGATCAATTTGAGGGAATAACACTCGATCCAGTGCCGCTTGCCACGCTGGAAGCGACGCGCGAACAGATGATCGAACAAATCAACGCCGGGTTGACTGCCAACGAGCGGGAATTCTTGCTGTCCATAAAGCGACTTGAGCCCAAATGGGAACTGCTTGGAATTCCGGGCGTCGAGCGGTTACCCGGACTGCAATGGAAGCTCTACAACCTGCGCAAAATGGAACCAGCAAAACGCCTGGCGGCCGAGGAACTCCTCCGACGCAAACTCGGACTATGAGCACGACGCAGTGTGAGGATTTGGTGCCCCTGGCGATCTGGACCTTTTGAACTTCACGCCAGTCCAAGCAAGCGATTACCAAAAATGGCGGAATGTCGTGGACTTGCACCACTTGCCCGGAGGCACGCACTCGTTAGCACCGAGGCCCGGCACGCTTGGCCGGTTGGCATTCCAAATTGGTGCTGGCATTCGGGGCGACGAACTTGTGATCGAATCACCAGCCAGCTGATCCCCTGACCAGAACCACAGGCACCCGATTCCTGTTCAGGGCAAACTAAATTGGTCCGCGTGGCAGGACTTGCACCTGCAACTTTTCCGTCTTGAGCGGAGTGCCTCTTCATTGGGCTACACGCGGTGGTGCCCACGGCCGGATTTGCACCGGCACTGTGCGCGTTTTAAGGGCGCCGTCTCTGCATTGGACTACGTGGGCGAAATGGTGCCGCGTGAGGGATTTCCACCCCCAACCTCTCCGGTCTGAGCGGAGCGCCTCTGGTAGTTGGGCTAACGCGGCTAAAGCTTGAATTCAACAATGTATCGGGGAAAACTACTTGCGGTGAGCCAAGACTCGTATGATTTGCGTTCGGGCCTGCTGTCGTCTCTGATTGGAGACGGCAGGCCGTTGCTGGCGCTCTCAGCCGTTTGCCTGATGCTCTCAGGTGGTTTTGCGATCTTTCTGTCTGCCACCGGTCATTTCCTGCCTCACGACGTCCACTTTCTGGGAATGGATAAAGATCAACTTTGCTCGATAAATCAATGCCGCATTGTGCATTTCATGTTTCATGACCGGGTTTCTTTTGGCGGAGCCCTAATCGCCATCGGTTGGCTGTACCTTTGGCTCTCCGAGTTTCCATTGAAAGCGGGCGAAGCATGGGCTTGGTGGGTCTTTTGCCTCAGTGGCCTCGGCGGTTTCGGAAACTTTCTCGCTTACCTCGGCTACGGTTATCTTGATACGTGGCACGGCGTCGCCACCCTGTTTCTTCTGCCGGTTTATTGGCTCGGCCTGTGGTTCTCTTGGCGAGCACTCCAGAAAAAAAACGGCCTTAAATCATTGTTGAAGCCAGCGGTAAGTCCTCCACTACGGACGTCCTTTGGACTCGGGCGCGCCCTGTTGCTCGGAACCGGTTTCGGAATGATGCTCGGCGGGACAATTATCACGATCGTGGGGATGACGCAGGTGTTCGTGCCGCAAGATTTGCGATACATGGGCCTGACGGTGCATGACCTCCAACAAATCAATCCACGACTTATCCCGTTGATCGCCCATGACCGCGCGGGCTTTGGCGGCGCTATCGCGACCTGTGGACTGATTTTCTTTTGTTGCGTGTGGCGGGGGCAACCTTCACGCAGCCTCTGGCAAGCCCTCGCGCTCGCGGGCGGGATCGGATTCACTACTGCAATTGGAGTTCACCCAATTATCGGTTATACAGACCTCAGCCACCTGCTACCAGCTTACATTGGCGCCTCGATGTTTGTAGGTGGCATGATTCTATGCTACAAACCCATGCATCGCTAGAGAATGGTGCATCCGGCAGGATTCCCACCTGCAGACTCTCCGTTCGAAGCGGAGGATGATAATAATTTTCACCACGGATGCGGAAATGGTGGGTCGCCACGGTGCTGCCCCGTGCTCTGCGGTTTAAGAGACCGCTGCATCGCTGCAATGCTTGCAACCCAAACACGACACGAAGGTGGAGTTGAACCGCCCCAGCCAGGCCTGTGATGGTCCTGACCAACACCGGTGTTCGCGTCGCGTAAAATAGTCAGCGGTGTTAGCACACGGCCACCACGGGTACCGCCCCCGCTTGATCTTGCTCCCGAAGCAAGTGCTGATGGCCGTCTGCCAGGACCTTTTAGGCTACGCGCTGAAGAACCCCAAGCGCACTGAATCCGGTTTCCGGCACGGTGGCCGTGCGCAAGCACCTTCGACCGTGCGAGCCCTCTGCCGGCAGACCAGATTCACCTGGGAAATGGTGGACGGGCATGAGGGTAGCGCGCCCTCTATTCCGGTTTGGAAGACCGACGTGTGTCTATCAACACCTATGCCCGAAGACAAAATTTTGTAAGGGCGTGGCTGCGGCTGCAGTCACGGTGATGGAAATATTTCAACCGGCAGGAAATCAAAATGTCAAAGCGTTCCTTTGAATCTGCCCCTAAATTCCGCCTGTATGATTCCGAACGAAGTTCAACCCTTCGGCGGTAGCAGTCGGATTCCGCAATGTGGCGGAATCAATCCGCGGCCACAATCGCAACCCGATTTGAATTTGCGGATATTCCCTGTGGGAGGCGCACAGGCCAACGCCGCTCGTTCTGGTCAACCTGGAGAACCAGGCTGGCATCGGCCGGCGGATGGTTTACCGTGGAGTCAATGAGCAGAAAGTCACGCCCCATTTGGCGAACGGGAATCGAGTATCCGTTGACGAGCAGACGCATGGTTACCTGGGCGGAATGTCCACCTTGACTCGATTCGACTATGGACGAGGCTGTCATTCAAAATGCGATTGCTTATGCGTCACAGAGGCAACTCCATCTCGCGGAGCGCCTCGGCTTCGGTATTCACGGTATCATTTACGTGGCGGAAGGCAAGTCCACCGGCGGTAAAACGGCCATCAAAGGTCACCGCGAAACGGAGCCGTTTCTACGCGAATTATCCGTTTACCTTCGTTTGCAGGAAGCGCAGGTTGCTGAAATCCTGGGTTTCAACGTCCCCCAATTGATTCAAGCCGACGACGCGCTCCGCGTGATTGAAATGACCATCGTCACTCGCCCTTTTGTATTGGATTTTGCCGGCGCGTATTTGGATGCGCCACCGGAGTTTTCTGACGAAATTTGGAATGAATGGGAAACGCAAAAAAGGGAGCAATTTGGTGAGCGTTGGCCCGTGGTCCAGTCCGTTCTGGCGGCTCTGGAGGAACTCGACATCCACATGATTGATGTGTCGCCAAGCAATATCGCCTTCAGAGACTGAAAACAAAAATTGGAGTCCCGTGTGAGATTCGCACTGACGTAAACGGTTTTGCAGACCGCTGCCTGAACTGCTCGGCTAACGGGACTTGATCAGAATTCGACGACCAAGGTCGGATCGAAACCTATGTTTGGCTCGCTCGGATAACCGCGCGGATTCGCGATGACTCGTGTTGAGCCGATTGTGTAATCCGAATGGTGGTGAATATGGCCGTGAATCCACAACGCCGCCCCACAATCCGTAACGAAGTGGTCCAACTTGGAAGCGAACGCCGCGTTCAATGGATCGCCGTCAAATCTTCCCGGAATCGACCGGGGACTCGGTGCGTGATGAGTCACGACAACGATCTTCTTTCCCCGCGCATTTTCCATCTGCTGCCCGAGCCATTGCAGTGACTGTGCATGAAGAGCCCGTGCATCTTTCGGCAAGAAACGTCTGTAATTTGGCAGCAACCGAATTCGCCGACAATCATTCATGCCGGCCTGCGCGATTGCCCCGGCGACGACCGGATCACCCATAAGGCGGAAATCAGTCCAAAGCGTTGCTCCGAGGAACACCACATCTTCAATCTCAGTTTGGTCGTTGTCCAAAACATGCACATTTGTGTCGTGGGCAATTTCCTTTACGTTCGCAATGAGCTTCTGGAGCTTCTGTCCGTAATATTCGTGATTTCCCAAAACGTAAATCACCGGCTTGACGCTGAACGT
>JBEKZM010000187.1:0-6689 GCA_049509875.1 Verrucomicrobiota bacterium | reverse complement strand
CAGCCCGTCGCCTTTGAGGTCTCCAACGTCCAGATAAACGACACCATGCCTGGCTTTGCCGATTACACGATCCATTCCGCCGACTGTGCGCTGAAAGCGAGGTTTCTTTCGGCCAGTACGCTTGCTGGACCTCGGCAACTGGTTAAAGACTTGCCATCTCCTTCCAAATGACAAAGGAGCAGAGCCTTGAAACTCTGCGCCTTCAGGTCATCGTTGTGGTTTATGGTTTCTTAACGACTCGCTGGATGAGTTTGACGGGTTATGCTGTGTGGGGTGGAAGCGCTGATTGACCTGCCAATTCCAGTTGCTCGAAGTTCTGAAAGTCAGTAATCGGTGCTTGAGTCCATCGCCCAGCGCGTCTTTCAACTGGCCGGCGAAAGCAGCGATCACTTTAAAATAAAAATGTTTGAGACCCTTGCTTACCTTGCTCTTTATTGGGGTTTTGGAGGGTGGTTCAGATCGGCACATTGGGGGAGTCGGGGGCCTGCCATTTTGGTCAGAAAACATTTGAACAATTGGAATGTTTGCGTTAGGTTGCGACCTGGTCAAAGATTAAAATGATTCACCCACTGAAAAAGTTTTTCCCACATTCACTTCACGTCGTGCTTCCGGTGATCCATGCCGAGACGCTTGACCAGACTTTAAGGAATGCCGCCATTGCCAACACGGCCGGCAGTGACGGGGTATTCTTGATCGATCATTCCATTAGTTCGTCAGAGTTGTTGCAAATTGCCCGAGGTGTGCTTAATGAATTCCCTGGTTGGTGGGTTGGCGTCAATTGCCTTGGCCAGCCCCCCGAAGCGGTCGTTGCAGAAATTGAACCGGATATTTCTGGAATTTGGGTGGACAATGCCGGAATCAACGAATTCCGTGACAATCAGCCCGAAGCTGAGAAATTTCTTCAAGCCCGTGAACAAAATGGGTGGGGTGGATTGTATTTTGGAGGCGTGGCATTCAAATACCAGCGGGAGGTGACAGAACTGGAGCGGGCTGGCAAGGTCGCTGCCAAATACATAGACGTGGTCACAACCAGCGGGCCGGGGACTGGTCGACCTGCGCTGCGCGAGAAGATTGTTGCCATGAAACGTGGTCTTGGGGAAGCTCCATTGGCCATTGCGAGCGGAATTACACCAGAGAACGTTTCAGACTACCTTGACCTTGTCACCTGTTTTCTCGTAGCTACGGGAATCAGTAGCAGTTTCACAGAACTCGACCCGGAACGACTGAAGGCATTGATGGCTCGTGTAAAGGATTTGGATCACATAACGTCTTGATAATACGCCACGCGGAGCCAGCGCTTTGATCTGGAGCTTATCACTTGGCCAGGGCAATTCTCACGGCGAATAGAGGCGATAGAAACGGCGCGGGAAATTCGTCCATTGCGCATCCGTAAAATTGGCTAAGGTGCCGGAGAGGGTATTCGTCAAAAGCGGTACCCAGTTCACACTCGCGAGATTGGTGGTGGCTTCGTTGCCAGAAGACGGTTCACTATTGGATGGAATCCAGCACTTGGTCGGGGACTTCAAAAAAGCCTCAAAACGATCTGGTGTGATTTTCTTGGAGGAATTTACTCTCTTCTTCAGAATGGGAATCTGGATTTTTGAGGCCAGGGTTTCACGCTCGAATGCAGGACATGGTGAATATTTTGCGCTTCCATTGAGAAACGAACTTTGCTTTAATAATCAAACGATGAGTTTTTTAAATCTGACATCCACTCAACTACGCCAAGCTGCTGATCTGAAAGAAAGGATCGCAGGATTGGAACAACAACTCGCCGACCTGACTTCATCTGATCCAGGCAGTGGTATTCCTGCTCCGCTCAAGACGAAGCGCGGAAGGCCTGCAAAAGTCAAACCTGCTCCGGAAGCTGAAGCTGCCAAGGTCCCAGGTAAACGAGGTCCGAAGAAAGGTGGGATGTCTGCTGCTGGAAGGGCGGCCATCATCGCTGCGCAGAAAGCGAGGTGGGCCAAGGTTAAGGCTACGAAGACTGAAGCTCCAAAAGCTGCGGCTGAGGCTAAACCGAAGACCGGCAAGAGGACTATGAGTGCTGCGGCTAAACTCGCGATTTCAAAGGCAGCCAAGGCGAGATGGGCGAAGGTCAGGGCTGCGAAGTAGGGTTGATTTACAACCCGCATCACGAAGGCCACTTGTTCAGGGTGGCCTTTTTTCATTTCGTGAATGTTTAAATTGACGATTTATGCGCGCTGTAATCCAAAGAGTCAGCGAAGCCAGTGTCACAATTGGAAGCACTGTCAAAGGTGCCATCAAACTTGGATTGGTGGTATTGCTGGCAGTTGAGGAAGCTGATACCAGGAAAGACATTGAGTGGTTGAGCGGGAAAATCGTGAGGTTGAGGGTGCTTCCGGATCAAGACGGCATCATGAATCGGTCTGTCTTAGAGGTGAATGGTGACATTTTGTTAATCAGCCAGTTCACGCTTTTTGCCAGTACCAAAAAAGGCAATCGTCCGTCGTATAGCAGATCGGCCAGACCAGAAATCGCCAAGCTACTGTATCAAGCCTTTGTTCAGAAGTTGAGTGAAGAATTGGACAAACCTGTTGAGGCTGGCGAATTTGGTGCTGACATGAAGGTCGCTCTGATCAATGACGGACCGGTGACGATTATTATTGATTCGAAGCTGAGGGAATGACGTACGCTTCTTCGAAGGCTGAAAATGAAAAGCCCCCGTCATTTTTTGACACGGGGGCGTTTCCACCATTTAAACCGAATTTTACCGGCCAGAGGCTGGTGCTACCTTCACGGCCCTGTAACGGCGCGGTAGTAGAAGTGGGAGGTCGTGTTGGCTGCCGGACCTGCAATCTGATGGGGAACGCCGGTTGCGGCTTTCAAACTTGGCAGGCCCGCCAAAAACGGCTTCGCAGGCCGGCACTTCGAATTCGCCTTGCGGCCCGCGTGGCAAAACCCGCACGCAGTCGCCCCACTTGGTCGGCACGCTCTTTTGCACCACGTTTGCCGCGTTCCGAACCGCTGCGAGAAGGCTTGATCCTGTTGTAACCTCAAGTCTCGGCAAGTGCAAAACCAACTCCGCGGTCATGGGAAGACGAGGCGGAAAAACGCGCAGCTGTTTTCGAGGCTGATGGGAACGGCAATCTGGTTCGTGCTATCGGAACCGGTTAAATCCACCCAGTTGGCGCCCAACCCCTCGCCTATTGAATTGGTCTGCATTTGCAATCTCCAGCCGATGTGGTCCGCTGGCCAGCCCAAGTAAATCTGGCTGCCGCTATTTCCGACGGTAACCTGGGGTGAAGCGATGGAAGCGGGACGCGCGCTGACTTGATCCGAATTAGCGCTCTCACCGAAAGTATTCGTGGCCGAGACGACGAAATAATATAAAGTGCCGTCGGTCAGGCCGGCATTGATATCAGCAAGGCCCCACACATTGGTTACTGAGAGGTAAGGGCCGCCGTCCGCGGTTGCCCATTTCAGGTTGTAGCTGGTTGCATTGGCGCTCGCCGTCCAGGACAATGCCGCCTGGCCGGCGGAAGTTAACGTAGCGGTCAGGTTGGTGGGAGCGGCTGGCCAAGGCAGGATTTCAATGCCGCTTGATTTGGCGTTGTCCTTGCCGGGCACGTTGACATATTGGACGGTGATTTGCCCGTGGACGTTGGCGTTGGCCGTGAATTCCTTGACGACCGCCCTGTCCATTCCCCCTGTGTCGGCAAAAATATCGTAATTCGTCAACACCTGAACTCCATTGATGAAAACATTGAACTGGCGAATTCCGGCGGCAGTCCAATAAATTTCCGCAAAATGCAGCCTCACCCGATAGCTGGCTCCAGCAGTAAGGTTGGGGAAAGTATAAGTCATATTGCCCCACCGCTCAGTTTGATAAACCGCCTGCGGGGCCGGATTGGTCACGCCGCTGGTGTCGATGGCCGCGCCAGTCGAAGAGGTCGAGCCGCCGGAATAATCAGCATCGGCGGTGAACGGATTCGCCGCGCCGCCGCCCGAATTCACCTGGTAAACTGTTTCCGGCACGGCAATTGCCGGCGCTGAGTCCGGCCCGGCTCCGAGCGAGTTGGCGCCGCTCACAACGTAATAGCAAGTCGTGCCGTTGGTCACCGTCGTATCGGTAAAGCCCACCAGACCCACATTGGTGGCAAGGATCATGTAAGGTCCGTTCTCCGAAGTGGCGCGCTTGACAGTGTAGCTCAAAGCATCCGCCGGGCCTGTGACCGCCGCCCAATTCAAAGTCACCCGCTGGTTGCCAATGGCCGCCGTCAAATTCGTCGGCGCATAAGCCGGCACCAGCGGCAATGTGGGTTGGGTTGGGCGCACGGTCGTGAGCGGGATTTGCCCGGCGAACATTTTGCCCCCATCCGCGGTCAGTCGGAGATAATAGTCCGATGAACAATGCGTGCCGTCCTGATCCAAGGTGAAATAAAGCGAGGACGAATTGATGGGCTCCATCGCGGCGTCCTCCGCGGTGCAGGCAATCTGGTTGCCTTCGCCGAACTCATCGAACATGGAAATGTAGATGCCTTGGCAACGGAGTCTGGTCATGTTATAGAACTGCTGCCACATGAAATCTCCATGTGCCCGCTGCCCGGTGTCGCCCGGCAAAACGCATGGCTGATAATCTATGCCATTGGAGTTGCAATACGCCTGGTCTGACAGTTCCGGGTTGGTGTAAAAATTATCCGAATCGCTGGCGTCGCCAATCCTTCCCACCATCCACGGTGAAATCATGTTGAAGGCGCTGTAGGCGCTCAAGAAATTGCTTCGGGAATCGCTCACGCCAGTGCGCCACCAGGTCGGCACTCCGCCGATGATGTAAACGCCCTGGCTCCTGAACCAATTGATGACCGAGGCGCAGGTGGCGGCGTCCCATGGATGGTTGGCATCATTGAAACCAAATCCCCAGATGCAGACCACCGGCTTGCCATTTTGCATGGCATACATCGGGGAATTGGTGACCCGCAACTGAGCGACGACATTGGTCCAGTCGTATTCAATCTGGGCGGGCATCGAGTTGCTGGTCCAACCACTGACGTCATACATGATGTAAAATTTTATGCCGTAGGTCTGCGCCGCGTTCATCACTTTAATCGCCATGTCATTGCGGGTCGGACCTTCGCCGCCAATGGTGAAACCGTTTCCGCTGTATGGATTGAACCGCTGCAACGCCGCGGTGCCCACGCCGTTCTCCGTCATCCAACGAAAATGAGTGTTGACCGTTTGCTGGTCGTAGGAGGAGAACAACATTGCCGGCTGGCCGTTGCCAAAATTCGTAAAACCCGTTTGATAGCCGGTGCTGAATTGCCGCATATCCGGCCAGCAATGAATGCTGTTGGACAGCGTGATCGGGGTCGGCGGGGTCGTTCCGCCCGAGTAGTGCCACCAGGTCCCGATGGGCGCGCCATCACCCGTGCAGGCAAACCACCCCTGATAGCCCACCGTAATCTTGCCGACCACATCACCGGCCGGACTCGCCGCCAACGCCGGCCGGCCCAGGCACCAAATGGCAAGAATGCCTCCGAAAACGAATAAAGAATCAGCGAAACGAAGAACGAATTTGGTTTTCACAGCTTAGGCTATGGTAACACAAACACTCCCCATCCCGGCATCCCCGCTTTTGGGGATATCGATTTGCCAGAGGGGGTGTCACCATGTGTTGCTAGCGATTCCACAACAAACGGCACATGTAACGTTTTCAAAAACCACTGCGGGTCAGTTATGAAAAAACATCTGCTAAGCGCCTCTTTTCTGTGTTTGCTGGCCGGGCTTCACGTCACCGCCAGTCTCGCTGAAGATGAACCGCCCCCCAGCCCGGAAGTGACGGTGGCCATGCAGCCCTACCTGGACAGCTATAAGCTGGCGGGCATCATCGCCATTATTGCCGACAAGACTGGGAGGGTTCATTACAAAAACCTCCTCGGCTATGCCGATGTCGAGGCGAAGAAGCCGATCAGCGAAGACAACGTGTTTTGGGTCGCTTCCATGACCAAGATGTTCGCCGGCGCATCCGTCATGATGCTGGTGGATGAAGGCAAAGTCAGCCTGGACGATCCCGTCACCAATTATATTCCGCAACTGGCGAAATGGATGGTGGTGGAAGAAAAGGATGAGAATCACGTTCTGCTAAGGCGTTTGGTTCGTCCCGTGACGATCCGGCATTTGCTGAGCCACACCAGCGGTCTGACCGGATTGTCGGAGCTGCAACAATTGACGGGCGCAGACAGCACGCCGTTGAAGGCCCGGGCATTGAGTTCGGTCACCGGCCCGCTCCAATCGCAGCCCGGCGACAAATACGCCTATGGCAACCAAGGCATGAACATCGCCGCGCGCGTTGTTGAAATCGTCAGCGGCATGCCTTACGAGCAGTTTCTGCAAAGGCGTTTTTTTGATCCATTAGGAATGACCGAGACAACTTTTTGGCCCAGTGATGCGCAGATTGCGCGGTTGGCCGGTGCTTACGGCCCAAATAAGCCAAAGGATGGTTTCGCCAGAGGCGGCATTGACTTTCTGACGAAGCCGTTCGATGACCGCATTCACCGTTTCCCCGAAGCCGCCGGCGGCTTGTTCTCCACCACCCACGATATTTTTCGCTATGGTCTCATGCTGGCCAACGACGGGGAATTGGACGGCAAGCGCTACCTTTCCCACGCCGCTATGGATGAATTGCGAAAGCAGCAAACCGGAGCAAACGGCGTGGGCTACAGCCTGGG
>JBEKZM010000186.1:0-6790 GCA_049509875.1 Verrucomicrobiota bacterium | reverse complement strand
CGAAGGCCACGAATGGCTCATCCAAAAGAAAATTTAGTCCTACCACCAATCATGAAACATCCATCCCGCCGCCAATTTCTAAAGACCTCCGCCCTCGCCGCCGGAGCCATCGCATTTTCCGCACGTTCGTGGGCGCAGGTGGCCGGCGCCAACAGCGATGTCCGCGTGGCCGTCCTTGGCCTTAATGGACGCGGCAAGAACCACATCGCCAGTCTGTCGGCCATCCAAGGCGTACGCATTGTGGCAATGTGCGACCCGGACAGCGCCGTGCTGGAAAAGGCCAAACGACTCAAGGACATTGACGCCGGCTCCGTCAAAACTTATACGGACCTGCGCAAGCTGTTTGATTCGTCCGACATTGACGCTGTTACCATTGCCACGCCGAACCATTGGCATTCGCTCGCCGGCATTTGGGCCTGCCAGGCAGGCAAGGATGTATATGTGGAAAAACCGGTTTCGCACAACGTCTGGGAAGGACGCCAGCTTGCCGCCGCCGCAAAAAAATACCAGCGCGTGGTGCAGGCCGGTATGCAAATCCGCTCCGGTGAGGGCTTGCGCGAAGCCGTGGAATGGATACGCGCGGACAATCTCGGCAAAATCATCGCCTCGCGCGGGCTGTGTTACAAGCGGCGCGACAGCATCGGCAAGACGAGCGGGCCGCAGCCCATTCCTGCCAGCGTCGATTACGATTTGTGGACCGGCCCGGCGCCATTGGTCCCGCCGCGGCGCAATTCAAAAAAGAACGGACCGATTCATTATGAGTGGCATTGGTTCTGGAACTACGGCAATGGCGATGTCGGCAATCAAGGCACTCACCAGATGGATGTCGCCCGCTGGTTTCTGGGTGAGCCGGGGTGGCCGCGACACAGTTTGAGCATCGGCGGCCGGCTGGGTTACGTGGACGACGGCGAAACGCCCAATACCCAGGTCATTTTCCACGATTACCCGACTGCGCCGTTGATTTTTGAGGTGCGCGGGCTGCCTGCCAAACCAGACAACGCCGACGCTGACACATCCAATCTCAGCAGCGCCGAGGCCGCCGAGGCCGCCGCCGGCACGATGGACAAATACCACGGCGTGTCCATCGGCAACGTGGTGGAATGCGAGGGCGGGATGATGATTGTTCCGGATTATTGGAACGCGACGGCGCGCGACCGCGATGGCAAAGTCATCAAGGAATTCAAAGGCCGCGACCGGCACATGCAAAATTTCATTGATGTGGTTCGCAGCCGCAAGACCGCCGACCAGTATGGACCGATTGATGAAGGCAATGTATCCAGCGCGCTGTGCCATCTCGGAAACATCTCGCACGAAGTCGGCCGCGCCATGACCTCCGGCGAACTGACCGAACGCACCCAGGGCAACAGCCTCACCGCCGAAGCGGCCGGGCGAATGGTGGAGCACCTGAAAGTTCATCAGGTCGATTTTGCGCAAACGCCCTTGACACTCGGCGCCTCGCTCACAATCGAAGACGGCAAAGAGCGTTTTACCGGCGAATTTTCCAATTCGGCCAACGCCCGGCTCACGCGCAAATACCGCAAGCCTTTTGTGGTGCCAAGGCTGGCATAAGCCAATCATTACCGGGTCGGAGCCGAGGATGGAATCGTTTCAGGCACCATGGTTTAAAAAACACGCGCCTCAGATATTACCGTCTCGATTTCTCCCGCCTCCGGCAGTTCAACGGCCGCTTGTTGCGGGTGCTACCGGCTTTGACCGAGTCTGATCTGTCAGCGGGAAGTATCCTTTTGGCTCGTCTGGTTGCTTTACAGACCGCCAACATACTGGACGTTGGTACCCATGAATGGCAAATTCAACTCGATCTTTTGCCCTTTTAGCGGTGACCAGGGTTCGAGATGGTAACCGTGCTGGTCGAAGCCGATGCCATAATGGCCGGTGAACAGCGCCTCGACGCCATCCCAATCCTCGGGCAAAAATCCTTCACCGGCACCATGCGATCCATCCCATTGATAAAATGCGCTGCCGACCGGATTGCGCTGTTTCTCGTGCGGCAGTTGGATTCCGGCGTTGAATGTGCCTCTTTCATAGGATTCCATGAGCGGCCACAGAAGGCGCTCGCCTTGCTCATATTGGCCGGTTCGGTAAAGGGCCTGGATGAAGTAATATTCCAATGCGGGCGTGGCACCTCCGTTCATGTAGATTTGCCAGGTGTCAGTGCCATCGGCACGTCTGGGAGCGCCACTCGTATTGGGAATATAGTCAGCCGGACTCATGGGGGTCAGATTCGTTGGCAGGCCCAAGGGATAGGAATGAAAACCGACCGCCTCGAACTTGGCCAGCAGCGCTTGCAGGATTTCTTTTCCGTGCGCGGGTGGCACCAATCCCTGGCAGATGGCGAAGCCGTTCACCCACGGAAACATAAAATCATGCAGTTTCCCGTCCTCGCTCCGCCAGCCCGCCAGCACCTTGGTCTCCGGATTATAAAATGATTTGAAATAGGCCGTCCCGATACGATTTGCATCGGCTTGGTAACGCCCGGCCAAGTAGCGGCGTCCGGCCAAGGTTTCTAAATCGGCCAGGCATTCAAACGCCCGGTAATCCGCCGCGTTGGAGTAAGCATCGGCCCCCTGCATGTTGTAAGTGTCAAACCACATGCTGCCGCTGTCGCGATGATGAATCAATCCATCCGGACCGAGCTGTGCCGCGAGGTGGTTGGCCAGGCATTCCAGCGATTCCAGCCATGCATGCAGTTGACCGTTGCGGCCGACGGTGCGGATAACATACCAGGCGGAAATGATCAGGTAGGCGGCAGTCTCACGCGACGACGACCAATCTGGAGCGCACACGTTACGGCTGGGCGCCTGGTAGCCGGGGGCGCCCTGAAAATAGCGGTCCACCGACGCGCCGACCATGGCCATGGGTGAAATGCCGTCCTTGAGCTGCGGCGCAAACAGGGCTTCTTCCGCGTAAAACAGCAACGACAGCGGGCAGTCAACGCTCATGACACTGTTGCCGATGATCCCGGTGTCAGGCCGCCACTGCACCATGTTCAGTGAATACTTGGGGAAACGCTTCAGTCGCGAATCATCTTTCACCAAGGATGCCAGCGGCTCGATCGATTGCACCTCGAAGTGCAGAGTTGTACGCCATGGCTTGGATCCAATTTCGTTGAGGCCATCCTCGGCGACCGGTTCCCGCTGTGTGATGTCCACCCAGTACGTGGTGGCCGGGAAAAGCGCGGACGGTTTGCGATAGAACGCAGCCGGATCGCCGGTGCAGGTGACGTAAGCGGTCCCAAAGTCAGGCGCCGCGAGATACGTGGGCGCCTCCACAAAATTCATGATTTTTGAAGGACGACAGACGAACGTCGTGGGCGTCTGACTGGCGGCAAAGTGAAAACGAAACAAGCCACCGCGCAACAGCGTGGTCTGATCCGCCGCAGCCGCCAGACCCAGATCAAATCCGCGCTCTTCGGTGCGGATGCATACCTGCTCCCAAGCATTCGATGCCACTTCCACCGGGGCATAACGGAACTGGTTGCCCGTGCGGGTGAGCGCGCCGGCCCCGAGCGGCATGGGCTTTCCAAATACCGGCTCAAGCACGGGACAGGCACCGTTGTCCTGCAGGAAATTCACCTCCAATTCACCCTGCCCACGTGAATCCCAGCAAAGGTTCAATATTCGCGGGCTCGACTTGTCCAACACAAGCCGATACCACGGCGTGCGGATGTCCAGGGTTGGCCCCCGGTCCATCACACGGGGAACAAATTCCGTGGGTTGCAGACCGGAACCCAGGTCAGCCGGGGCGCGGTCGGATGAAACCGAAATGGAGGTTGCTGCCGGGTTGGTTGCGTTGACGCCAAAAATCTGTATTTGAGACAGCTCAGCTACCCAAGATTGAGGTGTAATCGTGGCTGCGCTGCGTTCGATCAACAACCGAAAGTTGCTTGCCACCACCGGCTCGAAGCGCATGGTGCAAGAAAGCGTCCGGGCATCAAACTGCGCCTCCTGCATATGAAACAGTGTGTCGAATTTGTCACTGCCAGAGGGTAAATATTGGCCGGAAAATTCAACCGGACTTGACTCTTTGCTGGCGGCCCGTACCACCATCTTGTCAATTCGTCGCGGGCCGGGGAAATGAACCCATACCCATTGGGGCAAATGCTCATATTCGCTGCTAATCCAGACGTGGGCAACCGGATCGCCGGGAGCTGACGGACGGTTCAGCGGGCAGGTACTCTGGTCGCCAAGCATTCCGCCGTTGAGAAAACTGTGCGAGCTGACGGCAATCTGCACGCCCGGCTCGCTCCAGGACGCAACGTTCCGGTACTCGCTGAGGGCGCGGTTTGTGAATCCGGCTGGAACGTAATCGCTCAGGTTGAAGTTACGATAATGACCGGTGGCGCCGTCGGCACCCACACCAACGTAAGCAATGGATGGATTGGTCTCATAGACACTCTGCTGCAATTCAGATCCATTCTGGAAAAACGTGATGGTCCACCCGCTGGAAGTATCGCCAGTTGATGTGTCCAAGACGATGGAATAATGGTTGAAGACGTTGGTGTTCCCGCTCGAGGAAAATGACGCGTCGCCGCTGGTGCCGGGCCCCGGGAAGATCTGAACTCCGGAATTGTTGGCGCGTTGGAGCAACCAGCCCGCCCCGATGTTGTCGGCGGCAAAATAGTCGTTCCACAGTGCATTTTGCGCAAAACCAAACGCCAGCCATTGACCATCCCCGGACACTCCCTTGATATCCACTGACAGGGTGTAAACATGCCCCACCTGCGGCGTAAACGGAAGGAAGGCGTTGTTGTGCTGGCTCACTCCTCCCGCGGGTGACGGCGTGGCTGTGGTCACGGAAATCCCTGCGCCATCAGTAGACAATCCTGGGTACGCAACCCAGGACACATTTGCATTGCCGAAGCTCGCCAGACTCGGGGTCGAGCCATTCAACGGTGCCATCCGGTTAAATATGTCCTGATAAACCTCATTCGTAAATTGTGCACGCGCCGTGCCGGCCAGCGGGGTTAAAGACAGAAGGGCGGCAGCCATTGTTCCATGGAGCATCCTGCGCCAAAGCCGCATCACCGCTGCCATTGCCATTGTTTTCATTTCTGGAATATGATCGCAAATCGGTCCCCAGACGTCATTTAGCTGGTGTCATTCGCGGCCCCCGTGTTGGCGCAATATTCTTGCCACGCCGGGCGCTGATGCCAAATGCAACGGCGTATCGCCATCGTTATTTGTTGCGTTGATTGCGGCATTACGGGCAAGGAGATATTCAACTTCTTCCTGGCCGCCGTCTCTCGCCGCCCAATTCAGCGGCATCCAGCCGCCATTGTTTGCGGCATTGACATCGGCTCCATTGGTAAGTAGTAAATGCACCAGGTCCTTGTCGCCGCTTTGTGCCGCCCAGAGCAAAGGCGTGCCGCCGAGTGATTTTCCTGTTCCGGTCCCGTCGCCAAGGACAAACGACTCGTCTTTTCCCTTGGCGTTGACATTTGCCTTGTGGGCCACGAGGAAGGCCACGATATCCCGGTGGTGGGACTTCACCGCCACCAGCAACGGCGTGTCACCTTGATCATCCGTGCTGGAAATCAGTCCGGGATCGGCCTGGACCAACATCTTAACTTTTCCGAGGTCACCGTTCTTAGCCGCAATATGGATCTCACCGCAAAATGCATGGCCGCTCCCGGCCATTACCACCAAGGCAATGGCACCTCCGCGAAGAAATGAAGAGCGCCACAGCATCCTAAAGATAAAGTGCGTTTTCATGAGTTCCCGATTGACCCATGCCTACGACGATTGTCCCAAAACGTCAAACTGAAAAATGCAGTTATTCCACGGCATTGCTTTCGGTGGCTAGTGCAACCCAAATAACAAAGTGACCATGAATCTCTCTAACTTGTCAGATCACAATCAAGGACGGAAAGCTAAAATACCAGACGCGGTCTTGCGGACCGCGCCAGGCATGTTCCTTTTACGTTGCTTTTTCAAGCAACGCATTGGCAACAATGGCAGGCACCTGTTGGAAGTTAGCAGGCGTCATGCTGTAGTCAGCCCGACCCCGGCTCAAACTTCGGATGGCGTTGGCATACTCGCCAACTCTACTCGGGATTGTCTCGCCGTTTGCGGATCATCTTTCCCTGCTGGTCACCGCCGGGCGTGTCTTGCACATTGCAAAAACCCCAACGCTGGCAACCAACAGCTGGCAAGGCGTCCAAGTCCTCCAAACGATGGGTTGCTCCACGAACCTGAGCAACGCATTCCTCCTCCGGCCCAAACGCCCGTCCTCTACCGCAGCCGCGGGAATTGAAATAAAAATTGTAGGGCGGTTGATTCATCTCTCGTAATTTTCGCTTGCCCCATTCGAATGTCGCCAGAAACGGTGAAAAACCTCTTCCTGTCGCGCAACACGCGTGGTTGCAATGTGTTAGGATTTGTAATTTCCATCCAATCACCCACCAGACCCGGCCCACTCTGTTGACATTCCATTAACCAGATCCACAATTGCTACATGTGCCCGCAGCGCCATCTTCCCTTCCTTTTCGTTTTATTGGGTTGCTCCATCACAGTCGCGGCGGACCAATCCCAATTTGGCGGGCTGACGGGCACGAACGATCCACACTTCGCAACAAAGCATGAGATCATCCGCCGGAACAGTTCCAACCCCACCTCAACGGACAGTCCGACGAATTCGGCCAGCAAGGACAGAGTCGATGCGTCCGCGCTCCCGCCATATGAGTCGTTGGCACTTCGAACTAGAGATGAATCAGAACCCCTGCTGAATTCGCGGACATCAGAATTTCTATTTGTTTCGGGACGTAGCTCGT
>JBEKZM010000185.1:0-6894 GCA_049509875.1 Verrucomicrobiota bacterium | reverse complement strand
CCGCCGCCACACTATTACTGGCGGGAAGATAATTGCGATCCTGACGAATGGGAGGATTGATTCATCAGGCGAAGCCATTCTTGCGGCGTGCTTCCCAGGTGGAAATCCCCGGCGCAAGCGGTCGCCGTCAAGGTGGAGGCGAAGGCGACAGGGCGCACTACCTTGACGGCGAACCGCAAGCCGTACCATCAAAACGCGGGGCACGCCGCTGATTTCAGGTGCCAGTCGCTTCGTTCACCTTTGGGGCGGCACCATTGCGTTTGCGATTCCTGGCGGCCTTGTCATTCTTGTCCTTGATCTTGAGCCTGACGATTTCACTGGCTTTGGCCAGCCAGCGGGCATCGCCTTTCTTCTCCTCGATGTCCGCCGGCAGGAAATACTTTATGGCTCCGGGCGGTGGATTGCCCAACGGCTTGAGTTGGCCTTCGCTGACCAGAATCGGGATATGGTCCGGCTCGAAACCGAGCCGCCAGGCTGTTTCCGAGACGGTGAGCCGTCCGGGCAGTGAGACCAGATTGAGGATTTCTTTGCGTTCAGGATTCATATGTTTTGGTTGGTTAAAGTGAGGGTTACGCCGGTAACGTGGGTGTTGAAGGTGGCGGCCAACCGGCGATCCGCCGACTTCACAAATCTCAATTCGTATTTCTGAATCCCGGCTTCCAGCCGTTTGAGACCACTGCCCAGGACGACGACATCGGCCTGCGCGAAATGGACCAGCAGCTTTTCCGGCGGGGCATCCGGCTCCTTTTCCAATACCGGGTTGGCAATCCGTTGGGCATACAGGAATTGCGCGTAAGGCAGCAGATAGCTGATGCCATCGTCGGCCATTACGTCCAGCGCGGCAGTGGTTGAATCCGTGCCGTAACACGGGTTGTCATGCGGGCTAGACGCTGACGCCGCGGGCGGTGGTTCGTTGCTGTTCAGTTGACTTGATTTCATGGATGGTCCTTTCGGTTGTTTGAATTGAAAGTGCTTGCGCAACGCGTTGACGGAACTGTTTCAGGAAGCGATTGCCGCGCTGCAAAATGGTTCCGAGGAAGCCGCGTTGTGACCGGACGGGGCGGGCCTCGATGGCCGCGAGCCGGGCGCTGGAATGGGTGACGTGCGAATGCAGCAACTCGGCATCATCGGTGAAAACCTGACAGCGTTCACGCCCCCGCGAGATACTGACGTAAAATTGTTCCTGATTGATGGCCGGGAGCGAACGCGAGGAAGCCACGACCAGCACTTCATCCACCGTCTTCCCCTGGGCGGCGTGCGACGTGACGGCATAGCCGTGGGTGAAGGTGCGATAGTCCGCCGGAATCACCCGACCGTCGGCCAGCAAAACAGAATCACCCTGAATGGCTTTGACCTCGACCAACTCGCCGTTCACGAATTTCTTTTGCCAGTTCGCTTGCAGCAACAACTTGTCCCCCGCAGCCACCTTTAATTTCCGTTTCTCCCCAACATCAAACGAGGCGAAGCCTCGACCCAATTGGAAAGAATTTTCGGAACCGTCAGCGCATTGAACTCTCAGGGCATCATTCTCGACCGCGACCACGGAAACCGTCTCGTCTTTACGAAAATCGTCTTTGTTCCGGTGAAACCGAATCGCCATGCCGGGACGATATTGACGCACATCCCGCTTTTGCGCTTCCGTCCAGGACAGCGAGTCGAAAACTTGAAATTCCTTTTCTTCACCCGTCAGACGATTGGATAATTTCAGTTCCAACCGGACTTTCTTTGTCACCGCCTCGATTTCCGCCCAAGTGGGTGCGACCAGCAGCGCGGACTTGTCATTCGCCAACGCTTTCAGATACGACCGCGCGGCGGAGCCGTACAGTTCGTCACCCGAAATTTCAGTGACGGAGTCCATTCGTTCCAAGTGCGCGAATGCTTCCGCCGTGCGTTTCTGTGCGGCGAGTTCCACGACCTTGCGATATTCCGCCAGACGTTGCCGCCGGATGGCGGTCAATTGACCGGACTTGAAATCGGAATGCTGCTCCAGAATCCGCAACGCATCGCCTCGCGCAACGGAGGCGTGTTGGCCGGTATCACCGGAAAGAACGATCCGGCTCTCTTTCGCCAAATCAAACAACCGTCGCATGTCGTCCACGCCCACCGCTCCGGCCTCGTCCAGCACCACCAACTGACGGGCGGACAACGCCGGTTTTGTCAGCAGCAGGCTTTGCAGTGTTTTCGCCTCGAATCCCTCTTTGCGCAGGACATCCGTTGCCGCCGCCGTGGGCGCGCAGAACAGCGGTTCAAGCTTCGCCTCTTGGCACGCGGCGACCAGCTCGCGCAATGCCGTGGTTTTGCCGCTGCCCGCCAGCCCCCGCAGGCCGGTGATGCGGTCACTGGTGCGCAAGACATGGTAAATGGCCCGGCGTTGATCTTCGCCGAGCCAATCGGCAGGCCGGAAGCCAGGATGCAATGGATCAACCGAGTCGCAACCCGCATTGACGGTTTGAATCAAGGCCAGTTCCGTCGCCAAAATCTGTTTGGTTGAAAATCCGCGTTCGGTTTCAACCAGATCGTCGGAATGTTTTACCGCCGCCTTCAACTGGTTCAACTCGACTTCGCCCAGGCGATGCGACAGCGCCACGTTTAACAATTCATGTTCTGGCACCACCGATTTGCGTTCAAAGACGTGCTCAATTGCATGGTTCAAGGCACGTTCTTCCACCAGGGCAAGGCGGGGCAGACGGCTGGAATGAACCGAGGCGCGGAGTGCTTCCAGCGATTGCCGCTCATCGGCTGACAACTGCGACAACTGCCGTTCCCGGACTTCCTTCGTTGAAATGCCTTTTACTTTCGCGGCCCGGCTCTGATGCACGGCATGGGAAATTTCATTGTTGGAAAGTTTGCGCCCCAGCTTTTCCTCCATTTCCTTCACCACTTCGTCCCGTTGTTGCGAGCGTTTGGAAAACCTGTTCAAGACCTCATCGGCCACGCCCTCGACTTCAAAACCGTGTTTGGCCGGGACAATGCGATAGCCAATCTCCTGTACCCGTTTGGCCAGTTCATTCCGATAGACCGCCGTGGCGTAACGGATGGCGTCGTACATGCCCCGCGCTTGCAGGGCTTTCCAACAGCGTTCACGTTCGTCAAATGTCGCATTGAACACCGTGAAATGCGTGTGTAACTGCGGGTCCAACGCGCGGGAACTGTCATGGACAAACGCTGCGGCCACGAGATTGCCTGTCACGCGGTCACGATTTTCAACACCCTGCTTGCGAATCCGAGTCGCGGCAAAGGTTTCCAACTCACGGAATGCAAGTTTGGCCGCTGCCTCATGCGCTTCAATCAACCGGTGGTCGTCCAACGTGACGGCCAGCACAGAAACCGATTTCGGCGCGGAGCATGTGAAATCATAAAACACCCGCCGCTGACCTTCCCGCTGGCTGCGTTGCGTCAGCCGTCCGCCGGTTTGGGGATTCTGATTTTCACAAAGGGCGCAAAATTGCTCGCGCGTGACCACCGCCTTCAATCCTAATCGTTCCGCGCCCGCGCCGATCCACTGGCCGGGGCGGATCTCCCCGGCAGCGTAGTAATCATTCTGCGCCAGATGCTCGTCGAAATACTTCTCGGCATCCGCCAGATTTTTATGGGCTACGGCACTAAACATGGAACCGATTTTAGCTGGCTTTCAAGAGGCTTTGTTTCATTTTGTTACAAAGTGATTTTTTGTTTTGGCCATCAATCCGGCCACCGAATGGGAATTCTGCCCGAAGGCAAACCGGCAACGATGTATCAGGGACACAAAATGCGGTTTGAAATTCCCGTCCACAGCGGCCAATAAAAGCAACTGGAAAAAGTGACCGGTTTCGTGACGGGCATCCGTCAAAGATAATGGTGGCGTCCACCGGCTTTTCATGGGCGACAACCGTGGACACGGAATGCTTCGGCCCGTCCAACCGCGTCCGGCGTTTACGCTGTTTTGATGTATGTTTTTCATCGTCAATGGACGATTCTGCCAGAAATTTTCGATTGTTTTGTGCAAGGCTTGAACAAAATTGCACCCGTAAAACTCCGGCAATCCCCTTGAGAAAGCGCATTTTCAGGTAATAAATCCTTACACCGGCCAAAACGGGGCGAAAAATTTCCCAATCTTCACTGTGCGCCGTGAGGCTGGCTGGCAGAAGCCAGCACCGAAAAATGAACCCTCGCCCGCAAACCCGACGTTGGCGGAACCACCGCCAACGAAATGATGGTTTCGCGCTGGGCTTGCGCTCAAACTTCCATCGGCTGTGACTTGTCGCTTTCATCGTCAATCGGAAAGTATGGCAGAAATCCCGCCCGCATCGTGTAATGGGCTGCACAACATGACGCAGGCCAAAACATGCAAAAACCTTTGACAAATCGCGATTTTCGGTAATGAATCACTACCATGAAAATAACGAGCACGACCATGACCCTGACTTCCAAACGCCAGGCTGTTTTTCCGATGGAGTGGTGTCGGCGGGAAGGATTGGAGCATGGCGGGCCAGTAAACGTGTTCGACCTGGGCAACGACGGTTTATTGATTCGCGCTGTCAAACCTCCCGGAAAAGCGGTCATCGCAAGGCTCTTGCAGCAAACGCCCGCTGGCAAACAGTCCTCCCAACAAGCAGCAGCCATTGCCAATGCGGCCTTGCGCCAAGTGCGGGGATGAAACTCGCAGTCATTGATCCGGGCGTTTTCGCGGCGGGCGTCTTCTGGCGTCACGAACCGCACCGGTGCCTCAAGGCGTGGCTCAAGGGCGGGTTGACGCCAGTGCTGACCGATGAAATTTTTGAGGAATACCAAGCGGTCTTGGAGCAGGTTAAGCAGGCGCACCGCTTTACGACGGATACCGAACCGTGGCTGGAAGCCATACGCATGACGGGAATGTGGGTGGACGGGGAAATGATTGTAAAGACGCTGTGCCACGATTGGAGAGACCAAAGATTGATTGAAGCGGCCGTGACCGCCAAATGTCACACGGTCATTGTCCGTGACCGGGCCGTGACCATTTTGCAGAACCCTTTGGGCATTGACCTCTACACTCCACGCGAATGGCTGGACACGCTGACCCAAACGCAAAGCCGAAGGCTTCGCCAAGCTGTCCGTCGCGGTCATTTTAATGCCGGGAGCCGTGACGGGAGCGGTTGCAATCCGCTTCGCCAAGACACCGACAACAACCCCACCGGTGGACAACCTGACCACAGTTGACGAGGGGATTTGATTTTGTGTATTTCAGCTTATGCAAATCGAGAGCTTGAAAATGTTTTGCGACCTGGCCGACACGCAGAGCTTCACCAAGGCCGCCCAAATCAACGGCGTCACGCAGTCGGCCATCAGCCAGCAAATGACGATGATGGAACGCGCTTTCAAATCGCTCCTGGTGGAACGCAGCAAAAGGAAATTCCGGCTCACGCCCGAAGGCCAGGTGCTTTATGACTACGGCAAGCAAATCCTCCAGCTTTATGGCTCGCTGGACAGCAAGCTGCTGGAATTGAAGGACGTAATTTCAGGCAGCATCCGGATGGCTACGATTTATTCCATCGGCCTGCATGACCTGCCGCCGTATATCCAAAAATTCATGAAAAGCTATCCGACGGTGAGTTCACGTCGAGTATCGCAGCGCCAGCCAGGTTTATGAGGACGTGGTGAGCAACACCGTTGATCTCGGCCTCATCGCGTATCCGCTCAGGGACTCCAAGCTGGAAATCGTTCCGTTACGCAAGGAACCGCTCGTGCTGGTCTGCCACCCGGAACACCCCTTCACCAAGCAGAAATCCATCAAGCTCAAATCGCTCACCGGCCAGAAAGTCATCAGTTTTGAGCCGGATACCCCGACACGCCAGGCACTGGATAAAATTTTGAAACAACATGGCGTCAAAGTGAAGCACGTCATGGAATTCGACAATGTTGAGACGGTGAAACGCGCGGTGGAAATTGACGCCGGGATTTCGATTGTGCCCCAGGGCGCGGTGGTCCAAGAGATTGAGAAAGGGACACTCGCCACGGTGAAAATCGCGGACGGCGAATTTTTCCGTCCGCTCGCAGCCATCTACAAGAAGAATCGGGTGTTGTCACCAGCCATGAAACAATTTCTGGCCATTTTGAAAAACTCGGCTTGAGTCGCGTTGATAAACTCCAATCAACATGGGCGGCAAATCAGAATCAGCCCATCCTTGCCCGCAACCGAGGACAGCCCAACCGGAGTCAACGGCATACTGTCGGAATCGAAATAATCCAAATCACGGCCCATTAAAAAAGCGCAAATGGCGCGACGGCGTTTAGACTGTCCGGCTTTCCGGCGTGCCTTGGAAACCGGACAGACTAAACGCCGCATCCTTCAATACCTATGCGGTGGCGCACTCAACGGGCATTTCTGAAACCTCGTTCACTGCGCGTCCGGGAACGAATATGCGTCACCCTCCCGCTCCGTTCACTCCGGTTTCAGAAATGCCCGTTCAGTGCGATGGGCAATTCAACGCAGATGAAGGCACCGACATGGGAATCCGGCGCTTTGACTGGCCGGCTTGCTTCCAGGCATTCAGCAACCGGCCAGACAAATCGCCGCATTTTGACCGAACCTATACGGCGGCGCACCCAACGGACGTTTGAAACCATGCTCACTCCGCGCACGGTTGCCCTGACCCCTCAACCGACTCGCTCCGTTCGCACCGGTTTCAAACGTCCGCTCGGTGCGAAAATGGGAAAAATCCGGTAAATCAAATTCACGCAGCCAAAACGATCTCATCTGCCAACGGCTCAATGAAAACCAGAAAGGTGGCATAAACAGCGCACCAGGCACGTACCAGACGACGTTCCCGTTCACTCCCGCCAACCAGAACATGAACGTCACCCCATTTGCGAACCAGTCGGACTTGACCGAATTGCCCAATCGTTTCATCTGGAGTGGGTGGAATCTGGCATCGTTTT
>JBEKZM010000184.1:0-6911 GCA_049509875.1 Verrucomicrobiota bacterium | reverse complement strand
CTGACGGACAACGGTCAGTTTTGACGCGGTTGGAAGTTTTGTGTTTTTCATCGCCTGCCTTGTGGCAGGTTTTCACGAAATTTCCAACCATTTTTTCATTTTTCTATGGGATGGCAGTGTAACATTTTTTAAATTGATGCACGAACTAAGTGCCCCGTTTCCCATAACAGTATTTGCAGGGATAATAAAACTAGCGAAACCGCAACTCCAAAACGCATGATCCCCAACGTTCGTCACGCTGTTTGGGATTGTGACTTGGCAAAGATTATCACAGTTTGCAAAAGCAAGATCTCCTATACTTGTTATTCCGCCAGAGATTATCACGTTGGTAATTGTTTGATTACCATTAAACGCAGTCGCATAAATACTTGTGACTGGATAGCCATCTATCGTAGCGGGAATGACCACAGTCGCATTCGTGCCGGTATAGCCCGTGATGAATGCTGCACCATTATACGTAATGTAATTGAATTGTGCCCTAACCACGGCTGGGAATACCAGCAGCATCGCTTCAATCAGGCCAATGAGAATCAGGGTTCGGGTGAGTTTCATTCGTGATTCATTAGAAATAATTTGACACACCAACTGAAATAAACAAGTGCGTTTATGACCGTTGTCAAAACACCCCGCCAACCCCCCAGAATGGGATCACGGCCACTTTGGCGTGCCCGTGGTGCAGACACGGGCGGATCGCTGGCACCGGGCAACAGTGTCCCGACACACCCGCTGGAGCCAGCAGCTCCTTTATGAGCTACGCTGCCGGATGGAACGGCGGGCAATTATCAAACCGCCAAGTCCGAAGGCACACAGACCAACGCTGGACGGTTCGGGAATCGTCGTAGTGGGGTATTCTTCAATCGGCTGTGATATCGTAAAAACACCATTCGGCCCTGATGGTTCAACAACGGGGAAGGTGTCGGTCAATCCTCCGGTAGGAAAGTCTCCGCCAGAAAATTGTGCCGAAATTGGAGCGTCGTGGCCCGATTCCCTTTCATCTGTAACAGGTTCAAAAGCAGATGTTCTTGAAGCCAATGTTGGCAGTGCTGGATTGTGCTTTGCCGACATTTTCAACCACCGCTTCTGTGCATCCGCCATATATCCGCTCTCCGCAAAAATTTCATGACACGCTCCAAACTGCCGTTGTCATTGCCAAGAAGCAAATCAGAAAAGGGGTCAACCCATAACAAAGTGCATTTTGTGGTTGACGGAGTGCGCATGTCCGGTTGCACGAATGGTTTAAGTCGTCTGAGGCAACGACGCCAGTCGATATGATATGAGAAAAAACGAACAATGTTATGGGTTGACCCATTTCCAGAAGTAGTATTAAATTGCGTATGGGCTTCATTTTAACGAGCTGGTTAGGGCGAACGGAGTCGATAGAAACGTGACCGATAATTGGTCCATTGTGGATCGCTGAAATAAAGCGAACCGCTGGTGAGCGTGTTGGTTTGCAGTGGCACCCAGATGCCGCCCGCCAAATTCGTGCAAGCATCCACCACCAGAGAAATGTTGGTGGTGCCGGTAAGGTTGAAACCAAAGCCGTTGGCCTTCACGCCAAAGCTGCCATCGGCGATCTGCATCTGCGGATTCCAAAGCAGGGCGGGAAGCCCGCCATACGTCGATCCCCAGCCCGTGGTTTCCGGCAGATAATAAACCGTCGCATTGTCGCCATAAAAAGCATATGAACTTAGACTTGGGACATTTCCTGAAAAAAGGATATGCCTCAGGTGATTGCAATCAAAGAAGGCACTGTTTCCAACATTCGTCACGCCGCTGCCGATCATGACACTGGTCAGGCTGAAGCAGTAAACAAACGTATCACTCCCGAGGTTGGCGACACCATTGGGAATCTTGACGCTGGTCAGGTTGGCGCAGTATTCAAACGCACCGTTCTCGATGCTGGTGACACTGTTAGGAATCGAGTAGTTGCCGCCCAGACCGCCCGGAAATTGAATTAGGGTGGCTTGCTTCACGTCAAACAACACCCCGCCCACACTGCTATATGCAAGATTGTCAGGATCTACTGTTATGTTGGTCAGGCTGGTGCAGTCGTAGAATGCACCTTCTCCGATGCTGGTGACACTGTTGGGAATCGTTACGCTGGTCAAATTGGCGCTGTATTCAAACGCACCACTCCCGATGCTGGTGACGCTGTTGGGAATCAAATAGTTGCCGCCCAAACCGGTCGGAAATTGAATCAGGGTGGCTTGGTTCACGTCAAACAAGACCCCGTCAATACTGCCATATGCTGGATTGTTTGGATCTACCGTGATATTGGTCAGGCTCGTGCACTCAGCGAACGCATCACTCCCGATGTTGGTGACACTGTTGGGAATCATGACGCTCGTCAGGCTGGAGCAGCCAAAGAACGCCAAACTCCCGATGCTGGTGACGCTGTTGGGAATCGTGACGCTGATCAGGCTGGCGCAGGAAGCGAACGCAGCACTCCCGATGCTGGTAACGCCGCTGCCGAGGGTGACGCTGGTCAGGCTGTCGCATTGTTCAAACGCACTACTCCCAAAGTTGGTGACACTATTGGGAATTGTGACGCTCGTCAGGCTGGTGCAATATTCAAACGCACCACTCTCGATGATGGTGACGCTATTGGGAATCGTGAGGCTGGTCAGGCTGGTGCACAGTTCAAACGCTGCAACTCCGATGCTGGTAACCGGAAGACCGTTGGTTTCATCCGGGATGACCACATTGTCATTCGTCCCGGTATATTCCGTGATGGTGATCGCACCATTGTTGGTCGTGAAGGTGAATTGCGCCTTTGCCACAACGGCGGATGACAGTAGCACCGCCTCAACCAGGCAAGTGAGAATGAGTTTTCGTAAAGTTGTCATTTCTAATTCCTTAAGAACAATGTGTCACAATACACGAACACGAGCAAACGGTTTTGTAAAAGGCATTCACCGATAAACCAATTGGGAAGAGAATCGCTTTGAATCAGAACTTTAGAGTAGAAGGGTCCTGGGAAATTGGCATCCGTGACAGCTTGGTCGTTTGTCCCCAGCAGTTTCTGGCGCATGGCCAAACACTGCCGCAAGTCCGTCTCCGACTCCGCGTATTTTCCTTCCAACTCAAGAGCGTCACCGAGCGATTGTAACGCAGTGGCGACGTCGGCATGCTCAGCGCCGGGTAATTTGCGTTCCATGGTCAAGGCGTCGCGAGCCGTTGCTTCTGCTTCAGGATACCGGCCTTGATCGCGGGCCACGTCGGCCAAGTCGTCAAGAGAAACGGCAACGTCTTCGTGCTCGCTGCCGAATGCCTTGTGCCGCAGGTCCAATGCCTTGCGATACATGGCCTCGGCTTCCGGATATTTTCCCAGTTCCTCATAAACCTGCCCAATGATGCGGCGCGCCTCCCCTTCCACAGCCGGCTGATTGGTTAAATCTCGATCCAGGCTTTGCACCGTGTTGCTTAAAATTTCTTCCAGTAATTTCGTGTCCCGGCCCTGCGCCACGACCGGGCCCGCGCCGTGCAGCATGTTCTTGAGGAACTGCCCGTCGCCCCGGCATCCAGCACCCTGGCGATGTTCGGATGATCCATCAGGGCGAGTGCCTGCCGTTCCGCTTCAAATCGGGCAATGACGTTCTTGGTGTCCATCCCGAGCTTGATGACCTTGAGTGCCACCAGGCGGCGAACCGGTTGCTCCTGTTCGGCCAGGTAAACCACGCCGCAGCCGCCTTCGCCGATTTGTTGCAGCAGCTTGTAACGCCCGATATGGTCTCCCACTTTTTCAGCCAGTGGCACGTCCAATGGGATGGTCTGGCCCGCACCGACACTTACGGGAGGCTCCTCCAAAAAGGATTCCGCCAGGCTATGGGAACGAAGCAACTCCTCGACCCTACGGCGCAGGGCCGCATCACCCGCGCAGACCTGGTCCAGGTATCGGGCGCGTTCTTCGATGGGACGCGCCAGGCACGCTTCAAAAATTTCCTCTTCAGGATCGGGCGGCCGGCCCTTGGTTGGTTCATCACTCATCCGTTGTACAATGCGAAATTACCTCCTAAATACTGTCAAATCATTTTCCAGCGATCCCATCCGGCGTGGCCAATGAATCACGGTCCCTGCTTAGTGGCCTAATTCTTAAATACGGGCACGTGCCCCGTATTTAAGAATTAGGCCACTTAGGACGGGTGATTTCGCGGTGCAGCCAGGCCTTGGCGAAAACCCAGTAGCGATGCGCCGTCGGCGGGGAGATACGCAGAACCCGCGCGGCTTCCTCCACCGTCATGCCCGCAAAGTAGCGCAATTTGACCAGCTCCGCCTTGAGCGGATCCTGGGCCGCAAATTTCTCCAGGGCTTCATTCACCGCCAGCAGGCTTTCGTCCGAGTCGGGCGCGGCCGCGTCGAAATCCTGGAAATCCACCCGTTGCTGATCGCCGCCGTGGCGCCGGGCATTCTTGCGCCGGGCGTTGTCAATGAGAATGCGGCGCATGGCCTCGGCCGCGGCGCCAAAAAAGTGGGCACGGCCCTCCCACCGGGGGCTATCGTTGCCGACCAGGCGCAGCCACGCCTCATGCACCAGGGCGGTGGGCTGCAAGGTCTGGCCGGGATTTTCCATGGCCAGGCGCTGCGCGGCCAGTTTGCGCAATTCCTCATACACCAGGGGCAGCAATTCACTGGCCGCCCCGGGCTCCCCCTGTTCGATGGCTTGAAGAATGCGAGTGGCGTCGCTCATTTCCAGCCTTCCTTTGGTCGGGCCCGCCGCCACCGGGGCATCCGCTCCCCGGGCCGAAGGGCTCATTCCTCTCAAACGCATTAAATTCACAATTCGCGCCCGAAAGTCAATGAAAACGACGCTGCGAAAAAAACGTCAATTTCCAGGTTTGTTGATAGTTTCCGCGCGGAAATTCCGCATTGAATCATGAACCGGGAGGCTGCGACGGAAAGACGCCGGCTTCCGACTGATTAACAAGATGCTTAACACCAAGGAGCCGACCATGAAAAAGCTGCCATAATCCCTTGTCTTGCTGACGCCGTGGCTGGCTTCAGGCTGCGACCGCCCCTCTGTGTCCATCTGTGGTTGGAAAAAATCAGGGCGCGCGTCGGTGCCGATCATCGGCTTCGCGGTTCAGATTCCCTCTTCGTTTCGTTCCCTTCTGTTTAAAATCTGCGTTCATCTGTGTCCATCTGTGGTTAATGATCCGCCGTCCGCACTCAATTTGCCCGGCCTTGAATCATGAAAATTACGGAACGAACCCAAATGCAAAATCGCGCATCTCATGGGGACACAATGGGTTCACGCGATTTGGACGGTTCTTGGGCGGAAAAACGAACCCAAAAGACCCATAAGAGCAGCCCTGCGTAAGACCTTTGAAATCATTAACCTGACCCGGAACGGAATAATCCCCCGGCTTTCCCCCGCTCGCCACTGGTCTTAGGTTTGCAAATCTGGCGTGCGCGCGGAATCCGGCGGGACGCCGGATTCAACAGGCGGGACGCCTGTTCCACCCAATTTGAAAAGACGCCCTCAATATCTGGGCACATTGCGGTCGATTTCATCCGACCACGCGGAAAGGTCCTAGGAAAATGGTAAACGGGTAATGACGTGGGTCGGGAGGCGCGCAACATTGCGTTCATCGTATGCCTATACGAATTCCCTATCGGCCCTTCCATGACCGCCATGGTTGACGGGGTGGGGACGACGGTTTATGGTTGTGACGCGTTCCGCCTTGGCTGCGCCACGGCGTGACAAGGCGGTTAAGCAGAGAAGGTCCAGCGAGGCGATCCGCGCTTGGGCCAGTGCTACGGTGAGTTACAACTACCAGCAGAAGTTACGAGCCGGCCTGACCGTGCAGGCGCCAAGTGCGGCAGCATGGTCGGAGGGCTATACGTACGACTCGGCGCGCAGGCTGTTCAGCGTGAATTCGCCGGCGGGGTTCAATTTCTGGAGGTTGCAATGGTCGGTTGGAGCGCGCCCTCACCTCACCCTTGATCCCTCTCCGCTCCCCGGGGGAGCGGAGAGGGAAATGGGAAAGGGGCACGGATACCCTCGCTTACCCCGGGCAGGTGTCAGTCCTCACTATTGACACAATGGTGAAAAACTGGAAGGGTCGGTCCTGGGAAAATGGGAAATGGGAAAGTGTCAGTCCTGCGAAAATGACACTTTGAGCACGGCCAAAACGAACACGATTTAAAATACGATGCCGTCGGGAGTCTGGCGAACGCGTTCATCCGGTGAGCCCATCGATCACGCTGGCTGTTACGAACTTTTTTCTGGTCGTAACGGCCGAATTGGCGCCGCAAGGTTTTTGGAGATTTGACCGCACTGAGATCGTATTCTGTGGCCGAATAGCCAAACTGGGATCGTAATCTCACCCGATCTTACGATTTTAATTCAGCCAAAACACGACACTTCTTACGACGGCACTGCGGCACTTAACACCTCGCTCCAGCACCTCGTCGGTTCGGTGATCAAAACTTTATCTGTCAGCTTTTTGTCAGTCCGATTTGATCCGTGCGTTGATAGTTTTGGCTGGCGCGTCAGACGTTTTGTTCTTCGTCGGCATTAATGCCGGAAAGCCGGAACATTTCGCAACCAAACTTCGCTGACTTCACTTCGCGTTGGCTGCGCCTCCACTCCGCTTGTGTGCTCGCCCATCGCGTCGAAACCGCCCGCCCCCAGGCCAGACTTCCGGCCAACGGGCCGGAACCGTTGACCAAAAGACTGGCCTGCCCCAAGACCCCACGCGACCGGCTGCGCCACCGCTTCGTTCCTCCCATCCACCGCTCCGTTCCGTCAGCAAAGTTTCGTTGCTCGTCCGAATTGATTAGCCGGAGACTGCGGATAGTTTCCACTACCGGGAAATACCCGCCCGAAAGGAATATTGCCATGACCAGCCATCGGTTGCTGTCAGTCAAACTGTCAGTCAGGATTAACGCCAGCAGTGAAAAATTCTGGC
>JBEKZM010000183.1:0-6912 GCA_049509875.1 Verrucomicrobiota bacterium | reverse complement strand
CGCTACTTTATACTGTCGCTCACATCGACAAATTCGACCTCGGTGAGCTGTCCATTGCGTGAGTATCCAGGCCTGTCACATACATTTCAATTCCTGTTCCGGGGAAACGTGACGCTTGCGGCCGACGCCACGGCCCAGTACGGGATAGATGGAATTGTCCAGGCCATTTTTCTGGATGATGCTCCCCTGGCAGGATCAGCCTTGATGCCGCCGACGGGGTTGCGGTTTGTCCACTAGTGACGTTTTTTCTGCGGCGCAACATAGCGGTTTGCCGCTCGGAGCGGGCCGCCAGACGGTCAAGAATTGCCAGCTATGGTTGCTGGGCCAGGATTACCTCCCATGACCGTGGTCAGCCGTATGCAATGAATGCGGCCTTTCTGACCCTCTACGCCACATGTTTTCCTTGGCCACATATCCAGCACGCCTCCAAGCAGGCTGTCAGCTGCCCTTCGCCGCCTCGCGGCGGCTTTGACGCGGCCACAGTGGAGAAGTTGGCGCGAAATGGCGCACTACCACTTTAGACGATACCGGTGAATTAGTGAGCGCGGTGAGCTATGAGGCCGGGGGTGGCACGCTGCGGGCCAATGAGAAATTCGGGTGCGCTTACGATGAGGCGGGGAATCCGCTGCAGTGGACGAACAATACCTTGATTCAGATGTGCAACAGTGATAATGGTGATGGACTTGTGAATGTGAGCCGGAACAACAGTCTGCTGACCGTGGCAGGCGGGGTGAGCAATGCGCCGACGGCGCTGAGGTTCAACGGTCAGGGCGCGGCGGTTTACTGCGACCTGACCTTCGCCGTGGGCAACGAACGTGGCGCTGAACAACGGCTTGAGCACGTTCGCGACGATCGCGACCAGCCGCGGAAAGGCGGTAACGAATTTGCTGCCCCAGAACCTGCCGGCGGCGCAGAACCTGACCTGCGACCTCAACGGGAACCTGACGAGCGATGGCTTGCACGGCTATGTTTACGATTGCCGCCAACGAATTGACCCTAGTGCCACTGACGCATCAACCAGTCCCAGACAGGGCTCCTACGGAGGCCTCGCCCCAATTCGGCAAAGCCAGTTTGAATTTTCGCCAGCCACGGCCTGAAAAATGAAAGAACCAGGCATCGACAGCTACGACGTTTTTGACACGACGGTTTCCCGCAGTTACGCCCTGCCGGAGGACGTGTACTGGCATCTGGGGGAACTATTAACAAAATGCAAGCTGGTGGAGACCGCCGGGCAGTTCTTTGGTGCGCGTCAGGAAGCGGAGTCGAAAGCGTGGCAGGAGGGCAATTATCGGAAGGGGATTTCGATTTCGCAGATATATCGGATTCTGGCCGGGAAGCTCAACTGGACGGATGCCGAACGCGATCAGGCGATGAACGAAGAAGTGCGTCTGGAAATCGACGCGGCAAAGTCGGTGCCCGACACAGCGGCAGCAATCCGCGCCTCCCGGAAACAAGGGCAGAAAGTCTGCTTCATATCAGACATGCATCTCAACAGCGGTCACATTGCATCAATGTTGTCCCGGCATGATGCCATCATGCCCGGCGACCAGATATTTGTTTCCTCCGACACGGGTGAAACCAAGCGCTCGGGCCGTCTGTTCAAGCATGTTCGCGGGTCTTTATCCGCGCGACCGGAGGATTTGCGCCATACCGGCGATCATTCGCTGGCGGATTTCAAAATTCCAAAAAGACAGGGTATGAACGCGCGGCTATACACCCGGGCGCGCCTCAGCCGTTATGAGGCCTGCATCCTGCAACAGGCGAAACCGGAAGATTGGAGGTTGCGGAGTCTGGCGGCAGTCTCAAAATTTACCCGTCTCGAGTGCCCCCAGAGCGATGTCGATGTGGAAATACACGAACTCCTGGCTTCGACCATCGCTCCGTTTGTAACGGGCTATGCCCTTTGGTTGCTGGCCCGGGCTTCCGCCTTGGGTATCAGGAAACTTTTTTTCATGGCCCGGGACATGCAAATCGTTCATGAAATGGCCGCCCGATTGGCCAAAGCCACTGGACAGAACGTGGAATGCATTTACATCCATGCGTCGAGAAAGGGCTGGCAGGCGCCCTCCTATTCCGGCGCCCGTGCGTTTGAGCTGTCTTGGCTGCTTGACCATTTGCATCCAGACACCATGGAAGCGCTCGTGCGCCGCCTGCTTTCGGAGGACGAGGTGGAAGAAATCAAAACGCGCCGGGAATTTAACCTCTCACGGACCGCCCATGACACAAAAACCTTGGTCGAACTGCTTCAGGCTGAACCCGTCAGCTCCTTGATCAGGGAGGAATCGGGACGGAGAAGGCATCTGCTTTTGGCGTATCTCCATCAGCGGGGGTTTTGTCCCGACGGATCGTGCGCATTGGTGGATGCAGGCTGGCGCGGAACGATGCAAAAGTGCCTGGCACGCGCTTATCTAGTGGAAGGCAAAACACCTGAAATAACTGGTTTTTATATCGGGCTGGCGCATCCCACGGCCCCCGAGGAGGGATCCAGGCTGGAAGCATTACTGGCCAAGGAAACCGCGGAAAAATATGGCTATTCCCTCTGTGCCCTGCTCGAAGCTTTTCTCACAGCAAATCATGGCAGCACCCTGGGTTATCAACCCGGCGCGAATGGTTTTGAGCCGGTAATGTCGGCCGGCCCCACAGGAATCATGCTTAAACAGTGGAATCTGGTCCGCAATTGTTGTCTCGGCTACGTCACCCATCTGCTGGATTCAGCCGCCTCGCTGGCAGACGCCGAAACCATTAGCCATGTTCTGGCGCAGCCGTTTATGACCTTGTTTGCAACCCCAACCACCAAGGATGCCCGATTGTTATCCCGCTGGATGTTTGATTCGGGAAGAGATGAGACCAGACTCGTTCGGCTTGCCGCGCCACTGGACTCGATCAATCTGCTCAAGCTCTTTGTTTATCGGGCAAGGAAAACCGGGCTCACAGACATCTATCTTTCCAGTCCCTGGCTCCAAGGGTGCATTCAAGCATCTGCCGCACCGGCCCGCCTGCTGGCAAAGCGTCTGGTCACCATGATTTGAGCGGAACCTCCAGAGAACTTTAGCCCCTAAATCCTCATAGTTGCCATAATTAACTCATTATCCAGTTGCCGCAAGAATCTCAGAAATTCCCGGTGGCGATGCTGCGGAAAGCATCGGTCGATAACTTTGCCTTCCAGGATTCCAGCGCCGCGAATAGCGTCGTCGTCCCGTGTCGGACATAATTATGAGTGAAGGTGCCGCAACCGCCTCTCTTGGGCCGCAGACCCGGTTGAGTGCGGTCCAAGGCCCTGATTTAGCTCTTCTCATCGAGGCATAAGACTGGCCAATTGCAAGACATATTGTGGAGTAGCGCGCTATTTCGCGGATTCTTGTCTGCGCCAGCACATTGTTCCGTGGAATTATCCCTTCTGGAAAAACCACCAGGGTGCATTCGCAAATCTCGTAGCCGCACGGATTCCTTGGGTTTGCGGCCCGGTAGCCTGGGAGGAAAACCCAGTTTTGGCGGGCTGTTTGCCTTCCCAAACTCATGCTAATACGCGTTTTTGTTCTGGAAAAAGGTCAGGACCATAATGCGGAAATCCAGCCATAGGCTCCAATTTTCAACGTACCAGATGTCGTGGCGGACGCGCTGCTCAAGATCGGTGTTGCCGCGCCAGCCATTCACCTGCGCCCAGCCGGTGATGCCGGGCTGGCAAATGTGGCGAGCCTGGTAGTGGGGAATCTTGGTCTTGAAGCGTTCAATCAATTCCGGCCGCTCGGGCCGCGGGCCCACCAGACTCATCTCGCCCTTTAATACATTCCAGAACTGGGGCACTTCGTCAATGTTCCATTTGCGCATGAACGAACCGATTCGCAGGCGGCGATCATCGTTTTGGAGCGCCCACCGCGCCTTCCCCTGGGACTCTGCATTCAGCTTCATGCTGCGGATTTTCAAGATGTAAAAGAGGCGACCGTTACGGCCGAACCGAAGCTGTTTGTAAAGGACCGGCCCGGGCGACTCTCGAAGCACGAGCGCGCCAAAAATAACTATCAGCGGAAGGGCAACGGAAAGCCCCACCAAAGCCCCAACGATGTCAACGGCGCGTTTTGCAAAACGGACCCGATAACCGCTCAAGGGTAGATCGGCCACCCCAAGCACCTCCAATCCGCCAATGACATCAGGACGAAGCCCGCTAATCATGACTTCAAAGAAGTGTGGCACCATTTTGAATTGCACGTGTTCTAGTTCGCAGGTCCTCGCCACTGATATTACACCTTCACGCTGCAAGCATTCGCTCTCCGTCAGAACGACGATGTCGGCATGATATGTTTGGATGACGTCTTTCAGCTCATGGAGCGGGCCAAGACGGTAGGCATCCAACTCGGACACCGTATTCGGCCGGAGGGCCTCCACCCACCCGACGAACTCCATGTCGGCACTAAGACCGTCCCGGATACGCTGGGCCTGCCCTCCTCCCCCGACCACAACTAGGCGCTTGCGCAGTTTGACCGCCAAGGGGGGATACAGCAGCACGCCACTCAAAAGAAAACGCCAACAGACGACGCCTAAAAAGATAATAAACAGGGAGCAAAGCACAAAAGTCCGCGAAATCGCCGGGTCGATCCGCACCGTCAGCGTAACGCCAATAAAGGCGAACATATAAATACCCAAGGAAGCAATAAGTCCCCGAAGGATTCTCCCAGGATGCAGCAAGCTGCGATAGGTATATAGATCCCGACGCATAAATCCCCAGAAGACAATAGCCGAGCCAAACAAGATGACCTCGTAACTGATTTGAGGAATGGGACCAGCCGCATGAGCCGGGATCAGGCCGCTGTAGAACCTGAGCCAATAGGCCATCGTAAAGCCCAATACGATCAATACAAAATCGCCGATAACGGCCACCGTGGCCACGATCTGCTCCAGCTCCCGGCGAGAGTTTTGATAAACTCCGGAAACGCCACCCCTTCCATTGTTTGAATGGAGTGCACGCCGCAGGATTTCTTCATTAACCCGCGCTCTCTCGTTCCATCGGGCGATAGATTGCATTATTAGCGGCGGATTGAAAGCGACCGGCTAATTTCAGTCTGGCGCTCGACGACTGAGTAACTTGTCGTAGTTACAGTTAACCGGCCGGGTATGGTAATTCTGGCAAAATGACTGCGGCAACGGGCACCGAGCATTGCCGGAAACCATATACCTAAACGCAGTTAACAATTCAAGCGTCAAATTAGTGTTCCGTCTCTTCATTCTAAAATTCTCCTTTCATCTGTTCGTTGCGGCACCTTTTACGGATGCCAGGCGCTCGCTGGCGACGCCGTTCCGGGCGCAACAATTCACAGGGTAAATTGGTAATCTACCTGATACCTAAACCTCCATTGGGCATTCCTGAAGCAATCCTCATGCCGGTGTATGTGGCATCCCGCCGGGTCGAGGAGCCAAAAGGGGGCAGCTTGGTCAGGGCAATGCGGCGAAATCAGGACTGTTTCTCTTTAAGGATTAATGGCTTATTTACGTTCCGAAGTTTCCCATAAAAAAACGCGAGAAAAACGAACGAACCCCGATTGCCCAGCCATATCACGCTACCTCTTAAGAACTTCCTATCTATTACCGTCTCCTGGATCTACCACCCTTCAGGACGCCTGTTCTCGTTATCGAAACGAAAAAGCGCTGAGCGAAATTATACATCATGAAAAATTAGAAACACCCGCGCATGGCAGGAACCGGATTCGATTCGTGAAAAACTTTAGTCAGCTGGCTTACAGCTACAATGATTCAACCGCCCATAGAGACATTGTGACCGACCACGGCAGGACTCCGCGCCGTCGGCACATGAAATGCTTTCGGAACAGGCAAGGATGGTTCTGTTATGTTATGCTTAAAATCGCTCTTGTTTTTCATGTTGCCGCCATAAGCCCCTATCCCCAATTGCATCCTGCAAGCTTTGTTGATTTTTCCGGTGGAGGATTTTCGGTTGGATCGCATGCAGTAGGAGGGCAATTGGCATTAGAAGCCTTATGAGTCATGATCTTCTCAGAAGAATCGTTCACCAGTATCTATTATACATGTATACACTGAGAGGCCAAGTTGGAAACGCAGTTAATTCGGAACTGACATGGGTAAGCCATTAATCCCGAGCATCCTTCCGAGCACAATAGTGCGGAAGCGTACTGATTGTTCGTAAAATCGATGGTTTGGCCCAGGGTTGAAGGACGACATCACGGAAGCAATCGGAAAAAGCGGAAGCCAAAGATGGTTGGTGTGGGTTGGGATTGGTTTGGGCCATTGGCTGGACCAAGAGTGAAATTGTGATCATCAGCACCGTAGTAGCTAGAGGTTGCAGAAATGCATCTGCGAATTGACCGGGACGAAGTCTGCCCTGAAAGTTCGCAGAATTCCCAACTAGATGTTGTCACGATGAATCAAACGAACAGGCTGTTAAGGCCCAAAGCGAAGGGAGCGCCGGGCTGTCGTTCGCGCGAATTGGTCGCCGAATGTCACAGGATACCTCGTCCGGAGGTTGGCAGTGCCAGTTGAGATAAAAGGAGTTGTTGGGAGCCAAAGCGATTTTGCAAGGACCTTGCGAATTTAGCCAAGTGCGGCAGCTTGGCGAAATCAAATCCATGAAGACATTAACCATCGAACCCGGTCGCTCCGAAAAGAATTACTGGCGCGACTTGATTCACTATCGGGAGCTTTTCCTCATCCTCGCCTGGCGGGATGTGGCGGTGCGTTATAAACAAACCGTGGCGGGCGTGGCCTGGGCGCTGATCCAACCGCTGATGAGCATGGTCATTATGACCGTGATTTTTGAGAGGGTCGCCGGGTTGCATTCAGAAGGCAAAGCTCCCTATCCGGTCATGGTTTTCGCCGCAATACTACCTTGGCAATTTTTTTCCAACGCCCTCTCCTTGGCCAGCCAAAGTGTGGTCACCAATGCCA
>JBEKZM010000182.1:0-6954 GCA_049509875.1 Verrucomicrobiota bacterium | reverse complement strand
TTTGACTCTCTGATTGCGCCAACCAGACTCCTTGAATGCTTGCTTGGTCGGTGGATTTTGGCGAGTCTGCGGCGATGCCGCACAATGAAGCGTAAACAAGAACCAGTGTAATGAGCGAGGTCTTCATAATGTCACAATTCTAACACGCCCAACGACCCCTGAGCCGAGCCGAGCCGGGCTTGCGGCTCACGACAACCTGCATCATCTCGATGAACTCAGGTAAACGTCCGACTCCGACTCCGGAGATGAGGTCAGACGGCAAATTTATGGAGAAATTGCAATGTTGATATTTTCTGAAACAGCAGAAAGTCCGCGCAAGCCAGATGCCTTGGCTGACAAGGCATAGCTCCCTGCTGGCACATTGCTCCAGCAAAGTTCTACTCCGCCAAAACCTGCGCCAGACATAATCATCGGCTGGAATTTACGCGAGGACGGATCGGGCTTTATTCCTTTGTGCCATACAGTTTGTCTTGAACCCAATCGGGTCTTGTTGGCAAAAAACTCCACAGTGACCGTGTCACCTGCCTTTGCTCCCCATGCAAGATCAACTCCGGCTAAGATATAGACGACGGCGGGTGCACGATAGGTCGAACCATTGTCCGGCGCAATTATCCACACCTTCAAGGAACTCTCTTGTTTGTTTCCCACTGGAGGGCCGGTTGTTTGAGGCTGTCTTTCGCAGCCAATGGCAATAAACATGCAAACCTGAAATAAAATCACTCGGATGATGATCTTGGTGTTCACGAGACGCACCGAAACCGTCTGACCACGATGAAGCGAGCCACCGCCGAGCTGTGGCGTTGGCCGCGTAGCGGATCGTCCATTATCAACGGTGGACGGCTTCGGGGATGGGATGGGCGGCGTTACAAGGACTTCGCGTAATCAATCATGCCCTGAAAATCCACCACAACGGCAGGCTCGTTGCCTACCACCCAAGCGTCGTGGCCGGATGGCAAGAGGGAGACGTCGCCCGGTTTGCAATCGAACTCTTGGCCATCATCCATGCGAATCCGCAGCACACCAGAAACGTGATACTGAAAGTGTGGCGCTTCGCAACTCTTGGTTTTGGCAATCGGCTGGACTGAAGTAGCCCAACGCCATCCTGGCTCGAAAACTGCCCGGCCAACTGTCGCCCCGCCGACCTTGATCAACTCCACTCTGCCTTTAGGAAACTCCCGAACCTCATCGGGTTTGCCAAAGTTTTTCAATTCTGCTTTTTTCATAAGTCTCCTTTCTATTTTTGTATTGTGCATTCGAGAAATTCAAAGCCGCCCAACAACCATGCAGTGAGCCAACGCCGATTCGCGGCGTTGACCGCGTAGCGGAATCGGAAGCGCCGTCGGCAGATGGCTCCGGAGAAATGTTGGACGGCAACTTCAAAAAGTATATGAACCACATTTGAGAAAACTGAAAAATGTGCAAACTCCACCACCTGGCTTTGACGTGGCGGCAGAGCAACTCATGTCAAGGCTTCTGACTCCCATATAAACTCCAAGCTCTCCGGCAGCCTGTGACTTCTGAAATCGGCATTCAACGGAACCTCCGGTGACAATGAAATTGGTGGGCACAATGCCAGACATGGGCGAGGCGATGCCATCCGCATGGATGATGCCGCTAAAATGCTGCCCCGCCTTGCCGGTAATTGCAAAGGTAGCCTGCGACGGTATCTGCGCCCGGACAAGTACCCCGAAAGCGAAAACCGCGATAAGCACGGCAACGCCGATAAGTATCCATTTACTCTTTTTCATATTTTTGATTTGTGGTAAGGTGTGGCTTGCCGCTTAACGACTCCAGAGCCGGGCCGAGTCGGAATTGTGGCCCACGCCTCCTTGCATCATCTCGATGAACTCATGCGTCCAACCGGCTCCGACTCCGGCGATCTGGTTAGGCCATTCAGTCATGCTCTATCCTCAAAATCTCTCTGCCACCGCCGCCAAATCTCACATGTGGTCCGGCAGCAAATAAAACCCAAGTGTTTGTCGGATGTGAAATACGCATCAGAAAATACTCTTCCGGCTTCTCATTTCGGTAAATGTCCACGGCAAAATTTGGCATGACCTCAATGTGGTGCGGATGTAAGGCGTTAATAACCTCTGGGATTCGTGGGTCATCCATCTTTATCTCGTCAACCTCGTTTGTCAGGGTTGAGTGCAACATGGTAAAACAAGCATCGGCAATCTGCTGCCTGCTGGTGTGCGACCGTCATTGACTGGTCGGGCAATGTAAATGTAAAAGCCAGCAATGAGCAGCACGACAATACCGAATACAATCAACAGAAACTTGCCGATGCGCCTCATGGTGATCGTCGAGTGGCCTAACGACCATGACCTGAGCCAACGCCGACCCGTGGCATGGACCGCGCAGCGGAACTGCCAGCATCGACGGCGGATGGCTCCGGGGTTAAGCTGCAACATTCCGATTAGCTCCGCACTTCCAACATGACCCAAACTGTCCTTCCAGATGTTCGCCGCAGGAGGGACAAGTCCACGAATTCTGCCGCGCTGCTGGAAGCTTGGTGACGGCGTCCCGCAACTCGCAAGCCCGTGCATACTCGCTGTCGTCGACCCAAACTTCTGGATAAAAGATCGCTCCAGGATAGGGTATCGTCTCATTCTGGACTTCGTATACAACGCCAGCCTCATCCAGCACGCTTCTGATTGCTCCGATGCCTCGAATGTCATTTGAGGAATATAATAGTTTCATATCGCTCGATGCCGCCTTAACTGTTATTGAACTTTTGCCGGATAGTATATCGAAACCGGCGTTTCGGCCAATCCAAAAGTCGTAAACCATTCATAATCAACCATTCTTTCCTGCTTTGGCGTTTGCCGGATAGTATATCGAACTCGAGCCTTGGACAGCCTTTGTCCAACCCCACCTGCCACAATCGGGCCGATTATGAATCTGCCCAACGCGATTGAACGCCTCCGGGATGTGTTGCTCCGCCAGCATAAGTCCCTGTCCACCGAAGACTCATACGTTTATTGGCTGCGGCATTACGTGACCGCCCTGAACACCATGGGCAGTTCGCTGTCCAGCGAGCAGAAGCTGGAAAACTGCTTGACCGGCCTGGCCCGCCACCGTGGTCTGGCGGCCAGCACCCAAAATCAGGCGTTCAACGCCATCCTGTTTTTCTACAACGAGGGGTGGAAATCTCCAGTCGAGCGTTACCGCGGAAAAGACACAAGCTGCCGCACGTGCACCTCTGTTTCCAAAAAGTGCATGAACGCACCTGGCGTGAATTGTCCCGACACTCTCAACGCCGAGTCAATCACTCCGCTGACTTGGGTTCAAGGCTTTTTTTGCCCACGGCAACAGATTTTGTAGGTCACGGTGACATTTAAAATGCAATGAGATGTCACGGTGACATGACACCTCTTCCCGCGTTCTGCTATTCTGGCCGCTGAGATGGACAAAAACAGTCCAGAGGTTGGCCGCGCCGTCCGTCTTGCCGCGCCGGCTCGTCGCATTGAAGCGTTGCGCAGGCGGAAGCCTTGGCGCGGAGCTTGGGGCCTGCGCGCCGCGGTGGCTGTCTGGCCGCGCCGATTTGCCGCGCAGCCGGGGTGGGAGAGCTTGTCGCCACGCGCCGCTGCATGCCCTCTCGCGCCGCTGGCCGCGCCGCAAAACAAAGATATACAAATTAATACGGTTAATTACGGATAAATTTGCATTTCAAAATGATCGAGCCGACAGACCGCATTCTGACCCGTCCTCCGCAGCTTTAGCGAAGGAGGAACTCCGAATTCCGCACTCAAATAAACCATGAAAATTACGAAACGAACCCAAAGGCAAAAACGTGTATCTCAGTCAAATATTTCGTAAATCCCCGATTTTTACTTTGAAACTTTTCTCGCCCGGCGGTGTCTCATTGAGACTGAGCAGTTTAAATGGCGATTCAAGTCCGCTTCGGGCGGAGTGTTCCAGATGCACATTCGGGCCGGTTTGAACATGCGCGAACCAATAGGAAACTTGGAGAAGGGCGATGCTGCGGTTATTCCGGGGATTGACACCTTGGACGAAACCGACGGTTTGGGAAAGTCATTGCGCAACCTCGGCAAATTGGAAGTGGCTCCCGAAATTATCCGCCTTCTCCCCGCCGATTTCATCAAACGCCACTGCTTGCTGCCCGTGGCGGTTCGCAATGGCACCTTGTGCCTCGCCACGGCGGCGCCTGGCAATCAGCGCCTGATCGACGACATCCGGTTGTTGAGCGGGTTGGAAGTGCGGGAATTTCAGGCGCCGGCCGGGGAAATCGCCGCCAAAATCGCCGAGTGTTATCAGGTGACGGTGGAGCGGATGATTGAAAACCTCGACCCGGAAAAAAACAATGGCGAGGTTAGAAATTTGCACGATATCGAGGTGATGGCCAATGAGCCCACGGTCGTCAACTTGGTCAACCTGATCATCGCCACGGCCCTGCACGAACGCGCCAGCGACATCCATCTGGTGCCCTTTGAGACGTCGCTGCAACTCCGTTACCGCGTCGATGGTCTGTTGCAGGAGAATTCGCCGCCACCGAAGCACCTGCACGCTGCGATTGTCTCGCGCATCAAGATCATGGCGGACATGAACATCGCCGAGCGCTTTATGCCGCAGGATGGGCACATTCAGATCAACCACCGCGGCGCCAGGGTGGACATCCGCGTCGGGACGATGCCGACCATTTACGGCGAGAGTCTGGTGATGCGGCTGCTCGAAAAGAATTCCAAGATCTCCACCGCCGAGGAACTGGGCCTGGACGCCAAGCGTGCCAAATTGCTGTCCGTCCTCGTGGAAAAGCCGCATGGACTTTTCCTCACCACCGGCCCGACCGGGAGCGGCAAGACGACGACGCTTTACTCGATCCTGCAGAGCATTTACACGCCGGAATTGAAGATCCTGACGATTGAAGACCCGGTGGAATATGAGCTGCCCGGGGTGGCCCAGATTCCCGTGCGGCCCAGCCGAAATTTTACGTTTGCCACCGGCTTGCGCGCGATTCTGCGGCAGGATCCAGACGTGGTGATGGTCGGCGAAATACGCGATTCGGAAACGGCGGAAATTGCGATCCGGGCGGCGCTGACGGGCCACCAGGTCTTCAGCACCCTGCACACCAACGACGCGACCGGCGCAGTGACGCGCTTGTTGGATATGGGCATTGAGGCGTTTTTGCTGGCCTCGTCGCTGGAAGGGGTCTTGGCGCAACGACTCGTGCGAAAGATCTGCGCGGTCTGCCGCACCGAATCCGCCGTCACCCCCGTCGCGCGTGAAAAAATCGAGGCGATCAGCGGCCGGAAGATTGAGGGCGTTTTTTACAGCGGCCGCGGTTGCGAGGAATGCCGCAACAGCGGTTACCGGGGACGCACCGGCATATTTGAATTGCTGTCTCTGACGCCGGAATTGAAAGAAATGATTTTACAGAAGCGCTCCAGTGCCGACCTGAAGAACGCCGCGCAAAAAGGCATGATTACGATGCACCAGGACGCTTTGCAAAAGGCCGCGGACGGCATCACCTCGATTGAAGAAATTCTGCGCGTCTCCTCAGGAGATTTACAGGAATGATGCATTTTGTTAAAATCGCGGCGTCGCCCGAGAATTTGCCCCGCGACAGAACCTCCCGGGCGGGAGGCCCGTGCGACTATTTGAGATGAGCGAGTTTCGTTACCAGGCAGTCGAGGCCGGCGGTGCGAACGTGGCCGGCGTGATCGAAGCGGACGACCGCAAGAGCGCGCTGCGATTGCTGGGCGAACGCGGGCTGTGCCCGTCGAAGCTGGAACTCCATGCCGCCAATGGCGCCACGGTGGCGGGGCCCGCAAAAGCCGGCCCGCCGGCGGACCACTCCTTTGGCCACCGCATCAAACGCAAGGAAATCACTGCGTTGACCCGGGAAATCAGCGCGTTGCTCGGCGCGGCGATTCCGATTCCGCAGGCGCTGGACAGTCTCGGTGAAGAGGAAGAAAACCCGGCGCTGAAGGCCGTGATTTTGAAAACCGCCGATTCCGTGCGCAGAGGGGCGGCGTTGTCGGCGGCCTTGGAGGAGCATCCGAAATTGTTCGGAAAGCTATATTCCAGCATGGTGCGGGTGGGCGAGGAAGGGGGCGTCTTGCCGAAGGTCATGGCCGATCTGGCCACGCTGCTGGAACACGAGGACGAAGTGCGCGGGGAAGTCGTTTCGGCGGTGGCGTATCCGGTGTTCGTTCTCGTCTTCGGCCTTTGCACCGTGACGGTGCTCCTGACTGTGGTGTTGCCAAAGCTGTTCACCATGCTCCAGGACATGCTGCCGGTTTTGCCCTTGCCCACGTTGATATTGCTAAATGTCAGCCACACCCTCCACCGGTTCTGGCCCTGGCTGCTGACGGCGCTGGCGGTCGCGATTTTCGGCGGTCGCTGGTATCTGGGAACCAGCCGCGGCGCGGAGAATTGGGACAAAATCAAGCTGCGTCTGCCACTGATTGGCCCCGTGGTGCGCTCCGCGGCCCTGGGCCGTTTTGCCCGCACGCTGGGGACCCTGGCCAAGAGCGGCGTATCCCTGCTGCCGGCGTTGAAGATCGTGGAGAACACCATCGGTAACCGGGTTTTGGCCCAACAGGTCGCAAGCGTGGCCGAGGAAACGCGTGGCGGAGATTCACTGGCGGGACCGTTGCGCAAGCTGGGCTTGTTCCCGCGCACGATGGTGCAGATGATTGACGTGGGGGAGCAGACCGGCAAGCTCGACGAAATGTTGTTGAAAGTGGCGGAAATTGAGGAGCGCCAGATGCGGGCACGGACCAGGGTGTTGATTTCGCTGCTGGCCCCGGCGCTCATTCTCGTCGTCGGCGCGCTCGTGGGGTTCATGGTCATTGCAATTCTGTTGCCGATCTTCCGGCTGAGTCACGCCATTCATTGAATTTGCCCAACCATAAAATTATGAAACTACCATCGAAGAAGAACCCGTCCTGCGCTTTCACCCTGATCGAAATCATGGTCGTGGTGATC
>JBEKZM010000181.1:0-7019 GCA_049509875.1 Verrucomicrobiota bacterium | reverse complement strand
GATTGGTGGGATGCCGTTTCGGTGCACCCTTATCGGCAGTCGGCGCCGGAAAGTGCGGTAGCCGATTACCAGAAACTGCGCGTGTTGATTGCGCGCTATGCGCCGAAGGGAAAATCCATTCCAATCCTCTCCGGTGAATGGGGTTACTCCAGCGCGTGGCAAAACTTTGACGATGCCGCCCAGGGACAGATGCTCGCGCGCCAGTGGCTCGTCAATCTGGCCAATCACATTCCGCTCTCAATCTGGTATGACTGGCATGATGACGGCACCGATCCGCAGGAACCAGAACATCATTTCGGCACGGTTGCCAACGCGTATCATGCCGGTGGCTCCCCAGCTTACGAGCCGAAACCCGCATTCCTTGCCGCCAAAACTTTGACCTCCGTTCTGCAAGGTTTTCAATTCAGCAAACGCCTCGCCCTCGGCAAGCCGGACGATTACGCGCTATTGTTCCGCAAGGGCGACGAGTTGCGACTGGCAGTCTGGACCGCTTCCCCAAAGCCCCAACCTGTGCAAATCCGTTCCAGCCCGGGCGAGTTTGGAGTCATCAGTCTCACCGGCGAACAGGGCGAATCCATGGTCGCGAATGTAAACGGCCTTGTGTTCACGCCCAAACACGCACCCCAGTATCTCATCGTGCGGAAATCCAATCCGCTCCTCAGTTCCGCTCCGGGGGTGCGTCCATTGCAAGCCTGGCTGGGTCTCGTGGGCGGCAACTCTCTGGCGGTACAAATCGAAAACCTCAGCGATGCCTCTTTCAACGGCACACTCCGTCTGACTCAATCCGACACGCTCAGCAACTCCGGACCGCGCAGTATCAAACTAAAGCCCGGCGAAACCTCGAAGCTTATGAATTTCGCGCCGGCGCCCTCGACCAACTCTGAAATCATCGCCGGCCTGCGCATAGAAATGGAAGGCGCCGTGATGCTGGAACTGGCCCCGCGCAGATTTCTTCCGCTGGCCGACACGATGCTGTCTGCGAGCCGAATTGTCTCGGACGGCGACGCCAAAATTGCCTCGCAGCAATCCATCGAAGTCTCGGTTGCGTCGAAACCTTTGCCCGGACTGAATTCGCCGATCATGAAGGTGAGCTACCAATGTGACCAAGGTTGGAAATTTTTTCGCGTCGTTCCGCCAGAGGGCAAATACCGCGAAATCACAGGCACACCCTCAGGGCTCGGAATTTGGGTTGACGGCGATGGCCGAAATGCCAGCCCACGTTTACGCATTGTGGATGCGACTGGGCAAGCGTTTCAGCCCACGGCTGACGCAATTGACTGGACCGGCTGGCGCTACCTCGAGTTCGACTTCAACGTGCCCGCCGGCCACTGGGGCGGTGCCAACGACGGGGTAATGCATTTCCCGATTCATTGGGACACCCTTTTTCTGATCGACAACGTCTCCAGGCAGAAAAGCCTCGGTACACTACATTTGGCCTCACCCGCGCTCATCTACAATTGATGACCTCGAGAGTCACCTCCATTAGCGCTATTCCATTCAAACGCCAGAAAACCGGTCGTCTAAGCCAGCCGATAGCCAAAGGCTGCTTGTCTTCCAGCGCGGCAATCCGGGAACCCGTCACTTCGACCTGGGAATGAAGCCGGGCACGCCGGTCCCAACCACGGAGTTGAACCGGACGCTCGACTTGATGTTGTCTCGAATCTCCCGCATGGCGTCTTCAGGCAGGGCCGAAATTTCGAAATTTTCGCGGATATGGCGAAGGGTGGTCGAGGTGGTCAAGAAGGCGGTTCCGCGCTGGACGGCCCATGCCAGCGCAACCTGGGCCGGTGTCTTGTGAATGCGTTGTGCGATGCTCGTGATTACCGGGTCGTCCACTACTTTGGGCTCCATGGCATGTCCCAACGGCGCAAACGCTTGCACAACTATCCCATGCTCCCGGCAGAAATCGAGCAGGTCCCACTCGGGGAGATATGGATGGGCCTCGACTTGTACCGCGGCAGGCTTGATTCGCGAAACCGCAACGATCTCTTTCAACTTTTCCAAAGTTACGTCCGACAAGCCAATCGACTTGCACCGACCGCCGTCCACGAGGTCCTCTAGCGCCTGCCACGTCTCAAGCAACGTCACCCCGGAGTCATAGACTACCTGGCCGTGTTCGTCCCTCGGATCTTGCTCATCTCCGGGTCGAAAGGCAAAAGGAGTATGGATAATATAGCAATCCACATGGTCGATCTGAAGCCGCCGGCAACTCGCATCGATCGCCGGCCTGACTCGCTCAGGTCGATGATTAGTGTTCCACAGCTTCGTTGTAATGAATACGTCCTCGCGCTTGATCGCCCCTTCTTTGAACACCTCCTGCATTGCCTGGCCAATCGCTTCTTCATTGCGGTAGCGTTCGGCGCAGTCGAAGTGTCGAAACCCCACTTCCAATGCAGTTTTAACAGCTTGCTTGGCCACGACCGGATCGGGGATTAGTGTGCCAAACCCCACAGCCGGCAGCTCACCAGATCCGTGCATAAGTGGAATTTTGGTATATCGAATTGCGTCCTGGGTCATCATATTCATGCTCCTTGGTTTGAGGCCAGCCGTCGTATAAGCGGTGGACAGTCACACCCTAACCTCTCTCGATGGCAGAATCAACCGATGTCTTGCCCCACCACAATATCGAATCCAGTTTGTGGGTTTCTCCAAAACCCCCCGTGATGCCGCCCCGGCCAAGCGTTGGCAGCCTGCAGCGGTCTCACTCGTTCCACGCGGATCTCCGTGGCTTCCGGATTGGTCTTGAGAATTCGCATCACTTCGGCCACAAACTGCCTCACCGGCATGGCGTTCATATCCTGTGCCTGGGCTTGTCCCATGAGTTCCGTTTGCACATATGGCGGAATGAGTTCCAAGACCCGCACAGATGTGTCCCTAAGCTGGAGGCGCAAGGATTGCGTATAGGAATGGATGGCGGCCTTGGTGGCGCTGTACGTGGGCGTCATCGCCCAAGGCAGGAAAGCCATGCCCGAAGAGACCGTCATGATTACGGCTTCCGGCTGTTCCTTCAACGCCGGCAGGAGTGCGGCGGTGAGGCGGATGGGTCCCAGTAAATTGGTTGCCACCATTGCTTCAGCGTCGGCGACCGAACCGGATGGCAACACTTCCGTCCGCATAATGCCCGCGTTTTGAATGACCACATTCAACCGCGGAAACTCGCGGGCCATGTTTTCGGTCAGCTGCTTGATGGATTCGGGATTGGTGATATCGAGTGCTGCCGACTTCATTCCGGGATTGGCCGCCCTGACAGCCTCCAGCAGGCCTAGGCGCCGGCCGGCGATAATTACTTCATTTCCCGCGGCTAGAAGCGCCTCTGCCAGGGCACGGCCAATCCCCGTGGCCCCGCCGGTAATGAGAATCGTGTTATTGACCAGTTTCATAATTGATCATCCTGTCCACAGCTTGCTCGAAAAAATGATTTTACTTTTGCGCGAGGTCATCCGGGTTGTGGCCGGTATTCTGCCAGCCCCCGCCGAGCGATTTGTAAAGCGCGACCCCATCCACGGAAACATTCCGGTCACTTTGCGCCAGCGCGTCCTGCGCCTCGTAAAGCGAGCGTTCCGCCTCCAGCACATTCACGAAACTGGTCAGGCCGTTTGCATAAAGCCGTTGCGCGAGATCAAGGGATTTTTGGCTCGCCGCCACCGCCTCCGTCAGCGATTGCCGCCGCGTCTGTTCTTTCGCGTAGGCCACCAGCGAATCCTCCACTTCTTCAAACGCCCGTAGAGCGGTCGCTTCATAGTTCGCCAGCGCCTGTTCCTGCCGCGCATTCTGTGCCCGGATGTTCGCGCAAATCTTGCCGGCATCAAATGCCCTCCAGGTCACGGTCGGTCCGACGGACCAGAAACGGCTCCCGCCCGAAAACCAGTCACTCGCGCTGATGCTCTCGGCTCCCGCCAAGCCGGTGAGATAAAACTTCGGATATAGATCGGCCTTCGCCACGCCGATATTCGCCGTGGCCGCCGCCAATTGCCGTTCCGCCTGGCGCACATCCGGACGCCGCAGCAACAATTCCGAGGGCAAACCTGCGGGCACCATCGGCGGCTCCGCCGGTATCGGCGCGGGCTGCGATAACTCCGCCATCAGGGCCTCTGGCTCGCGCCCCAGCAAAACGCCGAGCCGGTGAATCGAAGCGTCAATGGTGGTTTCCAGCACCGGCACTTGCGCCCGCGTGGTCTTAAGCACCGTCATGGCTTGCTCCACATCCAAGTCGCCCGTGAGGCCATGCGCAAAACGGTCCCTCGTGGTCGCCAATGTTTCTTCCTGCGCCTTGAGGTTGTCCTCCGTTATGGCCAACTCGCGTCGCGCCCCGCGCAATTCGATGTAGTTCCGCGCCACGTCCCCGAGCAGGGTCACCAACACATCATCCCGCCCGTACTCCGTGGCCGCAAGTTGCGCGGACGTCGCCTGCACCGCGCGGCGTTGTGCGCCGAAGACGTCAATCTCCCAATTCGCATCAAATCCAGCCTGGTAAACATTATTCTCAAACGGCACATCCGCTGGGACCGGCAGCGAGCCCAGCACAGGCTGCTGCCTGCTTTCCTGCAAGCGCGCATAGGAACCGGAACTGTCCACGGTCGGCCACAAATTGGCGAAGGCTTCCTGCGACTGCGCGCGCCTCACGCACCCGGGCCTGCGCGATGCGCAAATCCAGGTTCGAATGCACCGCCCGCTCAATCAACGAGTCCATCTCCGGATCGTTGAAATTTTTCCACCACGCGGCGGAAATGACCGGGGCGTTGGTTTCGCCCCCTGCGAGGGCTTCGCCCCATTGCGCCGGCGTGTACGCCTGCGGACGATGGTAATCCGGGCCGACCATGCAACCTCCCGCCAAGGCCGCCAGAATGGATAGCGAGACTGATAATATTAGTTGTTTTTTCATAATGTTTTTCCTCTCAATGAGCCATCACAGGCCCGCTGACTTTAATGTTTTTCATGAACAACGCGCCTGCCACGCACAGTGCGCAGAGGGCCGCGAAAAAGTTAAAAGTGTCCAGGTACGCCAGCATGCCGGCCTGCGTGCCAACAAGTTTGCCCATCGCTCCGAGCGCCTGCCGGCCGCCCATGAGACTCCCGTTCTGCTGCGCAAACATCGCGCTCAAGCTTCCAAATTTGCCCTGGAACACTCCGCTATACGAATTGATGTCTCCCGCCAAAAATGCCTGATGCACCTGCGCGCGCCGTTCGACCAGCGTGGTCACCAGCGAGATTCCCACGCTGCCCCCCATGTTTCGCATCAGGTTGAAAATGCCGCTTGCATTGTTCACTTGCTCCGGCTTCACCGATCCCAGCGCCAGCGTATTGAGCGGCACAAACAGGAACGCAATCGAAACGCCGCTGAAGAAAAGGGGCCAGACCAGCATGAACGGCGAAACGTCCAGCGTCATGCGCGACAGCCACAACGCCGAAAAGCCAAACGTCAGAAAACCACCCGCCACCAGGTAGCGGCCGGGCACCTTGTTCACCAACCGCCCCGCCAGCGGCATCCCCACCAGCGCGCCGAAGCCGCGCGGTATCATCGCCAGGCCGCTCGTGAGGGCCGTGTAACCCATCAATGTTTGCATCAGCAAAGGCAGGAGGGCTGTGAGTCCGTACATGGTGATTCCCAGGAAGAACATCAGCGGCATGCCCACGCTAAAATTGTAATTCTCCAGCACGCGCAGATTCACAAACGGCGTGGCCACGCGCAATTCCCGGATGACGAACACCACGAACCCGATCGCCGCCAGCACCGCCATGAGGACGATGAAATTGGAGCCGAACCAATCGTCCTCCTGCCCTTTATCCAGCAAAACTTCCTGGCAACCGAGCCACAGCGACATGAACCCGAAACCGATGATGTCCAACCGCGGAGCTTCGGCCCCACCTTGTCCTCTCGGATCGGATATAAACCGTTGCATCATCACCAACGCCAGCAACCCCACCGGCACATTGATGAAGAAAATCCAACGCCAGTTGTATGAATCCGTGATCCAGCCGCCCAGCACCGGCCCGAGGATCGGCGCCGTCACCACGCCCACGCCGTAAACCGCCATCGCCACGCCGTGTTTTTCCTTCGGAAAACTTTCCAGCAAAATCGACTGCGCAATCGGCTGCAGCGCCCCGCCGCCGGCCCCTTGGATCGCCCGCATCAACAGCAACATCGGCAAACTCGTGGAAATCCCGCAAAAAAATGAAACCACCGTAAACACCCCCACGCAGAACATCAGGAAACGTTTGCGCCCAAACCGCTGTCCAAACCAGGCCGTGCTCGGAATGACAATCGCATTCGCAATCAGATAGGTCGTCAGCACCCACGTGGATTCGTCGGTCGAAACCGAGAGGCTGCCGGCGATGTATTGGAGCGCCACGTTCGCAATTGATGTGTCCAGCACTTCCATAAACGTGGCCAGCATCACCGCCACCGCAATCAACCACGGATTCACTTTTGTGTTCGTATTCATGGCACTGTTTGGCTTGAAGGTTGGTTTGGTTTTCCAGCGCTTGTGTTGGCTCAGTTCACCCGCACTTTCGGCTCAACTGACATTCCCGCTCCCAACACGCAGACCCCGCCGGGAACTCCATCCAGCACGATTTTCACCGGCACGCGTTCCACCACTTTCACGTAATTGCCCGTAGCGTTTTCCGGCGGCAACAGACTGAACCGCGCGCCAGTCCCCGCTTGGATGCTGTCCACATGGCCCTGAAACTTCACCTGCGGATACGCATCCACCCGCACCTCCACCGGTAGGCCCGGTCGCATGTGCTTCAGTTGCGTCTCTTTGAAGTTCGCCACGATCCACACCTGCCGCGGCATCACCGCTAGAAGATTTTGCCCCGCTTGTACGTAGGCTCCATTATCCACCGTCCGGTGCGTGATGAAACCCGCGACGGGCGCAGTCACTTCCGTGTAGGAAAGATCGAGTTCCGCCTGCCGGTCAGCCGCTTCATCCCCCTCAATTTCCGCGGTCGCCGTGCCAATGGTGGCCTTGTCCAGCTTGGCTTGGGCTTCGGCCGCAAATTCTTTGCTCCGCGCGGCG
>JBEKZM010000180.1:0-7184 GCA_049509875.1 Verrucomicrobiota bacterium | reverse complement strand
AAATTCGCGGTGTCGCGGTGTCTTCAGCGGAAAGGTTCGGCATAATGAAAGATCAGTTTTGCGACGGCGCGGCGCTGGCCGGCTTCAGGGGAATCTCCAGCACAAAGGTGGCGCCTTGGTCCGGCCCCTCGCTGTGGACAGCCAGGCGGCCCCCCATGTCCTGTGCGGCCAGCGCACTGCTGTGCAGGCCGAAACCGTGCCCATCCTTCCGTGTGGAAAAACCCTGTCCGAAAATCCGGCTCAGATTTTCCGGCGGGATGCCCATGCCATTGTCGAGGACGGCGAGCCGCACAAACCCGTCGGGGGCGAGTTGCAGGCGGACGGTGATTTTTTTGTCGGCGACGCCCCCCTGCAAACAGGCATACTTGGCGTTTTCGAGCAAGTTGAACAGTATTTGCAACACTTTATGCCGGTCCATGGTCATGGCCGGAATCTGCCCAAAGTCGCGCACCAGGTTGATGCCATGGCGCTTGAGGGATTCGCCGTGCATTTGGAGCGCGTCTTCCACCACCTCCTCCGGGGCCAGGGTTTCCATCAGGCCGGAGGCTTTTGCGTAACCCTGCTGCCTGCCGACGATATCGTTGATGTGCTGGATGTTCTCGTTGAGGACCCTGACTTTTTGCAGCAACAATCCCTGCTCATCCGCCAGGTGGGAGCCCAACTGCTCCACATAATCCGGCAGCCTGCGCCCGCGCTCGTCCTGGGCGACGAAGTGGTCCATCGCGTTGCGGTTTTTGCCCAACAATTCACCCAGCCGGGCCACGCTGGAGACCTTTGAATGGCGCACCAAATCCACAATGGACGCGCTCAACACATTGACGCTGGTCATGACATTGCCGACATTGTGCAAAACACTGGTGGCCACTTCGGCCATGCCCGCCAGCCGCGAGGTTACCAGCAACTGCCTGTGCCCGCGTTCCACTTCGGCCTCGATGCGCCGCCGTTCGTCGATCTCCCGGGTCAACAGACGCGTTTTCTGCTCCAACTCAATCTCGGTGCGCTTGTGATCTTCGATTTCATTCTTCAACTCGTGGGTGCGTTCGTCCACCTGCCGATGCAGCGCCCAGATCCAAATAAAAGCCAGCAGCAGCACCCCCAGGAGCCCGCAGGTCGCGGTCACTGCCCGGCGCACCGTCCACCAAGACGGGCTGCGCAACACTGCCACATCCCGCGCTGAGCCCAGCAGCAATTCGAACGAGTCGATCTCGCGGCCGTGCATCCGGTCGCCCCCCTGGCCGGCATACACACCCGTCAACTTCAACTCGCTGCCCCACGGCAGTTCGGGCAGTACCAGTGTGCGCAAGGGCAGGCGTGCCAACCACGGGCGCGTGCCCGAACGCATTTCCAAAACCTGGTCCCCACGGCTGAGCCACTGCGAAATGAGCGTGCCGGCGATCGCCACGCGCGTGGCATCGTACCGGCCGTCCAGCACGTGGTCCGCCGGCAACGTGACCGGCGCCGGCAGGGGGCCATGGCCCAGCCAACGCACCACCGCGTTGTTGAACGCCGGCGATGGGCCGGTCAAATCCGGGAAGCCCACTGCCTCGATCGTGTCGCCCGGATGCACCTCCGATGGAATCTCGCTGACCACCCGCACCCCGTTCGAACCATCCATGAGAAAGATCACGTCCTCCCGCTCGTGCAAAACAACGCCGCCGATTCTCGCCCGCTCAATCGGACTTGCGTGGGAATCAAACAGCAACAGATCAGTCGCGTGTTTGAGCGGCAGGGCGAAAAGATTGGCTGGCGCGGGCTCGTCCACCGCCACGGATGCGTTGCGCAACTCAAACTCGCCCAGTTTCACCTGCTGGGTTTTGATGTCACGTCCGGGTATCACACAACCGCGGACGCGTACCAGCGTACCTCGGAATCGGGCCAGCAGCTCCGGGGAAGTTTCCGGCAACTGCGCGGTGATGCGTCCACTGCGGGTCAGCAAGTTCAGCGCCGTGCCGGTCGCCGGCAACACCACACCCTGGACTTCAATATATTGCGTGTCCATGCTCCCGTCCACGAGTTGCGTCCCGGTCGGGCGTTCCGGATCAGGCATGATGCCGGGCCCCAGGCAGTTGGCACGCGTGGCCAGAATGTCCGGCGCAAATTCCGCAAACGTTTCGCCTTCCACCTGCCAGTACTCCCCGATCTGCGGCTCGGTCGTGAGCGCATTGGTCGCCAGCCGCACATCGATGGACCACGTTGCATCCTGCAAAAAGAAACCGGCTTGCGGCCAAACGAAGGTGATCACGCCGCGCACTCGGACTGGGTAGCCCCGTTTCGCTTCATCCCGACTCATCTGTTTGACCTCCTGTACGGTGGTCAGCAGGGGCAGGCCGTGAGTCTGGCCCCGAACCGGCGCAATCCGTCTCAGGGCAAAACACCGCAAATCAGGATTTGCGTTTCTGACGGCAGCCAGACCCAAAGCCTCCACCGGCGAGCCCGGCCCAAAACTCCAAACGTCAGCGGCCCTCAAAACAATTGCCCCCGTTTCATCCCGGATCTCCACCCCCCCAATACCCGGCTTAAGCACACCTGCCAGACGTACCAGCCGCGGATGCTGGTTCGTAAACAAGATCGCCGAAACCTCCCGGACGGTCAGGAGCGGCTGCGCATTCCACAAGGTGTTCGGCAGATCCAGCACCTGCAGATTTCCCTCCCCGTAAACGCTTAACTGTCCAGCCACCTTGGACCCCTCCGCGGTAAACACCGTCTGGCAAATGCCCGCGGCGAGCACCCGAGCTCCGACCATCCACTGGGCATCCAATCCGATATCGGGGGATAGCCGTACATCCGCCTTCCCTCGGCCGCTGGATAATTCCAGCCTTAAGCCGCCCTCGCCTTGCACCGCAAAGGTCACGGCCCCTTCCAGCGCGGCACAAAATGAATCCTCATCGTGGCCGACCAATTGCCCGGCCGCCAGACGCGGCAGCGCTGGCAACGCTGAAACGCCAAGCCTTTTGATCAACATCCCGCCTTCGCCCAGGTCCACCATCGAGCCATCATCCGAGGTGCACGAAATGTTGTAAAACCCGTTGCGCGGAACTTCGAGGCAGCCCTCAAAAACCAGGCCGAAATTGTCCTGGCGGTCGGCGACGCCAATGTCAAAATTGGAAGCCCCCCCCGTGGCGGCAGCGTTCAACGATTCAAAATTCGGCAGGGCACTCCAGCCGCCATCATAGCACTTGAATTCAAGGCCCCTTTTCCAAGAGATGCCGCTGGTCATGGGATTGGTCTCGGCATGACACAACATGCCATCCGGAATTAACTGGAGCGGCAGTGCCGGCCCGGCGATCCTCAGCGCCAGTCCGCGCTCGCCGGTCCGGTTGAAATACCGGACCCGAATGGGTGCCCGGCCCGCCTCCAGCCACAGGCCCGCCGACCGCTCATACATCGCGTGAAGCCCGTCATTTTCAATCAGCGGGCGCGCGTCGAGGAGAAGGTTGGTGCCATCGATCAAGCTCTGGCCTTGGATCCGGATCCGTTCTCCCCGCCGCAGGGGATCGGGGGCCGACGCGGGGAACGGAAGAAGTATTCGCGAGCCGTCCAAGGCCACGATGCCACAGGCGCCCCCGCCAATCACGACCACACCCGACAAGTCCACCCGCACACGACGGCGCGAGGGAGAATTGGTGGGCGAGGCCAAGGTTAGCTGGGCCAGATTCGTGATGAGCTGCGGACCCAATGCAGCCTGGCTTTCCGCCGGCCCCGGCCCCGCGGCCAAACACAATCCCAGCGCGACCATCCAACCGCCGAAAAACGCGGACAAATCTGCGCGGGGGGCGATCATCGCAGTAGGAAAGCGCCCGGGTCGGCATCGTCAAAGATGTCCTTTTTAGTTGATGCTTTCGACGATTGCTGCCGGCCGGATTCCGGCCAAAAAACGGCCCCGTCTCGAAGCCGCGCAAACTGGCCGGGTGGGGTGATCATGAGCCAACGAAACAAAATCCAGCGGCTGGAAGCCAGCAAATTTTGGCAGAAATTATTGCGTTATTGCGGCGCGAAGAGCTGGACTAGGGAGACCAACGCGGTGTGTCATTTGCCCGTCGGCGAATTCACCTGTCGTGGCATCCGCTGGAAATAGGTGGCCGCCGCGCGATTGCCTGGCTGGAGCTTCAGGAGTATTTGCATTGTCTCCGAGGCTTCCGTCCACTTTCCTTGCGCCACCAACGCGCGTGCCAGCACGAAGTGAGCGTCCGGGAGGAAAAACTTCAGGCCGATCGCCCGCGCAGCCGCATCGGCCGCTTCCGCCGCCTTGCCTTTCCGCAATTGCGCCGCCGCCAGTCCAAGCCAGGCGATGGGGTCCTGGTCGCTGTAGCTCAACGCCTGTTGGGCGATGCGGATCAACTCGTCCCATTCTCGCAATCGCAACAGCAACAGCCCGAGCTGGCGCAGATCCAGCGGGTTCGTGAGCTTGAGCTTGAGGACTTCACCGGCCAGGGAACGGGCCAGACCTGGGTTGCGTTGAGCCAAGGCCAGCTCGGCGCGTGGCAGCAGCGAGGCTACGCCCGGGGGCAGGGACTCCAGCGTCACCTCGAGTGTGTCGGCTGCCTCCGCGAGGCGGTCCAGAGCCAATTGACACCGGAACAGGGTGTGCCCAACCTCCGCCTGTTCCGGGAATTCCCGAAACAACCGTTCCAGCACCGGCAGCGCTTCCGCCTCGCGCGCGGCGTCCAGACAGGATTGCACAAAGTTCCAGTCCGATTCGCGCCGCACTACGGCGGACGCAGTGTTATTGGCCAAGTGGGTGTTCTCGTCGGTCTGTGACTTTGAAATTTCCAGCCGTTTTTCCCACGAATTTACGCGCGTGACAGCCGGAACATGCTCAAAACTTTCAATCAATACCCTCCCCTCCATATCCTCGCCAATGGGCAACCCAAACCAGGTCAACACCGTCGGCGCAACATCCAAAACCCCGGCTCCGTGCAACAATATGTCCGGAGTAAACTTCGGCCCGCAGGCCAGAAAAATGCCATGCGGAGATTTCCAGGAATCCTTGTCACCGGGTGGAAAACCGCCGGACGGGATGCCCTGGGTGCGCACGCCATGTCCGGAGACAATGATCACCGTGGATTCCGGACCGGCAAGCTCGACCAACTCGCGAACCATCTCATCCAGAATGCGGCAGGTGGTGCGGATGACATTACGGTAGAATCGAAATTCTTCCTGGTTGCCGGCGCTTGGACCGGAGAGGTGGTAGGACAGGAACCGGCGACTGATGGGAGCGAGCGCCGGGAAGCGAACGGCGGCAAAGTCCCACTTTTCCGCCTTCAGCAGCGCCAGAGCCGCCGATTGATAGGAATAGTCGGCCGCCACATACAGTCGCAGCCGGCCGATTCGGCGGTCACGCTCTTGATCAATTTTCCGCCAGTCCGGGACGTACTGCGAAATAACATTCGCACCAATGTCTTCCGGACTGATCCGTTTTGCGTCCAGCCTTTTGCCCATGCCCTCCGGCCAGTAGGTCCCCGCCACCGCCGCCGGCCAGGGCTTGATGCCGGGACCGGCAGTCGGTTCCGGATAGCGGTCGGAAACGATTACCGAGTTCTCGGTCTGTTCGCCATGGGTTGCGGGCCAGCCGATCACCACACATCGTTTGCCTTCACGCGCCAGCATCTGCCAAAGCGCCAATGACCGTCGGCGGGCAGCGGTGATGGTGGCCAATTGGCGGCCATCCCGCGCCACTTCGGAGGGATGCCAAATGCCGTGCTGCCAGGCGCGTTTCCCGGTCACCAGGGAGGTGGATAGCAGGGCTGGCACGACGGGTTGTGGCGCCAGCAATTCGCCGGCAGCACCGTGGTCAACCAGCCGGCTGAAGGCCGGCATTTCTCCCGCATCTATCACCGGGTGGAAGACTTTCCAGTCAGCGGCATCCAATCCGATCAACAACAAGCGAGGCTGCATATTTTGGCAAATAAAATCCGTGAGACGGGCAACCGGGAACGAACTTGACCGGGCATCCTATAGGCGGATTGGTTAAGATCGCGCAAGCCCAAACTAGAGTAGGGCCGGAAAAAGTTTCGCGAAAGAAGGGATTGCGCTGGACCCACCCTTGCCACACTTTAACTTTCCAGACCGTGATGACCATCCTTGGTGCGTCGAAGCCACGGGATATCTGCTGACATGAATGAGTCGAATCTTGCTGATGTGGCAATCCGCGAACCGGCGGTCGCAGAGCTTAACCGGGCGGTTTATTTGTTTCGCAATGTCCGGCTGCGCCCGCAAGCACGTATTTTGGTCGCCGTGCGAAGCCGGCCAGTGGAACGTTTTGTCGGGGCTGCCGCTTGGTGGTCCGAGGGCAACGTCGGCCGCTTCCAGCTTGCGTGTCCCCCTGGCGTGAGCCGGGACGAAGTGTGCCATCTGCTCATCGAGCAGGTGTTGCAGTGCGCCCGAATTGCCGGGATGGAATCGCTTCAATATGGGGAGCTGCTCGCGGATACCAGCGCTTGGATAGAATTTCTGGCCGGGCAGGGATTTACTCTCTTGCGCTCTGAACGATTTTTTGAAGTGCCGGCCCTGCAATCCTGGACGCGCACCGTTGAGGCCTTTGAGAAATACAAGTCCAAGATTCCGGCCGGCTGGCGCACCGAGTCCATCCGGCATCATAAACCCGAAACCGTCTTCGAACTCGTTGCGCCTTACCGGCTTATGCCGCCGGAGGAATTGCGTCATTACTGGCGGGCGGATTCGGTTTTCGGCTTCGAACCGGACTTGTCATCCACGCTGTTTGACGGTCCGCGGCCCATCGGCACTTTTCTGGCGCGCAGAATGCGGGATGCACTCTGTGTGGATGTACGTGTAGTACAGGCGGAAAACCGCCTGTTGCGATCCCTGGGAAATGTTTGCCTGCTTTACCACGTCGCCCGGCGCCGCGGCCCCAACGAGGGAATTGACCAGCTTCAGTTTCGCGGCGGGGCGACGGAGCATCGCGAAACTGCCAATTTAGCCTTGCGGATGGATGGCCGTGAACTGCCCCCCCGTCACATTTTTTCAAAGCCGCTGTAAGTATGGCAGCATAATGCGGAGTCCAACCCCGATGACATTCAATGGCGATCCGGCGTCCCGGGACCGTTCTAGCCCCAGTTTACGAGTTAGCATAGGCAATTCTCTTTAAGTTATTTTGGTTTAAGCATTTGTGTGTCTCGCTTACTATGCCCTAAATAACAAAACGTAAATTATGCATAATGACTCAA
>JBEKZM010000018.1:0-65738 GCA_049509875.1 Verrucomicrobiota bacterium | reverse complement strand
TCGTATCTGTAAACCGTGTTCGTCTTGGCCGCGCTCCAGCGGTTCGTCAGCCGGTTGTCCGGGAAAGGGGTCAACCCATAACATTGTTCGTTTTTTCTCATATCAGATCGACTGGCGTCGTTGCCTTAGACGACTTAAACCATTCGTGCAACCGGACATGCGCACTCCGTCAACCACAAAATGCACTTTGTCATGGGTTGACCCCTTTTACTTTTATCAGCCTGGCCTTCTTTTTCGATTCCAAAAACCGTCCGTCTTTGTAGCAGACATCGGGTGGCGTCGCTTATATGCTGGCGGCGAATCCAATGAAGTCGAGCGATCTGTTCATGGCGTGGTTGATCGTGTTTGCAATCGCCGGCGCCACCGCCGGGATACATTTCGCAGCTCCCAAACGGGCGGTCCTGTTTTCGGTGGAACCGCCAGGCGTCGCGGGGCGTATTGCCTTTGATTCTTTCGGCCCCGGGCACGCCTTTGACACCAATTCCTGGGCGGTGGGCGGCCAGGCCCATGCGGATTGGTTCATTCCGGCGATGTCCGGACGTTTGGGGGCCATCGAACTGGCCCTCGAAGCGACGGCCCGGAACGCAGGCGACGCCACCGTCTTTCTCGCCAGCGACAAGCACGGTTTCCCCGGCGCCACGCTGGAAAGCTTTGAGGTCGCTCCGCGCCTGGGTAGCGCCGCGAGCAACCCGGCGCCGGTTGAGCTCGCTTCATTGGCGCAACCGGCATTGGCGGCGGGCGCGAAATACTGGCTGTGCGTCAGAGGGCGCGGTGGCTGGGACTGGCACTTCAACAATCAAAACATTGTGCAATATGCCGGACGGGAGACGAAACCTGGCCGCTGGGCGACGGCCGGCGATTATTGTTACGCCTGCGCATTTCGAGTCTTGATCGCAACCAACCGGGAGCCGCAGCCGCTGGCGCCATAAGATGACAACCCAGCCTGAAATCCAGCCGGTGCGGCGCGAGCGTTCGCTGCTCTCGAAGCTGTGCGAGGGAATTTTCATGGTGCTGCTCCTGGCGGCCGTAGCGGGCTGCGATTTTTATGCAGCGCAAGCGTGGCGCCATGCGCAAGCCGCGGGCAGTTGGCCGGACGCCACCGGGGTGATGCACGAGTTTCATACCCATCGCGGCGGCTGGAACCGCGAGGAGATCCGATACGCGGTGGACCTGGGCTATCGCTACACGGTGAACGGCACCACGTATGCGGCCACGAACCCGTTGCCGGAGCTGTTTCCCTCGTCCTTTGCCGCCGGCCAGGCGGCCGAAACGTTGCGCGCCAAGGGATCTTATCTTCCGGTTTTCTATAATCCGCTCGACCCGGCCGAGAGCGTCTTGTCCCCGGTTTGCCCGCGCGGTTTGTGGATGTGCTTCGCGGCGCTGGCATCGGTCACGGTGCTGGCCGCCGCGTGGTTTGGGCGGCGGCTGGCTCGTCTGGCCGCAGGCCGGGAGGATTTTGTGATCGAAGAGACGTCGTTGATGCCAAGCGATGATCTGCCGGGCCTGCCGGCCGGTTGGTGGTCGAGGACTCTTCGCTGGCTCTTCGCGCTGATGGGCGCGGTATCCTGTTGGTGGCTGGCGCTGACGATTTATCAGGATTGGCGTCTGCCCGCTGCTGAGCGGCTACTGCCGTCGGCCGATTTGATGCTGATGATGGAATTCATTCTGGCACATTCCGGCATGATGGTGCCGGGTTTACTCCTGACGCCGAACCAGACCCGCCAATCGAAAACCCAACAGATGTTGTTGCTGGGCCTGATCTATCTGACTTTTGCGGCGAGCATTGCAGCGGCGGCCCAGAATCTGGGCCTGTTCCTGATGTTCTCCAGCCTCCTCATTTCGCGCTGGGTCGGCCTGGTATTCGATTCGCAGAAGGCGCGCCAGCAGCAAATCACGCGGTCGGGGGAGACGTTTTTGGTCCTGCTATTCTCCGTTGCGGTCTGCATGGTGTTGCTCCGCCAGCCGATGGAGGTGGCGTTGATCATGTATTTCTGCTTGACCGGTCTGCTTGAAGCCACCCTGCCAGCCCGCAGAAAGAGCTGGTTTCAATCGCAGGCCGTTGATTGAAGATCGTTCCAGGCTGAAGCGTCGGTCGCTGACAGGCGTGGGCGCAGTCGGTTTGGAATCGAGCCGGGTCGGAGACCGGCGCTCCTAAACTTCCTCCGTGCGGCCCAGGGCCAGGAAATGCAGGGCCCGCAAGGTGACTGGGCGGGCAAAAATCTTCTCCAGCGCCGCCGCGTAGAGTTGCAATTGGGGCGTGTAAATTCTGACCTTTTGCGGCAACTCGCGCGCGGTGAGATCGTCCGTCTTGAAGTCCACCAGCCAGAGCTCACGCGGCTGCAGGACCACCAGGTCGGCCACGCCTTGGACGATGACGAATTCCCCGGCCAATCCCGCATCCGCAGTTTTGCCGGTGATCCGGGCAAGTTCCAGCGGACTGAAGCGCGCGGTGAAGGGCAGTTCCCGCCGCACAGCGCCCGGCCGCGCCAGGATTTTGCGGCCCGGGGCCGAATCCCAAAACGCGCCCAGCGCCGCAAGATTCAGGGCCGCCCGCTCCGCGGTGGACAGATAATTCTCACGGACCAACCGGTCCGCCTCAGCCGCCAAGTCATTCACTTTCTCCAACGCAAAATGTTCGAGGAACCGGTGGTGAGCCACGCCGATTTCGGCGGCGCCCAGCTTTGAAGTCCGGGCCGAAGGGCGGCGCGGCGGAAGCGCGGGCGCGGCGGGAACGATCAGCACCGCTTCGTCATCCGGTTCCCCCGCCTGGCGCCGCAAGGCCGTGACCGACGACTTGGCCTGGTGCCGCGTGGCCGCCTGGAACGGATAACTCCATTCGAGGCGGGAACGAAGACCGACTGCGTCGGGAATGACGAATGACGAATGACGAATGACGATTGCCGGCCCGGGCGGCGTCGGAGGCTCGGTCGAGGCGGGTTGCCGGTGGCCGATTTCAGCAAGGGCCTCGTCCCCTCGGCTGCCGCCCGGGAGGATGGCTTCCGATTGGGCGTCGGGAACAATTCGCCAGCGCAAGAAAGGAAGCTCACCGCTCGATGGATCGGAACTGGTGGATCCCTTGGGCTGGGCCTGATTGGAGAACCACATGGCCAGCCAGTCGGCCGCGCATCTGGCCGCCGCGACATTATGCGGGGCCAAGGGTTGCGGCTGAGTCCAGATCTGGTCCCAGCTTTTTTCCGGGATGCTGGCGGCGAGCATGAGCCAGTCCCGGGCGCGCGTCGCCGCGACGTAGAACAGCCGCAATTCCTCGCCCCGCAGTTCCCGCTTCTGGCGGCGGCGGGCCAGCCAGTGCGGCAGGCTGGGATAACGCCCGCCCACGTGCGGCGGTTTCACTTTGGGACAGACGCCAAATTGGCCGTCAAAAATAATGTCGGCACGCAGATCCTGCTCGTTGAACGGCTTCGACAAATCCGCCAGCACCACCACCGGGAACTCGAGGCCTTTGCTCTGGTGGATGCTCATCAGCCGCACGGCATTTTCCACGACGTTCGCCGGCACTTCCGGCTCGGCTTCCGCCTCCTGCTGCGCCTCAATGAATTGCAAAAAACGGTACAGACCCTGCCGCTGGAGCTGGTCGAAACGCTGGGCCAGGTGGAGGAATGCGGCAATGCCGGCCGCGCGCTCCCCGCCGCGCGGCTGCGCCCGCAGCCATTCCACATAAAGGGTTTCCGCCAGGACCTCCTCCAGGCACTGGGAGAGCGAAGCCAGCCTGGCCAGCTTGCGCCAGCGAGAGAACCGCTGCAGAAACAGGGTGATCTTCGCCTGGGATTCAACGCGGGGCAGGCCGCGCTCGGCGCTGCGATTGAGCGCGGTCCAAAAGTGTTTTTCCCTGGCCGCCAGCCGGACTTCCGCCAGCTCATCCAGGGACAGCCCGACCAGGGGCGAGCGCAGGACGGCCAGGCACGGCACATCCTGCAGCGGATTGTCCAGCAGTTGCAGGAGGCTCAGCAAGTCCAGCACCTCGGCGCTTTGATAAAATCCGCCGCGGGCCACGGCCAGCGGAATCCTGGCGCGCTCGCATTCCTTGGCGTAGATTTCCGAGCGCCCGCGCGGCGAGCGCAACAGGATGGCGATGTCGCGCCATTTAACAGGCCGAAGAGCGTTCTGCTCCGCGTCGAAAATCTCCTGCCCGCTGTCCACGAATTGCCGGAGCCGCCACGCGATCATGCGCGCTTCGCGCTGGGTGTCATCCAGATTGCCCAGCGCGCCCGCATCCTCGTCGCGGCCTCCGTTACGACCGCGCTTGAGCCGGAGCAGCAATTCCGCGCGCGGCGCGGGATCGCGTGCCAGGCTCAATGTGGCCCGCAGTTCCGGCGCGCCGAATTTCAGTTCAGCCTCCGCGTCGTAGGCCACGCCGCCGACCTCGTCGCGCATGACGAGCTGGAAAATCGAATTGACGAGCCGGAGGAGTCCTTCGCGGCTGCGAAAATTATCCATGAGCGGGATGGTCTGGCCGGCGTCCCCGCGCCAGCGCCGGGCGTAGTCGCGAAAGATTTTGGGATCCGCCAGCCGGAAGCGGTAGATGCTCTGCTTGACGTCACCCACCAGGAAGCGGTTGGCAGCAGCGCCGTCCCGGCTCAAGCCCTGGATGATTTTGTCCTGGGCGGCGTTGATGTCCTGGTATTCGTCCACCAGCACAAATTTCAGCTTCTCGCGCCAGTGCAGGGCCACGGGCGTGGGCCGGTCGGTCGGGAAGTCCCAGAGCAGCCGGAGAGCGAATTGCTCGAGATCGTGAAAATCCAGCACGCTGCCGGTTCGCTTGCGGTCGGCGAGCTGCGCCGCGAATTCTTCCGCCAGGCGCAACACCGTTTGCATCTGACCACCAACCCACCCCCAGTCTTCCGCGAGCGGGTCGATCCCGTCTTTGAGCACGAGCAGCGATTGCAGGAATCGCGCCTCGTCAAAAAATGCTTCCAGGGGCTTGCGCAGAACGGTTTTGCGGCCCTTGGGCCATTGCTCACCGGCGGCGGCAATCTGCTCCATCAGCCCGGCGGCCGCCGCGCGCCAGCCGGGTTCCCCGCCCGGGCTATTGAAGCGCGCCAGAATTTCCTGCAACTCGGCGGCTTTTTCATTGGCGCCGGATTGCAGTTCCAAAACCGGCAGCCAATCCTGGCGCCAGCTCGGAACCGCGTCGGCCAGCCAGGTCCGCCAATTGGCCGGGTCGGCGGCGGCAAACAGCTCGCGCTGCCGGGCCAGCCAGCCGGCGGAGTCCGGGCGGGCCTGCGAGTAGTGATGCAGTTGCAGCACCAGACGGCGGATCGATTCATCGCGACCGCTGCCGTGGACCTGGATGAGGTCTTGAACGGCGAGCGAAAATTCATCCTCGCCGGCGTAGTGGGCGGCGAACTGTTCCGCGAGGGTTTCGTTGGCGAGCTGCCGGGCTTCGCCTTCGTCGAGCAGGGTCAGGCGCGGGTCCAGGCCGAGGTCGTAGAAGTGTTCGCGCACCAACCCGAGGCAGAAGCTGTGGAGCGTGCCGATGTGGGCCAGGTCGAACCGCGCGAGTTGTTCGGCCCAGCCGTCTGCATTGGGGTTTGACACCGGAGCGCCGGGAGATTCCGTTTGTGCGCGGGCTTCGATGGCGCGGCGAAGGCGGTCGCGCAGCTCCGCCGCGGCGGCCTCGGTGAAGGTGACGACGAGCAATTCCTCCAGCCGGGCGCCGTGGCGTTCCAGGCAGTCGAGGCAGCGCTCGATGAGGGTTTTGGTCTTGCCCGTGCCGGCGCCGGCCATGACCAGGACATTGCCGCGCGCGGCGATGACGCGTTGCTGGGTCGGCGTAAGCGAACGGGTCTGGCTGGGCGCGGAGGTCATCGGCGATATAAGCTATACGATTTACGATTTACGATACAGGATTTACGATTTACGAGCTTGCGGGACAAAGCGAGTGCGGACTTCGGAGAGCATGGCGGCCCTCCGCCGCTGTGAGACAATGCTCGGCGCTCCGGACGCTACCTCGGCAGGGCTAGAAATGGTTGAGACGAAGCGGCCAGGGGAGTTTTGTCCTGGCCGGATGGTTCGGCCGACGGGGCGGCTTTGTCCAGCGCACCCTTCAATTCATCCATGCTCACGGGTTTGGAAATGTAATCGTCCATGCCGGCGGCCAGACATAGTTCGCGGTCGCCTTGCATGGCGTTGGCGGTCATGGCGATGATTCGGGTGCGGGGCCGCTTCCCCTCCTGCTCGAGCTTGCGGATTTCCCGCGTGGCCTCGTAACCGTCCATGTCGGGCATCTGGCAATCCATCAGGATTACCTCGCCCCTGCCCTCCCGCCAGGCGGCCACGGCTTCGGTGCCGGTGCCGGCCAGACGCAGGTTCGAATAGCCGAGTTTTCTGAGCTGCTTGAGGCCAACCAACTGGTTGATTTGGTTGTCTTCAGCCAGGATGATGCGGGTGCCGTGGGCAGCGGCCGACGGGGTCAGCTTCCGCGTCCGGCCGGCATCGGTGGCTGGCGCAACGGCTTCGACCGGCACAGCCGGGCTTGGTTGTTTTCCGAACTTGATCGTAAACCAAAACGTGGAGCCCTGGCCCAGGGCGCTCTTGAGACCGATGGAGCCACCCATCAAATCAACCAGCTTGCGGCAAATGGCCAGGCCCAGGCCAGTGCCACCGAATTTGCGGGTGGTGGACGAATCGGCCTGGGTGAAGGAATGGAAGAGGATTTTCTGGGCCTCTTCCGAGATTCCCGGCCCGGTGTCGCGCACGGAAAAATGGAGGTTGATTTCCCCGTCGTTTTCGCTGATGGGCGTGATTTCGAGGGCCACTTCGCCGGTTTCGGTGAATTTGACGGCATTACCGAGCAAATTGAGCAGTATCTGCCGGAGCCGGGCGGGGTCGCCGACCAGGCGGCCGTAAACGTTTTGAGCCATCGAAAAGGTCAGCGGCAGTTTTTTGGCCTGGGCCCGCGGGACCAGCAGCGCCACGGCGCTTTTCACCGTCTCGGCCAAGTCAAAATCCGCCTTTTCAAAGGTCATCTTGCCAGCCTCGATTTTGGAAAAATCAAGAATGTCGTTGATGATGGACAGGAGGGCATCGGCGCTGTTGCGGATGGTCTGGGCGTAGTCGCGTTGATCGGCGGCCAGGGGGGTGTCGAGCAGGAGATCGATCATGCCCACGACGCCGTTCATGGGCGTGCGGATTTCGTGGCTCATGTTGGCCAGGAATTCGCTTTTCGCCTGGCTGGCGGCCAGCGCACCTTCGGCCATCTTCTGGGTGCTATCCGTGGCGATTCGCAACAGTTCATTGGCGGTGGCGAGGTCGCCATTGGCTTTTTGCAGGGCGAGGGTGCGTTCCTGGACCATCCGCTCCAAATCGTCCAGCCGCAACCGGGCCTGCTGGTAGAGTCGCCACTTTTCGGTCATGGAAATGGCCAGTTGCAGCGCCTCGATGCTGTCAAACGGCTTTTTCAAAATCACGAGCCGGTCGGAATAGCCGAATTTTTTCAGCATGTCCTGCCACGAATAATCCGAATAGGCGGTGCAAAGGACGACCTGCAGGTCGGGATACTTCTGCCAGATCAGGGCGATGGTCTCCACTCCGTCCCAGCCGGGCGGCATGCGCACATCCACAAAGGCCATGGCATAGGGATGATTTTCGGCGATGCTTTTGACTATCAGGTCGAATCCTTCCCGCCCTTGGAAGGCCGAATCGATTTCAAATTCGGGCATTTCCACGGTCGCTGTGTCGTCGCCGAACAAGTCGGCCTCGGCCTGGGCCAGATTGCCGGGCCGGGGTTTTTTCTGGCCGAGGATTTTCCGAAAATCCTCGTGAATGGCGCGGTTGTCGTCGATGATGAGGATCCGGCGATTCCGATTGGGATTGATGCTCATAAGACCGGTTGTGACTTGGCCAAGGGCAATTCCAGGGTGAAGGCCGCCCCCTGCCCCACCCCGGCGCTGATGACCGAAAGCTGGCCGCCCAATTCCCGGGCGGCAATCGCGCTGGTATGGAGGCCGAATCCGTGGCCGTCCTTGCGGGTGGTGAAACCATGGTTGAAGATGCGCGTGAGGTTCTCCGGCGGGATGCCAACGCCATTGTCAATGACCTGGATATTGACCCGGTTATTGCCGGCGGTGACGCGCAATGTGACTTGTTTGTCCGGCCGGCCCGACTCGTCGCAGGCGTATTTGGCATTGCGGATGAGATTCACCAGAACCTGGAGGATTTTGTGCTTCTCGGCCTGGATCAGGGGCACTTCGGCGAATTCCCGCACCACGTGCACCTGGTGGCGAACCATGGCGCTGCCGTTCATGCGGATGGCGTCCTCCACCAGATCCGCGACCTGGACGGATTCAACGACCCCGAGGGCCTTGACGTAACCCTGCTGCATGGTGACGATTTCCTTGATGTGCGTGATGTTGTCCACGAGGGCGCCGACTTCGCGCAAACTGTCCCCCCGATCCCGTTCCAAATTTACCGCCAGGTTGCCGAGATAATCGAGCAACTGTTTTCCCTTGGGATCGTGCGCCAGAAAATCTCCCAGGTCCGTCTCGTGCGCCCGCATGAGGGCGACGGCCTTGGCGAGATTTCCCGCCTTTGAATTCTGGAAGGTCTCGGCGATGAGCGAGCAGGACACGTTGACGCTGTTGAGCACGTTGCCGACGTTGTGCAGCACGCTGGTGGCGACTTCGGCCATGCCGGCCTGGAGCGACGCGTCCATCAGTTGCTGGTGCATCCGCTCCAGCTTGGCGTCGCCCTCCTTGATGGCCGTGACATCCTTGGAGATGCCAAACGTGCCAATGATTTCGCCGGCGGCGTTCCGTAACGGCCATTTGCTCGTCAATGCCCAGGTCACGTGGCCATCGGGCCATGATTCCTTCTCTGTTTTTCCGAGCATCGCCTTGCCGGTGCGAATGATATTCTGTTCATCTGCCAACGCTTCGCGCGCGTGTTCGGGCGCGAAAAAATCGGCGTCGCTCCGGCCGCTCAAGTCAGCCGCGCTGCCCACGTTGAAGAGCAGGGCGAATTTCGCGCTGGCCCGGAGAAAACGGGATTCGAGATCTTTGAAATAAATGAGGTCATCCGATTTTTCCATCAAGGCGTGCAACAAATTCCGTTCATGGTTCAACTCGGCCTCCGCCCGCTTGCGCTCGGTGAGGTCCATGAGGATCCCCTGGCTGCCGATCACTTTGCCGTTGGCATCGAATACCGGCGACTTGAGCACATGAAAGAACTGCCCGGCACCGTCCTCGGTTGGATACTGTTCCTCCAGTTCGATGGTCTGGCCCGTGCGCATGATGTGTTCATGGTGATCCGCGCCCATCTGTAGAAAGTGAATCTCCTTGCGGCGGCGCAATTGAACCGTGGTCACCGGTTCGTGGTTCGCAATTTCCCGCGGCGTCCGGCCCAGAAAATGGTCGGCCTTTCGGCCCTGAAGCCGGCAAAACTCGGCATTGACCAAAACGTAGCGACCCTCGGCGTCCTTGCGGAAGATTCCCACGGGGAGTTGCTGGATCAGGGTATTATGGAGCGCGTGCGACTCGCTTAACGGGGCCGCGGTGCGATCCGGCATGGCAATTTCTTTCATTGGCTCTCTAGTCTCTCAAAAGCCTTACAATCAATAACTTAAATTAATCAGATTCCGGCTTTGAGAATGTAATATTGTAATGCAGGTCGCGGAAACGACCTCTTACAAGGTGTCACATAACAAGGCATCAGTTGCCTATCGGCACTTTACGCCAAAACTTGACGGCAAATCAGCGCTAGCTGGCAGGCTGGCGCCGCCGGGTGAAAACCAAAACCAGACCCTCGGAGAGCGGGTCTGCGACCCGCTGCAACATCGCCAGCCAGAGAGTTTGCGAATTGCGCGGGCGGTCTTGAATTTTGGACGCTACTGCGGCTCATAGCCGCGCTTCGGGCCTGCGAGCAACCCTGGGCTGTGCGAGACCAGGCACCATTGGTTCCGGGCGCCGAATTCAATTGCCGCTGCGTTAGTATTCGTAGCCGCCCGGAGGGTCGTAGGCGCACGAAGGCTGGTTGATCCACTATCTTGGGGTTACCCACAAATAGGCACGCAAGTCGCTGAAATCAACAAAGCCATATTTTCATCCGAAGTGGTGGCCCGAAGGGCTGGGGGACTCATGGGGAGGGCGGAGTGATGACGATGAAGTGTAGGTCGCCGTTCCTGCCGTTCTGCCTGCCGCCGTGGTCCTTGAGGTTGGGTCCGATGCTGTAAAGGACATAGCCGGCACCCTGCTTTTGGTAACGCAGCGGCCGTCCGTCAAAGGGGTCCTGGAGCGGTGCGTGCAGCAAATTGGGCGTCAGGTCGGCAAGTTTGGCGGGATATTGGCCGGCGTGAGCGGCGCGAAATTGCTCGAACGCCACGGCGGTCAAGGCCATGCGCAGGTTGGCCAGGCTGCTGGCTTCCCGGTTGACCATGCCGTCCATGGAATCCCACTCCAGGGCATTGAACAGCAGCCCCCGGCCGGCTGCATTGGCCGCGCGCTTCCGGGTGAGGTTGGCCGTATTCAAGCGATCGGGAAAGGCGGCCAGACGGGCGGACATGATTTGCCGGAAGGACGTTTCAAGATAATCTTGTTCTGCCTTCAAGCTGTCGGACTTGGCCACGTACTGAAGCATCCGGTTGCGCTCATCGTCGGGCAGGTTGAAGAACCCGGGCAGGTTCAGATCATGAATGAGTTTGTCGCGGTCTTTTAACAACGCCATGTGGCATACCTTTTCGCCGGTCATGGCGCGGTTGAAGCCCTCACCCCGAGCCTCATAGACTTCCATGGCTTGGAAGGCTTTTGAAAGCGCGGTTAAAGAGTCCGGCGCCAGGGTGGTGCGATTGACCACCTGTTGCAAACCGGCTTCGGCCAGGGCAACGCCCGCCGCCCGCACCAATTGGGAAATTGTCAACGGTTCGGCGTCCAGCGAGCGGGCCAGCGCCAGGATCTGCACGATATCGTCCGCGGCTTGTTTGGGATCATTATTTTCCGCATCCGAGATGGCCGCCAGCTCCGACATTTGCATACCGCTCTTGATTCCCTGGAGATGCGGAAGGAGGGTTTCCGAACCCTGGGTAAGATCCAGCGGATAGCGGCTCTGTTCGTATTGCGCCCCTTGGGCGAAGAACTGCATTGCCTGCTGATTGCGTTGTAAAAAGTCGGCCAGGTCGGACTTTACCGGCGGGGGCAGAGGGGTGCCGAGCGGCGGCGGGGGCAATTTTCCCAGAATGGGAAGGTTGGGATTTTGGGCAACCCCATTCACCTGTCTGGCTTGGATGCCCCGCAAATTAAAGGTGGCGGCATTTTGGCCGGGGGGCGGTTCCGCATACCAGGCGTCGAGTTCCGCGAGCGTTTGGGGCAGCCCACGGAGGGCCAGATGCGCTGCGCTTGCCGAATGGACGTCCTTGACGACCACGATGCTGGTGCCGGTGGTGAGGATCGCTGCCGCGCCGGCAATCACCGCGGTTTTTGCTTTGGTCCAGGCCATGATTTTCAATGCTCCTTTGATGAGGGTTAGGGTTGAACCGCTGGCCGCCGAGCCCTTGGCCAGGGCCACGGCGGTCGCAGATTTCGCCAGCGCCACAGGCGCGGCTTGCACGGAATGGGCGGAGATGGCGCCGGCGAGAATCTCGGTGGTCGAATTCACGCCGCGCTTGGTAAAAAACTTCCGCAGCTTTTCCAGCGCGCGGTTCACGCGCATCCGGGCGGTGTCTTCGTTGGCGCCGAGCGCCGCGCCTACCTCCTGAAAATTTTTGCCTTCAAAAAAGCGCAGGACCAGGGCGTCGTGATCTTTGCGGTCGAGGGTTTCCATCGCCCCGTCGAGCAGCGGCGCAATGTGGGGCCAGGCTTCGGACTCCGGTTCGTTCAAAAGGGATTGCATGTGTGCCTCCTGTTCCCGCCGCTGGCGGCGGCGTTGGTTCCTCAGCGCTTCGGATCCGACATACCGCGCCGTGCGGCACAGCCAGCCGGGCAGAATGACCTGGTCGCCCAGTACGCCGGCCTTGCGCGCCAGCAGGATGAAGACCGCCTGGGTGATTTCCTCCGCCAGAAGCGGGTCGCCCACCTGCCGGCAGGCGACGGAATAGACGAGATTAACATGGCGGGACACCAAGGCGGCAAAGGCGGCTTCGGAATTGCGCGCCGCGTATTCCTGCAGCAACGTCAGGTCGTCATTCATGATCTCACCGGTATATGACCGTGTTCGTGAAAAGCGAACAGAAAACTTTGCGAAAAAATGGCGGGGCGGCCAAATGAGCGCTAGCTGGCAGGCTGGCGAGGTTTTACGCCGCCGGGTAAAAATCAAAACCAAAACCTCGGAAAGCGGGTCTGCGACCCGCTGCAACATCGCCAGCCAGAGAGTTTGCGAATTGCGCGGGCGGTCTTGAATTTTGGACGCTGCGGCGGCTCATAGCCGCGCTCTCCGGTCGGAGCGCAGCCGTCCGGGCCGCTGCCGCGCGATTCCGAACAAAACGTGATAAGAGGAATGCCGCCGAAATGGAAGGCCGTTCCTCGCCGCCTTTTCTTCTAAAATTGTAAGCGGCCCGCAAGCATCACGCCTCAGCGCCCGAGACGGGCGCGCTCCGCCACCGCGCGCCCACTGACGAAACGCGGTCTGTGACCCGCAGCAATGTCGCCCGTCAGAAAGTCCTCGTTTTGCGCGCGCGAAAGCGGCGGAGGGCCGCACGCACTCCCAGACGCTGGCGCGTTCCCCGACGGCTCCCTCAGTCGCGAAGACTTGGTTTCAGCATCGGTGGGCTGATTGTGCTGGTGCCTGATATAAGCGAAGCGATCAGCCGGCGAAGCGCAAATGGCGCCGGGCATGGCATTTTTTGGAACGCGGCCAAATTGCTTTTTGGGGTAGCTTTGGCAGTATATCTGGGCCCCAAGACCATCACGAAGCGCCAGCCCTTGCCGGCCGCCCACGACGCAACAACGATTCACCAGGGACTCGGTCAAACTGCGGCTGACGCCGTCAGGCCGCGCCGCGTTCGAAGCGCATCGCAAGCGATTGAATGCGGCGCTGGTTGAGCATTTGCGTTTACAATCTCAGTTGGCCCCGACGCGGCCGGTATGGCGGGCATTGGCGCGGAACATGGGCCAGGAGCTGCGGGCCGGCAAAAGGGCAACGGGCGGCTGCAGGGCCTCGACGTGGCGCGAGCAGCAGCAGTAAATCACGCCATTATTGCCGATCACCGGCGACGAGCTGAGGTTGTAGAGCGTTGGACCTTCCCACAAGTCCGTGCCATCGGGGCTCGTGGCCCAGATACGACGCCACGGGGCGGAAAAAAAAACGGTCCCCTGGGCCACCGCCGGCGTCTCGTCAATCCAGCAGTCCGAGTAAAATGTCCGGACCAGGGCGCCGGCCGGCGACAGGATAAACGTTCGTCGGGCGGCGGCGATGATGACGTTGCCATTTTCCGCCAGCACGGGCGAGCCGTCCCCCCCGCCGCCGACACGGTAATGCCAGATCTCCGTGCCGTCGCTCTTGAGCCGGTAGAGGTTGCCGTCCGTTGAGGTGAAATAAAGACAGCCGTCCTCGTCCACCGCCGGCGACGAGGTGATTTCCGCGCCGGTCAAAAATGTCCAGACCGGCTGGCCCGCGGGGCTGAGCGCGTAGAATTTTTGGTTATGCGCGCCGAAATAGATCGTGCCGTCCGCACCGATGGCCGGCGAGGAATCGACCAGGCCGCCCACGGGATATTTCCATTTCAGCGACCCGTCAGGCTTGAGCGCGTAAAAATTCTTGTCCCAGGATCCAAAATAGATGGTTCCATCCGCGGCGACAGCCGGCGAGGAATCCACCCAGGCGCCGGTGGCGAATTTCCATTTCAGCGCGCCGGCCGGCGTCACCGCGTAAAACTGGCGATCGCGGGCGCCGAAATAGATCGTGCCGTCATCGGCGATGGCGGGGGATGACTTGATCTCAGTGCCGGCCTGGAAGTGCCATTTTTCGCTGCCGTCCGGGGCCAGCGCATGGAGCCGGCCGCTGAAGGAGCCGACATAGACCATTCCGTCCGGGGCCACCGCGGGCGTGGACAAAGCCTCGTCGGCGTACATGCCGGATTTAAACCAGAAGCTCCACAGATTGGTGGCGGACGGCAGATTGCCGGCGCGGGCAGAAAAATCGAAAAGCAGGCAGAGGCCGAGCCAGGCCCCAAGACCGAAACCGGCTGCCCTGACCCAGCGTTGCGCTTTCCCGGAGGAATTCATCCACGGGAGTAAAGCAGTGCCGGGCTGGCAGGGCAAATTCAAAGAAAATCAATCCAGAGTCTGCCGGTAGCGTTTGACGGCGATCACCAGCATTACCAGGAGGAACAGACCAATCGGCCACAGGTCCGGCAGGCATTCGGCCAGGCCGTCGCCCTTGAGCAGAATGCCGCGCACCACGCGGAGAAAATGCGTCAAGGGCAGGCATTCACCGACGTATTGCGCCCAGCCGGGCATGCCGCGGAAGGGGAACATGTAGCCGGACAGCAGCAGGGACGGCAGGAAAAAGAAAAACGCCATCTGCACCGCCTGCAACTGGTTCCGGGCGATCGTGGAAAACGTGATACCCACCGCCAGGTTGGCCACGATGAACAGGAACACCAACACCAGCAGCAGCAGCACGCTGCCAAGCATCGGCACAGCGAACAAATACCGGGCCGCCAGCAGCACCAGAAACACCTGCACATAGCCGACCATGATGTACGGCAAGATTTTGCCGGTGATCACCTCGCCCGGATGCGCCGGCGTGGACAGCAGGTTTTCCATCGTGCCGCGTTCGCGTTCGCGGGTGATGGCCAGGCCGGTGATGATGATCATCGTCATGGTCAGCATCACCCCCATCAGGCCGGGAACGATGTTGTACTGGCTGACGTTCTCGGGATTATAGTGCTGATGGGTAACGAGGTTGAACGGCGGGGCGCCGGCCTGCAAGCGGGCGAGCGGACCGGTCAGATCGCGGTTGATGACGGAGGTGGCGAGCTGGTTCACGGCCGCCATGGCGTAGCCCACGGCGGAGGGGTCAGTGGCGTCAGCTTCGAGCAGCAGATCGGGTTTTTCGCCGCGCAAAAGCTTCCGGGAAAAGTCCACCGGCACGGTCACCGCAAACTGGACGCGGCCTTCGGCCAGCAGCTCCTGAATTTCCGCCGCGCTGTGCGCCTCGCGCGTGATGTCGAAATAGCTGCTATTGTGCAGCCCCCAGACGACCGTGCGCGAAAACGGGCTGTCGTCCGCGGCAAAGACCGCCGTGGGGAGATGCTTGGGATTGGAGTTGATGGCGTAGCCAAACAGGACGAGCTGAAGCATGGGGATGCCAACCATCATCCCAAAAGTGAGCCGGTCCCGCCGCATCTGGATGAACTCCTTGACAACGATGGCCCAGAAACGCGCGAAGCTGAACGAATAATGGCTCATTCCTGGGCCTCCGTTGGGCCAATGACGATTGACGAATGAACAATGACGAAAGAATGACGAAGCCCAAATGACGAATCGTCGCCGGACGCCCCGCGCCCGCATTGGGCATTTGTCATTGGGAATTCTTCAGTCATTCGTCACTCGCCATTCGTCATTGAAAGTTGTCCTTCGCGCTTTCCATCAGGCTGATAAAGACGTCTTCCAGGCCGGGCTCGATCTTCGTCCAGCGGTGGGCGTTCGACCGGAAGGGCGCCGCGCTGGCCTCGAGCCTGGCCGCATCCCGGCCGCTGACGTGGAGCGTGGTGCCAAACGCCACCACCTGTTCCACCCCGGGCAGGCCCCGGATTTGGTCCGCGAGCGACCACAAGTTTTCGCCCGCCACCTCCCAGGTCGTGAGGCCGCCCGCCCGGATGACTTCATCCACCGTGCCGTGCGCCAGCAGATTGCCGTAGGCGATGTAGGCGAGCCGGTGACAGCGCGTGGCTTCGTCCATATAGTGGGTGGTGATGAGCACCGTCAGGCCGCCCGCCGCGAGTTTGTGAAGCTCCTCCCAGAAATCGCGCCGGGCCTTGGGGTCCACGCCGGCGGTCGGCTCATCCAGCAACAGGAGTTGCGGCTCGTGGATCAAGCAGGCGGCCAGCGCCAGGCGCTGTTTCCAGCCGCCGGACAGCGTGCCGGCCAGTTGCCGCCGCCGCCCGGTCATGCCCAGGCGTTCGAGACTTTTTTCCACGGCCGCCTGGCGCCGCGGCATGGCATACAGCCGCGCGATGAAATCCAGGTTCTCCTCGATGGTCAAATCCTCGTAAAAACTGAAGCGCTGGGTCATGTAGCCGACGCGCGTCTTGATCTGGGCGGATTCGCGCCGGAAATCGAGTCCCAGGCACTGGCCGCTGCCGCCGTCGGGCGTGAGCAAGCCGCAGAGCATCCGAAGAAACGTGGTCTTGCCGCTGCCGTTCGGCCCGAGAAAACCATAGATCTCCCCGGGCCGCACCTGCATGGCCAGGTCATTGACCACCGTGCGCGCCCCGAATTTTTTCGTGACGCCGCGGACGTCGATGGCCAAGTCTGTGGCGGTCATTTTAACTCCACATCCACCGGCTGGCCGGGCCTTAAATCCGCCGCGTCGGCCGGGGAAAATTTCGCCTCGATCATAAACACCAGATTGGCCCGGGTCTCGCGGCTGAAGATGACCGGCGGCGTGTATTCGGCCTGCGTGGAAATATAATTCACCGTGGCGCTGAGCGGATGCGCCGCGCCGTCGGGCAGCACGGAAACCGCCTCACCAGTCTTGATGCGCGGCAGCGCCTGCTGCGGCACGAAGAAGCGCACCTTCAAATTCTCCGGCGGCAGCAGCGCCACCACGGGATTGCCGGCGGCCACGAATTCGCCCTGGCGATACAGGGTGTCATGCACCGCCGCCGCCGCGGGCGCGAATTGCTGTTTTTGGTCGAAGCTCCATTTTGCCTTTTCCACGGCGGCCTGCTGCGATTCGACGGCCGCCTGGGCGGCGCGAATGGCGTCATCGCGCCCGCCCAGTTTTGCCGTGGCCAAATCCGCGGCAAGCTGGCTGACCTGGGCCTGGTCCGCCTCCCGCTGGGCTCGCGCCTGATCCAGTTCCTCCTTGGAGATGACGTCGGAACCGCCGAGTTGCTCGCGCCGCACCAGTTCCGCCGCGGACAGTCTCGAATCCGCCCGCATCCGTTCCAACTGCGCCGCCATTGATTCAATCTCCGTCGGGCGCTTCCCTTTGTTGAGGTCGTCGAGCTGGGCCCGGGCCTGGGCGAGGTCCTGGCCGGCCTGCGCCAGGGCCGCCGCCTCCGACTGCCGCTCAAGTGCAAAGAGCAATTGCCCGGCTTTCACGGAGTCGCCCCGCGCCACGGCGAGATTGGTCAGCGCGCCCCCGAGCGGCGCGGCCACATAGACATAGTCGCCCTCGATGTAACCTTGAAACTGGTTGGACGGGGCGGGCGAGCAACCGGCAGCGAGCAACGACATAAACGCCATGGCCAGGATGGTCAAATCCGAAATCCGAAGCCGCGAAAACCGAAAGAAATCCGAAGCCCGAAGCCCGAACCAGCTGGCCTGCCCACGATGCCATTCAAACTTTTCCTGGGCGGCGGTCGGCCCAATTCGGATTTCGGCCTTCGGTTTTCTTTCGGATTTCGGGGATTCGGCCTTCGGCCTTCGGCCCCGGCCTTCGGATTTCAAAAGGTGCGTTGTCATCATGGCATTTCTCCCGATCGTCGTTCAGAGCGTTCTTCGGAACAGCAGGGTGGCGGCGGTCATGGCCAGCGCCGTAAAGCCAAACAGGAATAGCAAATCGCCGCCGATGGGCATCAAGCCGGTGTCTTTCAATATGAGCTGCTTGAAACCATGGACGGCATAGCTGAACGGGTCCACCACCGTGATCGCCTTCATCCATCCGGGAAACGACTGGGTCGGATAGACCGCGCCGCTTGGGAAATACAGCACGGTGTTCAGCATCCCGAAGATCGCGCGGGGCACCAGGGGATCGCTGATGCGGACCATGATCAGGAACATCATGCTGATCAAGGCCAGCGCCGTGGCGACGACCAACAGGAACATCCGCGCCAGCCGCAGCGGATTCAGCGGTTCGGGAATGCCCGCGATGACCGACCCAACGGTGATCAAAACGACGCCGGCGATGATCGCCTTGGCCGCGCCGGAAATGGTAAAGCCGAAGATCAATTCATACTTGCGGATGGGCGTCACCAAATAGCCCTCGTGCAGTCCGCGCGCCTTGTCGTCGATGTAGATGATGCCACCGCCGATCATGGCGGAGATGAAGACCGCCAGCACGATGACGCCGGGCAGGAGAAACTGGATGTAGGGGACGTAGGGATACACCTCAACGATGGCCAGGGTGGCGGTGGCGCTCGTGCGCGGCTCGACTGCGCGCGAATTATAGGCGGGCAGCAGCCCGGTAACCTCGCCCTCCAGCGCCGACGCGGCGAACTGGTCCGTGTTGTCTTCCACCAAGGCGATGCGCGGATTGGCGCCGGCGAGCACCTTGCGCGAAAATTCCGGCGGAATGTCGAGCAGGCCCGAGATTTTGCCGTTGCGGAGGTCCTGCAGCGCGATGGCTCGGTCGCTGTAATAGATGGGGGTGAAAGTTTGGGCGTTGGCCGCCACGGCCTGGAACATTTCGTGCAATTTGATGGCCGGCACGCCGTGGTCCTCATCCACCACGCCCACCTGAAGGTTTTTGATCTTGCCGCCAAACGCGTAGCCCAGGACAACCAGTTGCACCAGCGGCATGATGATGGAAACCACCACCAGCACCGGGCTGCGCCGGAAGCGGCGCAGATCGCGTTCAATGATGGCCCAGATGCGGTGCATGCTATCTAGCCTCGTTTCATCAAAAACGGACTGTCCGCCGCCGTCGGCGCCTGCAGCGTGTCCCGCAACTGGTGCCCGGTGTAATGGACAAAGACGTCGTCCAGCGTGGTGCTCTGGACCGATAGCGAAGCGACTGTGACATTGGCGCCACGGGCGGCTTCGAGCAGCTCCACCGTCGTCCGCGGGCCGTTGTTCGAGGAAATTCGGAATACGTTTTCATCGCTTTTCACGTCAGCCACGTCCGGCAGCTGCTTCAACCGGTCCGCCCAATCCCCCGGCGCGCCCGCAAAGCTGACTTCCAGGATGTTTTTGCCGGGGATCGAGGCCTTCAATTTCAGGGGCGAATCCAGCGCAGCCAGTTTTCCGTGGTCAATGATGGCGACGCGGTCGCATAATTTGTCCGCCTCATCCATGTAATGGGTGGTGACGAGGATCGTCAGGTCGCGTTCCTGTTTCAGGCGCGCCAGCATGTTCCAGACGGCGACGCGGGAAACCGGGTCGAGCCCGGTGGTCGGTTCGTCCAGGAAGAAGATTTTGGGTTCGTGCACCAGGCCGCGGGCAATCTCCAGGCGGCGGCGCATGCCGCCGGAGAACATCTTCACCGGCTTGTCGGCCCACTGGGTCAAATCCACCTCCTGGAGCAGTTGTTGGATGGCCCGCTTGCGCTTCTCCCGGGGAATGCCGTACAGCTTGGCGAAGATGCTCATGTTCTCGACGGCACTCAGTTCGAGGTCCGTCGTCATCGCCTGCGGAATCACCCCGATGGACTGGCGCACGTCGTACGGTTCCCGCGCGATGTCGAAGCCGTTGACGCGCGCCGTGCCGGCGCTGGGCGGCACCAGGGTGGTGAGCATGCGAATCAGCGTGGACTTGCCCGCGCCGTTGGGGCCCAGCAGGCCGAAAATTTCCCCGTGCTCCACGGAAAAACTCAACGCATCCACGGCGGTAAAATCGCCGAAGCGCTTCGTCAAGTCTTGCACGTCAACGTCGAACATGGTCACGATGGGGTGGAACCGGCTTCCAGCCGGCGAAATTCGGCGTCCCGCAGAATTTCACGCGCGCCAGGAACACGTAAACGTTCGGAAGCGGCCGAGCAGAAAGTGCGCCCCGGGTTCCGGGCGGGACGCCCGGAACCACCGGCTGGAAGCCGGTTCCACCTGGGAAAGGAGCTTTGTACGCGCATGGTGAGTCGCGAGTTACTTGGTTGCCAGCGGCAGCTTCACATACGCCGTCATCCCAACGGCCAGGGCGCGGTCGCGGTTGTCGCAGCGCAGCCGGATTTCAAACGTCTTGATGTCCCGCTTGGTGCGGCTCACGTCGCGCTGCGTGGCATAGTCGGCGTCCACACCCCGATAAAAAACGGTTCCTTCCCGCGTGGCGCCCGAGGGCAGCTTGACCGGCAACTGGTCGCCCAAACGGATGCGGTCAATATAGGTCTCCTCCACGTCCGCGCGCACCCACAGGCCGTCGGGATTGATGAGGGTGACGATGGCCTGGCCGGGATTCACAAATTCGCCCTGCAAGGCGGTGCGCTTGTCCACGATGCCGTTGGTGGGCGCCACGATCCGCGTGTAATTCAGATAGACCTCGGCCTTGTCCTTTTGCGCGGCCACGGCTTCGATTTGTTTCGTTACCGAATCCACTTTGGCCCGGGCTGACTCGTAGCTGGCGCGCGCGGCGTCGCTGGCTTGGGCGGACTCCACGTGGTTGCTGTAAAGTTCCTCGATGCGCGCGAAGTTGAGCCGCGCGTTTTCCAGGTCTGCCTGCGCCTGCGCGAGGTCGGCGGTGGATTGCTGCTGGCTGCTGGCGTAAAAGGCCCGGTCGGCCTGCCATTGTTCGGGCTGGATCTGCGCCAGCAATTCCCCGTTGGTCACCAGGTCGCCCTCCTGGACGCAGAGCGCCTGCAACCGGCCCTGGATCTCCGGCGCCACAATCACCTCGTCCGTGGTCACCACGCCGGTCAGGATGATCGCCGACGGCGGCCGCAAGAGAACGCAGTAAATGGCCGCCGCGCCCGCGGCGAGCACCAAAAGGATGAGCACGACATTCCGGCCCGCTTTCATTGCCGCGACAATGCCAAAATTTTTATTGACGTGTCAAACAATTGTTTTAATTATTTGTTTGAAAATGAAATTGCCGACCGCACCCGCCGACGCCAGCCACGCTGAAACCCGCCTCCAATTGATGGAGGCGGCAGGCGAGGTGTTTGCCGAATTTGGCTTCCGCGAGGCCACGGTGCGCGAAATCTGCCGCCGCGCCGGCGCCAACGTGGCCGCCGTCAACTACCATTTCGGCGACAAGGAGACGCTCTACATCGAGGTGCTCCGCCATGCGCATGGCCGGGCCCTGGCGAAATATCCGCCGCTGCTCGACGTGGCCGAGGACGCGCCGCCGGAAAAAAAACTTCGCGCCTTTGTGAAGTCCTTCCTCCTGCGGATATTCGACAAGGGGGCCACGGGCTGGCATGGCAAGATCATGTCCCGCGAAATGATCGAGCCCACCGCGGCGCTCGATTCCCTCGTCGAGGAGCGGATGCGGCCCATGGCGGGCCAACTCTGGCAGATCGTCGCCGGCATCCTGCACTGCCCGTTGAACGACGAGCGCGTGCGCCTGTACGCTTTTAGTGTCGTCAGCCAGTGCGTCTTTTATCATCATTGCCGTCCCGTGGTCAGCCGCTTGTTTCCCGACCAGCCGGCCATGGATCAGGCAGGGATCGAACGGCTGGCGGACCATATCACGAGATTTTCGCTGGCGGCGATGAAACATTTGCCCAAAACAACGCATTGAAATGATGACCCGCATGACAAAATTGAAGATTCTTTTCAGCCTTGCCCTGGCGGCTTTCGCCGTCCCTGGCAACCTGGCGGCGCAAACCGCCGGCGCCACCACCACGGCCGCATGGCTCACCCGGCCGTTGTCGCTGGCCGACACCTTGAACATTGCGCTGGCCCAAAACGCCACCATCCTGGAGGCCAAAAGCGATCTCGAAGCGCAGCAAGGCATCGTGATCCAGACGCGGGCGGTGGCGCTGCCCACCCTCAAGGCGACCGGCCAGTATGCGGACGAGGAAATCACCTTGCTGCAGGAAATACCAGTGCCCGGTGTTTCGTACCCGTCGCCGCATCAAAACTGGAGCTCCGGCATCCAGCTTGTTCAGAATATTTATATGGGCGGCCGGATGGTCGCGGCGATCAAGGCGGCGGACGCCACGCAAAAGCAGGCCATCGCCAATTTTGAGACTTCCGTGTCGGACACGCTGTTAAACGTGCGCATCGCCTACTACGACGTGCTGCTGGCCGCGCAGCAAATCGTGGTTCAGGAGGCCTCGGTGAAACTGCTGGAGAAGGAGCGCCAGGATCAGCAACATCGCCTGGATGCGGGCACCGTCCCCCGCTTCAACGTGCTCCGCGCCGAGGTGGCCGTGGCCAACGAACGGCCCACCCTGATCAGCGCGCGCAACAGCTACCGCATCGCCAAGAACAACCTGGCCAACCTGCTGGGCTATAATCTGCCCCGCGACGTGTGGGAGGATATCCCGCTCAACCTGATTGATACGTTCGATACCTCGCCGTACAGCGTCAATCTGCCGGAGGCAATCCAGCAGGCGCTAACGCGCCGGACAGAGTTGACGGCCTTGCGCAAGGATGTGGAATTGCAAGACCTCAACATTGTCAATGCCCAGTCCGGCTACAAGCCGGTCGTGTCCGTGTTCGGCGGCTATAACTGGATGAATTCCGAGTTTAGCACTGATCCCGGAAACGAGTTTAATGGCTGGAACGCCGGCGCCCAGTTGAATTGGAACTGGTTCGACGGACTGCTCACCCAGGGCAAGATCAAGCAGGCCAGGGCGCAATACAACAAGTCAAAGATCACCCTCGAGGATCAGCAGCGCCAGATTGAACTGCAAGTTCGCACCGCCTGCTCGGATTTCATCCAGGCGCGTGAAACCCTGGAGTCGCAGCAAAAGGTGCAGGAGGAAGCCGAAGAAGCCCTGCGCGAAGCCAACGCCCGGGCCGACGCCGGCACCGGCACCCAGCTCGACGTGCTGGACGCGCAAACGTCCTTGACCCAGGCCCGCACCACGCAAATCCAGGCCCAGCACGATTATGTGGCGGCCCGCGCGCGACTGGAACGGGCGATCGGCGCCGACCTCGCGCCGCTGAAGTAGCGTCAGCCTTTTAACTTCCGTTCCAGAATTTCTCCCACGAGAACCGGATTCGCCTTGCCCTTGCTCAGTTTCATCACCTGGCCCTTGAGCGCATTGAGGGCCGCGACCTTGCCGGCTTTGTAGTCGGCGACGGACTTGGGATTGGCGGCGAGGGCCTCGTCGCAGAATTTTTCGATGGCGCCCGTGTCGCTTACCTGCGCCAGTCCTTTTTCCTGGACGATGGCAGCGGGAGAATTGCCAGTGTCGAACATCTCCGAAAAAACCTGCTGCGCGGCAGAACTGCTGATGGTCTTGCTTTCGACCAGGTTCACCAGCTCCAAAATGGCTTCGGGCTTGAATTTGAGATCGCCCAGCGTCAGGCCCTCACCCGACTCCGCACTCCGCACTCCGTATCCCGCATTGGCGGGGTCCGCCTCACGCCGGCCGCCGGCCTCGGCAAGCTTGGCCCGGAGATTGTTGATGACCCAGTTGGCCACCGTCTTGGGGTTCTTCGATTGCCTGGCCACCGGTTCAAAGTAATTGCCCAGGGGCACGTCGTTCTTAAACACTTCCGCGTCGCCGGCGGGCAGTTGGTATTCGCGCACGAAGCGCTGTTTGCGCGCCAGGGGGAGTTCCACGACGCGCTGCCGCACCTCCGCCAGCCACTCCTCGCCGGGGGCTAGCGGCATCAGGTCCGGGTCGGGAAAATAGCGATAATCGTGCGCATCTTCCTTGGTGCGCATTTCTTCGGTGATGCCCCCCACATCGTCCCAGCGGCGGGTGGACTGGATGAGTTTGCCGCCGCTTTTCACAATTTCGATCTGGCGGGGGATTTCATAATCCAGCGCGCGGCGCACGCCGGAAAAACTGTTCATGTTTTTGATTTCGATTTTGGCGCCCAGCGCCTGGGTGCCGACCGGGCGCACGGACACGTTCACATCGCAGCGCACCATGCCCTTTTCCATGTCGCAATCGCTCACGCCGCCGTAGATCAGGATGTCCTTGAGCGCGTTGAGATATTCGTAAGCCATGTCGGCGCTGGTGAGGTCGGGCTCGGACACGATCTCGAGCAGCGGCACGCCGGCGCGGTTGAAATCCACGCCGCTGTGGCGTTCGAAGTGCGTGCTCTTGCCCACGTCCTCCTCGAGGTGCGCGCGGGTGATGCGGACGCGCGCGAGGCCACCCTTGAATTCGAATTCCACGAAGCCGGCGGCGGTGGAGGGCCGGTCGTACTGGGTGAGCTGATAATTCTTGGGCATGTCCGGATAGAAATAACTCTTCCGGTCGAATTTGGCGAAGCGGGGAATGGTGCAATTGAGGAGCAACCCGGTGAGCACCGTCAGGCGCAGCGCCTCTTCGTTGGGCACGGGCAGGACGCCGGGGAGGCCCAGGCAGACGGGGCAGACGTTAGTGTTGGGCTCCGCGCCAAAGGCGTTGGCGCAGCCGCACCACATCTTGGACTTCGTTTTAAGCTGGACGTGCGTCTCCAGCCCGATGACGGCTTCGTATTCCATTGCGGCGGGAATTTAACCACGAACGGCCGCGAATGGACACGAATTTTTATGCCCGTTTGACGTCCAGTCCAATGGTGGTAATGTTCTAAAAACCGGGAGCGAAGCACCCGGGAAAGGAGCGGTCGCGGAAAGGCACGGAAAACTCAACGCACCTAGCAAACCATGAAAGCCGCCAGCTTTGACAACCCCTGCCGACAAGCTCCGGCGGGGTCCCCGCCCCGGTTGAAGGGGGGAAGACCACCGGCTTTCGATTATGGTGCTCCGGTGGGACTTCGGGTCGCGCTTCGTTTTCCAGACAGGATTTCGGCCATCATTACCCAGAATGGCAACGCTTACGCTGAAGGGTTCAGCGAGGCCTGGGAACCCTGGCAAAACTATTGGAAGAATCCAACCTCGCAAAATCGGAAGGCCTGCCGGGAAGCGTTGAGTCCGGACGTCATTCGCAACGTCCAGTATCTGCATGAGATATTCGACCACGGCCAAAAGCCAGAGCAGCGCCCTTTTTGAGCCTTCGCCAAAACATGAAACCAGGAGACCAAAAAGCGGAAGACTACGATCTGCTGGTGCTGGGCAGCGGCGAAGGAGGCAAATACCTCGCCTGGACATTGGCACAAAAAGGCATGAAGGCGGCCGTCATCGAACGCAAATATGTCGGAGGTTCCTGTCCAAACATCGCCTGTCTTCCGAGCAAGAACATCATCCATAGCGCCAAGGTGGCTTCCTATTTTTTTAGAAGCCCGGAATTCGGCCTCACCAAGGATAATTGCAAAATTGACATGGCGGCCGTGCGCGAACGGAAGCGCAAGATGGTGGCCGGACTGGTGGACATGCATTTCGAATCATACAAAAAAAGCGGAACGAAATTGATCATGGGCACCGGGCGCTTTATTGGACCCAAAACGATTGAAGTTGCGTCTGCAGAGGGAACGGTTCGCCTCCTGCGCGGCAAGCAGGTGGTCATCAACACCGGTAGCCGCGCGAGGATGGATGCCACCCCAGGTCTTGCCGAAGCAAAACCCCTGACGCATGTCGAAGCACTGGAACTGGACCGGATTCCGCAGCATTTGCTCGTCGTTGGCGGGGGCTATGTCGGCCTTGAACTTTCGCAAGCCATGCGCCGGTTCGGCGGCCGGGTAACCATTATCGAGCGCAACCATCGGCTGGTTCATCAGGAGGATGAGGATATTTCGAACGCCCTGCATGAATTATTCCAGGACGAAGGGATTGACCTGGTCACGGGCGCCCAAATCACCAAGATTGAAGGCCGGTCCGGAGAGTCCGTGAAAATCCACGTGAATCGGGCAGGCTCAAGCGTTCTGCTGGAAGGCACGGATATTCTCGTCGCGAGCGGACGCACGCCCAATACTGAAGGCATTGGCTTGGATTCCGCGGGAGTGCAACTGACTGACCGCGGCCATGTGAAAGTAAATGAGCGGCTGGAAACAACGGCGTCCGGCGTCTGGGCGATTGGAGATTGTGCCGGCAGCCCGCATTTCACCCACATTTCCTTCGATGACTTTCGCATCGTGCGCGACAACATTGCGGGCGGGAATCGCGTGACGACCGGCCGGCAGCTGCCCTTCTGCATGTTCACCGATCCCGAATTTGCCCGCATCGGCCTGAGCGAAACCGAAGCCAAAGACCGCGGGATTGCCTATCGCCTGGCGAAAATTCCGATGGTCGCTGTATTACGCACCCGAACGCTTTCCGAGACACGGGGCTTCATGAAAGCCCTGGTTGATGCCGAAAGCGATCGTATCCTGGGTCTCACTGCTCTTGGAGTCGAGGCGGGAGGCATCATGGGTACGGTGCAAGTGGCGATGCTGGCAGGTCTTCCCTATACCGTGTTGCGGGACGCCGTCTTCAGCCATCCTACAATGCAAGAGGGACTCATCCAGCTGTTTTCGGCCGTGCCACCCATCGCCAATTGAAACATGGAGACTATCGGCATCCCTCACCGCTGTGAAGACGGTCGCCTGGCTTTCTGGCCGGTCCGCTCCCGCAAAACAACCTCATGAAAGCGGTATCATTTTCCAAATCCCTCCCCATCACTCACGAGGACAGTTTGGTGGATCTCGAGGTAGGGCGTCCCGCGCCGGGACCGCGCGACCTGCTCGTGGAAGTCCGGGCGATTTCGGTAAACCCGGTTGATGCAAAGATCCGGGGCGGCAGCGGTCCGAGAAGTCCCCAGGATACAAAAAAATTGCTGGGTTGGGACGCCGCCGGGGTTGTCTCGGCGATCGGCGCAGAGGTCACTCGCTTCGCTCCGGGGGACGAAGTTTATTATGCCGGCGCGATTGATCGCAGCGGCTCTTACGGCGAGTATCAAGTGGTGGACGAGCGCATTGTCGGCCGCAAACCGGCGACGCTTGCATTCGACGCAGCGGCGGCGCTTCCGCTGACCACGATTACTGCTTGGGAATTGCTGTTCGATCGTCTCAGGATTCGCATCGGCAAACCCGCCAAAGCCGGCTCTCTCCTGATCATCGGCGGCGCGGGCGGTGTAGGTTCCATCGCCACGCAATTGGCGCGCCGCCTGACCGGGCTTACGGTAATCGCCACCGCCTCCCGCCCCGAGACGCAAACCTGGTGTCGTGAGATGGGAGCGCACCAAGTCATTGACCATCGCCAGCCGCTCGCCAAGCAGGTAAAAGCGATTTTGCCCGAAGGCGTCAATTATGTGATGGCGTTAACCAAGGCCGAAGAGCATTTCCATGAAATTGTTGACGCGTTTGCGCCCCAGGGCGCGCTCGCGCTCATTGAGAACGTGGCCGCGCCTTTGGACATCAACCAACTGAAACCCAAGAGCATTTCGCTGCACTGGGAATTCGTGTTTACCCGCGCGCGTTACGAGACCGCCGACATGGACGAACAAGGGCGACTGCTCACCGAGGTTGCCGGTCTGGCGGACGCCGGGCTAATCCGTTCCACGATGCGGGAAAATCTCGGACTCATCAACGCCGCCAATCTCAAGCGCGCCCACGCACTCGTCGAAAGCGGCACGGCCATCGGCAAAATCGTGCTTTCGGGGTTTTAATCTTCAATGAACCCAGCGTGCCAAACCTCCATTTCCATGAACCGGACCGGTATCATTGATCTGCCCTGCAAACGTTCGGTTGCCGAAACCGCCGTCCGACTCGAAGCGCATTTGAAAGCCCAGGGTCTGAAGGTTTTCAGCCGCCTTGATCAAGTTTTTCACGGTCAGATCTTTTTTTTCGCCTGCTGGCCGGTCGAAAAGCTGCCGCGAACTTCCGCAAAAACTTCTGATAACCGTGTTGGAATCCCGGATCGTCAAGGGACCGGCCGGTGGCCAGGCGGACCAATTGAGGAAAGGCGGCCGGAAACATGGTCAACGATTGCATGGCCAGCGCCAGGTGGCGGGGGTCCGCGGCGGTCGTCATCTGCCCCGACCGCTGCCGCTGGCGCATGCGATCCAGCCAGTCGGCGGACGCCGCCCGGCGCTCTTTTCCATGAATCAATTTCGCCGGCCGCTGCAACGCCTCCCATAGGAGCAGGCGCACCCAGTCCGGGTCCTCGCAGGCGTTTTTGAACCAAAAAGGCAGGCGCTCGGCGGGGTCGTTGGAAATGGCCACGGACCAGGCTCGGCGCTGGGCCATCTTGTGGCGCATCACCGCTCGGAAAAGGGCTTCCTTGTTTCCGAAGTAATGATAGAGCATGCGCTTGTTGCCCCGGGCGCGGCGCGCGATGGCGTCCACCCGGGCGCCGGCGAACCCATGGGCAGCAAATTCCACCAGTGCGGCGGCCAGAATGCGGGCGCGCGTGGCGTCGGGATCGCGGGTGTTGTTGACGGATACCTGGCCATTCTGACTCATGATGGTCAACACGTAACCGATTAGTTACTTTGAAGCAACCTCAAAATTGGCGACCCGGCCAGGCCCAGGGGCGGATTTGAGACAAGTCGAAAGCAGGGGTGGGGACGGCTCGTCCCCGCGGTTTCAGTTTTGGTGAGCGAACTGCGGGGCACGAGTCGTCATCGCCCTGGTCGCGAATCCGTCCTGGCCAAGCCGGCGGGGCGTTGGCGGCGGCCGCGACCGAGCTGGCCGGGCCGCAGCTTCACAGTTTGCCCGGCGGTGAATTTTGAAAACGCTCCCCGGAGCGGACGGGCTGCTTCAGTTCCTCGATATCCTGCATCATTTTTTCCGCCGCATCGTTGGAAAGGCTGTGCGAAACGGAAATCCCAAACTGTCGCTCAAGAAATTGGTCGAGCCGCAACCATTCGCCATGGTATTTGACCTTCCCGGTCCAGGCGCAAACGGTCACAAACTGCTGCAACTTGTCCAGGCGCAGCAGGATCATGACCACGAAAACGAGGGCCACGGCCACGGCCACGATCAGCACGAGCGACATGATCTGGCCGGCAACCACTTCATCAAAAGCCGCTTGCTGGTGCTTGCTCAGGGCGTGCTCCTGCTCTTCACGCGCCTGGAACAACACGCGCCGAAAGACCTCGATCTTTTTTCGGCCGCGTTCGGTGAGCATGAGCACCGAGGCGTTGGTTTGAAAGTGGCCGGACGAAAAGGCGGTGGCCGGATCAAACGCCAAATTGCTGGTGGTCAACTGTTCAATCGCGACGATGTTGGCCTGCTGGGTCGGATCTGCCCGAGTCAATCTCCTCAAGTCGGCCATGTCATTCGTGATGTCGCCCATGGCCGCCTGATACGGTTCCAAATACTCGGTTTTGCCCGTGAGCAAAAACCCCCGCTGGTTTGCCTCGGCGTCCACAATATGGGCTTCCGTCTGCTCGAATTTGTCCAATATCTTGTAATTTTGGAGCACCCAGTTGAAAGAATTGTTGAACTGGCCTCCGGCCTGGTGCACCAGCCAGGTCATCGCAATCAAGGCGAGCATGGGCAGCGAAAGGCCGATCCAAAACAGGGTGCGCTTCGTCTTTTGATTCGGGATCATTGGAATCCAATTATTTCAAGGACAAAGCGCAGCTTTTTCTGTGCCACAAAAACCCGCGCGCCAAGGCAATTGTCACCGGCCAAAGCATTTGTAATGCCAGAGGATCGTCACAAATCAAGTTGGTGCCCCGAGCGGAGGCTTTTCTCGATGCCAGGGCGTGCTTTGTTCGTACGCATGTGCCAGGCGAAGCATCGCTGCCTCGCCAAACGGCTGCCCGAGCAATTGCAAGCCGACCGGCAGCTTGGGATGGTGCGTGAAGCCGCAGGGCAGGCTCACGCCGCATATCCCCCCCAGGTTGCAAGAAATCGTGAAGATGTCCGACAGATACATTTGCAGCGGGTCATCCGACTTCTCACCCAGCTTGAACGCGGCGGTCGGCGTCGTGGGTGTGACGATGGCGTCCACCGTCTCGAACGCCTTCAGGAAATCATTGCGAATGAGCGTACGGACCTTTTGGGCGCGCAGGTAATACGCATCATAGTAGCCGCTGCTCAAGACGTAGGTGCCCAGGATGATCCGCCGCTTGACCTCCGGGCCGAAACCGGCGCCGCGCGTGCGCTCGTAAAGCTCGATCGGGTTTTCGCCGTCCACCCGCGCTCCGTAGCGGATGCCGTCGAAGCGCGCGAGATTGGCGGAGGCCTCGGCGGTGGCGACGATGTAGTAGGTGGCCACTGCGTAATCCGTATGGGGCAGGGAAATTTCGACGATCTCGGCCCCGAGGTCGGTGAATTTTTTGACGGCGGCGTCCACGGCGGCCTTTACCTCACGGTCGAGGCCACCGATCATGTATTCCCTGGGCAACCCCAGTTTGAGGCCTTTGATGTCACCGGTAAGCGCGGCGTTGTAATCGGGCACGGGCTGCGGCACGCTCGTGGAATCAAGCGGGTCGTGGCCGCTCAGGACGCCCAGCAGCGTGGCGGCATCGCGCACGTTCTTGGTGAAGGGCCCGATCTGGTCCAGCGAACTGGCGAAAGCCACCAGCCCGTAGCGCGAGACCCGGCCGTATGTCGGCTTGAGGCCGACGCAGCCGCAGAGCGCCGCCGGCTGGCGAATCGAGCCGCCGGTGTCCGAGCCGAGCGCGGCAAAACATTCATCCGCCGCGACCGCCGCGGCCGAGCCGCCGGACGAGCCGCCGGGGATGCGGGCGGTATCCCAGGGATTGCGCGTGGGGCCAAAGGCGGAATTTTCGGTGGAGCTGCCCATGGCGAATTCATCCATGTTCAGCCGGCCAAAGACAATGGCGCCGGCCGCTTTCAGCCTGGCCACCGCCGTGGCGTCATACGGCGAAACAAATTTCCCAAGAATTCTGGAGCCGCAGTTGAGCGGCTGATTTTTCACGGCGAGCACGTCCTTGACCGCAATCGGGACGCCGAGCAAGGGGTGGCTGGAGTCCGGGGCGCCCTGCGCCAGCAAGCGATCCGCCGCATCCGCCTGCGCGAGGGCATCAGCGGCGTCGTGGCTGATGAAGGCGTGGATCGTTCCGTCCACGCGGGCGATCTGATCGAGGCAAGCCTGCATCGCTTCGCGGGCGGAGACTTCGCGGCGGGCGAGCCGGGCGGTCAGTTCGGAGATGGTCAGTTGGTGCAACATTGGATTTTAACCATCGGCCTACGCGGAGGAACACCGACTGGCGGACCTGGGTGAGGTTTGTTCAATGGCGGTTGGAAATGATTATTCGACAATTTGCGGCACCACGAAAAGGCCGCCGGCTTTTTGGGGAGCGTTGCGGAGGACGTCCTCCTGGGAGAGCGACGGCCGGGTGGCGTCGGGGCGGGTGACATTGACCATGGGCACGGCATGCGCGGTGGGTTCAACGGAAGACACGTCCAGTTCGCGCAATTTTTCGACGTAGCCGAGAATGTGGCCGAGCTGCTCGCCGATTTTTTTTTCCTCGTCCGGTGCCAGGGCGATGCGCGCCAGATGCGCGACGTATTTCACATCAATTTGGGCCGATGCCATGGGCGGAGGGTAAAATGCCCGGGGCCGGGTGGAAATAAAAAACGATTCCTATTCCTCGTCGAACTTGCGTTTGACGAGCGCCTCCAGCTCGTTGATGGCGGCGCCGGCATCGGCCCCCTTGACGTACAGAGTGACCTTGCTGCCCGGACCGGCGGCCAGCATCATGAGGCCCATGATGCTCTTGCCGTTGATTTTCTCGCCGTCCTTTTCCACGAAGATATCGCACCCATAACGGGCGGCGACCTTGACAAACATGGCGGCCGGCCGTGCGTGGATGCCCGACTTGTTAGCGATGGTCAGTTCCTTGGTGAGGAACTCGCCGGCGTCGGTTTTTTTGGCGGTCATCAAATGAATCGCGGGAAATCTAGACGGCGCACGGGCCGGGCGCCAACACAATTTATGGTGACAAGGACGGCGGGGCGGCGTTGGAAGCCATCTGGGCCAGCAGCCGCTTGTTCAGTTCCTCGGCGGCGTTGTAGCCGGACTTGCGCAGCTTGATTTGAAAGGCGGCGACCTCAATGAGGCGGGCGATGTCACGCCCGGGGCGCACCGGGATGGTAACGTGGGGAATGTCCATGCCGAGCACCTTGACAAATTCCTGCTCGATGCCCAGCCGGTCAAGGTCCTTGACCTCCTCCCAGGGCCGGAGGGTGATGATCACATCGAGCGTTTTGTCCTTGCGGATGGCCTTGACTCCGAACATGGAGGCGACGTTGATGATGCCGATGCCGCGGACTTCCATGTGGTCGCGGGTCAACTCCGCGCTGGTGCACAGGACATCCCGGCCGTCCACCAGCGTGGCCTTCACGACGTCGTCGGCCACGAGGCTGTAGCCGCGTTCGATCAAGGCGAGGACGGCCTCGCTTTTGCCGATGCCGCTTTCGCCCCGAATGATCGCGCCCACGCCGAGAATATCCACCATGCTGCCCAGCTCGGTGGCTCGCGGCGCGAACATGGTCTCGAGGGCCAGCGTGGCCAGGTTGATGAACTTCATGGTCACCAGCGGGGTCGAAAAGACGGGCACGCCGGTTTGTTCGGCCGCCAGCAGAAACTGCTTGTCCGGTTTCAGGTTCCGGCTGAAGGCAATGCAGGGAATTTTGTAGGCGAACAAATAGGCGTAGCGGGCTTCGCGTTCCTCATGGCGCAGCTCGCGCAGATAAAAGACCTCGGCGTGGCCCATGACCTGGACCCGTTTGTAGGCGAAGTACCGGGTGAAGCCGCTGAGCGCCAGACCGGGCCGGTTCACGGTCGGCTCGCGGATGACGCGCTTGAAGTCGCATTTCTCGGTGAGCAGCTTCATTTGCAGCGCCGCGGCGTGTTCCTTGTAGAACTGTTCAACCGTGAGCGAGGGGCGTTCCATAGGCTTGGCGTTAAAAAGTTAGAGGGCTAAAGCGGTGAAGCATTATAAAAAAAGGGCCGCGAATCCGCCCAAACGGTTGAACGCTGCCACGCTTTGACATGCTCGTAAATCACAAATTAAATTCGGGCCCGAGATAAATCTCGCGCGCTTTCGGGTCGGTCATCATGCTTGGTCCGTCGCCTTCGTAAATCACCTTTCCCTTATGGATGAGATAAGCACGGTCCACGAGTTTCAGGGTCTCGCGGGCGTCATGGTCGGTGATCAAAATCCCGAGGCCCCGTTCCTTGAGCCGGCGGACAATTTTGGCCACTTCGAACTTGGCGATGGGATCGATGCCGGCGAAAGGCTCGTCGAGCAGGAGCAATTTCGGACTGGTGACCAGGGCGCGGGTGATCTCCAGGCGCCGCTTCTCGCCGCCGCTCAACTGGTAGGCCTTGCTCTTGCGCACGGGCGTCAGGTCCAGTTCTTCCAGCAGGTAGGCCAGCCGCACGTTCCGCTCGTCGCGCCCCAGCTTGCAGGTTTCCAGAATAGCCAGAATGTTCTCCTCCACCGACAACTTGCGAAACACCGACGGTTCCTGCGTCAGGTAGCCGATGCCGAGCCGGGCGCGACGGTGCATCGGCAGGCCGGTGACGCGGCGATCCTGAAAGGTGACCTCGCCTGCGTCCGGGCGCACGACGCCCACGACCATGTTAAAGGTGGTCGTCTTGCCCGCGCCGTTCGGGCCCAGGAGGCCGACGATTTCGCCCGCACCGACGTGCACGGATACGCCGTCGACCACGCGCCGGCCGCGATATTCCTTGGCCAGGTTCTGCGTGACCAGGAGCGTGCCGCTGGCCGGCGCGGCCGCGGCTGGTCCCGGAACGGTCGGCGGCGGTTCTGGATTGGACTGGGTTTCGTTCACACAAAATCTATTTCAAAAGGTTGAAGGGCGAGCCATTGGTGCCGCTATCATGTCCTTTGATGTGCATGTGAACGCCCTCCCCAAAATTGAACTCCCTGGTCTGGAGGTTGTAGGTGAGCGGTTCGCCGGTCAACCAGCCGTCGTCGCTGGTGTTCGTGGCCTGCCAAAAGGTAAACGTCGCATTGGTGACGGCCTTCACGACGCTGTAATCATAGATGCCCTTGGCGGCGATGAGGTGATTGGTTTTGCTGTTATTATCCACGTAGATAATGTCCACATTGGTTTCCGCCACGGCGTTGGTCGGATGGCTGTCCTCCGCCCCCTCGGGAGGCAGGTGGATGGTCAAACGTTCACAGGCCAGCCTACCCTGGGCATTGGTGACCACGACATGATCGTAGTAAACCACCACGCGCGCGTTTCCGTCGTAAAAGCCGCCGCCGGCCGTCAAATCAATATCCTGGGATTCGGCCGGAACAGAATTGGACTGGGCGCCGGCCAGGGCGGCCATCGCGATAATGAATGACAAAATAAGACCGTTTCTCATGGTATGGACAATTTCCCGGCGGCGGTTTTGATGACCGTGTGAACATTGGTAATGGACAGAGTATTTTCACTTTGCCGCCAAACGAAGCCGTTGCTGCCCTTGGTGTCAATCTTATCGTCCATCAACTTCAAATGCAAATGGCCGGGGGAGCTGGCGACGCCGTCCAGCGGCTCGTAAACGCACTCCGGGGCTTCCACCACCGCCTGCAATTTGCCGGTCTCGCTGAAGGAGTGAACCGTGAGGTCTTTGACGTTCCACTTGGCGTCCGGCAGGGGCGTCATTTGGGAACCTTCCAAGCGCAGCTTGGCCTGCTTGTCGTTGGGGGCGGGCCAGTATTCAACGGAGGAAAGCCTGGTGGCGGGCCCGGAGAGGGGGACTGGTTGCCGTTGCGTTTGTCCCAGCAGGGGCCGAAGACACAGCGCGAGCGCGAACAGAAGAAGTCCTTTCGCCTTCACGTTCATGCCGCGTAATGATCCAAAAAAGGTTGCCATTTCTTTTGCGCCTGCAAAATCATCTCCACCGTCTCGCGCACGGCGCCGCGCCCGCCGGCGGCGCGGGTCACCCAATGCGCGGCCGCCCTGGCCTCCGGCACGGCATCGGCCACGGCCACGGCCAGACCGGCTCGCGTCAACGGGCCCAAATCGATCACGTCATCTCCGACAAAGCAAACGTCGCGCCAGTTCAACTCTTGCCGGGCCAGCAGTTCCTCGATGGCGGCGGTTTTGCCCATGTTGTCGCCCTGTTGCACCAGAAAATCAATCTTCAATTCCTCCGCGCGAAGCCGCGTGGCCGCCGAGGGGCGCGCCGAAACCCAGCCCACTTTCAAGCCCGCGCGGCGGGCCAGCACCAGGCCCAAGCCGTCGCGAATGTTGAACCGCTTGAATTCGCGCTCCCCGCCGATGAAGATCGACCCGTCCGTCAGCACCCCGTCCACGTCGCACAGAAAGAGCTTGATGCGTTTGAGGCGGGCGACGAGTGACGGCGGGCGGGCGGCGCAAGTTTTCGCGCGCCGCGCAGTAGCTTGTAGCTGGTCACTCGTCACGTGTCACTCGTCACTTTCTAACGGCGTTAAAAACCTTCAACAGCGCTCGCAAAGTGCCTTTCATTTCCGACAGCGGAATCATGTTCGGGCCGTCGCTCAGGGCCTGGTCCGGCCGCGGATGTGTTTCCAGAAACACGCCGTTGGCACCCGCGGCCAGGGCCGACCTGGCCAGCACCGGCGCAAATTCCCGCTGGCCGGCGGATTTGTCGCCGCCGCCGCCAGGCAGCTGCACCGAATGCGTGGCGTCGAACACCACCGGGAAGCCGAACGCGCTCATGATGGGAATCGAGCGCATGTCAGCCACCAGATTATTATAGCCAAAGGTGGTGCCCCGTTCGGTCAGGAGAATATGACGGCCGCCGGCCAGCCGCGCTTTTTCCGCCGCGCGCCCCATTTCCGTGGGTGAGAGGAACTGGCCTTTTTTCAGATTCACGATTTTACCCGTGGCCACGGCGGCATCGATCAGATCGGTCTGCCGGCAGAGGAACGCGGGAATCTGCAGGACATCCACGACTTCGCCGGCGGCGGCGGCCTGCGCCTCGGTGTGAACATCCGTCAGCACGGGCACGCCGAATTCTTCGCGGATGCCCGCCAGGGTCTGGAGTCCTGACTCGATCCCCGGACCGCGAAACGCCTTGCCCGAGGTGCGGTTGGCCTTGTCAAAACTTGCCTTGAAAATGTAGTAAATGCCGAGCTGGCGGCAGGTCCGGGTGAGCGAAGCCGCCACTTGGCGGCAGAGCTTTTCGTTTTCAATGACACACGGCCCGGCGATCAAGAACAAGCGGCGCGGCGAATTGAGGTTCTGCCAGATGGTCCGGGGGTTAAACACGGTGATTATATTTCAAATCACCGTTCCGTGCGGGATCATGGCATCCTTGGGGATGATCACGATGCCGTCGCGGATATAGTAGCGCTCATGGTCCAGGTTTTCGGGCTTGCCGACGGGGGAGATGATCACGTTGTTGCCAATGCGCGCATTTTTGTCGATGATGGCGTTCTCGATCTTGCAGTGGGCGCCGATGCCCACGCGGGGCTGGCCGTTGCTCTCGTGGCGCTGGACGGACTCCATGGCTTCATAATAGTCGCTTCCCAGGATCACCGTGCGGTTCAGCGTGGTGCCCTCGCCAATGAGCGTGCGCAGGCCCACGATGGAGTTGCTGATGTGGGCGCGGTTGATGATGCAGCCGTCGGAAATGAGGGCGTGGTCGATGTCCGCGCCGTTGATCTTGGAGCCGGGCAGGTAGCGCGGCCGGGAAAAAATCGGCGCGCTCATGTCAAAGAAGTTGAAGCGCGGCAGCTCCGTGGTCAGGTCCAGGTTCGCCTCGAAAAACGAGCGGATAGTACCGATGTCCTCCCAGTAGCCCTGGAACACAAAAGCGAAGACGCGGTGGGTGTTGATGGCGTGGGGAATGATGTGCTTGCCGAAGTCGGAAAGCGGATTGTCCAGCAGGTCGCGGATGACGCCGCGGTTAAATACATAGATGCCCATCGACGCCAGATACGAATCGTGCCCGTCCTTGAGGCCCAGCGGGCCGGCCATTTTCGGGGTGATGCGCAGCGAATCCAGGAGCGGGTCGTCCTTGGGCTTTTCCACGAAGCGGGTGATGCGCCGGTCGTCGCCCATCTGCAGGATGCCGCAGGCCTTGGCTTCGTCGCGGCTGACTGGGAGGGTGGCAATGGTAATGTCGGCCCCGGTCTCCCGGTGCTGCTCAATGATCTCCTGGAAATCCATCCGATACAACTGATCACCGCTCAGGATGAGCAGGTAGTCGAAATCGTGGTTCATAAAATGGACGAGGTTTTTGCGGACGGCATCGGCCGTGCCTTCGTACCAGGAGGTGTTGTTGAACGTCTGCTGGGCGGCGAGGATTTCGACAAAGCCGGCGGAAAACTGATCGAACTTGTAGGTGCGGGAAATATGGCTGTGCAGCGAGGTGGAATTGAATTGCGTAAGGATGTAGATGCGGCGGAAACGGGAATTGATGCAATTCGAAATGGGGATGTCCACAATGCGGTATTTGCCGGCCAGCGGCACCGCCGGTTTGGCCCGTTCCTTGGTCAGCGGGAAGAGGCGGGTGCCCTGCCCGCCGCCCATGATAACGCAAAGAACCTTGCTGACATTCAGAGTTTGGCGGCCCGTTTGTGACATAAGTTGTTATATTTGACAAAGACATTAACGCTGACGGCCAAAGGGGGCAAGCCGCAGTTTGCGCGGCCAGCGAAATAAGCCGTGCCCGGGAAAGGCCGCCCCAGGCCGGAACTCGGTGAACCGCAGCAGCTGATGAATTCTCACTGTGGCCGTCGAGTTCAGACGTTTTGACGGGCAACCATGCTGCGGGTCGCAGACCCGCGCTCCGCCCTGAACGCGGCTCTGTGAGCGGCAGCAACCTCTGTACTCCTCAAAACCCCTCGTAATTTGGAAACTTCCTGAGTGGCGACGTTGCTGCGGGTCGCAGACCCGCGCTCCCATGCCGTGGCGCACGGCTCGTTATTTGGAGGGCAGTATCGAGTTGCGCCGCAGGCCGGGCCGGCTGGCAAAACTGTTTTGCACCGGCGCCTGCGTTTGCTAGCCTTGGGGTCATGCGCTGCTTCGTTTTATTAAGTCTATGGCTCCTGCGCTGGCCGGCGGCCGGCGCGGAGCTGCAGTTTAGTTTTGGCGACCTTGGCGCCGACGGTTCGTTGGCGAATTTCCGCGCGGAGCTGTTCGGCGGCGGCGGACCGGCCGCCTGGAAACTGCTGCCCGGCGAGGCGCCATCGGCCTTCGCGCAGCTTTCCGATCCCACCAAAACCGCGGCCGGGGCTGGCAGCGTACTGGCCCAAACCAGCCAGGATCCCACCGACGAGCGATTTCCCATGTTTGTTTATGGAGGGGACACATTCCGCAATTTCCGCTTCGCCGCGCAGTTCAAAATGGTCAGCGGCGTGGCCGAACAGATGGCCGGCCTGGTATTCCGGTTTCAAAACACCTCCAACTTCTACGTCGTCCGCGTCAGCGGCCTGGGCAAGAATATCCGCTTCTACAAGGTGGTCGGAGGGATCCGTTCCGATCCCGTGGGGGTGGCCTGCAACGTGGCCACCGGCACCTGGCACCAGCTTGCCGTGCAATGTGACGGCAACCAGATCGCGATTTTTCTGGACGGCAAGCTGGCCATGCCCACGCTCGGCGACAACACTTTCTCGGAGGGCAAAATCGGGTTCTGGACGAAGTCCGACGCCGTGACGTACTTTGCCAATGCCGTGATCGATTACACGCCGATCGTGCCGGCGGCGCAACTGATGGTGAACAGCGTGCTGCGCCAGCAACCCCGGATTCTGGATCTGCAGATTTATTCCCTGAGCACCACCAACACGACAGCCATCCTGGCCTGCAAGGACCCGTTGGAGAAAGGCGCGCCGGGCACCGATGCGGAACTGGGCGCCATCCGCGACGGCACCGTCTTCTTTGGCCGTGAACACGGCGCGGATTTCATCGTGCTGCCATTGCATGACCGCAACGGTGACGTCATCGCCGCCGCGCGGCTCAAATTAAAGAGCTTTTTGGGCGAGACCCAGGACAACGCCCTGGGCCGCGCGACGCTGATCATGAAGTTGATGCAGGATTTCGCTGTATCCGCCGAGGACCTGGCCCGGTAATCCCGAAAGCGAGCCGCAGCAGCCTCGGAACTTCACGGCATCCCGCACCATCCGCAGACGTCCTGACAGGCAAATTTGCCGCGGGTCGCAGCCCCACGCTCCGGCCGGAACGCGACTCTGTGAGCCTCATAATCCTCCGAAATCCAAGAAAAGCCTCTCGTAATCCGTGATCTACCTGACGGGCGACGTTGCTGCGGGCCGCAGATCCGCACAATGAGTCGGCTGGAACGGCAGCAGATGGCGAATGGCCGGTCGCTCGACGGACCGGAAGCACGCCTTGCGCAAAGGCTTGTGCTCTGGTGCGACCGCGATCTAACCGGCGAGTTCCTTCAAATCCTTGACGAAGTCGTCCACATCCTCCGGTGTGGTGTCCCAACTGCACATGAGCCGCGCTTCATCGGGAGTGATAACGCCCGTGTAAAAATGCCAGCCGCGTGCCCGCAGCTTGTCCTCGATGGAATTTGGGATCTTGGCGAACACGGAGTTGGATTGCACCGGATGGTTGATTCGCACGCCGGGAATCTGCTTTAGCCCCGTTTCCAGCCGTTTCGCCATGTTATTGGCATGTCCGGCATGACGCAGCCACGCGCCGTCCTTCAACATGCCCAGCCAGGGGGCGGACAAGAAGCGCATTTTGGACGCCAGCTGGCCGCCCTGCTTGCAGCGATAGTCAAAGTCACGCGCCAGTTCACGGTCGAAAAACACCACCGCTTCGCCGAGGGCGATGCCGTTCTTGGAGCCGCCGAAACACAGCACGTCCACCCCGGCGCGCCAGGTCAGGTCCGCCGGCGCCACGCCCAGCGCGGCCACGGCGTTGGCGAACCGCGCGCCATCCATTTGGAGATGCAGGCCGAACTGGCGCGCCGTTCCGGCCAGCTTTTGAATTTCAGCCACTGAGTACAGCGTGCCCACCTCCGTGGCCTGGGTGATGCTCAACACGCGCGGCTTGGGGTAATGGATGTCGGTCCTTTTCTTGACCGCCGGCTCGATTTCCGCCGGGTCAATTTTGCCGTAGGCGCCCTTGAGCAAGAGAATCTTGCTGCCGTTGGCGAAAAACTCGGGCGCGCCGCATTCGGAAGTTTCCACATGCGCCAGTTCATGGCAGAGCACGCTGTTATAAGACTGGCACAGCGACGCCAGCGAGAGGGAATTGGCGGACGTGCCGTTGAAGACAAAGAACACCTCGCAATCCCGCTCGAAGATTTCGCGCAGGCGATCCGACGCGCGCTGGGTCCAATGATCGTCGCCGTAGCTGACTTCGTGGCCGGTGTTGGCCTCGGCCATCGCGGCCCAGGCCTCGGGACAGATTCCAGAATAGTTATCACTTGCAAAATGACGATTCCTGTTCATCCGACCATTATGGATCACCGGTCGTTTTGCACCAGCGGATTTTTGAGCATTTGCTTGACTTGTATGTGCAGAAAGCGCCAATTAACCGCCCAAAACGAGAGGAGAATCCCGCATGAACATTTTTCGACGTAAAACCGTGGCCTCGTTGCAGGCGGAGGCGCAAGCCGACACGAGCCTCAAACGTGTGCTGGGCGCCGTCAATCTCACTGCCCTGGGCATCGGCGCGATCATCGGCGCGGGCATTTTTGTGCTCACGGGCCACGCCGCCGCCCAGTTCGCGGGGCCGGGAATTGTGTATTCCTTCATTCTTTCCGGAATCGCCTGTGCTTTTGCCGGCCTCTGCTATGCCGAGTTTGCCTCGATGATTCCCCTTTCCGGCTCGGCCTACACTTATGGGTATGCGACGCTCGGCGAATTTGTGGCGTGGATCATCGGCTGGAACCTGGTTCTGGAGTACCTTTTTGCCGCCTCCACGGTGGCCGTCGGCTGGTCGGGATATGTCGTTTCCTTTTTGAAGGATCTGCACATCGTGATTCCTGCCGGGTTCACCTCTGCCCCGTATGATCACGTGGCTGCGCCAGGAGCGCATTGGTGGAATATCTGGGATCTCTTCGCCCAGGGCTGGACTGCCTCCGGGGCCGTGCTCAACGTGCCGGCCATGTTCATTGTCGCTGCCATCACCATTCTGCTGGTCATCGGCATCAAGGAATCGGCCAATTTCAACAACGCCATCGTGGCCTTGAAACTGACGGTCATCCTCACGTTCATCGCGGTCGGCGCGTTCTACATCAACCGTGTGAACTGGCATCCCTTTGTACCGCCGGCAGTGGATCCCGGGCACTTCGGCTGGTCGGGCGTCGTGCGCGCGGCTGGCGTGATCTTCTTCGCGTACATCGGCTTCGATGCCGTGTCCACCGCCGCACAGGAATGCAAGAAGCCGCAGCGCGACATGCCCATCGCGCTGCTCGGCTCGTTGGGAATCTGCACCGTCCTTTATATTTTGGTCTCGCTCGTCCTCACGGGTGTGGTCAATTACACGCAACTCAATGTCCCGGCACCTATCGCGGTAGCCATCAGCACCCTGGGGCCCTCGCTCGCCTGGCTGGAATATTTCGTGAAGATTGGCGCCATCGCCGGCCTTTCATCAGTCATTTTGGTGATGCTCCTCGGCCAGCCGCGGATTTTCTATTCCATGTCCAAGGATGGCCTGCTGCCCCCCGTTTTCAGTGCCGTCCATCCCCGCTTTCGCACGCCGTGGCTGGCGCAAATCATCACCGGCGTGGCTTCCATGCTCATCGCCGGACTTTTCCCCATCGGCTTGCTCGGCGAACTGGTCTCCATCGGCACGCTGCTGGCATTTGCCATCGTTTGTGCCGGCATCTTCGTCCTCCGATTCACCGACCCTGACCTTCACCGCCCGTTTCGGGTGCCGTTGTTCTGGCTGGTCGCGCCCCTGGGGGTTCTTTCCTGCGGCTATTTGATGATCAATCTCCCCCCGGACACCTGGGCCCGCCTAATCGTCTGGCTCGCCATCGGCGTCGTCATTTATTTCTTTTACGGCCACCGCCATTCCAAGCTGCATCACGGCCTCCTGGCCCGGACCGGCGGGGACAAGGGGCAGTGAAGGCGCGCCTGATTCCTTAAATCAGAGAAAGAAATAAGGCTGGCGTCATCCGGCATAAAACCTGCACCCTTCGGCTCCCAGAACAAGCGCCCGCTGAATTATGTCCATGAAACCATACAAACACTGTCCCAACCGTGTATACGCCGCGGTGATTCTCTCCGCATCGGCGGGTTCGGTCCTTGCTTCCGGCTTTGATTTGCCGGATCAGGATGCCTTCGCCGTCGGCCGCGGTTTGGCGGTCACGGCCACGGCTGACAATCCCTCGGCCATCTTTTACAATCCGGCCGGCCTGACGCAACTGCCCAGCAACGATTTTGAGGTCGGCGCATACGGCATTTCGCTGCAGCCCCAATACAAGAATCCAAATACCGGCGCAACCTACGGAAACAATAATCCGTTGAGCGCCATACCCCAATTTTTCTACAGTTACAACAACACCGAGCACGGATTCAGCCTGGGCTTGGGCGTCTATGCGCCCTCCGGCTTGAGCAGCAGCTTCCCGAACAACACGGGCTTTCGCACACTCGGTACCCAGGGGTCCCTGGAACAGATCGCGATCAATCCGGTGGTGGCGTATAAGATATGCGACTCGCTGTCCATCGGCGCCGGGCTCTCGGCCAACTACGCCAATCTCGACTTGCGGCAGGGCATTCTCTGGCCGAACCAGCCGTACGATCAATTCCGGTTTCAAGGCGATGGCTGGGGTTTGGCCGGCAATCTCGGGCTGATGTGGCAACCGATCAAACAGCTTTCTTTCGGCGCGGCCCTGCAATCGGGCACCAAAATCAACTTGAACGGCTACACCTCCGCCTACAACAGCCAGGCCACGCCGCTGCCGACGGCGCCCTATTATTATCCGACTTTTGCCGTCCGAACCCCGGCGCAAGCTGATTTTCAGATTCCGTTGAAGGCCGAAGGCGGTGTTTCCTATCGCCCAACGCCAAAATGGAACATTGAGTTTGACGCCGATTACATTGACTGGGAAAGCCTGGGCACGGTCACCATCCAACAGGCCGCCGCGTTGCCGCCGCTGTTCCCCAAAGACATTCCACTCGTGCTCGACTGGCAGTCGAGTTGGTATTACGAGCTCGGCGTCACGCGCTACCTTGACTGCGGCTGGCATGTCAGCGCCGGCTATATTTTCAACGAGAACTCGGTTTCATCGTCCCATTACCTGCCGATCGTGGCCGATGAAGACCGGCATTTTTTCAGCGTCGGCCTGGGGCACAAAGGCAAACAGTTCGATTTCGATATCGCCTACCAATTTGGTTATGGCCCGGACCGAACCGTCGCCGGCAACGCGCCGTCGGCCGCGGGCCAGACCGGGGACGGCACTTACAGTTTCATCAGTAATGCCGTGGCCATATCGGTGGGCTGGCATTTTTGAAAGGCTGCGGAACCGCCGGGACCCGCGGCAATGGGCCGCTGATTTGCGCGCTTAACAATCGCTTTCCAAGGCGATAAAAATCGGCTATTGATTCAGTAAATATGAATCGTCCGGCCAGTAACGGCACCCAGGGAACCAGCGCTCCTCCGCCTACCGCCAAGCCGATGGAGGCCGAATCCATCGCCGTGATGAAACGCGACATTCACGGCGCGACGCTTTTGTTCAAAACCCCCGACGACAGCGAGCTCACTGCCGCGGTCGTGCGCCTGGAACGGTTCCTGGTCGTGTTTGAAACGCACCAGCCTGAGATCTGGCTTCATGCCTCCCAGTTGTTGAAGGAACTGCGCCTGTTCCTGGGCGGGGAATTGGTCTATTCCGGACGCGGAGTCATCCGAAATGTCCTTAACACCGGGGCGGTCAGCGTTTGTGAAGTCAATCTGGACGAACCGGGCATCGCCAATCCCATTAAAACGCCGGACAACGGCTCGGCTAGTGTGCAGACCGCCTATGCCGCCCACTTTGCGCGTTGGCAGCAGCAGGCCCGGGTGCTGCCCGAGTTCAAGGCGGTAGTGCTGGACTTGCAGAATTATCTGTTCGAACTCAAATTGCTGGCCGAACACATCGAGATCGCCATCCAAAACCACCCGGCGCCAGATCGCCCGCGCGTCGAATTGCAGGTGGCGCAGGACTTGGCGCCCCGCGTGCTGGCGACCATTGACACGCTGCACGAGCGTTTCGAAGAGTTGGCGGCGGCCATACCGGCCGAACAGCTCCCCGCCCATCAATTGCTGGTGCGCCGGCAGTTGCATTCGCTTTTCTTGTGTGCCCCGTTCGGTTACCGGACGTACCACAAGCCCCTCGGTTATGCGGGCGATTACGAAATCATGAACATGATTCATCGCAATACTTTCGAGGGCGCTTCGCTCTATGCCAAGCTGGTCCATTTCTGGCTGGTCAGCCAGTGGGCTTCCAAATCCGTCCGCAACCGCATCGCCCACATGCAATCGCGGCTGATCAAGGAAACCGCCCGCGTACAACGCCGGCACCGGCGCATCCGGGTTTTAAATGTCGGTTGCGGTCCCGCTCGCGAGATTCAGAACTTCCTGGCCGAACAGCCCTTGTCCAGCCAGGCGGACTTTGTCCTCCTGGATTTTGACGAGGAAACCATTCAGTTCGCCCGCACCCAGTTGTTGGGCGCCAAAGCACGCCATGCCCGGCACACGGGCATCAAGTTCCACCAGATGTCGGTGATGAAACTGATTGCCGGTTCGCAGCGCGCCACCAACCCGTTGGGCGGGGATTTTGATTTGATCTATTGCGGCGGGTTGTTCGATTATTTTTCGGACCTGGCCTGCCGGCAGTTGGTCGAGCAATTCTATAAATGGCTGGCGCCGGAAGGCCTGGTCGTCGTGGCCAACATGAGCAACCACACCAAGCCATTCAGCCGGATGGTGGAATTTCTTCTGGACTGGCATCTCATCTACCGCGATGCCCGCTGCATGGCCGGCCTGGCCCCGGTCGGGCTGCAGCTCGACAATTCATCCGTCGTGATTGAACCGTCGCTCGTCAATCTGTTTTTGGAGCTGCGCAAGCCGCCCGCCAATTGAAGCATGGAACCGCTGTCGCAAAAACTTCGCGAGGCGTTCGAGCATTACGATCGCGAGGTCACGATTGGTAATTTCAAGGTGGCCTGCATCCTCGGCATACTGCTGGTGCCCTCGTTCAGCTTCCTCGATTTCTCCCTTTACCCCACTTCCCTGTACCCCACCCGGCCAGGGCTTCCCTATGAGTTTTTGGCGGTCCGCCTGGGATGTTCGGGCTTGATTGCCATCTTCCTCAACGTCCTGCTCTCGAACTTCGGCAAGCAACATTACCGGTTCTTCGCGGTCACCCTGGTGCTTTTGCCGGGTTCCGCCATTTGCTACATGATTTTCCGCACGCCCGAAGGCGCCGACTCGCCCTACTACGCGGGTTTGAATCTCGTATTGCTGGTGACCGGGTTTGTGCTCCGCTGGAGCTTTGCGGACAGCCTCACCGCCAGCGCCCTGGTGGCGCTGGAATATCTGCTGGCCTGCCGGCTGCACGGGACTTTGCATTTCCACGGCGTCTTTATCAACAACCTGTTTTTTTTGCTGTCCACCACCATCATCGTGGTCACGGGGAATTATTTTTACAGCAAATTCCGTTATCGTGAATTCGCCTACCGCTACCAGCTTGACCTCAGTCGGCGTGAACTCGAGCTCACCAACAACAAGCTGTCGGAACAGAATGTGGCCCTGGAGCAAGCCAACCGCGAAATCAAAGAAACGGAAATGCAGCTCGTTCAGGCCGAAAAAATGTCGGCCCTCGGCCGCTTCAGCGCCGGCCTCATGCACGACATCCTCAATCCGCTGAACTATTCCCGCACCGGCCTGTTTGTGCTGCGCAAGAAAACCCGCAGCCTCCCGCCGGATTTGCAGGGGGAAGCCGACGCCATCATCACCGACATCGAGGACGGCCTCCGGCGGGTGGACAACATTGTCTCCGATCTCCGCACCTTCACCCATCCCGGCGGCCAGGCCCCGGAAGAAGTGAGCCTGGAGGAGGTTTTCAACATCGCCCTGCGCTTTGTCTCTGGCGAATTGAAGGAAAAGCGAATTCCGCTGAAGCTGGACCTGTCGCCGGGTCAGAAAATCTGTGCCGGCCGCAATCATCTCATCCTGGTGCTGGTCAATCTCCTCGAGAATTCCATCGATGCCCTCGGCGACAAGCATTTCCCCGCCGGCGATGGACCGCGGATTGAGATCTGGAGCCGGCCGGAAGGCGAACGCTGCCGGCTCACCCTTCGCGACAACGGCCCGGGCATTCCGCCGCAAAATTTGCCGAAGATATTTGACCCTTTTTTCACCACCAAGGAAATTGGCAAGGGCACCGGCCTGGGCCTGAGCATTTGCTTCGGCATCGTGCGCGGCTGCGGCGGCACCGTCAGCGCCCGCAGCGACCCGGGCCAATTCTGCGAATTTACGCTGGACCTGCCGGTCACCGCCGCCGCCGCCCAGACCGAACCCGATCATGCCGAACCAATACGACTATAAAAAATTCGCCGTGCTCTACGTGGACGACGAGGAAAAGTCCCTCGTCAATTTCACGCGCGCCTTTGGCGACGATTTCACGATCCTGACCGCCAACAAGGCCGTGGATGCCTTCCAATTGGTGCGGGACCAAGGCGCAGAAATCGGCGTGCTCATGACCGACCAGCGCATGCCGGGGGAAAAAGGCGTCTGGCTGCTTGAACACGTCCGCCAAATCCAGCCGCAGATCATTCGCATCCTCGTCACCGCCTTCGCGGACATGGACGCCGCCATCGCCGCCGTCAACAGCGGCGCCATTTACAAATACGTGTCCAAGCCGTGGGAGCCCGCCCAGTTGGAGCTGACCCTGAAGCAGGCGCTCCAATTTTTCATGGTGCAGAACGAGCGCGACCAGTTGCTGCGCGAGAAAATGTCCGTCCTGCGGAACATGATGATTGCCGACCGCATCGTGAGCCTGGGCCTGCTGGCCGCGGGCCTGAGCCACCACATCCGCAATTCCATGGTGGCGGTCAAGACCTTCCTGGAACTGGCCCCCGTGAAGCTCGCCGAGGAAAAAGGCAGCGACAAAAGCCTGCGGGATCCGGATTTCTGGCACGAATACTACGAGAGCGTGCAGGGACAGATTGAAAAGATCACCAACTTGCTCGGTGACTTGCGCACGGCGTCGGAAAACCAGAGCCGCCAGCCGTTTGCCACTGAAGTTCACCTGGCCGCGGTCGTGGGCGGCGTGCTGGGGCAGTTGGAGGCCGCCCTGGCGGAGCGGCACATTCAAGTGGACAACCGGATTCCGGATTCATTGCCGCCTCTGCGCGTGGACCAGCCCAAGTTCAACCGGCTCTTCGATCTGCTGCTGCGCGATGAACTGGCGATGTTACCCGCCGGCAGCCGCATTGACCTGAGCGCGGAATTGCGCGGCGAGGAGGTGGCGGTGTCGCTGGAGGACAATGGCCCGGCGCTGCCGCAGCAGGCGTTGCGCGTGGTCCTGGACCCGTTCGTGGTGGCGCACGGCGCGCCTTCCGAATATGGCATCAACCTGATGGCTTGCTTCTTTATCGTTCACCACCACGGCGGCCGAATCGATGCCCGGAATTTGCCGGCCGGCGGCAATCGGATCACACTTTATCTGCCGCTCAACCCGGAGCAATCCGCGGCGACCATGGAGGAAACGGATTTTTTGAAGAAGGCGATGCTCAACGAAGATCTGTGGAAAAAATTGCTGGCGACTGGTTAGGTCAACCCTTTCGTGGCAAATTTCGGCATAAGTTTCGTTTGACCCGGCTGCCCACATCGCGGAAGATGGCGAACACGTGACCGTACCCCTATTTGATCACAACGATTTGTCCGCATGAAGACCATTCTCGTCTTGTCTTCCCATCCAGACTTTGCCGAAGCGATTCGTTCCAGCCTGAATGTCGAGCAATATCGGGTGATCCACCGGCAGTCGATTGACGAAGGCGAACCGTTGCTCGTCCACGGGCTGGTTTCCGCCTGTGTTCTGGATGCCGACCTGATGGGGGTGGAGTGCGTGTGGAGCATCGAGCGCCTTCGCCGCCGGGACTCCCATACACCCATCATTGCCTATACGGAATTGCCGCAGTCGGACTGGGAGGAAGAGGCCTTTCTGCGCGGGGTAACCCATATTTTGACCAAGCCCGTGAGGCCCCGGCTGTTTAATTCGATTTTGGAGCGCCTGTGGGCGCAGTCCGCCGCCGCTCATACACCCGTCCCGGTTGTTCCGGCCGGCAATACCGCGGTCTTTGCCCGGACCGCCACCGACCCGACCGCCGCCGCCCGCTTTGTCAACGCGGCGCAGACGCTGACGGTCCTGCGCGATTTCTCGTCCATCATGACGCATTCGCTCGATGCGGAGGCCATGCTCAAGAAGTTCCTTCAGTTCCTGCGGGAGATTCTCAGCGTCAATCGCGCGGCGATCTTTCTCAACCGGCCCTGTACCCCCATGGCCGAACTGGCGTCGCCCGACGACAGCCGCCGGTTGCGCGCCGCGGCGGCCATCGGGATTTCCTCCAGCCTCCTGCAACACTTTGAGCTGTCCCTCGACTCGGGCATCGGCGCCCAAGTCAACCGCCTGGGCCGCATTTTGCGGCGCGACAGCGATGAAGCGCGAATGGATGCCGAGGCGCAGAAGGAATTCGACCTGCTGGGCGCCCAGGTGGCGGTGCCCATCCCGGACCGTGAAAGCATCGTGGGCCTTGCGGTTTTTGACGGCCGAGTGACCGGCGAGCCGCTCGTCAACGTGGAGCTGGAAATGATTTTTCACCTGCTCGAGCAGGTCGGGCTGGCGCTCCGCAACATCTGGTTGCATGACCAACTGGCCGGCAACAATGAGATGATGACCGATGTGCTCCGCGAATTGAGCAGCGCCTGCATTGTCTTCGGACGCGATCTCAAAGTGCTGCACGCCAACAAGGCCGCGCGCCGCCATTTCGGCCGGAAGAATGAGCGCACCGGCGGCCTGGAGTTCAGCGACCTGCCCCAGGTGCTCGGGGCCAAAGTTTATCAGGTGCTGAAAACCGGCGCGGCGCTCGAACCCTTCCGCTACGAACCCGAAAATGCCCCGGGCACCATTTACAATGTCAGCGTCGTGCCCTTCCAGCGCGGCAAGGTGGCCATGCCCACGTCGGTCCTGCTGACCGCCGATGACCTTTCCCAGAGCGAACAGTTGCGGAAATTGGAGGTTGAAACCGCCAATTTGCGGCTGGTGCGGACCATGGCCGACCGCCTGGCCCATGAAATTGGCAACGCCATGGTGCCGCTCTCGACCCATCAGCAACTCCTGGCCGAGAAATTTCGCGACGCCGAGTTTCGGGACTCGCTGGACCACGCCCTCGCCGGAGGCGTCAAGCGCGTTTCGCGGTTGTTGAATCAAATGCGCTTCCTGGCGCGCGACGGTCAAATCCAGACCGAGGTCTTCCCGGTCGGAAAACTGATTGAAGACGCCTATCAGGATGCCGCGCAGCAACAGTCCGCGGAAGGCGCTCAATTGAAGTTCGAGAACCACGGCAAGCCGCTCGTGGTCTGCGGCGATCGTCCCGCCCTCAAACACGCCTTGGCGGAAATCCTGCTCAACGCCCTCCAGGCCAATCCCAAAAGCCCGCAAATCGGCGTGACCTTGAACCCCGGCGGTGCCAACAGCAGCCATGAGGTGACCATTGAGGTGCAGGATAACGGCAGCGGATTCTCCGCCGAAGCCGCCCGCAAAATCCCGTCTCCCTTCTACACCACCCGCAATGTCGGCCTCGGCCTCGGCCTCGCCGTCAGCCAGAAAATCATCGAAACCCACCATGGAAAACTCGAGATTATTCCCTCGCCCTCCGGCCTGGTCCGCGTCTCCCTGCCCGTCGAATCTGCTATGGAGGCGAGCCCGTAGCGCCTTTCACAGCCTCACCTGAACTGGAAGGATAACGTCCCATAAACGGAATGGGCGATGAAACTGTTTGCCCCCGCCGGTCAGTTCATTGTCGATCGGTTGTCAGTGACCCCAGCCAGTCAGGGAAAGCGGGAGCTTTCGACAACTTTGTTCCACGGCCAGCTTGTTTCACGGCCAGCGGTAGCTCAGCGTGGCAAAAATGCCGTGGGCGGTGAAGTTGTTCACGGTGCCGCTGCTGGGCTCGGCATATTGGGAAAACTCATAGCGCAGCGCGCCGGAGAGGCGCTTGGTAAGCTGGCGCTTTATGCCGGCGAGCAATTCGTGGCGCGTAAAATCAAGGCCGAGCGGCAGTCCGGCGGTGTTGTTCTGGCTGTAGCTGGCTTCCGAAAAGGCATAGGTAACGTTCAACGATGTCTTTTCATTCAGCACGTAACCGGCGCTGGCATTGAGCGTCCAGGTATCGCCTGCGTACGGCACCACCGCGATATTGTCCTCACCGGCCGTCGTCGTGCGGTCGCGGCTGTAAGTCGCGGAACCGGAAAAATAAACTCGTTGCACCGGCGTAAAAGTCAGTTCCAAACCAAAATTGTCCGCGGTCGTGCGGCCGTCCAAAATTGGGCTGTCGTCGGGAGTAATCACGCTGCCGTTAAAATTGGTCACCCCGGCGGCCGCGCTGGAAAATTTCGTCGCGTCCCGGTCATAAGTCAGCCGGGCGCTCCACCAGGAAACCGGACGCACCACCACCCGGCCCTCGATTTCCTCCAGCGCGATGTCGCGGCGGGTGATGAAACCGGGATAGCCGTTGCCGGGATCGGCGATCAGGTTGTTGTAGCCGGTGCTACTGTCGCGTTGCCGGTAATGGCCGCCCACTTCCAGCCAGTTCCACGGCGAGACGGTGAAGCCGGCGCGTGCGTCGTAATAATGGTTGAGCGCGTCGGTGCTTTGGTCCACCGGTTCAACAGTGTTGTCTGAGGTGTCGGATTGCTCCACGCTTTCCTGTTGCAACCGTGCTTCGGCAAACAGCACGGTGCGCGGCAGCCGGGTTAAGCGGACGTTGAAATTTTCCGAGGCATCCGTCCGGTCCAGGTTTGCGTTCACGGTGCCGGGATACTGAAAGTAACTGCTGGGCACCGCCGGGTCGCCGAAGGCCAGGTTGACGTTGCCAAAACCGTCTTCGTGCGTCCACTCACCCTGCGCGCCGCCGGATAGACTAAGGCCGCGAAATGGCACCAGCAGTGTGCCCAGGCTTACCACGCGGGAAACGCTGCTGATCGTGATGCCTTCCGTCTGCCAAAACTGGCCAGACACCGGTGCGCCGAAAACGTTTACCGTGCTCTGGTTCAGAAGCGTCGTGCCATCGAGCTCCGACAGCAAGGCGCCGCCGGAAACCAGCCACCAGTCCGTGAGCTGCTTTTCCACGTGCAACGTGTTCATGCCTTCCGTGTAATGGACGCTTTGATCCACCCGCTCCAAATAACTCGGGTTCGGGCCGTTGGTGTAACTCCCAGCGTCATTGCGCTGCTCCGAGAGATGATAGACCTCGACGCGCGTCCGATCCTCCAAGTTCCAGCCCCACCAAGTGTCGCTGAAATCAGCTTTGACAACGTGCGTGCCTTCCCCGATGTTTTCGGTGTCGGGATAGATATTTTTTGTCGTGTTGTTCTGGGTCACCGGGCCCCAGGCCAGGAGCGCTTCCGTGCCTTGGCGGAACTGGTATTCATAGCCAAAAACCAATTGCCCCGAATCCGGCAGCAGCAGGCCAAAATCAAGCCACAGCCGGCCCATGTCGAGATGAAGATCGCGGTCCGACGAATAGTCCGGCGGCTTGAATGGCGGGTAATATCCGCCCATGTCTTCGTAGAACTGCCGCCATTCCTCGAAACCGCCGTGCACAAAGCCGAAGTCTTTCTGGTCCAGCGCCATGGTCACTTGGATGTCTTGTTCCGGCATCCGCACATGGCCGGCCAGGGCAAATTTTACGTCCGGCGCGAGCTGCTCGCTGACGGAAAATCCATCTGCGCCGCCGCCAAGCCCTTCCTGGACGCCCTCCAGTTCGCGGAATTTTTCCTGATTGCCCTGGACCTCAATCGAGCGCAGTGTGGGGGCCACGGAGAAGGTGAACTCCGGTGGCCGGTTGCTGCTCCACAGCGCCCCCTGGTCAATCCACGCGGTCAGCAGGCGGACCTGTGCGGGCGTAAGGGGCGGGCCGCGGTCCGGCGGCGGCATCTGGATTTTTTCGTCCTGCCCGGCAACGTAGCGGATCAAGGCGCTCTGCTCGCTGTGGCCGGGAACGATGTCATTGGTATTGTCGTCGCCGCCTTTCAGCGCCTCGTCCCGGTCGTCCAAGCGGAAGCTGCTCCTCGGCCTTTCCGGCCCATGGCAGCGGAAGCAGCTTTGCTGGAAAATGGGCCGCACATCGCGGTCAAACTGGAGGCCGACGAGGGAATTGGTTTCGGCGGCGGCAACCGAAAAACCAATGGCCAGCAGGCCGCGCAACATGTAATGGCCGGCTCGCGCCGCACTTGATTGGGAAAACCAGGGCAGCCCCGCGCGGCGTTGAATGGTAATTTTCATTTCATCCATCACGCATTGCCGGTCACCCTGCTCTTCAATACCGCAAACGCGGATCCACATCAGAGCCGTGCACGGCAGTGTGGCAGCCGGCCGACCAGCAGGTGCCGATCCGGAGCATGGCGCTGTGTGGCACGTCGCCGATGTAAATCTCGCCCGGCGGCACACCTGGTCCCTGCACCTGCGAGTGACAGCGGAAACACAAATTGTCGTCGGGCTGGGTGAGCATCTTGCGGTTGATGGAGCCGTGCGGTTTGTGGCACGTGGTGCAGCCTTCCCGCAGCGCGGGATGCTCAAACACAAACGGCCGCGTCTGCTCGCGGTGGCACTGGGCGCAGTCCTCGTTGGGCCGCGCCATCGCCAGGCCGCCGGACGCTTTGAGAATATCGGCGCCGTGCGGGTCGTGACACTGCGCGCAATTCATATGGCCTTCGAGGACCGGGTGGTGCGCGGGCAGTTCAAATTCCGCGCGCACCGGCAAATGACACCGCAGACAGGCCTGCGGCTCCCTGCCGGGATTGATGATGAACTGCCCGCGGCCGCCGCCGGCGGCCACGTGTTTGCTGCCCGGACCATGGCAGGATTCGCACCCCGTCCCGCCGGGCAGCGCGGTGTTTTCCAGCGCCAGATGCGCATGCGGACTCGCAGCGAACCGGCGCGTGATGTTGGTGTGGCAGTCGTAGCAAACCTGGTTGCCGACAAAGGTTGCGCCGGGAATTTCCAACGGCGCCACCACCGTGCCTGGCAGCGAGTCGCACGAATTAATAAAACACGCCGCAACGCCGGCGATTCCCAAGACTCCTGCCGTGACCAGTGTTCGCTGGAATTTCATCCCCAATCAAGTCGTGGGAGCAATCCGCGATGAGTTCCGATGAAAATGACGAATGACGATGGGTTCATGGTCATTGGTTTTCCGATTTATTTTCCGGCGGACCAGGCCGATCAGTGACCGCCGCTGCCTTAAGCATTTCACTCACGATTTCATCCGACAGGTCCCCGCCGGTCATGAACACCATTTGCAGATGGCCGCCCGCATCCACGATCAATGTGCGGAAATTGTGGTTGAACGTGGCGCCGTCAGGATCGCAGGTGACGCCGGATTGCCGGACCAGCTCGCCGATCTTGTCCGGCGGGCCAGTGAGAAAACTCCAATGCGCGGGGTCATAATGATAATTCTCGCCGTAGGCTTTCAGCATGGCCGGCGAATCGAATCCGGTGTCGAAGGAAACCGAAAGAAAATGCCAGTTCGTCGGCCCGTTGGGCAGTGCGGCCAGCTGGTGCGAGGCTTCCTCGAAGTTTTTTGAGAGGCGCGGGCAAAACTCCGGCAGCGGACAGCGCGTGTAGAAAAACGTCAAGGCCAGCGCCTGGCCACGAAAATCATTCAGGCTCACCGGCTCGCCGAGTTCATTGGTGAAGTGGAAATCGCGCAGCGTCGGCCGCGGCGGCCTGGGCGCGGGTGGCGCGGACGGCTCGCCCGCTCCGGCCGGCGACCCGCCGGCCGGAGCGAGGAAGGTTGGCCTTCCAAAAGAGCCACGGCGATTGGCGCGCGATGTCTCGGCCTCGTCCGGCGGGTCGCCGGCCGGCATCGGCGGCAACGCCACGCTTCCGATCTTGGCCAACTGATCCACCCAGCTTTCTGTGGCGGTAACGTAAAGCTGAAACGTGATCTGATCGCCCCGCTGCCGTCCGGCCAGCGCTGCGGCAAACTTGACCTTGAACGGCATGGTCATCGCGGCCATGAAATTGGAAATCGCTTCGTGCCGGATGACGATGGTTCGCTGGTCTGGATGAACAGCCAGAACCACACCCGAGGCCGAAAACGTTCGGGGCGCCGGCGGCGGCGCGGGTGGTGACGACGTGACCGCCGGCGCACCGAATGAAGGCCACACGCCGAGCCACCAGACGATGAGAATGATTCCCCAGGGTCTCATTGATTTTTCCGCGCCGTTCACGCGGTTACGGATTGGGCAGCCGGCCAACGCGGTAAAAACCGGAATTGGCCGTGGCGTTGACGTCGGTAAAATTCACGGAGCTGCCGCTGGCCTTGATGGTGGTGAGCGTCTGCCAGTTGGTCGAAAGCAAATTGGTTGAACGCTGGACAATATAGCTCAGCCCGGAATCGGCTCCGTACCTGAATTGGAATGTCGCCGCCCTGCTCCGCGTCGCCCCGTTCAGCACCAAAGACGATGGTGTGACAACATTGATGGTGACGCCGTTGGTCGCTTTCGCTCCCCTGCCATCGCTGGCAACGGCCGCGAGCAGATAGGTCCCGGCCGACAGGATATTGGTGGTGGCGGCAAACGGTGCAGCGGTCTCGTTGGCCAGAACGGTTGAACCCACGAGAAATTCCACGTTGGTGATTGAGCCGCCGCCTTCCGCGGCGGCCACGCTGATTTTAACATTGGCGGGGGTGGCAAACACCGTTCCATTGGTCGGACCGGTGATGCTCACGGTCGGCGCCAGTCCCGCCTGGACAACGATCGAGCCGGTGAAGAAGTGGATGGTGCATTCATAGGGGAACGTGCCGGCGGTTGTAAATGTGTTGGTGAACGTGGCCGGACCGTTCAACGTGGCCGAAGGTGCCCACGCCTGCGGATCGCTGGTGCTGGTGACATTGTGCTCCAGGGCGCCGGCGGGCCAGGTCCAAATCACCTTGTCGCCGGTGAAGATGTTTGTCGTCGCCGGAACAAACCCGACGGGCACATTGTTCACCGTCACGTTGGCGACTGCGGCCCGGCCGGAAAGTGGGCAGCCCCAGCACAGCCACAGGGCGGCTGCGGCAACGAATCCAAAGTTTTTGAATCTGGTCTTCATAGTTTTCTCGTAAGAGGCGTGGCAGCCAAACTTGTTCCCCAAGAAAATGTTTCCCTTTCCAATGGTTTGCGGCGCGCCCTGGCGCCTTTGCGTTAAAACGGCCTCCCCGGAAAAAACAAAACGCCTGTGGATTTATGCGGGCGGATGAGGCATGTTGGAACAACACGAACAAATTAGAAGATTATGTCGCAAGCCATAATGGACCCCGAAAAAGTGCGGCGCTTCGCGGACGAGCTGCAGCGCTTCAACGCCGAAATCGAAAACCGCATGGTTCTGCTGCACTCGCGGTTCGCCGCCCTGGGCGATACCTGGGCGGACCAGGAACACGAGAAATTCGCCGAAGAATTCAAACAGGCCATGAAGGCGCTCAAGAAGTTCACCGAGCTTTCCAAGGAACACACGCCCTTCCTGCTCCGCAAGGCACAACGCATTGAGGAGTACTTGAACCAGCGTTGACCAACCGTGCCGATGATCGCGGCTCCTTTTTGACCATGGCCGAACAAGCCAAAATCACCTCCGTCGAAGCGATCGAAGCCTTTCGGGCGCAACTGGTCGTCTATCTGGCCCAGATGCGGCCGGCCTTGGACGAAATCACCAGCGAAGTCCTGCGCACGCGCTCGTGGCTGGAGGATGACCGGCGCCGTTTCTGGCAACAGGAATTTCGCCTGCGCAGCCGCAAACTGGAGGATGCCCGGCAGGAATTGTTCACCGCCTCCACGTCCAAAATGGGCGAAATCACCAGTTTTCAGCAGATGGCCGTGCAACGCGCCCAACGGGAACTCCGCACCGTAGAGGCCAAGCTCACGGTCCTCAAAAAATGGGACCGCGAGTTGGACAACAAGACCGGCCCGCTGGTCAAACAAATGGAACAACTGCATGGCTTCCTCACCGTTGAAATGGAGCGCGCCGTCGCGTATCTTGACCAGGCAATCCGGGCACTGGACGCTTATCGGGAGGTGGGGCGGCCAACCTCCGGAACGACTGGGACAGGTTAATGAATCTGAGCGGCAACAAAGGCCGGTTGGCGGGTCTGACGCGGGACATTTCGCTCCGTTGGTCGGAAACGAAGAACTACTGGCGCGACGCCAAAAGCGAGGAATTCGAGCGCCGGTTCATCGCCGAGCTGTCGGCCAGCGTGAACCGCACCCTGCTCATCGTCGAAAAACTGGACGAATTGCTGAAAAAAGTGAGGAGCGATTGTGAATAGTCTTCCCAGCGTCAACGCCCTGCTGGCCCTGCTGGACGCGCTCAGGAAAAATGTCAGCGAGATCACCGCACGCCAGGAGAAGCTGGATTCCGATTTCCGCCTGGGAACCGCCGCGGAGATGCGCGACTTCGCCGCCCGCAGCGAGGAGCAGGAAACCGCGGCTCATGAGCGCGAAGTCAACGCCGCAGGAACCCTGAAACTCGAACAAGACCAGTGCCGGGCGCGGTTTGAATGCCGGAAGGCCTGGCTCAATCGCGCCCACTCGGCCGTCAGTCGCCGCGTGCTCAAGAATATCGCTGAGCAGGATTGGCAATGGAAGGAGCGCGCCCAGCAAGGGGTTCAGCAAGCGGAGGTCAGGCGTGATCAGGCGCTGGCCGCCGCCACCGCGGACCATGAGGACCTGCAACTGCGTCTGACCGAGGCCGGCAATGCCCTGATCACGCTGGAAGCTTCCGTCCGCCGGGCCTTCGGCGGCTATGGAAGATTCCGCCGCCTGCTCGCTCCGGACCGCCCCTGGCCCCAACCAGACTTGGCCGCGGATCACAAGGTCCTCTTCGCCGGGCTGCAAACTCTGCAGCAGAAAATCGCCGGTGAATTAGCGGATTTCAAAAAGCAGCCGCTCCCGCTCCTGTTCCGGTTTCTGCCCCTCTGGTTGCTGACCGTGATCCTGTGGGGGGTGGCGGCCGCCGATCCAGTCGGCGCTCATTTCCATAAGATCCTGATTTCGCATCTGGCCGCGGGCCTCGCGCTGGCCGGTTTCGGCGTGGTGGCGGTGATTTATTTTCTGGGCGGGCGCCTGGCGGCGCCGGCCGCCGCCACCCTGGCCGGCGATCTGGCCCGGGCGCGGCGCCTGTTCGAGGCCTGCCTCGACAAATCGGCGGCCCATTGGCAAAACGAACAGGCCCGCATCAAAGGCGAATTTGACAATACCAAGCAGGCCTTCAATCAGGAATGGCGGCTGGCCGTCAGGGATATCAGCAGCCGGCGCGGCCAGGAGCCGGCCGCCATCAACGAAAAGGCCGCACGGATCGTGGCCCGCATCGAACGCCAGCGCGCCGCCGCGTTGGAGCGGCTCCAGGAGCGCCAGGCCAGACGGCTGGCGGACTTGAAGACGGCCGATCAGGCCCAGTTTCAGCGCCTGGCCGAGGCGCATGAGAACCGCGTGACCCAGTTTGAAAGCGTGTACAACCACCGCTGGCAGGAACTGGAGAGCGACTGGAAAAATCGTCTGCGGCCGTTATGCGAACAACTGCGCCAAGCCAATGACGCCGCCGGGAAACTTTGTCCGCCTTGGGAACCCGAGCTCTGGGAGAACTGGACGCCGCCGGACCATTTTCAAAATGCGGTGCGATTTGGCCGGCTGGAAGGCGGGGTGGAAAAACTTGTCGGCCCCCTCCCCAAGGATCCGCGTTTGCCGTGGTTCGGCCCGGCCACGCTTTCCGCGCCGCTGGCGCTGGTCTGTCCGGAGCAGGGCTCCATTCTGTTCGAATCCGGCCAAACCAGCGGTGACGAGGCGTTCAGCGCCATTAATAACATCATCTTCCGCCTTCTGGCCGCCACGCCGCCGGGCAAATTGAGTTTCACGATTTTTGATCCCGTCGGCCTGGGCCAGAATTTCGCCGCGCTCACGCATCTGGCCGATTACGAGGAAAGCAGCATCAACAGCCGCATCTGGACGCAATCGGGCCAGTTCGAGGAAAAACTGGCCGAGCTCAACGAGCACATGGAAAAGATCATCCAGATGTATCTGCGCAATGAATATGCCACCATCGCCGAATACAACGCTGAAGCCGGCAGCGTCGCCGAGAAATACCATTTCCTGGTCATCGCGTCCTTTCCGGTGAATTTCACCGACACCGCCGCCCGGCGCCTGCGCAACATTGCCGCCAGCGGCGCCCGCTGCGGGGTTTTTACTCTCATCCATTGGGACCAGCGGAACGCCGTGCCCCAGGATTTTGTGCCCGACGAACTCCGCAAGAACAGCGTCTGCCTGACGTGCACTGACGGCGGCTTTGAATTGTCCAACTGGCGCGTCCCCGGCCTCCGGCTGCTGCTCGACGCCCCGCCTGCGGACGCCCTGGCCACCGATTATCTCCAGCGCGTCGGCGAATTGAGCCGGAATTCCACGCGCGTGGAAGTGCCGTTTGAAACCGTGGCCCCCGGTGACGCCGACCTGTGGACGGAGGACACCACCGAACAGTTGCGTGTTCCCATCGGGCGGTCCGGCGCCACCAAATTCCAATATCTCGAAATTGGCAGCGGCACCCGCCAGCACGCGCTCATTGCCGGCAAAACCGGTTCCGGCAAATCCACGCTCTTTCACATCATCATTACCAACCTCGCCCTGCGCTGCAGCCCCGAACAGGTGGAGTTTTATCTGGTGGATTTCAAGAAAGGCGTCGAGTTCAAATGCTACGGCACCCGCCACCTGCCCCATGCCCGGGTCGTCGCCATCGAGAGCGACCGCGAGTTTGGTTTGAGCGTCTTGCAGCGGGTGGACGAGGAATTGCGGCGGCGCGGCGATCTGTTTCGCAAACTCGGCGCGCAGGATTTGCCCGGGTACAAGCGGGCCGGCGGCACGGATCCGGTCCCCCGCACACTGCTGATGATCGACGAATTTCAGGAGTTTTTCACCGAGGAAGACCGCGTCTCGCAGGGCGCGGCGGTTTTGCTCGACCGCATCGTGCGGCAGGGCCGCGCCTTCGGCATCCATGTGATCCTGGGCTCCCAGACCCTCGGCGGCGCTTACACGCTGGCGCGGGCCACCATCGGACAGATGGTCATCCGCATCGCCCTCCAGTGCAACGAGGCCGACGCTTTCCTCATCATGGACCAGGACAATCCCGCGCCGCGACTGCTCTCGCGGCCCGGGGAAGGCATCTACAACGACGCCGCCGGCGCCATCGAAGGCAACAGCCCCTTCCAGGCCGTCTGGCTGTCCGACCGCACGCGAGACAGCTTTTTGGAGAAGATTCGCGCCCGCGCCGACCAGAGCGGCGATCAGTATCCCGGCCCCATTGTGTTCGAAGGAAACGCCCCGGCCGACGTGCGCGAAAATCATCTGTTGCGCGAGGCGCTCTCCCGGGAGCCCGCGCAGGTTCCGGCTCAAGCCGCCATCTGGCTGGGCGCCCCCAATTCCATCAAGGGTCCCACCGAGGCCCGTTTCCAGCGCCAAAGCGGCAGCCATTTGCTCGTCGTGGGCCAGAGCGAGGAACGCACGTCCACGTTGCTCGCCGTTGCTCTCGTGGCGCTGGCCGCTCAGTATCCGAAGCCCGCCGCGCAGTTCTATGTGTTCGACAGCACACCCCAGGGATTCCCGCAACGCGAGGTGATGGACCGCCTCATCCAATCCCTGCCCCACAAGGTCCTGGCCGTCGGGAATGCCGAGGTGCCGGAGGCCATGGCCACGTTGGCGGAAGAGCTGAAACAGCGCGGGGACAACGAATCGGCGGGTCCGGAGATCTTTGTGCTCATTCAAGGCCTGCAAACTTTCAAGAAACTGCGGCAGGAGGACGAATTCAGCTTTTCCAGCAGCAGCGGCGACGCGCCCAATCCCGCCGCCACGCTGCTGAGCCTCATCACCGAGGGGCCCTCCCGCGGCATTCACCTCATCCTCACCTGCGATACCTACAACAACGTGAGCCGGTTCCTGGGCCGGAAAGCGCTGACAGATTTTGAAATGCGCGTTGTCTTCCAGATGAGCGCCAGCGATTCCGCCAGTCTCATCGACGCCCCCGCCGCCGGCACGCTCGGCCTTCATCGCGCCTTGCTGTACAACGATCGCGAAGGCAGCCTGGAGACCTTCCGCCCATACGCCCAGCCGGGCGGCGAATGGCTCGACGAAGTCGTCGGCAAGCTGACCGGTGTCCCGGCCTGAAGTCGCTCCCGCGGAGCGCCGAGCATTGCCCGGCCAAGTATCACCTGGAATCCCCGCGCCCGTGCGCCGGTCTCCGACCCGGCTCGTTGCCGCGGATTGAAAAACGATGGAAACACCTCCAACGAAGCAGAACCGGATAGCGAGCCAAGTAAAGGCTTGATCGTTGTGCAGCTTGCCTGAACTTCGCCTCCGGCGTTACTCTTGGCGAGTGACGAAACGCCAGCGACCTCAAAGTACGACGATGGCCCCGGAGACCGGGCTGGCAACCTCAATCCGGCTGGCGATCTGGGCGGTGCTGGCGGCCGCCGGTGTCGCGCTTCTCTCTGGCGACGCGCGCGCGGACGAAGCCGCAACCAATCCCCCCAGCGACACGCCCAAGACCTTCGAGCCCAGGACCAATGAATTCGACTTCGTCAAACGCGTGGAAACGATCCCCATGCGCGACGGTGTGAAACTCAAAACGTTCATTCTCGTTCCGAAAGGCGCGTCCCGGGCGCCGATGTTGCTGACCCGCACACCCTATAACGCTTCGGCACGTGTATCGCGTTCTAACAGTCCGCATTTGGCATCAGTGGTTCCGCAAATGGATGAAACGGCTGTGGCCGCCGGCTACATTATTGTTTACCAGGACGTGCGCGGCAAATATGGGTCCGAAGGCGATTATGTAATGACCCGGCCCCTGCATGGGCCCCTCAACTCCACCGAAGTCGATCACGCCACCGACACTTACGATACGATTGACTGGCTGGTGAAGCACGTGCCCGAATCCAACGGGCGCGTGGGCACGATCGGCGGGTCGTACGAGGGCTTCACGACCGTCATGTCAACCGTGCATCCACATCCCGCGCTGCGGGTGGCGGTGCCATTCGCGCCGATGATCGACGGCTGGATCGGGGATGATTGGTTTCACAATGGCGCCTTTCGGCAGGACGGCACCCTGCAATACATCTACGCGCAGGAGGCCACGCGCAGCAATGACCAGACCTGGTGGTCGGGCGAAAATGACACTTACGATCAGTTCCTCAAAGCCGGCTCTGCCGGCGCCATGGCCGCCTCTCGCGGACTGGAGCATCTCGGCTTCTGGCGGGCGATCGCGGCTCATCCGGCCTACGATTGGTTTTGGCAGGACCAGGCGGTTGACAAACGGCTCGCTCAGGAGCCGGTCAAGGTTCCGCTGCTAATCGTCGATGGGCTGTTCGATCAGGAAGACATTTACGGCGGTCCCGCTCTCTACCAGGCCCTTTCGGGCAAGGACCCCACCGGCAAAATGGTCCATCTTGTGTTGGGCCCTTGGAACCACGGACAGGGCCGTGGCGAAGGCCGGGGCATCGGCCAGATTCAGTTCGCAGGCGACACGGCCGCCTGGTTCCGAGCCACGGTGATGCAGCCGTTCCTGGACCATTACCTGAAGGACGCTCCAATGCCGGATACGCCGCGCGTGCTGGTGTACGAAACTGGCGCCGATGTGTGGCATCGCTACGACGCCTGGCCGCGCTCGTGCGCCGAGGGATGCCCGGACCAAGCGCGCAACCTTTATTTTCTCCCGGGCGGACAACTGGGATTTGAACCACCAGGCGCCGCCAATGAATATGACGAATATGTTTCCGACCCAGCCAAGCCGGTTCCGTACCGGCCACGGCCAATCCAGGATTTGATCTGGGGTGAATGGCTGGTTGACGACCAGCGCTTCGCGGCCTGTCGTCCCGACGTTTTGGTCTATGAAACTGAGCCTCTCCAAGAGCCGTTGCGTGTCGCCGGCGAGCCCGTCGCCCGTTTATTTGCGTCCACCAGCGGAACCGATACCGACTGGGTGGTGAAAATCATCGACGTTTGGCCCGATGAGGTTCCCGATCATCCCAAGCTCGGCGGCTACGAGCAAATGCTGTCGGCTGACATATTGCGCGGGCGTTATCGCGTGGACCCGGCCAACCCGCAGCCCATCGCGCCCGGCCAAATACTGCCCTATCGGCTTCGGTTGCCCAATGTCTGCCACATGTTCCTGCCCGGGCATCGCCTCATGGTGCAGGTGCAGTCAAGCTGGTTCCCCCTTTACGATCGCAACCCGCAGTCGTACGTGACGAACATCATGTTCGCCAAACCCGCGGACTATATCAAGGCGACCGAGCGCATCTGGCACGCGCCGGAGAAAGCGAGCTTGATCGAGCTTCCCGTGATCGCCACGGACCACAGATAAAGCGTTTGCTGCGCAGCAATTTGCATAAAGGTACGTAAATTGCTGGCATAAAGACATGATTCAGACGTTGAGGGCAGTAAAGAACTCCTTGGGCCAAGGCCGGATAAAACCGCGTGAGGGATTAAGTTTTGTTAAATTTAAACACGGCTCCCGATTGTCCCAAATCGCGGGTGGGTGTTGGTTTTTGAGACAGTGAGCCAGCCGGAGTCGGCGGCCGAAGCAACCGCTCCGCTGGCGCGCCCCGAACAGACAAAAAAAGCCCAAATCCAAAAAGACCACCGCAGACACAAACGATTTTAAGACACAGCCGCCGCATGCTTTCACTCAGTCAAAAAATCGAAGGCACAAAAGAGGATAATCTCAATCTAGTACGACTTTTTCTGGCAATAGCCGTCATCTTTTCCCACTCCTTTGCCCTCATCCTGGGTGGGGACAAAGATGAGCCGCTGAACCGCTGGACCCACGACGTCACCTTCGGAACCGTGGCTGTCTGCGGCTTCTTTTTCATCAGCGGATTCCTGATCACCGGGAGCTGGCAGCGCTCGAAATCATTCTTCGATTTCTCCATAAAACGCGTCCTCCGAATCTACCCGGGATTCATCGTGGCACTGATGTTCTGCGCCGCCCTGATATGGCTTATCTGCCCGGAATTCAAAAACTTCATCGCGAGCAACCACTTGACCGGGCAATGGATCAAAATAGCCGGGCACGACGCACTTTTCCTGAAAAGCGAATGCATTTCAGACCTCAACGCGTTCGCCCACAACCCGAGGCCCGGCCTGACCAACAGCCCGCTCTGGACGATTCCAATCGAATTCACGTGTTACCTGGCGGTCCTGGTGGCGGGCCTCGGCTTCATCCTCCGAAGCCGGTGGCTGGTCCTGATACTCACAGGGCTCGGATACCAGTTTTGCATCATGTCGCTGCAGCAATACAATACCCGCTCAGACCAGTTCTACCTGTGCTTCGCCTTCGGAGCCGTCGCCTGGCTCTGGAAGGACAGGATTCCGTTCTCCTCATGGCTGGCGGCGCTCAGCCTGGCGACGCTTCTGGCCGCCAGCCATTTCCGCCCGTGGTTTTCAATCGCCTTCCCGCTGGCGGGGGGCTACTGCCTGCTTTGGCTGGCCTACGCACCAAAACTGGCACTGGCCAGATGGACCAACAAAACCGACCTGTCCTACGGAACCTACCTGTATGCGTGCCCCATCCAACAAACACTGATCAGCCACATGACAACCTATTCCCTCCTCCAGTGGCCGCTGGTGAACTTCATCCTCACCCTGCCGCTCACGCTGTTGCTCGCCTTTGCAAGCTGGACGGTCATTGAAAAACCATGCCTTTCGCTCAAGCGCCTGGGCCGGAAAAACCGGCACCAACCGGTCGAATCCCAGCCCGTCGCGGCCATCACCACCGCAGCCTGAACCCCACGAAAACCGGGCAACGAGCAAAGACGACCGACGACGATCCAGTCATTAGCTTTTAGCCGGCAGCCTTTCCATCGGCAAAGTAGCGTTCGGCGCGGCGGACAATTTCGGGATAGTCCGTCTTGAAATGGCAGGCCTCGCGCAGGGCGGCGAGACTCACTTTGGAGGCATCACGATGCCTGGTCGCCAGCGCCTGATAAAAGCCGCGCGCCTCCAGGTTGCCGTCCTGCTCGTAGTAGGTGACAAAACGCGCGATGTCCTGGAATGCAAAATCCGTCAGCCGGCTGGCGGCTTCGCAACCCGGGCAGCCGGCACACATGGTGCGGCGGCCGGCGAGGATTGTTTCCCGGAGCAGTTGCCGATGGGCGAATTTGAGCGGCGTCGTGTAACTGCGGGCAGCAGCGGCGTTGCTCTGCATTTGGTCCACGTTGTCGATCAGGTTGCAGACGACGGAAATGCGCGGGTCGCTCCAGGCGGCGTGCAGCACGGCTTGATGCGTGGTGAGGCCGAGCTTGTCCAATTCCGGCAGGCGCTTCGGCACGTCGCCGAGGCTGCGCATGGTCTTCATGGCCACGAGGCCAATGCCGGCCTTGTGCGCGGCATCGAGCGCCTGGTCCAGCGGTCCGCCTTTGGGGTAAAACGGATTGAAGGCGAGCATGATCATGTCCAAGAAGCCGCCCTCCGCCGCCGCGTTCAAATAATCCGGCAACCGGCCGTCGTGGCAGGAGAAGCCCACCATTTTCACCTTGCCGGAACTTTTCAATTGCCCCGCGACCTTCTTGAGGGCGTCGCTCTTGGGCCAGTTCAACGAATCTTCGCCGTATTCGCGGGGGCCAATGCCGTGGATGAAAAACGCATCGAGATAAGTGGTGCGGCAGGCGGCCAAGCGCCCGTCAATCAGGGTGAGCATTTCTTCCGGACTTTTGGGTCCGTCCTTGGAAACCAGAAAAACATCCTTCCGGCGCTCCGGGTATTGGGCCAGCCAGGCACCGAAGATCTTCTCCGACTGCCCGTTCATGTACACCCTGGCCGTATCGAAATAGCGAATGCCCATGGCCCACGCGAGGTCCAGAAAATCCGGGCTCAAGGACCCCGCCATGCCGCCCATGCCCAGCATCGTGGCCTGCGGGCCGCGCTGGCCGAGTTGGCGGCGCGGCAGTGCCCCGGCCGGCGCCGACGCATCCGCCCGGAGCGATGGCACCAACAACGACGGCACGGCGGCCAGCGCCACCGGCAGCGCAAGCGTGGATTGCAGAAACTTTCGGCGCGTCACAGATGTCTTATTTACATTCATAGTCAAGGGCGATAACCGGTTCGACCAAAGGAAAATAATTCCCTGCGTGGAGCTTAGCCGAGGGTTGGAGCATGCACAACCAGGATGTCACCAAAAACTTTGCAAGCACCTATGGACTGGGAATTGCCTGCTGCATATACGGGTAGCAGTATCCCATCAGATCCGAGATTTGGAGCAAAGCCTGGTTGTGATCGGTGTTGGCACTCAGCGCACGGGTCGCAACCGTCGGGTCGTCAATGATAAAATAGTCAGAACTACTGTGGATATTTACGCTGTTTGAAATTACGATCAGGTTAAGAACACCTCCAAAAACGAATCCGCAGTCAGTTTCAGAATCATTGGGCGGCTGGTTCGCAAGCTCAACCATATTATTCAAAACCACAAAAGCGGAGGCCGTCCCGCCTTTTGCCTGGACGGCAACGGATTCATCGTCTGGAAGCAACGCAAAGCTGTTACTGATGACAAAAACCTGCCCCATCGTGCCGTTGGTATGACAATAGTTAACGCCAACTCCGGCTTGCACGTTGGTAAAGGTGTTGTTTTGAATGACAATGGGCGTCCCATAAACAGCAGGAAGGAGTCCGTCGATTTCATTAGTCGCAGTCGGCTCATAATAAACGCCCATCTCGCAGCCATCAACGGTGCAGTTTTCAATCTTTTGCGCGGTGAATCCGTGCGAATAGCTAAAGCCGACGCCAGGATCAGTAATGTGAGAAACCTCGCATCGATTGATGATTGCATTCGTATAAACACCATATTGGCCTCCGGCAATGTCAAAACAGGTAAGCCCAT
>JBEKZM010000179.1:0-7192 GCA_049509875.1 Verrucomicrobiota bacterium | reverse complement strand
GTGATCCAGCACAACGATCAGATTCGACAACAGCAGTCGTCGGACACCCCGACGCCGTTATCCGTAAACGACATCGAGCAACTCACTGCGGCGGGAGTCAAGAGCGATACGATCATCCAAGAGATGCAAACATCGCAAGCAACTTACAGTGCCATGGACGTAAACAAAGCTCTACGGGCCAGCTCAGCTATCGATCCGGCCGTCATTTCTTATATGCAGAGTCACGCGCTTGAGCAATCTTCAAACAATTGACGCCTTGCTGACAAGCAAACCACGAACCGACAAGGTGAACAACATTTTTGTCGGTGCGTCGGCGACGGAAAGCCTTGGGGCGTGACGTTTGCATTAAAATTCCAAATCGAAAACTAGTTCTGGCATCATCGATCTGGGTGATCCCTACCTTGCTCAATGCGTTTGCCGGTCAAGGGCCGGCGCACGAGCAACTCGGCGAACGCGAACGGCTTGGTCAGGTAGGGGTTCAAGCCCCTTTTTTCACTATCCGGCTTAACCCGCCGCGCACATCCCGTCAACTCGGTTATTGAAGAAATCGTTGAAGGTTTTCCAACTGCTGGTGAAGTCGCTGGCCGCCTCCCGTTGAATCGGCCCGCGTGTTTCACAATCGAACTCCAATACCGAATCATTTAGTCGCCATTACCTATCAGGGTCTCTTTCTCGTTGCACGGGCATTAATGCCGGAACTCAGGAGGTTTTAACCATAATTTCCGGAAGCCGGTTTACATTTCGAGTTCCCGACAACAGAATCAGAATTGGGTTAGCGATTATTTCGCCGTTTGCGGGGAAAAGGCGATGACCGAGGCGGAATACCGCGGAAACACGCGAGGGAATTTTGGCGCGGCACCGGAGAAAACGGTTAGGGAGATGTCTTGTGGGCCGGATCCGGTGCGGGCGGCTTCATCCTGTGGAATTCCGTAGTCGTAGACCGAAGCGGAGGGCGCGGGCCGGAAATTCACAATGGAAAAATTCGCGGTCAGCGCGTCGGAGGGGCTTTTATTGATAACAAGTAAGGCTAGGGAGCCATTGATTCGCCTAGCCGCATATACCGCGAGGAGCTTGTTGTCGCTGGAGGTGCGGACGATGCGGTCCCCGGCGCGGGCGAACCATTGGAGGAGCTTGAACGTGTAAAAAGTAGGATAGCGATCGCGGGAAAGCATGCCGTAATTGCCATAGTTGCGCCAACCGTAGAGCGAGGGGCTGTTGTTGTTGGTCTTGTCTCGGCTGACGTTTAGGCCGTTGCACCAATTCCACCAGAAAAATGTTTTGAATTCCGTCTGGGCGATCTGTCCGAAGCTGTCGGCGAGGAATAGCCCATTGACAAGGCTGGTGGTCTGCTTGCCGGGCTTGAGGGGAATGGAATTGTTCTCGGTGCAAAACAGCTCGACGCCGGCGGCCGCTGGACCGAGGTGCTTACCTAATAATTGACGGACGTAGGCGGCTTTCTCGGGCCATTCGGAGGCGGCTCGGAGAAGGGTGGCGTCGTTTTCCCCGCCCGGCAGTTGGGGATAAGAATGGAATATGACGAAGTCGGGCGTGACGCCTTCGTCTTTGAGGCCGGAAAGAAGGGCGGGCGTCCAATGATCGGGACTGAACCGAATATCCTGCGTTACCGGAACGCCGATTTTGATGGTGCGATCAGCAGTTTTCATCTGTGCGAAATAAGCGCGGGCGCGACGAGCATATGTGAGCGGGTCATGTGCCGGGACGTTATTGTCGTGTTCCCAATTGCCGTAGTTTTCGTTGCCGATTTCCCAATATTGGAACTTGCACTGGTTGGTGACATTAGCGCAACGAACCCACGCGGCAGCCTCCTCGGGCGTCCCGGAGCCGTAATTAACCGTGATGACAACCTGAGCCTGTAGGTTGGTGGCGACGTGCATGAAACTCTTGAAGGAGATCGGCCACTGCCAGCGGACGGCCTCACTGGTGTTCGAGGCCCAATGATATTGATCGGATATGGAGCCGCCGGGGAAACGCAAGGCCAGCGGGGCGGCTTCGCGAAGGGAGGCGATGGAATCGGGCGTGTCGAGCGTGGCGTCCCAAATGGCGGTATTGACGCCGAACATGGTGGCGTCAAGGGTGCGGACGATGCCGTCAAAGTCCACGCCGACGCGAACGGCGGAATCGCCTGCTCCGCGGCTCGCTGTTGTAAATACTAACATGCAAAATCCGAAAATTATTCCACTCTGACGTCGCATAGACAATAAGGAGGTAGATCGGGATTTGCCATTTGGTTTCTTGCCCACGAGCATCGTGGGCACTTTTTTGTAATTTTCGTCGTTTTCATCCTGCCTCATACATTTGCAAGTCGCCTTACAGTGTCCCAGGCCCCGCACATGGTAAGAAGTCGTCTCACCCATCCTCACCGCCAAGACGCGATGAAAATGAAAACTCGAAAAACACGCCACCAGCGCCAACTCATTCTGATCCAACGCCTCATCCAAGTGCTCATGGATATGCCTCAGCACCCGCAGAATGCGCGCCTGATAATCATTCCACGTTGCCCGATGCTTTGGCCTTGTGCCGTTCATTTCTGTGCTAAACTAGCAAACGCCATTACGGGGCGCTTGACTAATTTTGCGGTTTTACAACTCAGATATTTCACCTTCCGCCACGGCGACGGTCTTGGTCGCGTCGTCCACCACTTCGACGGCGCTGAAACACTCCACCGCGTTCGCTATCGACCTTCCGTGGTCCAACCACTCCCAATCCGCCAGCGGCGTAAACCGCTTGAAGCCGAGGGAAAAGCAGACGTCTTGACAAGAATTATTTATTTCAATTATTATCGGTCAATGGGACCCAATGACAGCTGTGGTTTTTCTGAGTTTTGGTGTGAGAAGGTAGTCACGCTTGGCACCCTAATGGCCGCTGTGGTTCCTGCTTTTTCACAAACTTGGACGCAAACGACCGCGCCAGTTGGCAACTATTGGTCTTCGGTCGCGTCATCCGCCGATGGCACCAAGGTGGTCGCCGCTGCCTATATTTCGACAGGTTTCCAGCCCGGCTGTGTTTATCTTTCAATGGACTCCGGCCAGAATTGGACAACCTCCAACATACCGCTGGAACAATGGGAGTACGTTGCTTCGTCAAGGGATGGCAAGATCCTGGCGGCGACTGCGAACTACGACCAAATCTACACTTCAACCAATTCGGGATTGACGTGGAGATCGAACAACGTGGCCAGGAAGTGGGGATCGATTTGTGTCTCATCGAACGGCACCAGAATGGCGGTGGCTCCGGCGAATTATCCAATCTCGATCTCGACCGATTCGGGAGTCACCTGGACCACGAATGGGCCAACAACGAATTGGAACTCGATTGCCTGTTCGGCGGACGGCACCAAACTCGTGGCATGCGGCGGGCTTGGCGATCCTGGCAATCTCGCTTTTGTTTTCACTTCCGCGGATTCCGGCTCGAACTGGATTTCACGCCTGCCGCTGACAAGCACCGCAGGGGGCGGGAGCGCCGTGGCGTCTTCGGCGGATGGAACAAAACTCGTGTTTGTGACGGGAATGGGCAGGATTTTCACCTCAACTGACTCGGGAGCGACTTGGAATTCGAATAACATACCGGTAGCCGGTGGGTGGTGGACGGTGGCTTCTTCGGCTGACGGAACCAAGTTGGTGGTGGCCGGGGCATACAGCGGTGGCAGCCCAATCTATACCTCGGCAGACTCAGGAACAACTTGGAACCCCAACACTAGTGCCCCGCTGGTGTGGTGGAATGGGGTTGCCTCGTCGGCGGATGGTAGCAAACTCTATGCGGGCACTTGGTACGGTAACGGATTGTACACGCTGCAAACGGCGGCGGCGGCCCCGATGCTGGGCATAACTTTCTCCGGGGCGCAGATGGTCGTCTCCTGGCCGCAGTCGTTGACGGGTTGGACGCTGCAAACGAATGCCAACCTTGCCCTGCCGGTGTGGGGCAATTATCTGGGTGCCATCGCGAACAACAGCACGACCAATTCAACCGAAGAAGGCAGTCTGTTTTTCCGTTTGGTGAATCCTTGACCGTACGGCCCCTGCGCCGGCACCTTGCCGCTCATTTTTTCTCCTGAACGACCTCCAGTTCCCTCTCTTTGGCCTTGGGCCGCTCCGTCGGCTTTTCATCCGTACGGTCTTCGACGGTTAATCCACGACGGTGGGCGTTCTTCCTGTGCCAGGTCGTCCAGCGCGCTGTATCAGCAAGCTGGGCAATCAGTGGTGCCATTGGCAAAAGCTTCCATAGCCTGCGCCATTTCAAGGCCACCAGCAGCTACGCTAAGCTCGACAAGGAGGCACTGGCGAAAAAGCTGGCGGCGTCCCCAACTCTGGAGGAAATTGCCGCGCTTTTGGGGCCTCAGAATGAGAACACGACGAAGGGTTACGTGCATTAAATGAACCACCGGCCAGGTGGGTTTTCCGTCTTGGAGTGGTTAAAGGTGTGCTCGACGACTGCCTAAATGGTTGCTGGATAAGCACCAGCTTCAGGCCGCCAGCCTGGGCTTCGCCAACGGCAATCACGATGTCGAAATTGATCTCGAAAAATAATACTTGAATGCCTTCCGGCGCGGTGAATCACTGCCCTCGGAAGTGTTGGGACAATTCGCGCCAGGTGCGTTTATGCACTTTTTGGAAACAGAGGTGCACGTGCGGTAGCTTTCGTTTTCACCGGGTCAGGAACCATCGCCGGTCGGCGTCGCCAGTTCCGCTTCGTGGTCGTGGCGTCGGCATTTTTAGGTCCGATCATCGCGCTAAACCCCATCTATATGCGAGAGGACACTCAATCGAGAGTGGCCTCTGCCGTTTAAATTCAACCCTCCCTCTTCGCCGCTCTGACCTTTGCCCACCTAGCCTTGGCCGCAGCAGAGATCGCAGCCCTTCCCGCAGCACTCATCTTCCTGCCCGCTTTCTTCTCCGGTTTTAAAGCCGCAACGGGTCTGGCCTTGGCAGCATTGACCTTGGCCCAGCGCAGCTTTTGCGCAGCCTTGATCTTGGCTTTGTGTGCTGGACTCATTTGCCTTTTCGGAAGGTTGGCCAGCTCCGGTACGATGGACGGTATGTGGGGTTTGCCGCCAACAAAAATTATGCCGGCAAGTTGAGTTTCCAAGCTAGCGATCTTCTCTTTTAGATCAGCGGCTTGTCGTAGTTGAGTTGAGGTCAAATTTAAAATACTCATGGTGGAGTATTAAAGCACTGGTCCACTGGTATGGGAAGCGCAAAGTTAGGGTGGTGCAAGGTGTCGCACCAGGACAGAATGCCCGTGTTGGAGAATCAACCACCAACCAAACATGCCGAAAGCCTTTCCGGCCTGATCGAGCGCGGCTTCAATTCCCCGCCGAAATGCTCAACAGCACCGCGCCGACCACCAAGGAAGGCATCGAGAAATATCTGGGCAGCGGCTTGGTCAAGCGCATCGGGCCAGTTTACGCCAACAAATTGGCCGAAAAGTCCAGCGAGCGGATTTTCGACGTCATTGAAGCCGAGTAGGTGGTGTAACTTGGGCCGGGCGGCGGCGCAATCGCCACGGTCGGGGCGCCAGTGCAGCCGTAGCCGGCGGAGTCGGCCACCAAGCTCGTCACCGCGCAAGCGCCGCTGAGAACCGCGTGCGCCGTCGCACCTGAACCGCCGACGCCGGTGACGGTAACGGCGGGTGCAATTGGATGAATCGTCAGAAATTGCTACTGGAATCGTAATGAATGCAGACCCGTCAGGGAGGCAACATCAATCGATAAAACACATTCGCCTTGCCCGGTTCAATTGTAATTTGGACATGATTGGTCCCAGTGGACTCCGGCATCGCGAACCACATACTGCCGGCTGCCAGGCTGACCTGATTGGATTGCAATAACCAGCCAGTATAATGCGACGGCCAACTCAACTCCAACTGGTTGCCCGTCACGGTGAACATGATGTTGGTGCCTTCCGGCAGCACAGGGTTCAACCAAACTGCGGTGATCGGTGGCACGATGATGACCACTTGACCGTTGGTTGCGGTGGTCACCGCTTGGACGCCGCCGGCCCAGGAACCGTCTGCGCTGATCGGTGCGCCCCCAAGCGTGTAGCCGTTCGTGCTGTCCAGCGCCGGCCCGGTCAATTCAACCGATTGCACCGCCGTGACATTTGTTCCCAAATTCATGATTGCCTGCGCGGCATTATTGATATCCTTGTTCACCAGGACGGCACTGATTCCGCCATTGGCCCGGCGCACGCCATAAGCAGTGAAATTGATGTTCGATGTCAGGGACACAACAGCGGGTATGGCACTACCTTGGCACGCCAGCGAGAATAGCTTGAGTCCATAAAACTCCGGACGTGCCTGGACAACGGTGCTGCCATTATCGGCGATGGGGGTGTATCCGGGACCGTCGCCGCCGCCATGAAAATTCACACCTTGGCCGCCTTGGAGTGCAATCGTGAACATAAAGTCCAGGGTCCACAAGGCGGTGCCATAGGCGTCGCTCACATTGGGAGCACCGCCATTGTAAAAGGAACCACATTCGCCCATACGGAATCCCAACGGCAGCCTGGCCACCTTGGCGGCAGCAACGAGGTTGCTCACCGTGCCAGGCAGGTTTGGGTCGGGTTGCAAGAGCAAGGCAAGCGTGGAGTTTGTGTTTTCTCCGTTCGCCCGATAATAATGCTGCGTCAACATCGCAATGACTCCGGCCTCATCATTTGCGAACGGCACGGTGTAGCCCGCGGTATTGCCGGCGGACGCGGGACCAGTGAGCCCCCAGCCGTGGCCGGCATTCGTGACGGCCCAGCCCAGAACCGTATTGGTGATCGCCGCCGCAAGAGCCTGCCATTGTCCAAGGAACTGGGCGTACGCATAGTTGGTGGCGCGGATGCCATTGCCATGATAGAGGTCGCATTCATTGCCGATCTCAAAACCAAGCAGGCCGGTCCCCAGCGCATTGGCGACATAGGCCGCCTCGGCAGCGCAGTTCGTGGGCGTGTTCACGGACATGTTGATGCCGTAGATGACATGCCAGTTGGTCGGCAAGGCCTTGACGAAACCCGCAAACGCTTCCACCTCCGCCACTGTGATCGGTGTCTTGTTCGACAAGCCGCCCCAACACGTCGTGTCAACGCTATTGCCCCCGATCCTTAGCACGGCGGGAGCGATCTGGCCGAACATCTTGATCAAGGTGGTATTCGTGGCTACGAATAGATGGCCGGTCAGTTGCGACTTTTCG
>JBEKZM010000178.1:0-7529 GCA_049509875.1 Verrucomicrobiota bacterium | reverse complement strand
GAACCACGTCCCTGAGCAGCGGCGTGCCCTTGAATAATTACGGCACCATAGATCTTGAATCCGGCACCTTGGTTTTGAATGATGCGCTGAACAATAACGGCCAGACCACGCTTGCCTCCGGCGCCACGCTGCAACCCGTGGTCGGGGGAACTAGCAGCGCTGTAATCAATGCCGCGGCAGGCTCGGTGGTCAACTGGGCGGGTGGAACCTTTGCCTTGAATCCGGGCGCTCAACTGGATGGCGGAGGAGATTATCGTGTCAACGCGGCTCTTTCGTTGAATGCCAATGTCAGCGTCCAAAATCTCGAATTATACTCCTTGCTTGAAGGCAGGGGCAGCCTGACGGTGAGCAATATCTTGAACTGGAACAATGGGATCATGAGCGGCAGCGGCCAGACAATTATTGCTCCGGGCGGCACACTCAATCTTGCCGGCGCCAATTCGGTTACTCTTACTGGCTGGCAGTTGCAAAATGAAGGCACGGTATTTTGGACCGGCACTGCGCCCTTGGTCCTGACCACCGGCGCGATCATCACCAATTCTCCAGGCGCTTTATTCAATGTGCAAAACACCGGCACCGTGGGTTACGGTGGCGGTGCTCCATGCCGTTTTGACAACGCGGGCGTTTATTCCAAATCAATCGGGGCGGGCACCAACACTATTTCCGCCAACATAATGTTCAACAACAATGGAACCTTGGGGGTCCAGGCAGGCGCTGTTATATGCAACGGCCTGCTTACCAATAACGGCCAAGTCACACTCGCACCGGGCACCATGTTGCAGGCCGGCGGAGGCGGCTCGGCCAGTGGTCTGTTCAGTGCCTCCGCCGCGACTTTGCTGGATTGGTCCGCCGGAGCGTACACGCTGAATCCGGGCGCTCAATTGAACGGCACCGGCGCCTTTGCCATCGGCGCCCCTGCCACGGTCACTCTAAATACCAATTTTGGGATCCAGAACTTCAATCTGGGTGGAACTCTGGCCGGGAATGGCTCGATCACCATAAGCAACGCCATGACTTGGATCGGCGGCGCGATGAACGGAACTGGCCGAACAACCATTGCCGCCGGAGCTTCCTTGAACATCTCCAACTCCGCTTCGTTGAGTCTGGCCAGCCGCACCCTGGAGAACGACGGCACCTCCCTGTGGACCGGGCCAGGCTTGATCGCGTTATCCAGTGGAGCCATCATCACCAACCATGCAGGCGCACTTTTTAACCTGCAAAACGCAATCACCATTCTTTACGGAGGCGGCGGTGGCACCCGGTTTGACAATGACGGCATCTTGCTCAAAACCGCCAGCCTGGGCACGACTGCCTTTTCCACCGGCGTACCCCTGGTCAACTACGGTACGTTGGACATTGAGATGGGGATAATTTCGGCCAACGGCGGCTATGTTTCCGGTAATAGTGCGTTGCTTAATTGTGCGATAGGCGGCCCGGCGGCCGGAACCAATTATGGCCAGTTGCAGATTCCCGGAGCCAGCGTGGCTTTGGCCGGCGCATTAAGCATAAGCTTAACCAACGGATTCTATCCCGCCACGAACGAATCGTTCACCCTGCTCACCGCGGGTGCCATCAGCCAACCTTTCACCTCCTTTTCCTATCCATCAAACCGAGTCACCTTGGTGCTCAGCAACAGCCCAAACGCCGTAGTTGCACGGGTCGTCGGCGTGGCGCCTCCCCCACCGCAGCCATTTCTATTGTCGCCGACCGTGCTGGGAACCAACGTCCAGCTAGCTTGGACGGCCGTTTCAAACAGCGTCTATCGCATCGAATATATTCCTCAACTCCAATCTTCCATTTGGAGCGCGCTCCCAGGCGACGTGACCGCCGTAAGTTCAAACGCCAGCAAGCTCGATGTCCTGACGGACAGCAACCGTTTCTATCGCGTTAAAGTGATGCCATAGCCGATTTTGTGATCTGAAATTGCGCTAACCGAGTTCCAAAATTTCTGGACCTGCCAGCACAGCAATCGAGACCTTCTCAGATTTCCTCGAGATGTCGTTGGGCAGCCAAACTTTCCATTAGTTTTCATTGTGATCAATCCTCAGCTCTAAGGTCGCCTCTCCCGGTCGGTGGTCCGGCAGGTACCCGCACCGCACTCCCATGCACGAGGGCGGCGACCATCCTGGGTCACGGTGAGGGGACAGACAACGAACATCTTGTTGGGAGTGGATTTATTCCTTTATGTCCGGCTCTCAGAGGAGGGAGTTGCGGCCGCGCCCGTAGTGTCCAGATATTCGGATTAGTTCATCAAGTTGCCTTCCGATAATAATAATTGACCAAACCTCCGAGTCGTTTTCGCCGACGGATCCAGCCGATGCTGGGAAACCCCGTTGTCTCGTGCTGAATGATTTTGTGCTCTAACGACTGATGGTTCCTTTCCGCATTATAATGCGCCACGAATTCTACGACCGCCCGTCGCGACGAATCCTCGCCAAAGAAGATCATGCGGCTCAGGCACTCTTGGCGGATCGTGCGCACGAATCTCTCAGCGAAGGCATTCAAATTCGGTGATCGGGCCAGCCGTCGTACCGTCTCCACTTGCGCGCTGCGCAACAGCTGACGGAACTGCTGAACAAGGCCGACCGATCGTGAATAAGAAATCGGCAGGAACGCAGAAAGCATTTCCAAGGATCGATCAGATTTCGGACGGTTTGCAACATCCAGGATTCATTCGGTTCGGGCACCATGCCGGCAATCTGCACCACGCGCGTTCGCCAGTTTGATGACGAAGAGCACGTGATAACGCACCAGTCCCCTGCCCGTCCACAGCTCCTTTGTCGTCGCTCGGGCGCCGGCTCCATTCCCGCCGCACTCAACATGTTGGCGATGGTTCCCCTGCCCACTTCATAGTGGAGATTGGCCAACGCACCCTGAATTCGAGTGCACCCCCCAGGAGTGGTTTTCCCTCGCCAGTTGCAAGATCAGTTCTTTAATTTCACAGACAGTGGGCGGACGTCCCGCTTTTTGGTCGAGGCTCCCGTCGTATTTCCGAGCTACCGGGCGCCGGGTGCCATGCCAGCAAGGTGTTCAGTACCACTATCCTGGAAAATCGATCCAGCGCTTTACGCCCCTGCCGCTTGACTTTGATCGCCAATCGTCGGCTTTCGCCATGATTGAACCGCGATTTCTTGCCCAACAGCTCTTTGAGAACACGGATTTCCTCCTGCAAATATTCGATCATGTTCTGTTGGTTGCGATTCAACCAGCCAGCGACACAGAGCACCAGAAGTGCAAACGGATTCATCGCCACAAAATGGCAATGCTGGATTCGCCAGCGTTCATTGCCATTGCCAAACCCATTAAGAACGGCGGCAGGGGTGGCCGCATTCGAACATCTAGACACTTCGCCAACCAGCGCCAATTGGAGCAGATCATTCGACAGATGCAGACTCTTTCCAGACAAATCTTCTTCGAAACCGTGCCTGGAGTGGTCAGACGTAAACGATTGGGCAAGAATGTTTTAGGATTTATCCAAGGTCCATTCGGTCGGTTCCCACTTTTTACACCTTCACCTTTTCATCGAGCTTTCTTTCGCGGCGCGGCGCGGCCAGCAGATTCGAGACGTGGCTTCCACTGCCCTTTGGCCAGGCGCTTCGCCATCCTTTTCACCGTCGTCGTCTCCCGCCGCCGCACGGCCATGGCCGCTTCTTCCTTATCCCCCTTGGCCAACCCGCATAATTAGAAATAAGAATGCAATGTGTAAAACGCGAAAATAGTTGCCCGCCCCCGCAGCGCCTGCTACCGTAAGTCCTTCGTCGAGGCATACTATGAGGCAAAGCATCATCTTCTCCTTTATCTTACTGGCCGTGGCGTTGAGCTCCGGTTTGTCAGCGCCCGCCGGCGTTTACTTGGGCGATCCGCCATCCCCGCCGACGGACCTATCCGGGTTGCCCGGTGCCGGCTCCCATCCCCGGGACGTCACAGGCAGTTTCAACGTGAACACCAGTTCTCGTGAACAGGTCCGCGAATTTTACAACGCCATCTTCACCTCGTCCGAGGGCATCCCCATTGATTCCACCGCCGTCACCGCTTCCTGTTTTCCGGGCACCAACTCCGCACTTTGGGTTGACGCCACCCTGCGCCGCATCAACTGGTATCGCGCCATGGCGGGCATTCCCGCGGAGATCACTTTTGATTCCACCGAGTGCATGAAGGACCAGGCGGCGGCCCTCATGATGTCCGAAAACAACGAGCTGCAACACGTCGGCAACTGGTCAGGCTGGGGATGCTTCAGCTCCGATGGTACGAACGCATCGGCCAATTCCAACCTGGCGCTGGGCAACGACGGGCCGGATGCCATCACGGCGTACGTCCTGGACAACGGCGGCAACAACACTGAGGTAGGACATCGCCGCTGGATTCTCTATCCTCAAACTGAAATCATGGGCACCGGCGACATCCCGGCCGAAGGCGACGATAATTCCGCCAATGCGACCTGGGTTTTCGACGCGAATTTCGGCGGTCCGCGTCCCGCTACGCGCACCCCCTACGTCTCTTGGCCGCCCGCAGGCTTCGTCCCGTATCAGGTGGCGTTTCCCCAATGGTCGTTCGCACTGTCCAACGCAGATTTGAGCGCCGCGACGGTGACCATGACCAGCAACGGCGTGCCTCTTTCTGTGACAAAGCAGCCTTATGTCACTGGCTACGGCGAGAACACGCTGGTGTGGTATCTTGGCACGCAGGACCCGGCCACCGACACCGGCTTCCCTTTTGGCGGCACAGACACGGTTTACACAATCACCATCGGCAACATCGGTACTTCCGCCGGCACCGCCAGCTTTACTTACAACGTCACTCTGTTCGATCCCTCTGTACCGGGCGCCGATTATTCGCCTCTGGTCATCAACGGCCCCACGCAACCGGCCGTTGGTGCCAGCAACCCGTACACTTGCAGCACCGACCCGAACCCCAACACTACCGGCTACCAATGGCTTGTGTCCCAACTTGCCGATGGCGACTTTGTGGACGATGCCAACAATGGGCTGGAGCACTTCACCATCTCACCGACCCCCGACTACCCCATCATTACCAACCCACCAGCGGGTTCGGGAGAATGCTTCCATCTGTGCCACCTCGATCCGCTGCCGCAACTGTTGCAGATCAACGAGTCGCTGTATCTTTCCAGTTCCACCATGCTGAGCTTCAGCAGCCTGCTGGGTTACGCCACTTCCGATGAAACGGCGCGCGTGCAAATTTCCACCGACGGCGGCGCCTCTTGGCAGGACCTCTTTGCCGAGGCAGGCAGCAATGGTTCGGGTGAATCCTCGTTCACCCCGCACAACCTTTCCCTCGCAGCCTATGCCGGCCAAAGCGCCCTTCTGCGGTTCAACTTCGATTATTCGTCCGGTAGTTATTATCCCTTGGACTTGCCGATTGCCGGCTGGTGCCTTGAGGACATCGCTATCACGAACAGCCGAGTGCTGTTGGGTGAGGCCACCAACGCCACCGCGTCCACCAATTTCACCCTGGTGCCCGCCCAAGCCGGAACTTACCTGCTACAGGTGCGCGGAGTCATTTTCGACCAGTTCCCCACCGAGGTGGGAACCACCAGGACCGTTACGGCCATCGCGGGTTCACCGCTCATCCAACTGAGTCCTCCCGTGATATCTGGCAGCCAGGTGAAGATTAACTTTCTCCTGACCTCAGGCAGCGCCACGAGCTTTTACTTGTTGCAGGCAAACCAGGTCAAAGGCCCTTGGACCACGAATGCCAATGCCGTACTCACCACCATCGTGTCTGGGAGCTCTTACCAGTTTACCACCACCAACGGATCGGCCGTGAGCTTCTACCGGGTCAGGACGCCCTAAAACTGAATGTAGTCATAGGTGGACTGGCGTTCGCTGCCAACGTCCGCGAGCAGGTTTGTGACTAATTTGCCAAATATCAGCCCCTGCAAACAATGGTGCTTCGTGACGTTTATGAATTGACAGAGAAGGTCGTGGACCGATGCCACGATATGGGCAATGTGGTCATGCGTTGATCTCGATTCGCTCCACGAGGCCTTCGAGGTCGATGTGTTCGGGTGTTTAGGACTCATCCAGGCTCTGCTGCCACTTCTCCGGAGGGCTCCTGCGGCCCGTATCGTCAACGTCTCAAGCGCTGGAGCGCAGCAGATCGGAAAGCGGGGCACCAACCTTCTCTTCTCACCAGCCCGCTCGCTCTCCCAGCACATCGTCAACGCACTGACCACCACTCATGCTGCCGCGCTGGCCGACACACCTATCCTGATTAATGCCGTGGACCCAGGACGAGTCGCCAGCCATCCCGAACGAGGCGACGACGATGATCGATCCCCGGCCGAGGCCGCTCAGGGCGTCGTCTGGGCTGGAACTCTTGACGCCGGCGGCCCGTCCGGCGGATTGTTTTTCGACGGGAAGCCCGCGAGCGCATAGCCCCGCTATGAACAGACCCCTGGTCATTATCTACGCCATAAGAGCGCAACCAAAGTGAACCGAAACCAAGGGGAGAAGGATGTAGGCGAATTCTGGCGTCGATTGCCCCCCGTAGAAAGAGCCGCGGCGGTGCTCGTCCTGTGCATGGCGAATTGATAATTCCGGGTGTAAACTGGTCAGATCATGAAATTCACTATCTTGGCATAATCTTCACAGCCTTCGGATTTGCATGCACACGGGTAATCAATTTGTCGTCCGAACAAATTCATGCTTTTCCTCAACTCTTAGACTCGTTGAGCCGCCGCTTCAGTCCAGTTCATCAGATCGGGACTTTGCTGTAAGGTAAAACCCAGTGAGGGAACAATCCAGGAAGTGACGTTGTCCGCCGCCGACAGGTTCGACTGTGGCGCGGGTGTGGCGCGCAAAGTGTAGATGCTTCCGGTGCCGCCGTTATTTCCATGGTTAGCGTTGGCCACAGCCAAGATGGAAGTGCGTTGCAGTAAATTCCTGTTTAACCTCGCGACTGAGCTCCTCGCGGACCTTCCGGGGTATTCCGGACTCCGGCATGACGATTTCAAGCATAAGCCCTTGAATCGCCCATGCCAGCGAAAAGCCAATTGCAATCGGACGGCTAAAAATTGTTTTTTTCCGACCTTGTTTTGCGCGCAATTCACCGACAAACAATGGCAAGTGGCCGGAGGCGGGATTGCGCGTTGATCCCTATCGTCCATGGGCATGAAGATGAGACATTACTGGCTCCGCTTGGCCGCCGGGTTAATAACTGTAACGAGTACGGCATTTACAGGTTGCGAGCGGGCGGCATCCATCGCAGTCACGCCGGCTGCCGAGTTCGAGCGACAGGGAAACCTCATCGTTATACGCGAGCAATCGTCGCTGCGGTCGCGACTGGAGTTCGCGACGATCCGTGCGGATAAAATCCAAAGCCAACTTTCTGCGCCAGCCGTCGTGGAGGCCGACCCTCAGAAATACGCCAATATTTTTCCACCCCTGTCAGGCCACCTGACGCAATTGCATGTGCAGTTGGGCGACACTGTAACCAAAGGGCAACTGCTCGCTTCGTTGGAATCGCCGGATTTTCTGGCCGCGCAGGACAATTATGTAAAGGCCAGAAGC
>JBEKZM010000177.1:0-7703 GCA_049509875.1 Verrucomicrobiota bacterium | reverse complement strand
TGCCATTTGGATAGGCCAAGGCTAAACATATAGCCTTGATTTAACCGGCTATGACGTGTCGCTTTCGCGACCGACAGCATCGGCCAAACCGTGACTGATATGTTCATACAAGTTTTCATCGAACGTGCAATAGGTATAACATAGCCACCACCTACTGTCTACTTATTATTTTGGGGGTGGGCTTATCTTAAATCATGATATCAGGATTGGCGGATACGTGGTCACTGAACTACGGTTGGCTGAGTCGAAAAAATTGGTTCTGCGACGAACAGGGAAGCATAACCTGGATTTGATTGCTACCCAGCGTGGGGAGATTGGTGACCTGAGACCAGATGGTGGGCGGTGCCAGATTCGTCGTGCTAAATGGCAGAAAGCCGGCGGCGTTGCTGACAGCCCACCTCAACGACAATTGGCCTCCGGCTGTGGCAACGGACAAATCCGGAAGCACATCCGGGGCGGTGGCGCCCGGTTCGCCGAGTGTGTAAATCCCGTCTCGCGCCACATCTGCCACTGCCAGTATGGTGCCGTCCGCCGAGGTTGCCGCAGAACTGAAATAGCCCGTCAAGGTATCTTTGTTCCAGTTAACCCCCGAATTAGTCGATCGCCAGATCACGCCCGAATTCTGGGGGCTCTGGTCAAACAGGCTCACCGCAATCAAATGGGATCCATCGGTGGAGGAGGCCACATAATATTGATCATCCAACGTGAGCGCGTGCGGCTGCCAGGTTGCTCCCGAATCCGGAGACGTGTAAACGGCACCCGAGCCGGCCGCAATAATTTTGGTTCCATCCGCAGTACACGCAACCGAAACTGACGCGGTGGGGTTTAGGAACAACCAGGTCAGCCCCCCATCCAGCGAACCGTAAACGCCCTCATCCCCTGCGGCAATCAATCGGACTCCGTCAGAAGAACAGGCGATTGAACGCCATGTTTCAGCCGGCGCGCCAGTTTGCATCCAAGTCTGTGCCAATCCCGCCGATGGGCAGAAATAAAAACCCATCACCCCAAGGAGGCACAATCCCAACAGTCTGTTTTTCACAGCATGTGACGCTAGCACTCACTTTGAAGGTCGGCAAGGAGAGAGCCGATTATTTGCGTGCCTTTTGTCATCGAATCAAGAAGCGTTGAGGATTTGGTTGAAGGTTTGCCCGGGATTACCCCGTAGAGCGGCTCGGCGACCTCTTGAGGAGAGGGATCAATTCTTGAACTGGAATTTTCCCATGCGGTTTAGCAGCGTCGAGAGACCTCCCTCTTCCAGCCATGTTGTGGCAGCAGAGTCATTCTCCAACCGCGCCTTCCAGAAGGCCGTCGTTGCCGCCAGGATGAGCGGGTGAAATTCCTCGGTCTTAACGCGGTCGCGCGCTTGCAAGGGATCACCGAAGGTGAAGTGCTCAGCGCCCTTGAAAATGACCAGACAGGTGCCGGGGGATTTTATTTTATCGTAAATTGTTTGTCGAAGCCAAGTGCGGGTGAATCCGGCGTCTTGCGTGCCAATCGCGACGAATACCGGGAGGCGAACATCCTCAAAATTCAGCCCGTAGAAGATGGGCGGGCTCATGGCAACGACGGCAGTGATGCGGGAATCGCGATATTTTTCGCCAACTTCGGGTACACGCTCCCCGGCGGAAATCATGACCGCTCCCGCGCCATAGGAATGTCCGGCGACTCCCCAGTGCGCGAGGTCCAAATGGTTTTGCAGCGGTGACTTCTCGCGGTTCAGCCGCGTTAGCGCATCGATTGCGAAGCTGATGTCCTGGGCGCGATCCAGGATGTGCTGAGGTTCTTTGAGTACTTGGCGCATGGCAGCGGCACCATGCTTTGGATCGTTGTCTTTAAAAATGGCCGCATCGCTGCCGGGGTGTTCCAAAAAGACGCACACGAAGCCGGATTTCGCCCAGCCTTCGCCCAAGTAGGCGTAGTTCTCGCGCGAGCTGCCCAGGCCGGGGGAAAAAATGATAACCGGACATGGAGCACTGATGCCTTTTGGGATGAAAATCTTTACCGGCAGATTGCGATCGCGCGTCTCGTCGTGCCAGTTGGAACGGATCGTCTCCACGAGATTAGTGCCGGGAGCCGGCTGATAGCCGCCGGCCCATCCCGGCACCGTCAGCGCAACCAACAACGTTATGATGGTCAATCGCATGTCGGTGGGGATTGTTCCACCTCGTCATTTTCACGCGTAAATGCCTTGCTCACAAGAAACAATATACACCGTAAAGATCGTGATCATGTTAAGATTACGCACTTCGCACTTCCCGCGGATCCAAGGTGCCCTCCGCGGATCGCGCCGAAATGCCCACCTTTACGCGAATAACCGCCTGGAGGGCGGTGGTTGAATCGGATGGCGAAAATTACGCGTCATGAGGGAATTCATGAGCGTCGGCTCCAAAAAATGTCGATAGCTCCCCTCAGGGCGTCGGCGTGATGGATCCGTATGAATTTCCACCAGGCCGGAAACAATCTGCGATACCGCACCTCGCCGAAGCGGGAATCAATCAGCAAAACGACGCCACGATCCGTTTCAGAGCGGATCACCCGTCCCACGGCTTGCAGCACCCGGTTCATGCCGGGAAAAGTGTAGGCGTAATCAAAACCAGCGCCATTCTGTTGCTGGAAATAATCGCGGATTAAATCGCGTTCCACGCACAGTTGCGGCAGTCCCACCCCGACGATGACGGCACCGATCAAATGCTCGCCGACCAAGTCAATCCCTTCGCCGAAGATCCCGCCCAGCACGGCGAAGCCGACGAGCGTTTCGCCGTGCTCGACTGTAAAGGCAGCCAGGAACGCATCGCGTTCCGGTTCGGTCATTCCGGGGTGCTGGACAAGTACCTTAACCGACGGGTGGCGCGCCTGAAATGCTTGGAGCGTATCGTTGAGGTATTGATACGACGGAAAATAAACAAGGTAATTTCCACCCCGGCCTTGCACCAAAGTCCCGATCGCCTCCACCACATCGCCGAGCGATTCTGCCCGGCCCCTAAAATGCGTCTGAATCCGGTCCTGAATCAACACGGCCAGATTTTCAGACGGGAACGGCGAGGATAATTGCGACACGGGGTCTTCCGTTGCACCGCCCAAGAGAGTTCGATAGTAATCCATCGGGGTGAGCGTGGCGGAGAAGAAAATGGCCGCCTTGCCGCGGGCTAGCGCTTTTCGAAGCAACAGGGAAGGATCCAAACAAAAAAGACGCACCTTCATTGCTGGGGCACTTTCGATGAGGGTCACGAATCGCTCATCGTAGAGTTCCGCAGTACGTCGGAATGAATGCAGTTTGAAATAGAGTGAGAGCAAGGCTTCGCGAAACTCCGCCGGTTGGTTTTTTACCAGCCAACTCTCTGCCTCGCCGAGAGCGGTTTCGAGTGGCTCGATTAAACTGTCAGGGAATTCGTGGCGGGTGCTGACACCGTCCTTTTCATTTCGTATGGTTGCGGCCTTTGCCGGAAACAAATTGAGTTCAACGGAAGGATCTGACGCTTCGGAAGGTTCGTCGTTGGGTTCGGCACGGGTTCGGAGCTTCCGCATGGCCGTGTGCAATTGGGTCAACGCTTTGGCGCAGCGGGCAACCGTTTGCTTCGTTGCACGCTTCACTCCGAGAATTTCCCCACCATCTAGCTCAGCGGAAAACATCTCTCTCGCCCGGTCCACGAGGTTGTGCGCTTCGTCCACAAGAAAAGCATACGCGCCGCCGTCCTCTTCGAAATGCCGACGCAAATAAACTTGGGGATCAAAGACGTAATTGTAATCGCAGACGATGGCATCGGCCCAGACAGAGACATCCAGCGAAAGTTCGTAAGGACAGACCTGATGTTTCTGACCCACGGCTGCGAGGACAGGGCGTGTGCTTGCTTCCTGAGCCAACGCTTCGCGAATGGCTGGCTTGATTCGATCATAGTACCCATGCGCGAGTGGGCACGTCAGCGGATCGCAAGGCTGCCCATCGCGAACGCACACCTTTTCTTTGGCGGTGAGCGTCACGCCGCGTAATTTCAATCCACCCTGGCGCAGGACCGATAATGCGTTTTCGGCAATGGCACGTCCGACGGTGCGGGCCGTCAGATAAAAGATGCGCTCGAGTTTCCCCTCACCCATCGCTTTGACGGCCGGAAACAACACCGAAATAGTCTTGCCGATGCCAGTGGGAGCCGCGAGAAACAATCGGCTACCATTGGCCAACACTCGATAAGCGGCCACAGCTAACTCACGCTGTCCTGGGCGGTATGCAGGGAACGGGAAAGCAAGCGTGGCGATGGAAGCGTTCCGGGCGCGGCACCAGTGATGACGCTCGCGCAGCCAATCAACATAAACGGCGGTGGTCGTGCCGAAGAAATCAGCAAGCTCAGCAAAGGAAATGGTCTGGCGAAACTCGGTTATTTTGCCAGCCGGTAGTTCCAAGTATACGAGTTGGACCACGAGATCCGGCAGGGAGTGCTCTTGTGCATGGATGAAGGCATAGAATTTGGCCTGCGCCCAATGTAGTGGATCGGCTTCGTGGTCCCATGTTCCCTGAACAGTTTTGATCTCCTCCAGCAACACTTGCTGGGAGGTGATGAGCAAACCGTCAATCCGGCCCCGGATGAGCAGCGTGAATTCATCCGTCTCCACTCGGTATTCAAGGGGCAGTTCGGTCAGATACCCCGTTGGGCGGGACCGTTGGATTTTCTGATGGCCGCGAATTCCAGCGAGGGCCCGGTCCGAACCGATAAACTCCCGCGCGCCGCCAAGATCACCTTGCCGCAGGACAAACTCGACCAAGTCCCGCACTGAAATTGCGTGAACTGGTTTTGATGCCGGGACACTCACGGATGGTTCCCATCTACATCGGCGAACAACTCGATTGCATCCATCTGCTGTTCGGTTGTGCTCGGTTCTGGAACAGTGAAGGGGCGCGTGCGTCTCGCCTTGGCCTGCATGAATTGAATCACCATTTCCAAGTCGGCATCCCGCATGGCCAAGTCGTGAGCGCGTGCCAGTGGCTTCGTCTGTTCGCCCACCCAGGCAATAAATCCATCGTTATCGCCAGCGAAGAGCTCCGCCAAGACCACGTCGATTCTGCGGAAGTCCGACTCCAGGCTTCGCCCATCAGAAACTGTGGCAATTTCCCCAAGGCGTCCATGCGCCCAGCCTGCGGGCATGGCGGCTGATCCAGCCGCAGGATTCAGCGCAAACCAAAGCAGGCGGAGCAAGGCGGCGCGCAAATGGAGGATGCCGCTGCCGAACGGACCAAATGCCTGCCAACCCTCGGCGGGCGTCTCTGAAATAGCCAGAGCCAGTTGTGTTCCATCACCTTGCCAGATCAGAAAACGGGGTTTCGCCGGCCAAGTGCCCGCGCGATTGAACTTGGGTTTGAGTGACAGCAACAATTCAGCTTCTTTCGCGAGTGCGGCGGCTTCGTCCGCGCATTCCTGCAATTCAATGCGGGCGACGGCGCGCAGCAGGCGTAGGTGACGCCGGGGCAGTCGGTCAGAATTCGCCACGCGGTAACTGTTCAGCCGCTTTTTGAGGTTTTTGGCTTTGCCGACGTAAAGAATATTGTCTTGCGCATCACGCATCAGATAAACGCCACTGCGCTCGGTCAGTTGCCGGAAGAAATCCTGGCCCAACCGCTCGACCAATGGTCGAGGATCTGCGAACAGCAATGTCTGTGATGTCGGCACGAGATAATTTAGCCCGTCTGGCTGGGACAACGGAAGTCCAACCGTTGATTTTGTGAATAATTCACGTTTGACAGCCGGCCATGCCGGTATAGTGTCTCTATGGACACTATGACAGTCGCAACTCGAAAGCAGCAACAAATTTTGGATTTTATCCAGGTCTGGCAGCAAACCCACGGCACCACGCCGGCCCGGCAGGAGATTTCCGCCCATTTTGGCTTTCGCAGCCCGAATGCCGTGACCGGGCACCTCCGGCTCCTGCGCAAAAAGGGCCTCCTCGCCAGCGAACCACGCAAGGCGCGCTCCCTGCGCATCACGTCCCCGCTGGCAAAATTGCGCAGCCACATGGTGGATATCCCACTTTTTGGTTCCATTCCCGCAGATTTGCCCCAGGCACGTGAGCAGGACGCCGAGGGTTGCGTTTCAGTCGATGTGAATAGCATTGGCTACAAGCCCACCCGGAATGCCTTCGCGCTGCGCGTCACCGGGGACTCGATGATTGGGCGACACATCCTCAACGGTGATTTTGTCATTCTGGAACATAGGCCGGAGCCGCGCAACGGCCAGATTGTCGCCGCGCTCATTGACGGAGCCAGTACGCTCAAGACTTTCGTGGTCAAGGGCGGCAAGCCGTATCTGAAGGCGGAGAACCCAAAGTGTCCCGACCTCATCCCGGCGCAGGAACTGATGATTCAGGGCGTGCTCAAAGCTTTGATACGGCGGGCAAAGGAGTAGCGCGCATTCTTTGCATCTTTGGAGCAATCCGCTGATGCACGATTGCGGGGAAAGCCCATTGCTGTCGGCGGCGAAAGCCGGGGCATCATCGCGTCGGCCTCCTACGGAGCGCGGGAGGTTGAGAAAATCATTGGGGTGTCCGGCCCTTTCTTACAGGTCAATGATCTCCAGAACATTGTGCTTTGCTCGTGTCGGGTTCACCGCCAGCCCAAGCTTGTGTGCGATTTTTGCATTCCAGTAATCGCGCCTGGCGGCTTTGCCCTCTTTCAGGATGTCCGTGTACAACGAGACGGTGGTGTCTTTTTTGGTTGTACGGTCCGTGATCCTCAGTTGATGATGCCCGCCGCGCTAACGTAGAAGTGGCTCATCTGGTAATTTGGTGAGAAACTCGGCCATACTTCGTAAAAACGCTGGGGAGTTTATGGAAACGCGCCACTGCCCGTCAAAAGTCGAGTTTTAGTCGCTTACCGAAGTTGTTGATTTGCGACAGAATATTCTGCTAAAAGTGGTGCATCCATGAGGAGTTGAACCTCAAACCTGCTGATCCGTAGTCAGCCGCTCTATCCAATTGAGCTATGGATGCAACCGTGCGACCAGTTGAAGTTGTCGCAACCATATTCTTGCCAAATGCCTGCCCTTACGCAAGCCCATTTGTTCCCGCGTCTTGACGTTGCGTCAGCACTGGATTTGCCCATGTTCGTGGGCAGTGATCAGCTCCGTGCGATACGGTTCATTCTGATTTGGTCCAGCAGGTACCGGACCTACAGGCCTTGATGGCGGTCGTGGCACGATGGCTCCTTGGCCTTCAGTTTTGGGAAATCTCGAGGGAGAAATTGGGTTTGGCATTTTCAGAAACACCGTGGGCTTGCGGCCGGGAGGTCTGAACGAGCGGTGTCCCTCTGCCTTGGTCTCATATTTGTTCAAACGCTCCAATGCGCCAAGCCCCACCAAAATCCAACGGCCGGAGGCTTGCGCCTCCGGCCGGGGATCGTTCAGACAGTGGGACCGGTTACTGCAGCTTGGCGCGGTAGAACCGTTTAGGCTGATTGGTCGCCGTCGGATCCTGGAGTTGAATCATGCCCAGCGAGTCGGCGGTGATGGAATACAGATTCACCCAATTTACTACATTGGTTGAAGCCTGGATTTGATAGGTGTCTCCGGGCGTGCCGGCCATCGTCAGATGGACGCCGTTGCCGGCCTGGTTGTTCACTGTAATCCCAATTTCGTTCCGCGTGATCAGCTGAAGGGTGATGGTGCCCACGCTCGATCCGCCGCGGCCATCGCTGACCACGTAGGCGAACAGATCGTCCGTGT
>JBEKZM010000176.1:0-12619 GCA_049509875.1 Verrucomicrobiota bacterium | reverse complement strand
ATCGTCTGAATCCTTTAGCCTTTAGCCTTGGAGGAATGGCGCTCTCACATGGATTTGCACCACGAACCTCCGGCTTCGTTATGGGACCGGTCCCATAACGAAACTTATGTGCACTTCCGGATTATGGGACGGGTGACGAAACAGCGCTGCTTTTGGTTGTGCGGAGGCCCACGGAGTCATTCATTGGATTCCCATAATTCGGCGTTTTTTTAACGTATTTTTGGGATTGAAGCTGACAAGCCGTAGGCGTATGAGGAAGGATGGCAAGCTGTGAGGCGGCGTATCGCCGCTTTGCGGCTATGACGAAACACCGTACCGACCGCCCTTACGTTCCGGCTTCATACCGAGGACTTCAAAAAGTCGATCCCCAGGACTTCGCACTCATTCGGAACGACTTTGGTGTGTATCTTCGCGGCTTGGGCTACTCTCCTTAAGGCGGCGTTAATAAATAAAGGTATCAACTCAGGCTGAGAGGTTCGGTCTAATTACATAGTTCCATTCGCCGTGGAAGTTATTACGTTCCACGTTCACCCGCTTCATTTCTTGATTGGAAACTTTCCGGCCTGTTGGATATTTCCGACGATCCAAGCGACAGGTTACTTTCAACCCCTTCGCCGTGGTGGTATTGGAAATCAAATTCACAATGGTCTCATAATCGCGCAACGGCTCACCCCGCCAATTCGAAGAGATAAATGAAAAAAGGCGATGCTCGATCTTGTTCCATTTGCTGGTGCCGGGCGGAAAATGGCAGATGGCCAGTAACAGTCCGGTTTCATCCGCCAACTTTTGCAGTTCCAATTTCCATAACCGCAGCCGGGAACCATTGCTGCCGCCGCCGTCAGCGGTGATGAGAAGCTTCTCCGCCGCAGGATACAAATGTCGGCCTTCAAAACGCCACCAGCCCCGAATGGAGGCCACCGCGAAGGCTCCCGTGTCATGGTCAGTACCAACGTTCACAAATCCGGCATTGCGCCCCAGATCGTAAATGCCATAGGGAAAGGCCCGCGGCACTTCGGGACTTGGAAAGTCATGCCCGCTCACTTGGGTGGGGTGTTTGGCCGGAAGCCATTGTTGACCGGCATTATCGTAGTTGCCGATGAGTTCTTTCTTCTTGGTGTCCACCGAAATGACCGGCCGCCCCGCCGCCAAGGATTTTTTGACGCAGGCGTTGATATGGCGAAACTGCGCATCCCGGTCGGGGTGGTCGTTCCCTTCCTCGGTCTTGCGATTGCTTTGCAAACTGTAGTTCTGTTCATGGAGCAATTGCGCCACCTTCCCATAGCTGATCGGATGCTCTTGTTGGCCCAGTTGCAAGGCAATGGCCCGCGTGCTTTTGCAAATCCAGCGCAAGGGAGATTCAGGATCGCCACGGGTTTCGCCATCAATCAGCTCATCCAAGGCATCCAGCAGCCCCGGGTCCGAAACGGTGAGCCGCTTGCGTCCTCCACCCGCGCGACGAACATGCCCCTCCAAAGGGCAGTCACCTTCGGCGATTTCGCGAAGGCCCTTGGCAATCGCCTTGCGGGATAATCCGCAAGCCCGGTGAATTACGGAAACGCCACCATAACCCAAAGCGGTGGCCTCATTGGCCGCCATGATGCGCCGGGTCCGTTCATCCAACAGCGGCCAGATAGCACTGAACTTTCGCACCAATGCAGCATGAGAACTCATGAATCGAAATCATACAAGATTCCAAAATGAGTTGCTACCTTTATTTATTAACGCCGCCTTACCCAAGCAGCGAACATGGGCGCCACAGCCCAGAACCACATCTTGACAACGGAGACCGATCAACTCAGCGGCGCGCAAACCCGTTTGTGCCGCCACCAGCAGCAGCGTCCGGTCACGCCGCCCAGTGCGGGTAGCTTGGTCGGGAGCTGCCAGGAGAGCTTCGATCTCGCCCCGGGTCAGGAAATCAATCGGTTTGCTTCGACGGCGCTTACAGGGAATGGCTAGAACCCGCTGGGCCAGAGCACCCAAACTTGGCTCCTGAAGCGCCACATACTTGAAAAACGAGTGAATGGCAGCCAAACGAATGTTGCGACTGGCCGCGGTATTATCACGGTCTTTCTCAAGGTGAAGCAGGAAAGACCCGATGAAAGACGCATCCAGATCCTGGGGCGTGAGCAACGTGGGCGCTTTGCCCAGACTTTCCTGCGCAAATGCCAGGAGCAATCGGAACGTATCGCGGTAGCTGGCCACTGTATGCGAGCTGGCATGGAGTTCCGCCATCAGGCGCTGTGTGAAGTAGCCCTGAAGCAACGTGGAGAGACTGGCATGAAGTTTCATGACATTTGCACTCCTTTGCCGCGTTGCCAGCGCCGCGTGGCTGCCTGCAACAACTCAGGCGTGGCGGACAGATACCAATACGTGTCGCTGACGTGCTGGTGTCCCATATACGTGGCCAGTTCCGGCAAGTGGGCCTCCGCATCCTTGCCCGTGCGATACCACTTGACCATGGCTTTAATGGCAAAGCGATGGCGCAGGTCGTGGATGCGGGGGCCACGTCGATCCGTGGAGCCACGAAGCCCAATCTGCCGAGACACATTGGCAAACCAAATGCGCACCCAGTTGTCATTGAGCCGATGTCCTCCCGTTTCGGAAACAAAGAAGCTGGGAGTTTGGGGGTGGGGACAGATCCGATCGCGCAGGCGCTCAAACCTTCTCAACATCGTGCAGCTAGACTTGTGGAGAGGTATCAGTCGGACGCGGTCACCTTTGGCATGATGAATGGTGAGCAACCCCTGCGAGAGGTCCACGTGCTGGCGATCCAGAGCAACCGCCTCGCCGATGCGCATGCCCGTCACCGCCACAAGGCCAAGCAGGGTAGAGAGCGTGGGACCCTTCAGTCCTTCGGCAGAAGATAACTTTCTGGCCGTTCGGACCAAGCGGACAACTTGCTGATCAGTGTAGAAGTAAGGCGGCTTGCGTTGCCTCCGGCACACCAACAAACCGGCAGGAGGAACCTCGGTGCGTCCATCCACGGTGCTCAGATAGAGCGCAAAAAGTCTGACGATCTGGTATCGAGCCGCCAACGTAGCCGGAAGGGCTTGGGCAGGCTGAGTCGCCCAGCGCACCGCTAATCGGATAGTCAGGTGAAAGATCTTCTGTTTTTTGGCGAAGCGAACGAACTGCCGGAGCAAGCTTTCAGTCTCGCGGAGTTTGAACCCCAGGCTGCGCCGTAAAGTCAGATAATCCTGCAAATGTCGAACCAAGGTTTTCATCGGACACCTCCGGGCCAGGGTTGGGCGAGTGCACGCAGGGCTTGTTGATCGATGCGGGCATAAATCTCGGTGGTTTCGGTTCGCTGATGTCGGAGAACCTGGCCGATTTGGGTGAGGGAGGCCCCGCCGCGCAACATGTGGGTTGCCAGCGAGTGGCGCAGCAGGTGAGCTCCTTTGTGGGTCGAGGAGATGTGCGCACGGGCCAGGGCTCGTTCAACCACCGCCGCAATCGTTGGACTGGTTAGACCTTCATAAGGGGCGAACAAACGAACAAACACGCGGCGACAAGCACAACAAGGCCGACCTCTTTTCAAATAGGCAGCCACTGCACGACCGACGTCGACCGGCACGGGTAATCGATCTTCCCGCCCACCCTTGCCTCGGATGAGCACTTCACCTGATGCCCACTTGATGTCGTCAAGCGTAAGACCGCGCACTTCATGCGCCCGCAGTCCTAACCGAGCCAGCAGTAGCAATATTGCATAGTCTCGTCGCCCGCCGATATTGCTCCGGTCACAACTGCGGAGCAATCGCTCGACCTGTTCCGGATCCAAGAACCCCGGCAAGTCCAAATGGCGCCAATTGGCAACCTTCGGTACCGCAGCACGCAAGGGTTTGGTTAACCAGCCTTGCTGATAGAGAAAATCCAAGAAACTGCGCAAAGTCGTCGTAACTAACTGGGCATGATCCCGGCCCTGGTCTTGCATGGTCCGGAGCACAAATCGGCTGACATCCCCAGGTCGAAGGCTCTTCAGGTGCAGCTTCTTGGACTTGAACCGTTGAGACAGAAACTCCCGGACCACCGGCAGACGATGCCCGATGGTGAGCTGGCTGAGCGCTCGCTCACGAACCAAATACCGGGCATAGCTTCGAACCAGAAGTTCTCTGGGGTTGTTCAGGGTCTCATCGGGTGCCTCGGCAATGATGTGAGCCTCACGGAGGGTATGGAGTAGAAGTCGACAGGTCCCCCGCTCACCATGATGGGAGCGGAGTCGCTTGCCGCGGTATGCTCGGAAGGCGTCAATCTGGTGTTCGTCGAGTTCCTGAAGGGTGAGCCCTTTGGTTGAGAGCCATTCGTTTAGCTGAACTACGATCCGAATGACTCCCTGCCCGGAATATCGTGTGTAGCCTTTGTGCATGAGTTGGCTGGCAAAGCCATCAATGTGCGGGCCGAGTGGCCCAGGACGGCACCGACGGAAGAATTTAGGGTCTGAAAAGAAGTGCTCGATCATATGTGTCCTTTGTTTTTTGGGCAGATGGTTTGATCTGTCGGGAAAAGGACACACGGATTATTCCGAGTTGGAAATAGCAAAAGGCAACGGATTTGAACGGTAACGGTCCATTCCGTTGAGTGAACTCGGAATAATCAGGCACTCGGTTGCGCAGATCGGTGGCCCCGGCGGCCAGATAAATGCGCGTGGCCGGACCCACGGGCATCATAACCGCCGCACCACTTGCAAGAGGGCGCTCAGTTCCGGGGCGGTAAATCCCGCGACCACTTCCAGGGTGAACCCATCGGGCCATTGCAATCGGTAGGCGGCGCTGCCCCGCCCGGCCGAGAGCAAATTGGGGATAGGGATAAACTGAGGCTGGTTGCCATCAGAGTGGGTGAGGGCTCGGCGCAACCAGGAGTTCAACGCCGAGCAACTGATGCCCCGAGGATTTCAGCCCGTTCTGCTGGCGTCCGGCGTCGGCGAATACTTGATTCATTTTCCATGTCCCAACTCTGCCATTCCTTCCCTCCTCTTGCCTAGCCGGGGTTAGTAACACGGATACCATCAATATCAATGCCCGGATAGATTTTGCATGATGTCCCGGCCACATCCTCGAGCGCACGTTTGGTTTCACGGAAAACATAACCCGCCGAAAGTCCCGCCGCCGGCAGTTTGTCCAGCGCCGCTTCATTCGTGTAATCCAACCAAGCGTTATTCAGACGCAGCACTTCATTCTGGGGCAAATCGCGCAGGATGCCCGCTGCCATGTTTTCGATGTAACTGGCACAGCGCGGACCGCCGCAGTTATTATAAACGACGATTTTTAGAAAGTCCGACACCCGGGCAAACGCCGCATAATCCTGCTCCGCGCGGAAGAACGGACTGAATGAATTGTTGTGCCAGATGTGAAAGCCCACCTGCACGCCCGCGCGGCTTTGTTTCGCGGCGTTGTAAATGTCAGAATAAATCGCGTGCTTGCCGTCAGTCCAAAGCTTTTCCCACGCGAGCAGCTCCGGATATTCCAGCAGCAGCCGCCAGAATTGCGTGAAATAACCGTCGTTGGGCCGCTGACCGGCGTGCGCCGCCGTGCTGAAATTGGCCAGCTTCGCAAAACCATCCTTCGCGCGCGCCACGTCAATACCCCGCGCCCTGGCCGCCTGCTGATGAGACTCGCAGAAGCACGTCACGCGTCCCGGATCGCCGCCGCCGACTCTCGCGCCGATCGCGTTGAGCAACGGTCCTTGCCGCTCCGAACCCCACATCACCCCATCCAGTTCGTAGCTCCGGCAAAAATCGTTCGTCAGCGCGATGAGGAATTCGCGGTAATCAGGCTGCAACGGACAGAGCGTGCCCGCCCGCCGGCCCTGCCAATCGACTTCTTGAATGTTTTCCACGCCGGGAATGTCCCGCCCAAAATTATCCTCATACCAGGCATAGACCTTCATGCCGCGTTTGCGCGCCTTGGGCAGGACATCGGCGAGCAAATCGTAATAGCCGTGGTCAGGCGCCTTGACCGGCTTCAAATGCGAGCGTGAATAGAATTTCTCGTGCGGTGTAGCGAAATCGCCGCCGTGAAAATTCAAGTCGTACTCCTGCTTGCCATGGTCCGGCAACGGCTGGCCGGGCACCTGTCTGCCGCCGATGCCGCGGCCGTAAGTGAATGCCGCGAGGAAAAGCGTGTTGACCGCGCCGCGTTCCTGCAAGAGGTCCAACACCTGCTCCGTGCCTTCGTCCAGAAACGACACCGCGCCCACCTGAATTCCTATCATCTTGGGAGATTTGTTCTCGGCGGCGCGCAGCAGTGGCGGGGTCAGCGCCGCGGCGGCCGTGGCGACGGCCGTGGCGCGGAGAAAATCACGGCGGCTGAACGGGCGGGATTTCATGCCGCCATTTTGGGCCTGGGTTTGGCATAGGAAAAGAAATGTTTTACCCCAACCGACCGCCCGGGGGCGGCTGCAGACCTATGCGTTGGTCGGCACAACCTATTGGGTGACGCTGATGAATGCACCGGCGACCGTTGGTTTGAGCAACCACATTGTTCTGCCCGTGCCTGCCGGCAAACTGTTTGACGTCTCCTGTTGCCGTAGCCTTCCGAGGTTCGCAGTTGGTGCGCCGCGAGCGCAATCTGTCTCGCCTCCGCTGCTATCCGCTTTGTCGAACCACAAAATACGGCTGGCCGTTCCAGCCAGGTTGCAGGCCGGGGTGCAGCGATGTTTGATTGCCGCTATGCGCCCGAAAATAATATTGTAACGGGAACGACGAATCGGTGTATTCCGCCGGAATCGTTGCGCGAAACGTCCGTAAATTCCTCTGCATGGCAACGGTCTGCCAGTTTTCAGACTGGTTGACGTGCCGATAGCGCAGGTCCATTCCGGAAATTGCAGGGAGCAATCCGCCAGCCGTAATCTCCAATGGCTGCCCGTGCCGAAATGAAACCGGCGGCGCATGTTCAATTGGCGAAGGCCCGCTCTTTTGTGGCTCCGGCGCGCTGAATACAGCGCGCATGGCGAGCTCGATCACCCGGGGTTCCAAGTTCGTATGGACCGGCGCAGTGGGGTTGTGTTCCGCCAAAAGCCCTTCCATGTCGGCAATGTCGGCGTCCATCGCCGGCATCCGGTCCAGCCAGTGGCCGCGCTGAAAATATTCCGGGCCGAACGTGATGTCGTTGCGATAGACGCCTTTCGCAGTCTTTGCCAGTTCGGCCCAAGCGGCGCGTGCGGCGCGGTTTGCAGCGATCGCCTTTTTCAGCGCGTCGCGGTGGTTGGTCCGCACGTAAATGGCGTAGAGCACGCCGGCGCGAAATTTCGCCGCGAAAAATTTCCCAAGCCCAGCCTGAGTGGTCACGTCCACCGCGTGCCGGCGAAACTCAGCGCTCCGCGTGTCGCGCGTTTTGGATCTGGCCGTGCGCAAGCATTTCGCCGCTTGTGCCGCAGCGTCGTCCAATTGCGCGGCGACCCAGGCGGGCGAATACTTTCCGCCGCACGCGCCGTTAAGCAGCTCATCGGCAAACTCATCCATGCCGAGAAAGAATTCCGGGTCCAACGGACTCACCGTGCCAAGCCGTTTTGGATTCGGCGTATCGCTGTAAGGATGCCGGCGCGATTCGTCCACGATGGGCATGTTCCAATACATTTCCGGCCAGTAATTGTTGTTTGCCGCGGAGGGGCAATGCGCGGTAAGGACCAGCGGAAGAATCTTCCCTGCGGAAGACAGCGCCGCTTCCACCGCCCCGGCACCGCGGCCAAACCTTTGTTCCAAAAATCGCCGCCGTCCGTCCCTGTCGCCGTCCGGCTGGTAAAGATTGCGGCCCCAGACGCGATAGTAATAAAGGTATTTTTCAAAATCGTTCGCCGGCTTCAGTGAGGCGTCGGCATACGCGTCACGGCCACCCGGCAGGCCGGAACCTTTGCGGCCTTTGAACGTGAGAGGTTCCATCAGTTCCAGCCCGGCGCTGCCGCAAAAACTCGCAACCCGCCCGTAGGCGGAGGCCGTTTCGGGATCGCCCCACGCCAGCAAGCGTTGAGTGCCCGGCCACAGGCGATGCAGCACGCCGTACTGCCGGCCCTCGGCCAGCAAATCGCCGTAGCCATAGCGCAGGAAAGAGCGCGTGCCGGAACTGCGCGAGAAAAAGCCAGTGCTGTGATTGTTGCGTGGCATTTCCTGCGGACGAATGGCGCCCTGCATGTACGGCAGGCCCATATGCTCGGCCCAGAATTTCGGCGAGATATTCACGGGCATGCCGGTGCCCAGCGCCACGTCAATCATGCCCTGGTCCATGCCCTTGGCGTGCATGTCAATTTCCACGCGCCGGCCACATTGCGCCACACCGTCAAAAATGGTCTTCCAGAAATCGTAGTTGCCTTCCGGCACGCCGCTTTCGCCGTGGATGCGAAACGTCACGCCTTTGATGTTCGGACATTGCGTCAGCAGTGCGCGTAACGCATCGCGGCAATACTCGGCGTGCGTTTCGGGCGTCAATCCTGCGATGACGTAATTGGCGTTGGGGCTGTTGGTCCATCGATAGGCGTGGGTCCACAGGCCAAGTTGAAAATGCAAGCCGCGCCGCGCCGCTTCGTCGCTGATGAACCGGAGCAGTTGCAAATTTGAATCGCGCTCCGCCTCCGGCAACGGAACCGCGCGAATATTGTAGCCCGGCACGGTCAGCAAAAACGGATACGCAAAATGAAAATAGCAATCGGTGATGTTCGATGTGAAATCGTAGCCCACACCGAGCATTAGGTGAAAACGATTGAACCGTTGCGCCGCCAACATGGAGAAATAACGCGACCAAAACGTGCGGTCCTGAAACCAGGATTTGTCCTCCACCTCGCTGACGAACGCGCGGGCCACGCTGCGGATCGTGTTGGCCGGGCGCTCCATCGTGGTGTGCTGCGCGATGGATTCCAGCATCGCCAACGGATCGTTGGCGTAGGCGACTCGGTCGGCCAATTCCAGCAGCGCATACGACAAACCGCGCGCATCCGAGCCGGCAGCAACAACGAACTGGCGCGACGTCAGGCTTTTCAGCTCCGTCCGCCCGCGCGAGATGAAAAGAGACTCGGGGGAAATCTGAGACGATTTTTCCTGCGCTTCGGCACAGTGGCGGAAAAGGTCTGGCAAGTTGGCGGTGGCCATGATGCATTCCACCGAAGGGGGAACCTGCTCGGGCCTGGCATACATTTGGGGGACGAGGCCGCGCGCCTTGAAAGCATTGCACAATTGTTCCGCGGCCCAACTGACAACCGCTTCGCTTGACACCGGATCATCGCCGAGCACGATGGCGACGGGGGAATTTTGGTCGCACGCCAACGCCGGCAGGTTGAATAGGCTGGCGCCTGCGACTGCTGCCGCGACCGTTCCGGTTCTCTTGATGAACTGCCGGCGCGTCTCGCCATGCTGTCCGGCTGGGTTGGGAATCATGCTTTCATCGAACCGGATAACACCTGGTTTGAAAAGCGCAATCTGCAATGGGTATGGTCTGAACCAGTGACGGACTTCTTTACGGTGGAGCTTTGAACCGTCCTGGCTTCAGACCATAGATCATGGCCGAAACCAGCACCACGACCAGACCGGCATAGACGCGCCGGCCCATAACGGGTATCGAGGGTGGCGTATGCCGTTGCTGGCAGCCTTCCCGGCCGCAACACAAGCTGAAGCGCGACTCCCACTGCGTCCCGCCCCGCGGCTTGCGGTCACAGTCGCTACGGCATAGCTTACCGCCGTACTGCGGGAAGCGCTGCGATCTCGCCTCCTCGGTGAGATCCGTATCGACTTTTTCGAGCGATTGGAATAGCTCTTGATCTGCCAGATGGTTTTGTCACCCGCGTTCTCCGAAACGTTTTGACACCGTATATCGGAGAACAAACACCCTCGCGAAGCAAGTTCTCCGCGAGGGTCCATTTTCAGGTGAGTTTGTTCACGGAAATCAAGGGCGTTCCCCATAACTCCATCACCAATCGAGACACCAGCAAGAGACCCCTCTCTCGATCATCGTGGGCACGCCCTCTTATCCACTGGGAGGGCAACGCCGTCAATTCTACTCCAAAGTGTCTATTTAATGGGCATAAGTGTCCAGCACAGTGTCCGCTAACAGGACATTCTGGAACTGGAGATTTGATATTTTGCAGCAAGGCTATTCTATTTACTCCAGTGACCACAATAGGCGGTGTCTTGTGCTGCTCGCGAACACCATCGGTCCCACACCGGGCGGGTTTACTGGAGTCAATAGGATAGCCCTGATTTTGCAGAATTCATTGTTCATTCTTACAACAAGAAAAATGTTGGCATTGTTAAAGCTATTATAGAAGTAGCTCTTTGACAGACTGCGGTATAACCGGTTTGGCCGTCCTAGTTAGGTGGGTTTACAATTGCCCCCTAATTAGCGGATAGGCCATAGACTCGGCGGGCGGAAATCCGTCGAATTGAAAAACGTTGCTGATGATAAATCTGCAATGAAATACGCAACCGGAAACTGATTTTCGCCAGCTTTGCATGGCGGAAGGATGTGTGTGAGGTGAGGCCCTTCCTGACGTTGTGGCAATTTAATTCAGTCAGGACAGGTTGAGACTTCTTCTAAACGCCTTCGGTTGGCACCCGAGAAGGCAAATGTGCGCTGGTGGACAGCGAGTAGCTGCCCACCTGGTGAGCAGTGATGCTGCCCACCCAAAAAAAGAATAATAACACCCGCAGTCTGGAGTCGCGCACATGACAGACAGAACAATTGTAATTTTGGCCCCAACGTCGACTGCGACCGGTTTCCCAACCTGGTTGAAATATCGGCCGCCTTTGGGCAGTTCCTTCTTTGATCCCACCGCTGGACAGTGCACGACTGTCGCCGCGCTGACAGTGCCCCAAGCAGCGGCGATCTCGCAGCTCTGCGAGAAAACTATCTACGACGCCATCAAACGCGGTCTCTTGGGCCGCGTGCCGCACATCCGAGTAATCCGGATTCCCATTGCTGAATTCACGCGTTTTCTAACAGGTCACGCAGGGCAGCTTGCCACCTGCAAGATTGCGAAAGTTCAGTCTGCCAATGAAGAGGGAGGCCGCCATGAATAAAAAACATGGGACCGGCCAGGAACGTTTCCTCTTTCCGGAGCTGGCTTCCAACCCCCTGCCAACGCCACCGTCTCCGCCGGCCACGGGCGAAACTGGAACCACGTCGGCCAATGGCAGCATTCAGACGCCGGCTAGCGCTGCGGCGCCTGCCGAAAAACCGGCCGGGACTAACGGCCACCGAACGAAAGGCGGTGCCAAGGCCAGCAAATCCAAGTCGCCAAAGAAGCCTGCGGCAGCCGCGCAACCCGACGGCGCGGGCCAGCTCGTTACCGAGGCGCTTGACGGCGTTGCGAAGGGAAAAGGCGTCCAATCCAGCCCGGACGCGGAAGAGGCCGAGGCAAACGATTCCAAGTCCGTGGCCGCGATGAACGATGGCACCCTCGCCCCTTTCAAGCTGATGAGCGTTGAAATCTTTTCGGCGCAAGATCTTAACATCCAATCTTACGAACGCATGTTGGCGGCGATGCCCCAAGGTGAAAACCGCGCAAAGGTGGAAATCGTGTGGCTCACCACTTTGTGCGCAATTCTCAACGGCGGCCTCCGCCTCCTCAGCGTGCGGAAAGGGTTCCTGCTGCTTGACTTGAAAGCAGCGGCCGCACCGAACGATTATCAGCGGCGAGCAGCGGAGTTGTTTCCTGACACCGACGCACGCACGCTGCGCTACTTCGCCGCACAGGCGCGCTTGTTCGAGGAGGCATTTGGGGCGGGCTTCAATGAAAATGGCGACCGTGCGTATTTTGAAAATCTAAAAAATACCTGGACGTTGACCGCCATCATCGCCGCCGCCAAGTCAGCCGGGGAAAAGCCATCTGCCGCCTGCATCGAGCCTGAAGGCGATTCTCCCGCCAAGAATGCAACGCCGGTAGCAAAACCGAAATCCTCTTACGTGGCAATTGATACGCTCCGCCAACACTGCCGGCGCTGCGGCAAGACGTCACGCAGCCTCTTGACCTCCATCAAGCGTCTCGCCGAAGCCGATGTGGAGAAGGCTGCCGAGCTGATCTCTCAACACATGCCGGAGTCTGTGCGTCCCTTTTACGTCAACGCCTTGGCTGCGCGCAAGTCGGCGCTGCATGCCGAGGACGAAAACTGCATCAACATCTAATTCTTCTGATGAAAAGTGGGATAAAAATGCAAGATGGCGCTTCTGCCACGCCGGCGGTAGATGCCGATAAGTCACGCCATCAAAATCCACGTTGCCGCGTTGAATCCGTCTCGGTTGTTTTACCAAGCCGGATTGGCGCCACCAGACCAACAGCATCCATCAGATCTGAAAGCATCGATGGTGACACTGTCAGCAAGAAAGCGTATTTCCAGCAACACGTAAGACCGGAGGACTTCGCATGAACCAGCTACCCGACGCTACTGCTGAGGTCCCTGATGACATGGTGATCCCGGATGTCGAAATACCGAAACACCCCGAGCGCAACAGTAAACGAAAACGCGGGCTCCATTATGACAAATACTTCTCGGTATACGTTGGCAATGCGTTGCTGGGAGGCCTAGCCCCAGTTTACGAGTTAGCATAGGCAATTCTCTTTAAGTTATTTTGGTTTAAGCATTTGTGTGTCTCGCTTACTATGCCCTAAATAACAAAACGTAAATTATGCATAATGACTCAAT
>JBEKZM010000175.1:0-7792 GCA_049509875.1 Verrucomicrobiota bacterium | reverse complement strand
CTGCCGGGCAACCAGCACGGGGGCGCCTGTGGCCTGGTGTTTGCCGACGGCCATTCCGAAATCCACAAGTGGGTCGGTTCGGTCATGACCAGCCATATGAACGTCAGCTATACCACCGTCCACGAGGTGCCCTGCTCGCTCACCGACAAGGACATGCTCTGGCTCGCCGCGCGGACGCCGCAAAATTGAGGCATGTTTTCAGACCGGGTGGAAGAGGCGTCCAGCCTGTTGAACCCGGCATTCCGCCGGTTTCCGCGCGCACGCCGGACTTGCAAACGCAGGATCAGCAGCGAGAGCAATTCCGGATGTGTTCCCCCATCCGCTTTGGCTGGCTAATCGGGCGACCCGCCTGTAAATTATTCCGGTGTAACGCGGTCCGCTAAGCGACCCGGAGCCACTCCATACGAAGCCATCGATGATGGTGATGTGGCTTGGGACAGAAAGGGCAGTCCATTTTGAAAGTCGCCAAAGAGAACCGGCATTCGGCTCCGGCCGATTCGCAGCCAAACCGCAAGCCGCTTTCCCGTGGCCGGCGCTGGCTTTTCCGTGGCGTGCTCTGCCTGCTGCCTTTTCTGCTGGCCGTGTTAGCCGAAGTCTGCCTGCGTGTGGGAGGTTACGGCTACAACCCGGATTTTTTCAAACGCCTCCCGATCGGCGGCACGGACTTCTTTGTTCAGAATGAGGATTTCAGTTTCCGCTTTTTCCCCCGGGAAATGGTGCGCAATCCCGGCCCGTTGCGATTTCCCGCCCGCAAGGCCGCCGGAACCTTTCGCATTTTCATTTTGGGTGAGTCGGCGGCCATGGGCGATCCGGCCGAGAGTTTCGCGCCGGACCGCTACCTCGAAGCGCTGCTCCGGGAAAAGTACCCGGAACGAAAGTTCGAGGTCATCAATACCGCGGTCACCGCCATCGATTCCCACGTCATCCTGCCCATCGCCCGCGAATGTGCCGCCCACGACGGGGATCTATGGATCATTTACATGGGCAATAATGAGATGGTCGGCCCGTTTGGGGCGGCCACGGTGTTCGACCGCCGGGCTCCCCCGTTGGTTTATGCCCGGTTGGCCACGGCCATCCAAAGGCTCCGCCTGGGTCAGTGCTTCACCGCCTTGGGACGCGGACTCGTGCGCGGCAAATCCAGCGCGAATGCCTGGCGCGGCATGGAAATGTTCCTGGGCAACCAAATTCCGCCCGGCAGCCCCATGCGCGAGACCGTGTACCAAAATTTCCAGGGAAACCTGGACGACATTGTCCGCGCCGGAGTCCAATCGGGGGCCACGGTGTTACTGAACACGGTGGGCGTAAATCTGCGGGATTGTCCACCGTTCGCCTCAATGCATGGACCGGCGGTAGTCCCGGAGTTTGAGGTGCTGTACACGAACGGTCTGCAAGCCGCCTCGCAACAGCAATGGTCAGCCGCCAATGCCTCCTTCGCCCAGGCCGCCCGCCTCGACGAGCAGTGGGCCGAATTCCAATACCAGTGGGCCGGGTGCCTGCTGATGCAAACCAATCTCGCCGAAGCTCGGTTGCATTTCCAGCTGGCCTGCGACTACGATGCGCTGCCTTTTCGCGCGGATTCGCGGATCAATGGCGCCATCCGGGCTGAACCCCGGCGGATCGGGGGCGGGCGCCTGCTGGTTTGCGACGCGGCCAGCGAGCTGGCCGGCGGCAGCCCCAACGGCATCTGCGGCAACGAGACCTTTTTCGAACACGTGCATTTTGACTTCGACGCCCGCTATCGCCTGGCCCGGGCTTGGGCAGGGCAAATTCAATCCTTGTTGCCGCCCACGACCAACGGCTGGATTTCGCAGTCGGAATGCGAACAGCAGCTCGGTCTTTCTCCGTGGAATCGCGCGCAAGTGATCCATTTGATGGTGGAACGAATGCAGGTTCCGCCGCTGAGCAGCCAGGCGAACAACCCGGAGCGCCGCACGGCATTGGAAGCGCGCATCCAGGCGGAACTTGCCCGGATGAACCGCGCTGAAGCCGGCCGCGCCCGCCGGAGTTTTGAGCAACTTCTGGCCCAGCGGCCTGATGATTTTTCCCTGCGGGAGAATTACGCGGTATTTCTGGAACTTTCCGGCGATGTCCCGGAGGCCACGGCGCAGTGGGAGCGGTTCCGGGATTTATTGCCGCAGGACCCGCTGGGATATTTTGAGGCCGGGCGGCTGCTCACGCCCCAACAACACTTTGCCGAGGCCGAGACCCTCTTGCGGCAGAGCCTGGCCATCAGGCCTAGCCGCACGGATGGCTGGATCGAACTGGGCAACGCGCTGGCCATGCAAAAGAAATACACCGAAGCGCTGGCCGCTTATACCACCGCGCTGGAACAAGATGCGAACGACCCGCAAACCCTCCTGCGCCGCGGAAAAGTGCTCGCGCATCTCAACCTGCACGCGGAGGCCATGGCCAGCTACCACGCCGGTCTGGCACTGAATCCGGCGGACGGTTTGACCCACCATGAACTGGCGCTGGAGCTGGTCGCCGCCGGCCAGACCGATGCCGCGGGTTTGGAGTTCCGTGAGGCCGCTCAATTGAGTTCGGACAATGTCGCGGTGCGGTTTGACTATGCCACCTGGCTGCTCAGACAGCAGCTATGGCCGGAAGCGCAACAGGAGTTTGAGGCTGTCCTAAAGCTGGATCCGGGCAACGCCCGGGCCCGGGAACACCTTGTGTGGTTGCAGTCAAAGCCCGCGGTCGGTCATTGACCGGCCGGCACCGGCGCCGTTTTCCTTCAATCCCCGGATATCCCAGACGTTTCGCCGGCTGACCCCCACGGTTGCGGAGCCGCCGGAAGTTGTCACCACTTCATGCGACGTGCATTTTGGGCCGCTTGTGGTATAACGGCACAGTCCCTTTCACCATGAGACACCAATACCGCTTTGCAAGCGAATGAACCTACAAAAATCCACCCCTCAAATTATGCGAAATCCCGTAATAAAAATAACCACCCAAAGAGGAAAGCAGGCGTGCGCCGTCGGCTTGGCCGCCTTGGTCGCCGGGTTGGGCGCCTTTGGCGCCCATGCGGCCGTTAACTACGTCATCACCGATCCGAATAGTTCGTTCAACGGATACGAGAATGTTTATACCAATGGGACGACGTCACCCACTGGGCCGATATACATTTCTCAATATTTGGGTGGCCAAGGTACGCCCGCCGCTTTTCCCAACGACTCCAGCGCCGACACTTCGGGCAACGTCACCATTGGGGCCGATGATTGGGCGGACGTCACGCCCCCCTACAACACGGATACCAACATCTGGGCTAATGGCACGGGTACTGCCATTAGCGACGTGATCAGCGACATATACGTTCAATACAACGGCGCCAGCGCCGGCGACTCGGTGATCTTTGTCGGCCAGCTCGTCACCAATTCACTGGTCACACCGTACAGCAACAATGCGGTTCTCTTCATCAAGGATTACGATACGAGCTGGGGCTTGCACGGTGTGGTCACCTTACACCTGAATACGCTGACGAATGGCCAGCAATTTGCCGTGACCCTGCCCTCGGTCAGTGGCACCGCTGACAATGTCCAATATGGTTTGGAATGGTCCGGACCTCCCGTCCGTGCCGCCAATGTCGCAAGTTATGGTTCTGCCACCATCAGCACCAATGGCGGGGTGGTGGCGCCGCCGCCGCCCCCAAAGAATGTTAACCTTTATCTTGATCCCTCCCAACCTTGGGCGGGCTACCGAAACGTGACGGACCAGTTCGGAGCCAATTATGGACCCGCCAGCGGGTACATCGGCGTGGGCGGCCAAACGACGGATTTCCAGGCCTCAATCAGCAGTCAAGGTGTGGTCCGATGCGCGCCTGACATCAGTCTGGATGTGTATTTTCATGTGGACCTCAACATTTGGGCCGATGCGTCCGGCACGAGCCCGGCGGTGGCCACCTACGACAACACTTTTTATGTTGACAGTACTGGAACCGGGGCCAACGGGGGTGACACGGCGGTCTTCTCCGGCACCTTGGTAACCAACGCCGTGACCGACGTGGGCATGGGCAGTTCCCTGGTGGCCTTCATTAAAGACTTCAGCACCGGTTGGGCCTACTACGGGGAATCGACCGTTAATCTGAGCGCCCTGACCAACGGCCAGACGTTCACCATTTCCAAGGTGATCAATACTTCCGGGGATCACGTTCAATGGGGCTTCGAGTGGCAGGGCTCGCCCATGCGCACCAATCCGGCGGCGGCCAACTATGTGGGGCAATACGGCTATGTGTTGTTTTCCAGCAACAGCGTCGTGGCCCCTGGCCCGCAAATCCTTTCGATCAATCCCGGCTCGGCCAACATCGTTCTGGGTTCAAACGCCACCTTCTCCGTGGATGCCAGCGGTACTGGCCTCAGCTATCATTGGGCGAAAAATGGCGTTAACCTGACAGACGGCGCCGGCATTTCGGGTTCAGCCACCAGCACCCTGGCTTTTACCAATGCGCAGCCTTCGCAGGAAGGAACCTACAACGTGATTGTCACCGACTCTTCCAGTCTCACGACCACCGGCGCGATTTCCCTGATCGTTGATAATCCCGGCTGGCTCTATTTTGACCGGGCCTTGGCACCCTTCAACGGCTATATCAATGCTTGGAACGGCACCAACCTCATTTCCGCTCCGCCCCTCAGCGGCGCGCTCGGCACCAGGCCTCCGTCCAGCTTTGGTTTCGCGGTGGCCCCGACCTCCATCTTGCGGGCCACGATGAACGTGTCCAACGACGTGGTCACGCTCCAGCCCAACACCTATGTGTACGATGGCGCCACCAATCCCATAAACCCGGCTTACATCAATCCTGACGGTTCGTCGGCAGCCTACCTGGAACAGGACTACTACATCCAAAATGACAATCTGGCCGGCGATACCCTCACCTTCTCGGGTTATTGCACCGCCAACAACCTCGATCCAAAATATACGGTCCGAGCCTGGATCAAGGACGGGTCGCCTAGCTGGGGCGTGGAACATCGCTACGATGCCCCGATTGTGGCCGGCCAGCCCTTCACAGTCACGGTGCCGAGCACCGCAGGCGATCACATCCAGTACGGCTTCGGCGTCTGGGGGCCGGACAACTCCGCCACGAACCCCATTACGCAGGGCGCGGCGGTGGTTCGAGTTTATTCCCCCATCACCTCGGTCACCCGGTCCGGAGCCAGCCTGGATCTGGCGTTCCCGACCACCATCAATCATAGTTACGCCGTGCAATATAAAACCAACCTGACCGACAGCATCTGGAACATCCTGACCACCGTGCCTGGCACAGGGATCAATGTGACCGTGCCTGATACGACCGGCACCAGCCATCGCTTCTATCGCTTGTCCACCCAATAGAAATTGACGCGGGTTGTTCAAAGTTGGACCTCGGACATCCGTCGAGCCTGCCTGGTGGCGGGCTCGACGTTTTATTTTAATCGTAACGGGAAATTGATTGCACCCGCTTTGATTCTAAGCATTGCGCGGGAATTCGCCGCGCTTTAGATTCCGGTCCATGAAACTCGGAAATCTCCTGCTCGTCGCGCTGCTGTCGCTGCTGACCGTCCGGGAAGCCCTCAGTTCACCAGCCGCCGCCAACACCAAGCCGGTATTCGTCTATTACATGCCCTGGTTTGCGGCCAAACCTTACAGCACCAACTGGGGCTGGCATTGGACCATGGACCATTTCAATCCCGACACCCGCAACGCCGCCGGCGAGCGCCAGATCGCCTCCTGGTATTATCCCCTCATCGGTCCGTACGATTCCTCCGATCCGGCCGTGCTTGAATATCATGTGCTCCTGATGAAGCTCGCCGGCATCGACGGGGTCATGGTGGACTGGTACGGTTCCACCGAGGACTTCGATTATGGCGCGAATAATCGGGCGGCCGCCAGGCTGTTTGACTTCACCCGCAAGGCGGGCCTGAAATTCGCCATTTGCTACGAAGACCAGACCTTGCAGCACCTCATCGACGCCGGACGCCTCGCCGAAGCCGACGCCACCCGGCACGCCCGGCAGGAAATGCTCTATCTGGAGACCAATTATTTTGGCGACCCGAGTTATTTCCGGATCGACGGCAAACCGCTCCTCCAAAATTTTGGACCTCAATATTTTTTATCCAGCACCAATTGGGAGAATATCTTCTCCGTGCTCGCCCCGGGCAATCGTCCCGCCTTTTTCACGGAGGACAACCGACTGGCCGGCGGCCTGGGGGCTTTTGACTGGCCGCCGATGTGGATGAGCCAGATGCCGGGCACCGGCGGCGTCTTGTCCGGGGCGGCTTTGAACAATTACCTCGATGCCTTTGAGAAAAGAGCCCAGGCCTGGCCGCGTTTTATCGCCAGCGCCTTCCCCCGGTTCCATGACATCTATCAAAGAGCGGGCGTGCGCAATTACTGGGGCTACCTCGGCGACCGCAGCGGCGGGACCCTGCGCGAGACCCTCTGCCGGGCCGTCACCAACGCCTCCACCATCGTCCTCATCGTCACTTGGAACGACTTCGGCGAAGGCACCGCCGTTGAGCCGACCACCGAATATGCCTTTCGCGATCTCGGCATGATCCAGGATTTTCGCAGCCAGTATATTGATCCGCAATTTCGCCTCCACACCAATGACCTGGCGCTGGCCTTCCGGTTCTACCAGCTTCGGCGCCAGGCGGGAACCAACACCGCCACGGCGGCGGCCCTGGACCAGACTTTCAGCGACCTGATTTCGGGCCGGATCCCCTCCGCTCGCACTCGGCTCGACGCCATCCAGCCCCAAACCGCCCGCTACTGATTGGTCCGCCGTCTCTCAGGAAATCTTCCGGCTGCGGAGCCGTTCCACAAATCCAACGAAGCCGGCCGCCTGGTCGCGGAGGCGCTTGTCGAAGTCCGGGTTGGTAAACTTGCCCTGCCCGTCCAGCAAGTTGCCGATGCCCGGCATAAAAACGCGTTCCGGGTAGAGGTAGGCGTTGCGGTATCCGAAAATCGCCTGCAATTGCTCCACCGGGCGCAACGCACCCCAAAGCCCCGCCGCCAGGCCCACAAAACACACCGGACGCTGCTCGAAGCTTTCCGGGAAGGGCAGCAGGTCGATGAAATACTTCAGCACGCCCGGAACGCCTCCATTGTATTCGGGCGTGACTACCACCAAACCGTCCGCCGCGAGGATCGCGTCCGTGAATTTCTTCACGGCGGCGGGCTTCTCCCCGTAGGACGCCGGCACAAAGGTGTCCGGCGGCAGATGCGCCAGGTCCAGCACCTCAAAGGGAACGCCGAGCGAGCGATAGACCGCCTCCACGCGCGAGGTGACTTTGCGGGTGTTGCTGCCGGGCCGATTGGTACCACTAATGATGATAATCATGATCATCTATTAACCCGGCGGCCACTACGGGCGCAACCTTTTTCCGACGCGGCGGCCCCGGCGTTTTCGTTGGACTCATGACAGCGCAATTGTGGATATGCAAAAATCACCATGCCAACCTGCACACGCGGACTAAGGGCAGTCTTGCGCAGATATTCACCACGGACGGCGCGAACCAACCGAACAACGTGACACGCACCGGCCCATTCACCATGAGCGGAGCGATTCCTGCGCCCCTGGCGTTGCTTCCCGGCAACGCCGAGCTTGTTGCTAAAGCCGAGACTGCAACGCAAGCATTAATGTCTAGCCAGTAGCATTATAATCGATTATTAGTGTTGGTATTTCGAAACGATCAATTTTATGAATAGCATACGGTTTATGACACGGCGGGTGCTCGGCGTCAGTATCGCCTGGGAATTATTTGTCGGCACATCTTTCCACGCGGCGGCGTTTGCCCTGATTGGCCCCATCCAACCCTGG
>JBEKZM010000174.1:0-7890 GCA_049509875.1 Verrucomicrobiota bacterium | reverse complement strand
GGTCTGATACAAACTGGTTTGCGCATATGCGCTTCGGCGCCGTGGACGCGGGTGTGGTTCAATGGTAGAACGTGGGCTTCCCAAGCCCGAAACGAGGGTTCGATTCCCTTCACCCGCTCCAAATTCGATTTGGAGCATCTTCCCCAACCACAGCACCTTACGTCAGAATCGATTTTGTATACATTTCCAATCCGCCCTGGTGTGACAGAAATGTGACAGCTGGCCTTCGGGGCAGCCCAGCGGATTTGGTTCTACGAGCCGTATGAAGAACCTTACGGTCATAGAACCAGCGGAATTTCCCGTGCACGTCACCGGGGAACCAACCAATATTACGGTCTTCAAGGAAACGCACGACGGGAAATGCCGGTTCGTCGTCTCCCACTACGACGCCGCCCGTAAACGTCATCGTCTTCGCTGCCCAACCTATGCGAAAGCTGATGCTTTGGCAGAGAAGCTGCGGAAGGACGTCAAAATTGCAGGCTGGGACATGGTGGCGATCCGGGGCGCTGAAAAGCACGCCTACGAAAGGGCCAAGGAGCTGCTGCGGCCACTGAACATTTCGCTGGATTTGGTCGCCTATCAATTTGTCGAGGCGACCAGAATCCTGCAGGGTTTCAGTCTCATCGAGGCCGCCCGGTACTTCATCCAGCGCCAGTCGCAGAAATTCACGCCCAAGCCCGTGCCGGAGATCGTTGCCGAATTGTTGGAAGACCGGAAACGGACTGGAAGGTCCAAGACGTACCTGCGAGATTTGAGAACGCGATTGGGGCGTTTTGGCAAGAAGTTCCAGTGCCCTCTGTCAGGCATCACGACCGTCGAAATGGAGGGCTATCTCCACGGCCTCGATGGCGGCCCACGATACAAAAACAACGTACTTCAGGCGATTGGGACCCTTTGCGGTTTCGCCAAAAAGCGGGGGTATGTTCCCCGTGATTCTGAAGGCATAGGCGGCGTCACAAAATACGACGTCAAACGCAAGGAAATCGAAGTTTTCACGCCCGGGGAAGTGCAGGCAATGCTCAACGCGGCCAACCCGCAGGTTCAATTGGCACTGGCATTGACGTGCTTCGCCGGGGTGCGCGGGGCCGAGCTTGGCAGGCTGGAATGGGACGACATTAAATTCGACGCGGGTTTCATCCGCGTGCGAGCTGCCAGCGCTAAAACAGGCATCCGCCGCGTGCCGCCGATCCCGGCCAATCTTCGATCCTGGCTGCTGCTTCATCGAAAAGATTCCGGCCCAGTGGTCGGGTACAAAAATGTTTACAATCAATATTCCAAGGTCGCCGGTAAAGCGAAGGTCACATGGAGGCGCAATGCGCACCGGCACGGTTTTGCCTCATATCGGACAGCGTTGATCAAGAATCTCGAACAGGTGGCAATCGAGGCGGGCAATAGCAAACAGATGTTGTTGGCGAATTACTTCCAGCTCGTATCAGAAAGTGACGCGAAGGCGTGGTTCTCCATCGTTCCCCGGGAAACTGAGCAGGGCAAGCCGCAGCCAGAACCCAGCAATGGCGGGGTATCGGCACAGGGGGCAGTGCTTGTGGCATAATTTCTGCCTGATGGGATAAATTGCCCACGTTTGCCAACAGAATCTGTTCTGTATGGCATGGATAATAACATTGATACACAAAATCTCCCTGCCTATGGCATGGACCACCCTACAATCGCCCCGCACGATCGGATCGGACCGTGTTTGCTACCGCGAAACCTCGCGGCAAAGTACCTGCACTTCAGCACCGACACGCTCGACAGGCTTTGCCGGGAACGCACAGTCGCGTATTATCGGATAGGCCGCTCGGTCAGATTTGCGCAATGGGACTTAATGCCACTGGTTTGTGACGAGTTTGTGACCGCCGAGCTACTGCTCATGGGGAACATTGATCGCGTATTGACCAAGGCACAGCTGGCGGCCTTTCTTTCCGTTTCGACGCGAACAGTTGAACACCTCATGCGAGACCGTCGCCTTTGGCACCGAAAAACAGGACGAATGGTGCGCTTTCTCCTCCGCGATGTTTTGGTTCAATTGGATAAAAACTTCCGTGTGCCGACCGTCGAATAACGCTTGACCCGACTCTCAAGACTGCCGCCCTACGTTGCATGTGGTTACGGCGCCGATGGATTGTCAATTGCACTGGGATGCGGGTATGGCGAACCATTCCGTCGAGCAGGCGCGACAGTCGGGTAATGACCGTGGCAATCCTTTCTCCCGGATCACGTCGGGGTGATGATAATGCCATTTCAGGCTCAGCGAGAAACGCGGTCGAAATCGGAATCATGTTTCCGTTTTTGATTCATCAATATCAGCCGTGATTTCTTCCAGGAGTTTGGCCAAAGGGTTGAGCGCCTTAAGTAGCCCAGCCGCACCGGAAAACTGTCGGTGCGCAGCTGCTTCCCAACATGTTCGGCGGACCAACCTTCGGAGCCTGCCTAATTCGTCCGGTGCGTCCTTAGGCATTCGTTTTGGCCCGTCTTCCGGCAGGATTCCGGCGAGGATGTAAAATTGTCGCAAGCTGTGGGGCTTGTGGTAGAGAATGTCTTTTTGGTGCTGTCCGATCCACACATGCAACTTCATATAATTACGGGCGGTGCGCGGGTCAATGCGCACGTGGCGAACGATCCACGCCGAAAAATCGCCGTGCGGCAACAGGGCTTTGACCTTTCGCAGACAGCCACCGCAGAAAACGGCGCATTGAATGGCGTAGCGCGCCGCGGCCCGCGAACCGTCTGCATGGTTGAGTGATGCGCCATACGCTTGGTTGATCAGCCCTTCTAGTTCCTCGAGGCCAGGTTCACCCTTGGGTTCCGGTTGGACGACAGAGGGGATCCACCCATCGAACTTGGAGATGGCTGAGAGCGCTTTGACACAGTTGTCATTCTTCATGCCTTTAAAGAACGGATTCTCTCGGCGATTAATTTTGATGTCCGGCGGGGCGATTGGCGAACTGCGGCGTCGGGAATTTCCAATATCGGCAAATCCGAGCGAGCTGGACCAAGTATGATAGCCCAATCATCGATCACCATGACGCATGTTGATTGCGGAACCGCCCAATTGCTAATATTGCAAATTCCCAATTCTGGTAAATGATCGCCTCAATAATTCGATATTGGAAAATGACGCAAAAACCAACACAACCGTTGCGAAAGCGCGGTCGGCCACGCTCTGAAAATAGACCTTTCTGCACCCGCCGCCCACGGAACAGTTGTGCCGCTGCCACAGAGAGGAGGCGTGCGGTTCGGATGTCGTAGCCATTGTAGGTGTTGGCCGAGATCGTAATCGCGCAGCCAATGATTTTGTTGAGCAACCGAGCGTGTATGCCGATCTGACGATTCCTGGTGCACGGGCCAAAGAGGTCGACAAGCAGCTGGGAATTTTGCTGGTTTTCGCTGGGTTTACAGGCTCTGGCAGTCGAGTTGCGCCGTCATTGTCAGACTTGGCGCCTAATTGTTAATATCAGAAATTAGCACTATTTTCAGGTTCCCAATCACGGCACCCGTTCAGGCTTTGAATTTGTGATATTGCAAAATCATTCTCTTTGTGTTATGAATAAGCTTGGATTTATTAATATCGGAAAATATGGCAGTCAAAGTGCATGCAAAAAGCAAACGCGGTCGGCCACCGACGGGCAAAAAAGCATTTTGTGTAAGGATGTTGCCGAGCACACACGCGGTGTTGGTGAACCGGGCAAAGCAGAAAAACTTACACATGGGTGAGTGGCTCGATGAAATGGCCATGGTCGAGCGAATTCTCGATCCCTTGAGCGGCGTTGACCATGAGATGGCTGATGTTCAACGTTGCTTCGGAGTAGTCGTTAGAGATGCCATTAAACGGTTGGAGGGAGCACTTGAGGTTGTCGACCTTGACCCCTCATCCGCACGGGACCACAGGACGTCACTTGGGAGGCTGGATGAAGTTTACAAAAACTTGGTGGATTTCCTTCGACACGAAGGGTATTGGAATATGACAGCTGGCGGCCCAGCTGAAGCTCTCGAAAAGCAGCGACCCTCAAAACGGCGAATCCGAGGTTGAACCAGCAAACCCTGGCTTGTTTAATTGACCGCTGAGTTTTTACGACCAGATGTTCAGTTAGGCCGGACCGGTAATGTCAGACGAAGCAGAACGTTATCGGCCAACCACCCTGGTAGATACTGCATGGATATTTTCTACGATCCAGGATACCAACCAAGACCGGCCCTGCCGGTGCTTCAGCGCAGTAAACTTGTGCAGCCGGACCCGCCATACCCGCTCGACCGCGAAATTGTAAACTTTTTGCGTGGTCAGCCACAGGCCACCCCGATTTGGACCATGGCCAACGCCGTCGCCGCCGCGCTCAATCCAGCCAATCGCGCCGAGCGCCGGGCTCTGACAACAGAAATCCTCTCCAGGATCACGCCACTTGTTTACGCTCGGCTCGTGAAGCGAGTTGGCCGGAATTTCCTGGCCTTGGGCTGAGCCATCCGGTCTGTTTTGGGGTCCGCATGTGACGGCAGTGCGATTTGCGCTGCCACCGGCAAAAAGTCACCACGCCCACTCCTTACCCAAACTTCCACAATAAGATGCAGTACGAACTCACCCAGAAGTCGATGCACATCAGCTGTTGACGCCCAGACCTGCTCACGATACTGGCGTCGAGCACGGTACATACAGCATGAGCCCAAGCGCCAACGACTTCTTAAACAGCGGATTGAATGCCATCCGCTGTTGCCCCTTCTGCGCGGCAACCTGCCATTTGATTTTCGTCGGCCTTGACCCCTTGCTCTATGGCGTCCACTGCCGCTCTTGTGGAGCCAGCATCCCGGCGAGGCATCTTGACAGCCAGGACGCCATCCTGGCATGGAACCGGCGCAGCGGCCTGGCTTCACTTGGCGGGAAGGCAACCAAGGGTTTGCGGTCCCCGCGCAAGCTGGCAGCAGCCCGGCGTAATCTCAAAATAGCCCGCAAGTGGAAGATGATCCGGCAAAAGGTGGAAACCGCTCGCGCCGTGATAAAACCCTACCGGCAGAAGGAATTGGCCGAGATGGAGGCGGCGGTCGCCAAAGACCAGGCTTGGCTGAGAGAGCGGGAGCCTGCGATCCTGGCCGATCCCCAGTTCCGCCAAATTTATGAAGTGCTTCAAAGGCGAAAAGTGTCCGCCACCAATACCGAGCCCGGCGTCCCCTGACAAGGCCCTCTAGGATCGCCAATTCAACCGGCTACGACAGGCGGCAGGATTCATTAACCCATGTGTGAACCGGCCCCGGTCGGCCCCCCACCTGCGGCAACTGCCGCTGGCTTTCGCCCGCAGGGGGTGCCAACTCTCTTGCGGGACACGTCCCGGCTGTTCTTCGTCAGATGGCCTGGAAGCATGGCCGGGATCACCGCATGCGACGACCATGGGACGGCGTAGGAAAGATGGCGATTGGATTGGGCTGGTCGCCCAATTGACCGACGCCGGAATCCGGAACGGTATATTCAGCACACTCTGCGGCTATAGCGGTGACGCAAAACAATTGGCTGACAAGCACGGAATTGAAATTGTAAACTAGATCGGCCCGGCCAGGATAATTGAGGCCGCAGGCGCTCGGTTTGATCCAGAGTTGCTTTCCATTTTACGGACACTCGGAAATTCTGCCCGAAGTGCGAGGCCGAGCTGGTGCTGCGCACAGCGAAAAAAGGGATGGGTGCTGGCCGTCAGTTTTGGAATTGCTCTGCATACCCGAAGTGCCGGTTCACGATGCCGGTCTCGTAAACAAAGCCTGCCAAGCGAACAGCGAGATTTTGCCCAGTGTCCCCCAGTGGCGGGTGCAACCAGGCTGGTGCAAATCTGACCGGCCCGGATGCTTCAGACCATTGGTGCCAGTAAAGTTCCCCAACCCCTGATTCTGTAAACATTTCCAACCAGGTGTTGCCGACAATGCGGTGGTTGCTGGGCAACGGAATTTCGGAGCGGCGGTCAAGTGCACACTGCATAACCGGCGAGAGTGTTCTCCCACGTCTGCGGAAACGGCGAACATGGCTGGCTTGAAGGTACTTGCCTTCGTTTCCGCCCACGGTGCACCCCGGGTCTGCAAGGGTGGTCAAGTCCGCGATGGCTCCCTGAGGTGCCAGCGACGCCCTTGCCCAGTAAAAGCAAAGTGGTTCTCGAACAGAATTGGAGACCGGCCCCTTGGACAACAACTGTCCAACCAAAATAATTTGATTTTTTCCTCGTTGTCCAGTTGTCGCGTACCGAGAATACGGGTACACCTTCCTCTGGTCTAAAATTAGCGAAATTGACAATGCAACCGCCTACTGGGATCGAACATGAAGTGGCCACTCTGTCTGAATTTCTTCTTGGACTGGGCCAAAAGTGCATTGTCGCCGCCATCAAGAAATTGAAGGAGAGCAAAGACAAGGGCGCTGCCGAGGCAGAGAGGCGCATGATGGATGCGTTTGAATATGCAAAAAGTATAACGACAAAAATCGAGCAACGCATAACGGCTTCCATCCGCGAATTGCATCTCTCATCGGAACAAATTCGACGGATTCGTGATCTTGAAACAAATCCGCAGCTAAAAGAGGAGTTCGCTGTGGAATTTCTCAAACCCGATTTCTCAACTGAACGCATCGTCGAATTTTTTGTTAAGCAAGACCCCGATCTGGCAGCCATGCGGCACGAATTGCGAACGCTCGCGTCCATGTGGATAGACGAAATTGACAAGGCAATTTCTTCGGATGCAGTCCTGACCAATATCATTTCGCTGAAATCCCAACGAGCGGTTCATTCCGAGCTTAAATCCGTCGAAGACAAGCTCGTCAAAGCCGAGATTCGGGACGAGCAAAAAGCCAAACTCGATGAACAGCGATACAACGACTTGTTTGCAGTGATGCGACAACTTCAATCTTCGCTCCCCATGCTTACTTCCGGGGACAAAGAAGATAAAGTGCCAGAGAGCCTGAAAAGTCTCCACCAGCAGAGGTTCGACCGCGCAAAAGAGCAGCTTAAATCAGGCAGCGTCGTCGTCGCAGAGGAGATTTTCCAATCGCTGATTGAAGAGTTGCAGGTCCTAAAATCAAACTGCGAGGGCGATCTGTTATTGAGGTGCCATCTCAATGTCGCGACCTGTCTTTGGGAACAAGACAAAAAGAAGGACGCCAAGGAATGGTTTGAACGGTCATTTGCGCTCAACCCGAACGACTGGCGAGCCAAGCGGGGAAAAGCGTTCGCGCTAATATTTCGCGGTGAAATCGAACCGGCTTTGGAAATCCTTCGCGCAATAAGGATTGAGCGCCCGAATGAGTCCGACCATGTCTGCAATGAAGCCTGGATTCTGAAAAATACTGGGCGGGCAGAGGCGGCAATTGAACTCATGGAAGCCCGCGTCTTTGAAGACGAAAACTACTTTGCGATTCTGTCTTTCGCTTATTCGCGTGCTGATCGAAGCTCAGACGCCGAACGGGCCGCTCGGCAAGCCATTCGCATCTCGCCAAAATCTGACATTGCCTTGATGGCTCTTTCGTTTGCGCTTGGATTCCCTGTGGTCCAGCGCCGGATGCGCCGTGAGACGTTGAACTTCGTTCCGACCGATGAAGAGCGAAAACAAGTGCTGGATGCCATCATATTCGGCGAACAAGCAGCCACATCCCTACGCGCAAATTCAAGAATCAATTCTCTCGTTGATGTGCTTTCAAACCTCACCGCCTTTTATCCGGCGGTCGGGAACTGTGAAAAGGCCATCGCAATCGCCGAAGAGGCGCTTCGATATGCGCCCAATGAGGTAACCATATTGAGGAACCTCTGGTGTTGCCAGATGCGCGTCCAGCAATTCAACGAAGCCATCGGAACCGCAGAGAGACTTGAAAGCCTCGATGACGGCTTCGATTGGTGGAAGCGTAAGGCGGAAACCCATGTTTTAGCTGGCAAAAGCCAG
>JBEKZM010000173.1:0-7988 GCA_049509875.1 Verrucomicrobiota bacterium | reverse complement strand
CAACGGCAGGGTGATGCTCGGTCCCAAGCTCCACGCCTTGCTCTGCCAGTTGAAAAGTGTATCCACGTCCATGCTTTCAAAGCCGGCCGCGCCCGTAAGCCGGACAACGGGGAAGAATGCTCCCTTGGCCATCCCGATCCGCGCGTTGGCTGCGGCCAGGGCGCGTTCGGCCTCGGCAATGTCTGGGCGGCGTTCCAGCAAATCACCTGGCAACCCCGCCGGAATTACTGGCAACAGGGTTGTAGCCGCCAGCGGCAGTTCCTTCACGGCAAACTCACTGGCGGGCTTGCCCTCCAACACTGCCAAGGCATGTTCGAGGTCCGCCCGGTAGTGATCGAGCGCCAGCAGCGCCGCCTCCGTGGTGTTTAAATCCGTTTCCGCCTGCGAGACATCCAGGTCGCTGGCCGCGCCACCGCGAGAAAGGGAATTGACCAGCTTAACCGATTCACGCCGGAGTTCGATGGTGTGGCGCACGATGGCCCGTTCGCTGTCCAGCGTCCGGATGGAAAAATAGTTTTGGGCCACGTCCGCCTTGAGCAAGAGCAGTGTGCTCTCAAAGGCTGCCTGCCGCGCCTGCGCATCCGCATTCGACGCTTCAAAGGAACGCCGGACCCGGCCCCAGAGATCCAATTCATAGCTCAGGTCCAGGGGAACGCTGATGTCATTCCCTTGGGCAACCGGCAGCGGATTGAGCACGTTGGGCGACAGCCTCGACCACGAATACGATGGGTCCACGGTCAGCGTTGGGAAGAAATCCGCTTTGGCAATGCGCGCCTGCGCCCTGGCTTGGGTCACCCTCGCAACTGCCGCCTTCAAATCCTGGTTGTTATCGGCAGCCTCGTGCTCCAGAGCATCCAACACCAGGTCGTTGTAGATATGCCAGAACGAAGCAATTCGCCCGAGATCGTCTTCTACGAGACCGTGCCTTTGGGCAATCTTGGCCCACAAAAGTCGGGCGCCGCCCATCTGCTCAGCCAAGCGGTTCACTTTTCCGTCGAAAGGCACAGCTTTGAGCCCAAACCACCAGGCGAGGCGACCCCACATCCAGTTCCAGCGAAAGACGTCGCCATTGACAACCTGCAATACTTGATCTTTTGTCAACGGGTCAGTCGCCGCCCACTCCAAATGCCGGGCCAGCAACCGGGCGTCAGTAACGTCCGACAAGCCGGTCCACTGCTCTTCATTTCCTGGAAACGCGAAGGGATGACCAGTTTCCTGACAAAAGGCCGCATAGGCTCCGAGCGTCATTCCCATGTTCATCACATTGCTGGGAGCAAAGCCGATGACAGTATGGGGCCGATGCACGCTCCAGCTAAAACCGTCGGTTGTTGCCGCCTCGAACACAGCGTCTTCAAGTGTGTAGTAGAAGTTCGGATAATCCAGTCGAGGCAGGGTTTCACGAAAAGGTGTTGGCGGTGGGGGCACCTGGCCATAAATTTCGAACGGACCAAGATAAACCTTGAAACCAGTAACCAGCGCGAAGTGCTCCAAAGATTTCTTGGGGCGGAGAACGGCCAGCAGGTTCCGCATCATCCGGCCGTTGATTCGAATGTTTTCCTGCTCCGTCGCGTTGCGACTCCAGGTGGTGAAGAAGACGTGCGTGGGGCAAATATCAGCAAGGGCGAGCTCCAACCCTTCCGCATCGAGAAGATCGGCGGCAATAGGGATCAAGCTTTTGATCGAGTTTACGGGCCGCCGTGCCAGGCCCACGGTGCGCCACCCTCGATGGACCAAATGTTCAGCGAGATTATAACCGATAATGCCGGTGGCGTCGACAATCAGTGCTGTTTTATCAATGATTTTATTTCCTTTGTTCAAAAGCCCTCCGACCGACGTTAAACTGACCGGTCGTCTCTAAGCGGCGGCTTCGCCGCAATCATACACAGGTCTATTTCTGATTTTGCAGATTGCATGCGTGGTATTTGATGTGTTTTAGTTTTTTAAAATCCTCAAGGCAGGAACCAATTTCACCCCATTGAAATCCATGAAGGTGGGTTCCAAGGTCTCCACGACCGTCATGTCGTTTTGCACCCTGGCTTCGAGGAGCTTTCCCAACAGAAGCGGTTATATGGTCTTCGACGCGGCTACGGGATCCTCTACTGTCACCGAGTAGGCGAGGGTCGGTTCCCAACCAGCGCCAACTTTGAAAAAACGAACGGGAATCGTGGCGCATGTGGTACGCAAGTGACTTATTTGCAACAACTTGGATGCGAGGGTCGGAATCGGACCCAGGGAGCGGATAACGGTCTGATTGGCGTCCAAGCCGTTCGGATTTTCAAATTGGATGGTGATGGCGGGCCCAAATTTTTGCAGATTCTGGAAAATGAGAACGCCGGCGGCCACGGCGGCAATGGCGGGTACCTGCCAGATGAGGGACAAAAATCCCCCCCGATTCCCCCGCTGCCTTGCGGTTCGCACGATTTCGTTGTGCAGAACGCAGTTGCCAAACAGCCCTGGCTTCCCAGGACCACCATCGTGCTGCACTTGATTCGGTCGCCGTTGCAGCGGGCAGTGGCATTTCTATTGCTTGGAATCCGGTCGGCGTTGATGGATGCCATAAAAAATGAAGGTCACCACAACCAATCTCAAGCGTTACAAAGAAATCGTCGGCCTGCTCTGGAAATACGGGCGGGCGGACTGGGTTCGCCATATGAATCTCGTGGATGGGCAAAGCGTCTCCATGGCGACGCCAGAGGGCCGGGCCGATCCAGCGCAACTGGCGGATGACTTGGAGGCAATGGGACCGACCTATGTTAAGATCGGCCAATTGCTTTCAAGCCGCGCCGATTTGCTGCCCGAACCGTACTTGAAGGGATTGACGCGACTGCAGGACAAAGTAAAGCCATTCCCGTACGAGGAAGTGGAGCAAATTGTCCTGGATGAGCTGGGCATCCGGATTTCCAAGGCGTTTTCGCGGTTCGATCCGAAGCCCGTGGCGGCCGCCTCCCTGGGACAGGTACACAATGCGGCCCTGCGTGACGGGCGGGAAGTAATTGTGAAAGTGCAGCGTCCCAACATCCGCAAACAGATTGCCGAGGATTTCGAGGTCCTGGGGCAAATTGCGGAGTTTCTTGATGCGCACACGGAGATTGGGCGCAACTACCGCTTTACGGTGGTGCTGGAGGAATTTCGGCTGACGATTCAGCAGGAACTCAACTATGAGCGCGAAGCCCAAAACCTCATCACTCTGGGAGAGAATCTGAAGGAGTTTCGCCATATCCAGGTACCGCAGCCAGTCCGCGATTACAGCACCCGGTCAGTTTTGACCATGGATTACATCCAGGGCCGCAAAATCACGTCGCTGAGTCCGGTGGCGCGGCTGGGACTGAACGGCGAGGAGTTGGCGGAGGAGTTGTTCAAATCGTATTTGAAACAAATCCTGCTGGACGGGCTGTTTCATGCGGACCCGCACCCGGGGAATATTTTTTTAACCGACGACGGTCACGTGGCCTTGTTGGATCTGGGCATGGTCGGGCGGATCGCGCCGACCATGCAGGAGAATCTCTTGAAGCTGTTGATAGCGGTAGGCGACGGCAACCACGAAACGGCGGCGGACATCGTGGTTCGCATCAGCCAGCCAAACGAGAATTTCGATCCGGCCGCATTTCAACGGCACATCGGGCAAATCATGGCGATGCAGCAGAACCAGAGCCTGGAAAAAATGAGCACGGGCAAAGCGCTGATGGAAGTCAGCCGCAGCGCCATCAACAGCGGCCTGTGGGTGCCCAGCGAATTGACGCTGCTGGGCAAGACCTTGTTGCAGATGGATGCAGTCGGAAAAATACTGGCTCCCACGTTCGATCCGTATGCCGCCATCCGGCGCAATGCGGCCGAAATCATGGCGCGGAGAGTGAAAATCAATTTTTCGCAGGGCAATGTTTTCAGTTCGCTGCTCGAATTGAAGGATTTTGTGACTGGCTTGCCCACGCGGTTGAACCGGATTGTGGATGCGCTCGCGAATTCGGAGCTGGAAGTGAAAGTCCGGTCCTCGGACGCCAAGACGGTGGTGGAAGGATTTCAGAAGGTGGCGAACCGCATCACGGCGGGAATCATTCTGGCCTCGCTCATTTTGGGCGCGGCCATGATGATGCGGATTCAAACCCGGTTTGAGGTATTCGGTTATCCGGGATTGGCGATCCTGTGTTTTCTGATCGCGGCCGGGGGCGGTGTGTGGCTCCTGCTCAGCATCTTTCTGCAGGACGAGAAAATCAAAAAGAAGAAGAAGAGCTGATGAAACAGGGTAAATTCCGGCATTGGTGTCGCTCGCGGCCGGTGCTTTATGCGCTCGCGGGAGTGATCGTGTTGCTCGTGGTAGTGCGGGTGGAACTGTCCCACATCATCAAGGTGTACGCCAATCATCAATTGAACAAGTCGCAGGACTACAGCGGCCAAATTGGCGACGTGACGGTGCATTTGTGGCGCGGGGCGTACCAGATTCACGACATTCACATTTTGAAACGGAACGGCGAAGTCTCAACGCCCTTTTATTCCACCGGCGTTCTGGATCTGTCGCTGGAATGGAGCGAACTGCTTCATGGGGCACTGGTGAGCAAAATTGCCATGTTGCGACCGAGCGTCAATTTCATTTCGGGCCCGACGAAAGACCAGTCGCAAACGGGCAAGGAGAACGACTGGGGGCAGATGCTTGAAAGCCTGGCGCCCTTTAAAATCAACCGTCTGGAGATTCAAAACGGCCAGATTCATTTTCAGAATCCGTACGCGGAGCCGCCGGTGGACATTTACCTTAACGACCTTTCGGTGCTGGCCACCAATTTCACGAACTCGCGGCGGTCCTCCCAGGCGTTGCCCGCCGGCATTAGGGCGCAGGGCAAAACCCTGGGAAGTGGCACCCTGGATCTGCTCGTCCACGTGAATCCGCTGGCCGAGACGCCGGCGTTCGAGCTGACCGGCGCCCTGACCAACGTGGATCTCGTCTCGCTCAACAATTTTTTGAAGGCTTACGGGCGGTTTGATGTCGCCCGCGGCGATTTCGCGCTGTTTACCTCCTTCGCCGCCAAGGACGGAAATTATGACGGCTACTGCAAGGTGTTCTTCAACCACCTCAAGGTATTTAGCTGGGAGAAGGACAAGCACAAGGACGCCCTGGAAATCTTTTGGAAGGCGATCGTGGGCACGCTCGCCACCGCCTTCAAAAACCAGCCGCATGACCAACTGGCCACGAAGATACCGATCACGGGTAGGTTGGGGAAAACCGACGTGCATTACTGGCCAACGATTGCGACGCTGTTGCGCAATGCGTTCATCAAGGGGCTCGTGCCGAAGGTGGACGAGCCGGTGACGCTCGAGACCGTGGAGAACCATCATTAAACGGTCCTATTGCAGGGCGCGCTGTTTTCGGCCAAAAAAATTGTTTCTCAGCGACCGGAATTGTCCCAGGGCCAGAAAGGGGTCAATGCGCGCCAGCAGGAAATGCGCCCAATGGTTTTTCCAACGTTGCCAGAAGGTCTGTGTTTTGCGCCACGAACGGAGCTCAATTTTCCGGGATTGGAGGAGCAGTCGCTTGATGATGGCCTGCGCCTGGCCGGCGGCCGATTTGTCCTGGAGGCGCAACATCAATTCGTAATTCAGGTTCAGGCTCCGGATGTCCAGGTTCGAAGAGCCGACATATACGACGCCATCGATGCAGATCATTTTGGCATGCAGGATTTGCGGCTGGTATTCAAAGATTTCAATCCCGGCCTTCAGGAGGCGGGGATACAGGCTGCGGGCGGCGAGTTGGGAAATGAGCACATCGGTTTTGCCGGCCAGAATGAGCTGCACGCGCCCGCCGCGCCGGCTGACGCGCATCAAATCCCGCCGCAGCCGGTGCGTGGGCAGAAAATACGGGCTGACAACTTGGACACTTTCCGCGCGGCTGAGGTCCCGATAAAGCGACAATTGAAACGGACTCGCCCCGCGGCCCGGATGGGTCAGGAGCAATCCGCCCAGGGACGGCCGGTGGGTCTGGCGCCGCCGCTTGAAAGCGTAAAATCGCAGCCACGATTTTTCACGGAAATCCGAGAGCGCGAGCAACTCCGCAAAGGAGGCGCCCAGCCGGGCCGCCAGACGACGATTCTCAATTCGCACGCCCAGGTCGCACCAACCGCGCGTGATCCCATCGCCGTCGTACTCGTCGGCCAGATTGAATCCGCCGATGAAGACGACGAGCTGGTCGCAAATCAGGAGCTTGCGATGGTCACGGACGCCAATTCGAAACGGGTGCAGGGGATTAAACCGGCGGACTTCCGCGCCGGCGGCGATGAGCAGATGAAAGAAGTCATCCGGCAACAGCCACGAACCGACGGCGTCGATGAGAACCTGCACGCGCACTCCGCGTTTGGCGGCGGCCAGCAAGGCTTCCAGAAACTGCCGTCCCAGTCGGCCATCGGCATAGATGTAAGTCTCGAACTGGATGGATTTTTTGGTGGCGGCAATGGCTTTCAGGAGTTCGGGGAAAATTTCGGCGCCCGCGCTGAGCCAGCGCATGACAGCGGATCGTGACACGACAGGATTCATTCCTTTGCCTCGTGACCGACCCTGGGAGTATCCGACGGCGTGCGGTGCCGGAAACGAGTGACGGCTGCAGGTTCAAACAGGCTGTTGAGTTTATTTGTTTCCATCCGCCAGATGAACCCAATTTAGCACAGTCGGTGCCGCGCAATACCTGAAATCCGTAATCCGAACCACCCGCATCCGGAGAGATTTCCCCGAACGACTCGCGCATTTGCCGCCTTGAACCGACAACGCCAGATTTTGCCACCACGCTGGGAAAGTTTCTCCCTTTCCTCGGGGGAGAATGCGGGGTGGATATGACTGGTCGTGATTTATGGTTGTTATTTGTATTGTTAATTATCTTAATTCAAGGCTAAAACTGCGGAGCGGTTTCACACCCGAAATGTTCACCGGCAGGAATCTTTGGCGCAAGTTATTTTTCAGGTTAGCGGGAGATGCGGGAGCGGGAGGGTTTACGGCTGCGGCGGGCGGCGGGAATGGGATCGGCAACATTGGCTTTTTTGCGCCATTCAAAAATCAAAACCGGGATGCTAATAGCCAGTAATGCCAAGCCCACGAAACGTAGGGTGTGAGCTTCTGAATCGAGCATTTTGAAACCGATGACGACGATTTCAGGAGAGGCGGTGGCGGTGATTTTTGAATTGAAGATGTTTTTAACCATGCCCGTCCCGATTGCTGATTTTGCTCTGGGCAAACGCGACGGAGTCGGGTAGACTCTCAGTCCTCCCCTTGCCCTTCGTTGTCTGCCGTATAAAATTGCGGTCAACTTGTGACCCTCTCTGGCTCGAAAACTGTCATCGTTCACCTGATACGACGCTTCGCGCTCGTCGTCGTACTGCACCCAAATTTCCGAACCGGAACTTGTCGGTTGGACGGAAACCACCGTGGATTGTTTTGCGTTGAAGTCATTTGCGTTCATACGATTTGAATTTAATATTTAATGTGTTTAACCGGGACGCCCGTAAAGTTTTCGGTGGAAAGGGGCGGCAAGTTGCGAAGCAATTGCCGTTCAGTATTTAGTAGACGCAAACTGTATAGTGGCCGGTTGCCGCGTGTATTGCACGAAACCGCTATCTTGCGTGCGTTTGGGCGACGGTGTGATCATCGCGACCGATGATTCTCTGGGGGGTGCGGGGAAAACCCCATTACAACCTTTTGCGATGGTGACGAGGAAGTGGTTCGGAATGTTTCGGAAGGATTAGCGGAAAATTGCTGGCCCGCGTTGGTTGCACTGACACCGGGCGGAGAGACGCAATGCGGTCTGGCCGGATGTCCCGAGCCGGGAAAGTTTGAAAGTGTGGATTCCAACCCCCGAAAAGACGCGGTCGGCGCGGCTTTCGCCCAGCGTCAGGCCGCAAAATTGCTTCTGCCAACAAAAACGCCGAGGAAGTCAGTATGGCGAAACATTTTATTTTCTCGACGGCCAACTTTGCTAGGCGCAAATTTGTGGGGATGAAAACCTCGGCACTGATAAC
>JBEKZM010000172.1:0-8153 GCA_049509875.1 Verrucomicrobiota bacterium | reverse complement strand
ATGGCCTTGCGCACCCATTCGCAAACCTCGGGCTGGTCGCTCACCGAGCAGGACCCGTTCAATAACGTCGCGCGCACCTGCATCGAGGCCATGGCCGCCGCGCTGGGCCACACGCAGTCGCTCCACACCAACTCGCTGGACGAAGCCATTGCCCTGCCGACCGATTTCTCGGCCCGCATCGCCCGCAACACGCAACTGTTGCTGCAGGAGGAAACGGGCATCACCAAGGTGATTGACCCGTGGGGCGGATCGTTCTTCGTCGAGGCACTCACGCAGGCCATCATGCAGCGGGCGTGGCATCTCATTGAAGAGGTCGAGGCGCTGGGCGGCATGGCCAAGGCCATTGAAACCGGCCTGCCCAAATTGCGCATCGAGGAAGCGGCGGCCCGGCGGCAGGCGCAGATTGATTCCGGTAAGGAGGCCATCATCGGCGTGAACATCCTGCGCCTCGAAAAAGCCGATCAGCTCGAAGTGCGGGACGTGGACAACGCCGCCGTGCGCGATGCGCAACTCCAGCGGCTGGCGACTGTGAAAGCCGGGCGCGATGGGGCGCGCGTGCAGTCAGCACTGGCTGCGCTCACGCACTCGGCGGGCAGCGGCGAGGGCAATCTGCTGGCGCTGGCGATTGAGGCCGCGCGCGCGCGGGCCACGCTGGGAGAAATTTCATTTGCACTGGAAAAACAATTCAACCGGCACAAAGCCGTCATCCGATCTGTGAGTGGCGTATATCAATCCGAATTTGGCGCGGCCCCGCAAATCCAGGCGGTCCGCAAATTAACCGACGAGTTCGCCGAAAAGCAGGGCCGCCGGCCCCGCATTCTCATCGCCAAGATGGGCCAGGATGGCCATGATCGTGGCGCGAAAGTCGTGGCGACGGCTTATGCCGACCTCGGTTTTGACGTGGATATCGGCCCGCTCTTTCAGCAGCCCGAGGAAGCGGCGCGCATGGCGGCGGAAAATGACGTGCATGTGGTGGGCATCAGCTCCTTGGCGGGCGGCCACAAGACCTTGCTGGTCCAACTGCGGGATGAACTCAAAAAAATCAACCGCGAGGACATCATGATCGTGGTGGGCGGCGTCATTCCGCCGCAGGATTATGAATTCTTGAAAGCCAGTGGCGCGGCGGCGGTATTTGGTCCCGGCACCTTCATTCCCGACGCCGCCAAGGAAATGTTGACACAGTTGAATCAAACGCTTGACTGATGAATGAGCATGCCAAGAGCATTTGCAAAATCGTCCCCCGTCGCATGCGGAACGGCGGGTTCGATGGTACGATCGTGTCCCAAAGGTTGTCCTGGAAAGGCCGTCTGTCCATGAGTGAAGAAATATCCAGCGCGGCCCCTCGCCGGCGGCAAATGTCGGTGGACGATTACGTCACCGGGATTCGGGCAGGCGATCGCACTGTCCTGGCGCGCGCCATCACCCTGTTGGAAAGCGATTCGCGGCGGCACGAAGTCCAGGCGCAGGAAGTATTGCAGCAGGTGCTGCCATTCACCGGGCGGGCCAAACGCGTCGGCATCACCGGCGTGCCCGGGGTGGGCAAAAGCACCTTCATTGAATCCCTCGGTTGCCAGCTCGTCGAACGCGGCCAGAAACTCGCGGTGCTCACGATCGATCCGACCAGTTCGCGGTCCGGCGGCAGCATCCTCGGCGACAAGACCCGTATGGAACGGCTTTGCCAGTTGCCGGCGGCCTTCATCCGGCCGACTCCCAGCGGCTTGAGCCTGGGCGGGGTCGCGCGGCGCACCCGCGAGACCATGCTGCTCTGCGAAGCGGCGGGCTTCGACACGATCTTGGTCGAGACCGTCGGCGTGGGACAAACCGAGATTGCGTTGCGCTCGCTGGTGGATTTTTTTCTACTGTTGCTGCTGCCCGGCGCGGGGGACGAATTGCAGGGAATCAAAAAGGGCATCGTGGAAATGGCCGACCTGGTGGCCATCAACAAGGCGGACGGCGAGAACCGGCTGCGGGCCGAACTGGCCCGGCTGGATCAATCCGCCGCGCTGCACTACCTGCAACCGGCCACCAGCGAATGGCCCACTGAGGTGGTTCTTTGCGCCGGCCTCACGGGCGAGGGTATTCCTGAAATCTGGGAGCGCGTCGAACAGTTTTACGCGAAACTCGAGCCGAAGGGCGTGATTGCTCTCCGGCGTCAGGAGCAGTCGCTGACCTGGCTGAAGGATTTGATTCAGGATGAGTTAAAACGCAGGTTCTATCGGGATACCCGCGTGAAAGCCCGCCTGCCGGTCATTCAGCAGGCGTTGCTGCGCGGGGAAATCACGGCCGTTCGCGCCGCCGAATCTTTGCTGGCAGCTCATCAGGAAAGTTCTCCCGATCCGACCGGTAATAAAAATTAAGAAATTTATGATCAAAAAAATTGACCACCTGGGAATCGCGGTTAAATCACTCGACGAAGCCGTGCCCTATTACGAAAAGGCGCTGGGCTTGAAGTGTGAACACCGCGAAGAAGTCGCCTCGCAAAAGGTCCGCACCGCGTTTTTCAAATGCGGCGAAGTTCATATCGAACTGCTCGAACCCACCGACTCCGAGAGTCCGATCGCGAAATTCCTCGAGAAGAATCCAGCCGGCGGCGTTCATCACATCGCCTTCGGCTCGGATGACGTCTTGGCGCAGCTGCAGCAGGCCGCCGGCGCGGGGGTGAAATTGATCCACGAGAAGCCGTTCGAGGGCGCAGGCGGCAAGCTCGTCGCCTTCTTGCATCCCAAATCCACGTACGGAGTGCTGACGGAGTTTTGCATGCCGAAACCGGACCGTGACCAGCACTGACCAGAAGTTCAACCAGTAAAAGTTATGGCCATATCCAAAGTAATGTTGGAGCAACTGGAGAAAAAGCGCGCCACTGCGCGCGCCGGCGGTGGCGAAGACAAGCTCGACGCGCGCCGCAAAAAGGGCTTGCTGACGGCGCGCGACCGGCTCAACGAATTGTTCCAAACCGGGACATTTCAGGAGGCAGGCCTGCATGCCGACCATGAATGCCAAAACTTTGGACTGGCCAGCAAGTCGTTTCCCTGCGACGGCGTGGTCACGGGCACTGGTTTGGTGGATGGCCGCCCGGTGGCGGCCTTCAGCCAGGACTTCACCGTCGGCGGCGGCGCCCTGGGCCGCATTCACGCGAAGAAAATTTGCGACATGATGGACTTCGCCTTGAAGTCCGGCTGCCCCATTGTCGGCTTCAATGATTCCGGTGGCGCCCGGATTCAGGAAGGCATCGATTCGTTGTCGGGTTACGGCCAGGTTTTTTTTCGCAACGTCCTCGTCTCGGGCGTGGTGCCGCAGATCGCGGTCGTAGCCGGGTCCTGCGCGGGCGGGGCGGCTTATTCGCCCGCCTTGACGGATTTCATCATCATGGTCAAGGGCAGCGCGAATATGTTCATCTGCGGACCGGACGTGATCCACGCCGTCACCGGTCAGAAATGCACGATGGAGGAAATCGGCAGCGCGATGGCGAACGCGAGCGTGAGCGGCAACGTCCATTTTGTCGCCGAAAACGATGCCGACGCGGTCCGCATTGTGAAGAAATTGCTGTCGTATTTGCCGGCGAACAACGTCATGGATCCGCCGCATGCGCCCACGCCGCAGGTGGATTTGAGCCTGGATCCGGAATTCAACAAGCTGGTGCCGGACGACGCAAAAAATCCGATGGATGTCACCAAGGTCATCATGCGCCTGGTGGACAAGGGCGATTACCTGGAGGTGATGAAGGAGTTCGCTAAAAACATCGTAATCTGTTTCGCCCGGATTCAAGGCGTGGTGGTGGGCATCATCGCCAATCAATCCACCGTCAAGGCCGGCACGCTGGACATTGATTCGTCGGACAAGGCAGCGCGCTTCATCCGCTTCTGCAACGTGTTCAACCTACCGATCGTCAATCTTGTGGACGTGCCGGGCTTCCTGCCCGGCGTGGCTCAGGAACGCGGCGGCATCATCCGGCACGGCGCAAAAATGCTCTTCGCCTACGCCTCGGCCACCGTTCCCAAAATCACTGTGATTCTGCGCAAAGCCTATGGCGGCGCCTATCTGGCCATGTGCAGTTCGGACATGGGCGCGGATGCGGTCTATGCGTGGCCGACGGCGGAAATCGCCGTGATGGGCGCGGATGGCGCGGTGAAGGTTCTTTACAAGCGCGAGATCGCCGCCGCCGCGGATCCCAAAAAAGAGGAGGCCCGGCTGGTCGCCGAGTATCGCGAGAAATTCTGCTCGCCTTACGAGGCAGCCAAGAAGGCGATGATCACGGATGTCATCAGCCCGGCGGAGACGCGCGCCGCGGTTTCACTCGCCTTGCGCAACCTGCTCAGCAAACGCGAAACGCGGCCCCCAAAGAAACACGGCACGATTCCGCTGTGAGCCTTGCCCCCCTTGCATCATGAGCAATCCAATCCGTCCGCCCGACGACCTGTCACCAGCCGAGGCCAGCCTCGGAAAAGCGCTGGCGCTGATTCACAAGGTTTTGCCCAGACTTGATGATCCTGCTCGCCGTACTGAAGTGCAATCCGCCTTGAGCAAAGCGGCTTCTTTGCTCGAGGCGGTCCGTATCGCTCACGCCGGCGGGACGGCAACGGTGGTTCCCCTCGGCGCGCAAAATGTCACCACCACCGTTGCGCCCCAAATCGCCGCGGTGATTGCGGCCGCGGTTTCCATTGTGATCGACCGGCCATATCGGTTGGTCTCGGTGCAACAGGTAACGGTTCCCATAGTGCCACACCTCAACGTCTGGGCGATGGAAGGCCGAACTCAGATTTTCATGTCCCATAAAGTCCGCTGAAATATTTTTACCAAGCTCTATGATAAAAAGATTGCGCGTAACGGTTGACGGAAGCACTTATGATGTGACGGTCGAGGTGCCGGAGGAAACCACTCCCACGGACGCACCGACCCCGGCGATTTCCGCCCCGCCACTGCCGCCCTCCGCGGCCGCAGCCGGACTGGCTGCATCGCCACCGGCGCCGGCAGCGCAGAAGGCGGCCCCCACACCCCCCGCACCGAGCGAACCCGGCGACGTGCCGTGCCCGCTCTCGGGGCGCGTTACCGCCGTCCTGGTGCAGCCAGGTCAGGAGGTCAAAGAGGGCGATCATCTGGTAACGCTCGAAGCGATGAAGATGAACACGTTCGTTTTCGCGCCCCGAAGCGGCAAAGTGACCGCCGTCAGAACGGAAGTGGGTGCCGTGGTGGAGGAAAATCAGGTGCTGGTCACGATCGGTTGATTCATCGTCGCATGAGTCCTTCCGCCAACCAACCGGACGCCGCGCACCGCATCTCGCACGTGGCCGGTTGGGAATTACTGGAGTTCGCGGTGGTGGATTCAACCAGCTTCGTCGCCGCCAAGCTAGGTGCCTGGCACGCAGTCCGCGCCGATACGCAGACCGCCGGGCGCGGCCGTTTCCAACGTTCCTGGGTTTCCGATGCCGGCGGACTTTGGTTGTCCGCCGTGGTGCCGACCAGCGTCGACCGTGCACGTTGGCAGGCCTTGCCGCTGGTCGCAGGTCTGGCCGTGATCCAATGCTTGAATGGCTTTGGCCTCGCCTCCGCGCGGTTGCGCTGGCCCAACGACGTCATGGCCAACGAACGAAAACTTGCCGGGTTGCTCGTGGACACTTTTCAACCGCAACTTGCGGTCATCGGCCTCGGGATCAACGTGACCAACCATCCCGCCGCACAAGATCCCGCGCTGCAGGAGACCAGCACGCGGCTGGCGGATCTTTTTTCCTCACCGCCGTCGTTGTCAGCCTTAACCCAGGCTGTCCTGGCATCACTAAAATCGGCGATGGACGTGATGGCGGAAAACGGTTTCAGGGCGTTGCAGCCGCGCATCAATGAACTCTGGGGTCGCTCCCGCCGGGTCACAATTGATCTCGACGGGGTGCGGCGTTCCGGTTTGTTTACCGGGATTGATGAGGTTGGGCGTTTGCTTTTGCGTGATGACACACTTGGCCCGGTCGCGTTCGAACCGCATCAGGTCCGGCTGTTGCGCGAACTTTAATTTAACCATGAATTCGTACCCCAAAATGACTGCGGCTGAAGCCGCGGAACTGATCCAACACAGAGAAACGGTCGCCTTTAGCGGATTCACTCCAGCCGGTGCGGCCAAGGACATTCCCAGAGCCATTGGCGCCCGGGCCAAGACGATTCATGCTGCCGGCAATCCGTTTCAAATCGGAGTCATGACGGGAGCCTCGACCGGCAAGTCGCTGGATGGCGCGCTGGCGGATGCGGAGGCCGTGCGCTTTCGCACGCCTTATCAATCCGATCCGACTTTGCGCAAAAGCATCAACGAAGGGCGCACGCAGTTTTTCGACATGCATTTGTCCATGGCGCCACAGAACATCCGGTATGGCTTTCTTGGCCCGGTGCACTATGCCGTGATTGAGGCGTGTGATGTTTCCGCCGCGGGTGAAATCACCCTGACATCGTCGGTGGGAGCCGCGCCAACCTTTTGCCGGGTCGCGGACAAAATCATCATCGAGTTGAACGCATTTCACCCCGATTCGCTGCGCGGGATTCACGATATCTATGAGCCGGAAGATCCGCCCTATCGCAATCCCATCCCGCTCTTCCGCCCGTCCGACCGCATCGGCGCACCCGTGGTGAAAGTGAATCCTGAAAAGATTGTCGCTATCGTGGATACGAATGCGCCCGACGAGACGCGCGGATTCAGCGAGATCGACGAGACCACCGCGCGCATTGGTCGTAACGTCGCAGATTTTCTGGCCGCCGAATTGCACCGCGGCTTGATTCCCAAATCCTTTCTGCCGATTCAGTCCGGTGTCGGCGATACCGCCAATGCCGTGCTCGAAGCCATGGGCGCCAATCCCGAGATACCTGTCTTTGAAATGTATACGGAGGTGATTCAAGACGCCGTCATCAAACTGATGAAGCAGGGAAAAATCCGGTTTGCCAGTGGCTGTTCACTGACAGTCACCAACGAGGTGCTTAAGGACATTTACGTCAATTTTGAATTCTTCCGCCCCAAGTTTGTCCTCCGTCCGCAGGAAATCAGCAACAGCCCCGAACTGGTTCGCCGCCTGGGCATCATCTCCGTCAACACCGCCATTGAGGTGGATATCGCCGGCAACGTCAACAGCACACATGTGCTCGGGCGTAACATGATGAACGGAATCGGCGGCTCGGGCGACTTTGCGCGTAACGCGTTCCTTTCCATCTTCACCTGTCCTTCGACGGCCAAAAGCGGAAAGATCAGCACCATTGTGCCCATGGTCTGCCATTTGGATCACAGCGAACATTCGGTGCAAATCATCATCACTGAAAACGGAATCGCCGACCTGCGCGGCAAAAGCCCCAGCCAGCGCGCCGAGAGCATCATCGCCAACTGCGCCCATCCTGCTTACCGCGGCCTGTTGCGAGAATACGTCCACCTGGGCGGCGTCGGGCACTCGCCCCAAACCTTGAGCGCGGCCTTTGGCATGCATCAGCAATTTGCCAAAACCGGCGATATGCGAGAGGTTTCCTGGGCGAGCTACCAGAACTGACCCACCGCGAAAATAGCCACTGACCCCGGCCATCCGTCCAGCGCCAAGCTCATCGAGGTCTTGGCCGAGGCCGGTTTTGACGAGTTTGTTGTAGATCCGGTCGATGTGAAAGACAGCCCGGAAGAAGTGCTGAATCATAATGGGCCGGCTTTGATTGATGCGGCAGTAAACCACCTCAAATTTTCGATGCCGCCCCACTTGGGTTTGGAGCGGGTGGAGGGGTTCAGCCATTTCATGCTCAAGGGCGTCGTCAGCCGACGTGGGGAGGAGTTGGTCGAACTCGCAAAGACGAATCTCCGGCGTTGAACGCCGGCGTAAAATCGGAAATGCTGAAGAAGGCATGAGCTTTGTTACATCACATGAAGGTTCTTTTCGTCGCTGACCTGCACTATGCGTTGAAGCAATTCGACTGGCTGATGGCAAATGCGGCCGGTTACGACGTGGCGGTCATCGGCGGCGACCTGCTGGATCTGGGCTCGCTGCTGGATCTGGTTGTGCAGATTGTGGTGGTGGAAAAATATCTAAACCGGCTTCGCGCGCGAACCCGACTGCTGGTCAGTTCCGGAAATCACGATTGCGAGGCACGGTCAAGTGCCAACGAGGCTGTTTGCAAGTGGCTGCATGAGGTCAAAGCCGGACAGATGTTTG
>JBEKZM010000171.1:0-8620 GCA_049509875.1 Verrucomicrobiota bacterium | reverse complement strand
GAAGCCGATGACCAGCACGGCCTGTTTTTTGTCGCGGTGTTCCGTCACCCGGCTGGAGATCGGGTGCGGCCGGCCGGCGGCGGCTGTTTTGACGCCCTCGCCGGCTTTCCATTTGCCGAACGCCTTTTCCACCGCCTCCCGCACGTCGGCCAGCTTTACGTCGCCAAAGATGGCCAGCACAACGTTTTTCGGCACCGTCAGCTTTTGGTGAAATGATTTTAGTCCGTCCACGGAAACGGCCGCCACCGTCTCTTCGGTGCCCAGCGAATCCAGACCATAGCCGCCATCGCCAAACAGCGCGCGGCGCATGGCCAGGCTCGCGCTTTTGAGCAGGTCATCCTTGCGCGAACGAATGCTGGCGGCCTTGGCAAAGTCGCTGCTCAGCACCTCGGCGTTCACGCCGAAGCTGTTGTTGCCGCCATAGCTGTCAATCTGGCCGCCGACCGATTCAATTTCCGTGGCGATTTTTTCGGCATTGCGCGTGGCCGTGCCCTTGAGCAGCATCCTGGCGAGCAGCATGGTCGTGCCGTTGTTGCCCGCGTTTTCCGCCAAGACGCCGCCTTGAAACACCGCGCGAAATTCCACGAAGGGCAGGCGATGATCCTCCTTGACCAGCAATTTCAAGCCGTTGGCCAGCTCGATTCTTTGGATCGGGTGATCGATGTTGCTCTCGATATCCGCCCGGGCCCGGGGGGCGCTGCCTTCCGGCAGCAGCGCGTAAAGCGTGCGGTTCTCCGCCGTGAGATAATGGCGCGTCACGCGCTGCACATCGGCAAGGGTGACCTGTTTGACGGCGGCGAGATAACGCTCCGAGAAATTGAGGTCATTGGCCGATAGCCAGTTGCCGCCGAGGTTTTGCGCCTGCCCTTCCATGGTTTTGCGCGCGGACAGGGTGGCGGAGATGAATTGCTTCACGGCCTTCTGCAGCTCGACGGCCGAGACGGACAGCATCTTGACCTTCTCAATCTCGGCCAGAACGGAGTCGCGTGCGGCCTCAAACTTGTCCCCATCCACCATGGCGCTGACGCCAAAGAGGCCCGGCAGCCCTGGGCTGTAGGTCCAGGCGTCCACGTGGTGCACCACGCCCTGTTTCTCGCGCACCTGCTGAAACAGGCGCGAACTGCGCCCGCTGCCCAGCAAGACCGACACGACGTCCAGCACGGGCACGTCGGCATGGCGCAATTCGGGAATATGCCAGGCGAAATGGACGTGGCCGAGTTCCACGGGGGATTCCTCGATGATCTCGCGCGAGGCGGTCTGCCGTGGCTCCAGCGGCAGCACCGCCGGCGCCATCGCGCGCGATTTGCTGCCAGCGTAGGCCGCTTTGATTTGCGCCACAACGTCCGCATTCTTTACGTCGCCAGCCACGACGAAGAAGACATTGTTGGGGGCGTATCGCTCCGTGTAGTAATGGCGGATGTCGTCGGGCTTTACCTCGTTAAATATGTCGGGATAGCCGATGATCGTGTAGCGGTAGGGGCTTTTGGTATAGGCGGTCTCAAACAGGCGGCGGCTGGCGCGACGGCCCGGATCGTCATGGCACATGTCCATCTCGCGACGGATCACATCCATTTCCTTGGCGAGTTCATCCGGCGGCAGCGTGGCGTGCTGCATGATATCGGATAAAATGTCGATGGCCTTGGTCGCGCCAGTATTGGGCACGTCGATGTGATAGACCGTGCGGTCGAAACTGGTGTAGGCGTTCATGTAACCGCCCGCTTCCTGCACTTCCTGGTCGATGCGGCTGCCGGGTCGGGTGGTGGTGCCTTTGAAGAGCATATGTTCGAGGACGTGCGACAGGCCCGCGCCGAGCCATCGGTCCTCGTGAATGCTGCCCGTGGCGCACCAGGCCTGCGCGGAAACCACCGGCGCACTGTGGTCCTCCCGCACGATGATGGTGAGACCGTTCGCCAGCGTGGTCAGGGTGACGCCGGGCGGAATCGAAGGGATGCCGTTAGAGATTTCTTTGCTCATGTAAAATTGTGGCCGGTAAAGGTACCAGAAACGCCCCTCGAAGCGAAAAGAATTCGGGAGCGCCGCGGGACGAATGAACGCCTCTTCCAGATTCCACCGGGCGCGGCCGAATGGTCCGGCCATTGGCGCGTTAGGATACCGCGCTGTCGCCGGCAAGTGCGGCTTGTACCGCCTCGCCGAGGGCGCGCGCGGTCGTCGGCTTCACCAACAGGCCGCGGAATCCCAATTCGTGGATGGTATCTTCCGTAATCATTCCGCTGTAACCGGTGCTCAGAATGATGCGCAAACCGGGTTCGATCTGGAGCAACTGCTTGCCGAGCTTGATGCCATCCATGACGGGCATGGTCAAATCCGTCACCACCAGTTGGAACGTACCCGGGTGATCGCGCACGGCCGAGATGGCTTCCAGCGCATTTCCCTTGGCGGTCACCGTGTAGCCGAGCCGTTCGAGCATTTTTTTGCCGACGTTGAGAAGCGGCGCTTCGTCATCCACGAACAATATGTGTTCGCCGTTGCCGCGCGGGATGGCGCGGACGCCGCTCTCCGGCGGGGCGGCTTCCATCTCGAAAACAGGGAAGTAGAGGTGGAAGGTGGTGCCGTGCCCCGGCTCGCTGTAAACGGTGATGGCACCATCATGGCTTTGCATGATGCCCAAGACCACCGCCAGGCCCAGGCCCGTGCCTTCACCGACGGCCTTGGTGGTGAAAAAGGGATCAAAAATCCGTTCGATCGTGGCCGCGTCCATGCCGTGCCCCGTGTCGCTCACGGCCAGCCGGACGTAACGCCCCGTATGGAGACCGGGATGGGCGCCGGCAAAATCAACGTCCGCCTCGAGCTCGCCCATTTCCAGCTTCAAGATGCCCGGTTTCTCCCGCATGGCGTGCCAGGCGTTGGTGCCGAGGTTCATGATTACCTGGTGGACCGCCGTGGCATTGGCCAGCACGGTGGGCGTTTGCGTCAGGTTCGTCTGAATCTGGATGGTGGCGGGCACGCTGGCGCGGAGCAGCTTCAAGGCTTCCAGCACGACATGGTTGAGCTTCAGCGGCTCGCGCTCCTGTTTGTTTTGGCGGCTGAAGGTCAGGATTTGATTGACGAGGTCGCCCGCCCGCTTGGCCGCCTGGGAAATGTTCTCCAGCGGCTCCATCAGCTCCGGGTGGCCGGTTGCCTCCAGCTTTACCAGGTACAGGTTCCCCAAAATGGCCGACAGGATGTTGTTGAAATCGTGCGCAATGCCGCCGGCCAGCATGCCGATGGATTCCATTTTTTGCGCCTGCCGGAACTGCGCCTCCAGTTTGCGCCGCTCCGTAATATCCCGGAACGACCAGATGCGGCCACAGTTCGCGCCGGCCTTGTCGCGGACGGGGGCAGAGTAGCGGTCCAGGACGGTGCCGTCGATCAATTCGATCACATCGTGGCTGGCTTCGTCCGGATGGGCGTTGAGGTAGGCTACTTTTTCGATGAATTGCCGCGGATGCTTCTCAAAGTCCGGATCGAAGGCCGCTTTCGCGGCTTCCACTTTCTCCCCGGCATCGGTCCGTGGATTCTTCCACAATTCTTCCATGCGGCGGTTTTGCAGAATTTTCCTGCCCTGGTTGTCCACGACCAAAATCCCGTCGAGCGACGACTCCAATTGCGCCTCCAACAGGGTGGTTTGCCACCGCAATGCCTCGGCCGTCCGCCGCCGCTCGTCGAACAGGCGCTTTTCTTCCAACGCGCGTTCCACGGCGGATCCCAGCCGGCCCATCCGGTCCTTGAGCAGGTAATCTGTCGCCCCATGTTTCATGGCATCCACCGCCGCGTCTTCGCCCACGGTTCCCGAAACGAGCAGAAAGGGGATGTTCAATCCGCTCTGGCGGGTGAGTTCAGCGGCGCGCAGGCCGCTGAACTGCGGCATGGAATAATCGGACAACACCACGTCCGGGCGTTTTTCGAGTTCCCTCAGAAAATCCTTTTCCTCCTCCACGCGCTTCCAGACCGGATCAAAGCCGTCCCGGCGCAGTTGGGCCACGAGCAAATCCGCGTCATCCGGGGAATCTTCGGCAATCAGTACTTTTAGCGGAATGGCCATGCGTCAGCCTTGGGGCGGATGATTCAGCAACAACCAATACATGCCCAGTTTGGACACCGCACCCGCGAAACTCTCGAAATTCACCGGCTTCACGATGTAGCTGTTGACCCCCAGGTTGTAGCATTCCAGCACATCGGGCTGTTCTTTCGACGAAGTCAGCACCACCACCGGGATTTTTTTCGTCCGCGGGTCGCCCTTGACCCGCCGCAGCACTTCCAGCCCATCGACCTTCGGCAGCTTCAAATCCAGCAGAATGACTTTGGGGCCGTTTTCGACATTACGGCCGCTGTGCGGGCCCGTGCCAAAAATAAAATCCAGCGCTTCGGCGCCATCCCGCGCCACTTGAATGCGGTTGGCCAGGTTCGCCTTGCGCAGAGCGCGCAGCCCCATCTCCAGATCGTCAGGGCTGTCCTCCACCAGGAGGATCTCGATGTCATTGTCGGTCATGTTTCTGTGCCTTTCAGTGTAAAACGAAACGTCGCGCCGCGGTCCGGTTCGGCGTTGGCCCAAATCCTGCCGCCGTGGCGATGCACCACCCGCTGCACGATGGCCAGACCCACGCCCGTGCCCTCGAAGTCTTCGGCCCGATGCAGCCGTTGGAAAACGCCAAACAGCTTGTTCGCGTATTGCATGTCAAAGCCCACCCCGTTGTCACGCACGAAATAGGCGCAGTCGCCGTTGTGTTGTTCGCAGCCCACCTCAACGACGGCGGGCACTCGATTGCGGGTATATTTGACGGCGTTGGAAAGCAGGTTCACCCAGACCTGCTTCAGCAGCACCGCGTCGCCGTCACAGGCCGGCAGCGCCCCAACGCGGATTTCCATCGGGCGTCCATTCGCGCCGGGGTTCAATTCCGCCAGGACTTCCCGCACCATCCGCTCCGTGTCCACCGGCTGCCGGGCGAGCGGTTGACGGCTCAACCGCGCGAAAGCCAGCAGGTCATCGATCAGTTCACCCATGCGCTTTCCGCCGTTGCGCACGCGCTCCAGGTAATCCTGCGCGTCCTTGGGCAGTTGCGGGCCGTAGTCCTCCAGCACGATGCCGGCAAAGCCGTTGATCGCGCGCAAGGGCGCCCGCAGATCATGCGAAACCGAATAGGAAAACGCCTCCAGTTCCTTGTTGGCGGCCTCGAGCTCGGCGGTGCGCCGATCCACCCGCGCCTCCAGTTCGGCATTCAGCCGGAGAATCTCCGCCTCGGCCAGCTTCCGGTCAGTGATGTCGCGCATCACCTTGGAGGCGCCCATGATCCGGCCCGCCTGGTCACAAATGGGCGAGGCGGTCACCGAAACGTCCAGCCGGCGGCCATCCTTTCGCACCCGTACCGTCTCGTAATGTTTCACGCTTTCGCCGCGCGCAATCCGGACCAAGATCTCCGCCTCCTCCTGAACGCGTTCCGGCGGGTAGATGATGCTCAGGGGCCGGCCCACGACCTCGGCCGCCGTGAAGCCAAGCAACGCCTCGGCGCCCGGATTCCAATCCGTAACGATCCCGGCCAGGGTTTTGCCGATGATGGCGTCGTCGGACGAGTTGACGATGGCGACCAGCCGCTCCTGCGCCTCCTGCAACCGCTTGCGTTCGGTGATGTCCGTGCGAATGGCGACGTATTGGCGCGGCTTGCGGTCGTCGTTCAAGAACGGCACGATGGTGGTGTCCACCCAGTAAAACGTGCCATCCTTCGCCCGGTTCTTGATCTCACCGTGCCAGACCTGGCCGCGGGAAATCGTGGCCCACAGGGCGCGGATGAATTCCTTGGGATGATATCCGGAATTGATGAGGCGATGGTCCTGGCCGAGCAATTCGGCCCGGGAATACTTCGAGATGAGGCAGAACTTGTCGTTGACGTAGGTGATTTTGCCTTGAGGATCCGTAATGGCCACGATGGCATGCTCGTCCAGCGCCGCCTTCAATTCGTGAAGCTCCTTCAGCGGCTGCATGATCTGCTCGTCGGTTGCCATGACTTCTAAATCGAGTGGCCGTCAGCATCGTGCGCGGTCGCCGCCGCGGCGCCAGCCGCAAGCTCTCAGGCTCCCACCGACTGCGGCGGCGACAGCACCGGCCTGACCAGCGCCCAATCCAGATTCAGACGGGGTGTGATCTGACTCAAGCGTTGGAAATTCAGCGGCTTGATGATGTAGGTCTCGGCGCCCAGCCGCTGACACTCGGCAAAATCGCTAAAGACCTGTGAAATGGTAAGAATCACCACCGGCACCGAGCGGGTTCGCTCGTCCGCCTTTAGACGCCGCAGCACATCCAGACCGCTCACCTTCGGCAGATACAGATCCAGCAGGACGATCTGCGGATGATTCGTGGAACGGCCGGCGTGGCTGCCTTGGCAAAACAAGTAGTCCAAGGCTTCCTGGCCGTCGGAAACAACCTGGATTCGGTTGGCAAACCGCGCCTGCTTGAACGCGTGCAAGGTCAAATCCACGTCGTCGCGGTTGTCCTCCACCAGGAGAACATCCACCAGCTCCTTGCTGCTACCGTTGGTCTTCATGGTCCCATCCGGCAGGTCGGCGGGAAACAATTCTGCCACGCTCACCTCGAGCGCATGCGCCATGCGCGTGATGCTCTCGAGCGAAAGGTTTCGCGCGCCACGTTCCACATCGGACACGTAAGTCCGGTGCAGATCGGCGCGCTCGGCCAGTTCTTCCTGCGAAATGCCCAGCCGTTTCCGCCAGGCTTTCACGGTGCTACCAAAGGATTTTTTGGCGTCAACTTTTTGCACACACAAATCGCTTAAGTCGTTTGTTACGCGGTGATAATAGCAGGCCTAACAATAGACGATGAGTGACCCGCTTCTGCTGCCGCATCCCCCCGCGGAGGAACACGCTTCGTGCGCCGACGGTCGCCGTAGCGTGCCGAGGACACGACGCACCTCTGGGTGGGGGCCGCAATGCCATAATTGGCTCGTGAATAACAATTTCCGTTCGCGCGTCCCGGCTGCGCCCGGCAGACCCAAGGCGAGATGAAAAACTTTGAAAGCCGGCCGCCAAGGCTGCGCCGACCATCCGCTCCGATAGCTTCGCCGTGCCCTGCCGATACTTGGTGCTGACCCTCCTGTTCTGTCGCGAGCGGCAACCTCGAAAGAAACCAAGCTCACCCAGGTGTTGACGCAATCTCCGGCCATAACTAAAAGCGTCCCAAGCCATTGCTCAACTATGGCACACAGATTTTGCACGTCAACGGACAAATTATGGTGGGTTAAACCTTCGCTGGGCCACTCCCACGAGACACGTCCAGGCTGGCCGCCGGGATTCCGTTCAACCTTGACCCTTAACCAGAGTGCTGTCAGAGTTGGCGGCGATGCGGCCAGCTTAGCTCAGTGGTAGAGCAGCTGATTTGTAATCAGCAGGTCGTCGGTTCAAGCCCGACAGCTGGCTCCATTTAAAATAAAGGGTTTTGTCAACTTTCGAAACGGAGACAAGAATTCGACTTTGCCAATTCTTTGCCACTTTTCCAGGCGAAGCCAGACCCCATTGCGGCCGGTATCGATACCTTCAAGGAAGGCTGTCCGGCTGAGGATCAGGGTCGATTCACCTATGGAGATGGCGCTTTTCTCCCATCCGGCCATGGTCACGTGCGGTGAAACAGATTTTGTAAATCGCAGTCTTTCACTGTTGACAAGCTTTCCAAACACCTCTCTGTGGGCTGCCGCTTGTCAAAGCTGGCAAATGAATGTGCAAGTTGAATTTGCCGCAACTGGGGGCAATTTGCTGCTGAAAAAGCCGAGATGTACTCCCACCTGTACTCCCGCCGTGATCGCGGGGACCTCAGATGGAAGGTGGCGGCAAATTGAGAGGCTTGGCCGCTTCGGCCAAGAAAGCCTGACGCCTGGTATCCGAAGACGGGATGGTGACGAACTTCCGGTGTAAACGGTCCAGCCGACAGCATCTGATCAGTCTGCCGACGACTCTGAACATCATTTTTTTATGCCCTACCCGTTCGCCCCTGTTTGTGAATTTTCCCCATTTGAGGCTTTCATTTGCGACGGTCGTGATCCTTACAGGTTCGTCGCCGTTGGCCTTCAGAATTTCAAACACGATCTCCGTCCAGAAATCATCGAATCGGCATGGAACTGCTGAAGTTGGCTTCGGTGGAGCGGCATGCGTTGCTGCCGGGGTGCGTGGCAGGAGTTGGGAAATCCTCATCCGGGCGGCGTAGCCGTCCTCTGGCTCAACAAAAATGCCGATCACAGCTTTCGTGACCAATGCAGCGGCCACAGCTTACCTACACCGGCATGGAGCAATGATGCCCGCACCAGGCCGGGATGGACTGCAAATCCGCCTCTGGTCCACAGCGCGGCCCCGTTGAAGCAACGAATACATTCCCCGGCTCAAGATGAAGTTGGGAGTTTCCGCGCCGCCACAGGCGCGGCCCCGTCAGGTGTGTTCTGCATAGCTGTCATGGCGATGATCCAGGCCATTTCCGCCCCACTCTGGGGAACGGCTCCCTTCCCCCCACGCTCGTTGGCTGGCGTGTCTCACAAACGGTGGTTTGATGGGACATCGCTCCTGATGACCGTTTTTTGCGGTTTGGGCGGGTTTTGTGTCTCATAAACACGTCTCTTTTTTCATTGTC
>JBEKZM010000170.1:0-8363 GCA_049509875.1 Verrucomicrobiota bacterium | reverse complement strand
TGGTGGTGGGCGCCGCACTTATTGTGTACGGCGTGAGCGCTTCAGAGTCCGTGAGTTCGGGCGTATCCCGCGCCTTAACGGGGGCTCCCACAAACAAGACCCTGTGGCTGCTGCTGGGCGGCGCGGCCAGCGCCATCGTCGGCGCCGTGATGACGTTTCGCCGCGCTTAGTGGTCTAATTAAGAATTAGACCACTTAGCTGGCCGGCTTTTCAAGATTGGCTTTGCTCTCCGCTGCGGCGGAACCGCGCACCGGCAGTTGTTCCTCCGTCAGGGTGATGATCGCCTGCAGGGGTGCGCGGACGCGGTCGGATCCCAGCCGCAATTCACGGCCCAACTCATCCATCACCTGGTGGAGCACATAGGCCAGCAGCAAGATGCGGAGCTTGTCCTCGTCGGCCGGCAGCAGGGCCGACTCCCGTAACCGCTCGCAGTAGGCTTGCACATAGGCGCGGCTCACCGCCCGGTACCAATGCCGGACCCAAGGCTCGAATTTTGGCAGGTTCTCGCGCGCGATCCCGCCGAGTTCCACTTGGTGGTGAAATCCGGCATACGCCGCGTGATGGAACGAACGAACCAGCCGGGCCACATCACTCAACGGCGACCGCTTGAGGCGGCGCTCACTGATCTGCAGCGTCACGTCACCCTCGAAATCGGCGAAAACAAAATCGCGGCCAGTCCACAAAATCTCGTCGAGGTTCAGGTCCCCGTGCGTGCGGATGCGGCCGGCGTCAAAGGTTTGCTCCAGCAGCGGCCGATATTTCAGAAGGATGGCCGGTTCCCGTTCCGCAACCAGTTGGGCGACGGGCACCAGATCGGGTGGCAAGGCCTTGATCTGCCTCCGCAGCAGGCGCAGGTTTTGAACCGCCAATGAGCGCATGGTCTGAAAGACACCGCGCAGGTAATACCCCGTCATCGGTTCCATGACGAATTCCCCGTCATCGCCGGCGGCCAGCTCCAGGTGCAATTCCGCCGTGCGCACGCCCAGCAGACGGGCCGATTCAGAATAGCTGCCAATGTGCTCCTGAATCTCTGGCACCGGGCCCGGCTGGTACAATTTTATTGGCCCCAAAACCGGTGGCAAATCGGGGGTGAGACCCTGGGCGGCGGAGGCAAAAACCCGATCGTAATAACGGCTCACCGCCTCGAGCGTAAACTGCCAGGCATCCATGGCGTAGGGAATAAATGCCTTGGCCACCGCCAGCGTCTGGCGCGACTTGTTGTAGCCGACATACTCCAAAGACCCCACCACGGCGGGAGTGTGAGGGAAGTTCCTGCCGGTGAGATAACTTCCGATTTCCAAGTCGGGATTAATTCCGTCGTCCAGGCGGCGGAAGAATTTCAACACCAACCGGTCGGCGAAGAAAACATCGGCGCTCCCATCGGCCAGGTTGCTGACGGTCGGATTGGGCAGGGGGCCGGCCTCGAGCGCCCGGCGTAAGGCAGGGGTGCGCGCAGATTCAAGTTCCCCTCGTTCATTGCGCAGCCGATCGCGGTCCCGCATGAGCTGAAGCAGGGTGCGGGCACACGCCGCATCCGCAAGGCAGTCACGGAGCACTCCCAGCGGGGCCCCGTCGGGGAGGGAGAGGGAAGCAATCTTCTGTCCTCGTGGACACGTCGCTTCGTCGCCGCCGGCCAAACCCAGCGGCAGCACGTAAATTTCCGGGTCCGCATCCACAAAATCCACCTGAAAAAACGCCAGGACGCCATGCTCACCCGAGTCTTGCGGCAGGTCGATGTAATCCTTAAGGGTCACGAACTTGATGGCGTTGGGGATCGTAAACCACGGCTGGGCGCGCAAAAAATCAGGCAGGCATGCCTCCAATTGCAGGCGGGAACGTCCGGTAAAAATTTCCAGCCAGTTTTCCATGGCTGTAATCGTTCGCAGGGCCGCGGGGGTGCCGGTTTGCGGCTGCATGGTTGTCTGTGGCTCGAGCGAGAACCAAAAGAAATTGTGCGGTCCGAGCGTCAGGAAGTACGGAGCTTCCGTGATCACCGGAAACTTCATCCGGCCAAAAAGCTCGATGGGAATCATTTGTTTGAAAGCCGACAAGTCGAGTTCCACCGGCTGCGTAAAACGCGACAAATTGGCGACCACCAGGATGATTTCGTTTTCGTGCCGCAGAATGTAGCTCAACACCTTGTGGTTATCTGGCTGAAGGAATTCACATTTGCCCTCGCCCAGCGCGCGCCACCGCTTGCGAAACGCGAGCAGCCGCCGCGTCCACCACAGCAGCGAATGGGGGTTCGCCAGATGGGCTTCCACGTTGCAAGCCTCGTAGTGGTAGGCGGGGTCAAGAATGATGGGCAGATAGAGGCTTTGGGGATTGGCGCGCGAAAAGCCGGCGTTCTTGTCCGAACTCCATTGCATGGGGGTGCGCACGCCATTGCGGTCGCCCAGATAAATGTTTTCGCCCAGGCCGATTTCATCGCCGTAATAAAGCACGGGGGTTCCCGGCAGGGACACCAGGAGCGCATTCAGCAGTTCGATGCTCTTGCGGTCGTTGTTAAGCAGCGGGGCCAGGCGGCGGCGGATTCCCAGATTTATCCGGGCCTGATGCACCTGGGCATACATGCGATACATGTAATCTCGCTCCTCGTCCGTGACCATTTCCAGGGTCAGCTCGTCGTGATTGCGCAGGAAAAGCGCCCACTGGCTGGTTTCCGGGATCGGCGGCGTCTGCTCCAGAATGTCCACGATGGGCAAACGATCCTCCATGCGTAGCGCCATGAACAGGCGCGGCATCAGCGGAAAATGGAACGCCATGTGGCATTCGTCGCCGCGCCCCTGGCCGAAATATGCCACTGCGTCCTCCGGCCACTGGTTGGCCTCCGCCAGCAGCATGCGATCGGTATAATTGGCGTCAACATGCGCCCGCAGTTTCTTGAGAAAGGCGTGGGTTTCGGGAAGATTTTCGCACGCGGTGCCTTCCCGCTCGTAAAGATACGGCACCGCGTCCAGGCGCAATCCGTCCACGCCCAGGTCCAGCCAGAAGTCCACCACCTCGATGATTTTCTCGTGGACTTCAGGGTTGTCGAAATTCAGGTCGGGCTGGTGCGAAAAAAAGCGGTGCCAGAAATACGCCTTCGCCACGTGGTCCCACGTCCAGTTGGCGATTTCAACGTCTTTGAAAATGATGCGCGTGCCTTTGTATTTCGCCGGCGTGTCGCTCCAGACATAGAAATTGCGCCACCGGCTGCCGGGCTTGGCGTTGCGGGCCCGCTGAAACCAGGGATGTTGATCGGACGTGTGGTTCAGCACGAGTTCGGTGATGACACGGAGACCACGGCGGTGTGCTTGGCGCAGAAACATTCTGAAGTCAGTCAGGGTGCCAAACATCGGATGGACGCCGCAATAATCCGCGATGTCATAGCCGTCGTCCTTCTGCGGCGATGGATAAAATGGGAGCAGCCAGATGGTCGTGACGCCAAGGTCCTTTATGTAATCGAGCTTCTCGGTAAGTCCGCGAAAATCACCGGTGCCGTCGGCGTTCGTATCGTAAAAAGCGCGCACGTGCACCTGGTAGATGACACCGCTCTTATACCAGGTGGGCTCGTGCGCGAGACCTTCACGGTTGGATTGGGATTTGGCCTTGGGCCGCCGCAGCCGCACGGCCGGCGCTGGCGGCTCCGCAGGTTTGGGGGACTGCGATACAGCCGCTTTGATGCTTTCCGCAGCGGTAACAGGATCTGCCTGTTCCCCGGTGGCGGAAACGGTGGTTTTTTCGTCCGGCATTTTTTAAAATCGCGCCTCTTGATGCGGCAGCGCGCACCGCGCGCGCCAACCATCCACCATACACCAGGAAAGATCTCTTGGCGATTTCTTTGGTCTCGGGATCCCCAAGGAATTGGTGGAGGTTGGTTCCCAAACCATTGACCGTAATGAGCCGGCATCAGGCCTCAAGGGGACGCGCGGCGACCGGCCGCCGTTTTCGGGGAACTCGCTGCCAGCGGCAACAGACCGAACAGCTTTTTGGTGCATTATGCAAAAGAATTTGCCGGTTCGGAAACCGGTGGCTGAATTTCGCTCGCGGCAAGATGATCGAGATATTCATGGAAAGCCTCTTGCCATGAAGGATGGAGCAACGGCAAAGGACTACTCCAAAGTTTCTGGTGCAGCGCGGCTATGGAATCCGCGTCCCACATGAGAATCTTTTTATCTCGTGGCGGCAGGGCCGAAGGGCCCGCTTCCAATAACCGGTCACATAAGACCAGCAGGCGTTCATGCGCATGGGAGGGTACCTGGAGACGCTCGCGCAAGAGGGAGACGTGCAGGGCATTCAAACGCGGATCGAGGACAATGCGGGCCAGTCCTGAATCTTCGGCGAAGTTGCCCGCGGGGATGCCGTCAGGCGATTCCAGAGGTTGTTGTAACGCCTCGAGCTCCGGCGGCGGCTGCATTTCCTCCGGAATCAAAAACCAGCCGTGGCGCCGGGCGGCCAAGCCCAGCCTATTCGACGCCATCAGATACGAGAATGGTATGGAAACAACCGGTCCGATCAGCACCAACATCAGCCACGGCAGCATGGCCGGCAGCAGCCAGCCCACGAGCACTCCGGCGGCGATGGCCACCGCCGTATGCGCCGCATGCACCATGACACACTCCCGCCAAGACGGTCCCGTATCGTCCGTGCGCTTCTGTTTTCCCCAGCCGGCAAAGCCGCCAAAAAAAGAGGACCAGACAAATTGCGTATAGAACAACATCAGGATCGGCGCCAGAATCATGGAATAAGCCGACTCACCCAGGGTGCTCAGCAGCATTTTAACCCCGCCTCCGGCGGCTTTGCGGCGCTCAGAGGACGCCATCACGTATTGCGCAGCCAGGACCTTGGGAATGAACAGCAGGCACAGGGCAAAAACAAACAGGAACGTGTTCTGGACCGGCACGCGCCCGCCGATGAACAGGACGGGGCTGAAGAGCAGAAACAGAAGCCAGAGGGGCGAACTCAGATACGCCATGATGCCGATCAGGATGTTGACGCGGCTCGGCAAAGTGAGACCGCGCGAGAACAGAAACCAGATGTGTTGCATGTTCCCGTGACACCAGCGCCGGTCCCGTTGCAAGCTCGCCGGCAGATGCGGCGGCCCTTCCTCAAAGCTCCCGCCCAGATCATAGTCCGACCATACTTCGCAGCCCGCGCGCCGGATGAGGGCCGCTTCAACCGTATCATGGCTCATGATCCGTGTGCCCAATTTGCCCGACGGTGGCAGCTCCGGCATGGCGCAGAATCGCATGAATGGGTCAACCCGGATGATGGCGTTGTGGCCATACCAGCTGGCGTTGTCAAGCTGCCAGAAATTTGCGCCCGCCACAAAAAGCGGGCCGTAGACCTGGCTGGCAAATTGGTTGATCCGCTGGAACAGGCTCTGGCCCAGTACCGGCCTGGAGTAGGTTTGAATGATTCCAGTCTGCGGATGGTTTTCCATCAGGTTGACCAGGCGCACAAAAGTGCCGCCGGCCATCACGCTGTCGGCGTCGAGCACGATCATATACCGGTACCGGGTCCCCCAACGCCGACAAAAATCGGCCACGTTGCCGCTCTTGTGATGCAGCGTCACGCGACGCTTCCGGTAAAATATGTGGCCGAAGCCGTGGACTTGCCGGCAGAGGTCGAACCACGCCTTCTCTTCCGCAATCCAAACGCTCAAATCAGAGCTGTCGCTTAAGATGAAAAAATCAAACGATTCGTTCCTGCCCATGGCCCTCAGGGATTCGTACATGACCCGCAACCCTTGAAATACCCGGCCGACATCTTCGTTGAAAATCGGAATGAGGATGGCCGTGGCGGGCAATCGGCCGGGCACCGCGTTCTGCGGCAGCGTCTGGTTTATGCGGACCGGGTCCCCGCCGTGACGCAGCAGCCACCAGCCGGTAACTGCCAGCGTGAAACCATACACAATCTGCGCCTGGAGAATTAGGAACAATAAAAACAGTCCCGCGGCGGCGATGGTCCAGCCATGGGCTGATATGCGAACTATCATAAGGATGCCGCTAAACGTGAGCAAAAAGGCGTTGAGAATCACGAAGGTCCAGCGTCGATCGCTGATAAAGTCAGTGGTGTTCATGACTCACCGCATCCGGTTGCCCAATAGGAATGAAATCGTGGATAACACCAGGGCAGCCGCCCTTCCGACTACGGAAGGCGACAGGTTTTTCGTCAATTCACCCAAGGCGTTTGGCAGATTGAGGTCGCCCAAAAGATTATCGAACGGCTGAGGCACCATGCGGGTCACCTTCAAGTCCGGCGCGGCGCTAATTTCGCACTCACACAGGGCGCGCCGGAAGTCAGCCGGTACCACATCAGCCAGAAAGGCCTCGGGCCATTTTTTCGGGGCATCGATGGCAAAAAGCGAGATGAATCCTCTGGCTGCGGGCCGCTCGGTGTTGGCGAGCAGGCTCTGAATCCATTGTTCTGACACGCTGTGAATTTCCTCCATGGCCAGCGCCGTCGGATTGGCTCCAGGATTTTCCTCACGTTTGGCGGCCGCCCGTTGCAGAACGGCCTTGACGATAAATTCCTGCCGCTCGCGATCCGTCAACTCCAATGCCTGTAGATAGGACCGCACTCGGGCCTCAGCTTCGGCCCACTCCGCATGGTGGACCCTCGTTGTTGGATCTAGATCATTCATTGCGTTGGCCGGATCAGCCGATAAAGGGCCGAAATCAGGGGCGTTACGTGACCACCTTAACACATTCGCAATTGCCGTGCCGCGGCAATTTTCAACAAATGAATGTCGCCAGCGTAATGAATTGGTTGCGAATTGCACAGACCCCGGTTCGTCGGATGCAAATTGCCATGCCCTGATAATCAGTTGCCACTTTGGCAAAGACGCTCGAAGCGGCGCCCGCGATCCACCTCCGCCGAGGTGAGCGGCCGGCGCGGCGTGCGACCGACAAAACAGGCCGGCCGATGCCACAGGATATAGTATTCGAAGTCGGTCGGCGGCCGGCGATACCGCGCCTCAAACGCGCGGCAGCGTGCTTGCATAATCGACTCCGCCACCACCTTCGCGGCTGCGGGATCCGCAGGGCTGACGCGATTGATCTGGGCGTTCCAAGCGGCTGCCTGCGCCCAGAAGGCCGGCAAGATTTGATACCGGGACACCTCCCGCTGCCGGCCGATGGCATGATCGTTATTGCGTGACTCGATCAGGGAAAGGGCATCAAATCGGTCCATGGCCGACACGCAGAAACCCGGCAGGACCAACGCCGAGAAGATTAAAGGAATCGGTTTCATGAGCTCGACAGATTGCCCGCATGTTTGTCCCCCAGGCCACTATTTGTTTGCCCCGGTCGGAAGGTTGGTGCTCTCGTTGGTCAAACTGGTCGGCGGGTTGTTGTTCACGATTCCGTTGGTCGTGGACGGCATGGCCACGGAGTTGGTGGCCGCGGAGTCGGTATTGGAACTCTTGTTGCAGCCCGCCCCGGCCACCATGGCCAAACTCAGTATTGCCAGCGATAAACATTCGCAGAGTTTCATAATTGCTTTCCTTTCAGACCGGCGACGCTGCTGCTGGTCGACGACCCGCACGCTCAGGCCGCTTTCAAAAAAATACCTTAGCCGGAGTCGTGCCAGTTTCAGCCAGCTTCATCGTGACCAGGCCCGAATTGCCCTTTGCAAAGAGGAAACAAAGGATCGTGCATTTTGCATCAAAAAAGCCCGCTGCATGCCGGACTTGAGAGCCTGGACTTCAGCCCACCTCAACCGTCCGTTTGGCATGGCGACATGAAAGCGGCATAATTGCCGGGCTCCACGAATTGAGGCGTCATATCGCACCTCTGACGCCATCCCGAAGGCCGAACGAACCGCCCTCCCACGGTTTCCCCCTATTGCCCAGAATCAGACCGTTCGTTCCGGCGTTCGGGTCCCAAACTTTGGAGGCGTCGCTTGGGGCGGAAGCCGGTGCCATACCGTTCGCTCAATTTACGACACCGCCGCACCACTGGCGCGGTGACAATCCACGCCAAAATCAACACACCCACCACCGTTGCCGTAAATACAAAGGCAAATGTTCTTTGCCATGCCCCAGGGAATGCCATGGTTTTGTCAGGTGACGCGCAGCTCCGCATTCGCGGAGCCGAATGGATTCGGGATGCGGCGCTCCGAATTCGGGTCGTCACACCAATGGCCATCCACAATGAATCGGTACGAATACAAACCCGGCGCCAGCGAAACAACGGCCGACCAGATTCCCTCACTCGAACGCATCAGGTCGATGGGATGGGCATCCCAACCGGTAAAATCGCCAGCGAGTTTGACCGAATTGGCCGAGGGCGAATGGAACGAGAATTTGACTTGTCTCGCCAACCCCGGGCGGGAACCGTCAACTCCGCTTGGCTGGGAACCATTGTTTTCCGGCCCAG
>JBEKZM010000017.1:0-68775 GCA_049509875.1 Verrucomicrobiota bacterium | reverse complement strand
TTTGTCATGGAATTGGTCAGGGGCGTGAAGATTACCGATTACTGTGACAAGAATAATCTTCCGACCCACGAGCGGCTCCTCCTGTTCGTCGAGGTTTGCCAGGCGGTCCAACACGCCCATCAAAAGGGTATCATTCATCGCGATATCAAACCGTCCAACATCTTGGTGACGTTGCGCGATGGCGTTCCAGTCCCCAAAGTGATTGATTTTGGCATTGCCAAGGCCACCACCGATCAGCGCTTGACCGACAAGACGCTCTTCACCGCGTTTGAACAATTTATCGGCACGCCGGCCTACATGAGTCCAGAACAGGCCGAAATGAGCGAGTTGGGCATCGACACCCGCAGTGACATTTATTCATTGGGCGTCCTGCTTTATGAATTGCTGACCGGCCAAACCCCGTTCGACTCGGATCAGTTGGTTCGGTCGGGGCTGGACGAAATACGGCGCATTATCCGCGAGCAGGAACCGGTGCGTCCCTCGACTCGGTTGAGCACGATGCTGGCGGGCGAACTGACCACCACCGCCCAACATCGCCAGGCTGAGCCGGCCAAACTCAGCGGCTTGATTCGGGGCGACTTGGACTGGATCGTGATGAAGTGTTTGGAGAAAGATCGCGCCCGCCGATACGAAACGGCCAACGGCCTGGGAATGGACATCCAGCGTCATTTGAGCCACGAGCCCGTGCTGGCGAGTCCACCCAGCGCCGTTTATCGGTTTCAGAAGATGGTGCGGCGGAACAAGGTGGCTTTCTTTTCCGTGGCAGCAGTAGCCATCACCCTCATGATGGGGGTTACGCTGAGCGTGTGGCAAGCCGTACGCGCGACAAGGGCGGAGCGGGAGCAGAGCTTATTGCGCGAGCAGGCGCAGACGGAGGAAGCAGCCACGAAGCGATTGGCTGAGCTTTTGCTGGCCGACAAAAAATTAGGCGAAGCCCTCCCGCTGATAGTTGATTTGGCGGAGAAAGGTAATGTGCTCTTCCAGCTCAAGGCCGGTCAGATGTATCTCACCGGCGATGGAACAGCCCGGGATGCCGGGCAGGCTGGAAAATGGTTCGCCAAAGCGGCAGAGAGCACCAACGCTCCCCAATTGAACAATTATGCCTGGACTCTGGCCACCAGCCCGGACCCGGACCACCGGAACGGTTCATTCGCGGTTATCCTGGCGGATAGGGCCGCCAGTCTCACTGGCCGGCAGAATGACGAGAACCTCAATACGCTCGCCGCCGCTTATGCCGAAAACGGCCAGTTTGAAAAAGCTCTCTTCACGGAAAACGAGGTCTTAGGCCTTGTGCGCGACGACAAAGCGAAAGCCGAGTCGGAATCTTATCTGAAGCTTTTCCAGTCGCATTCGCCCTATCATGCTAGCTTTGCGACCAGGCCCATGCGGTCGGTTTACGGCGTTGTGCGGGACGAGGATACTGGAAGGCTCATCGAGAACGCGATCGTGCGCGTGTCCTCGCCTGCTCTGGATATGCGGGGAATACGCGACCGCCGCGAAGGCATTTATGAGGGCCGGACGGACGCGTACGGTCGGTTCGGCATCGAGGTGGCACAGAGTGAACGAATTTCACTGAACGCATTCGCTCCCGGCTACAAGGAAGCGGCGGGGTCGTGGTGGAGCTTCAACTCAGCATACCACCAGGTGCCGTTCCCCACAAATGGAGGTCCGGCGTTCACAATTAAGCTCCACCCTTCGTTATTCGTGGCTGGCGTCGTGGTGGATGAATCCGGCCGCCCTTTTGCCGGTGCGCGGGTGGAGGCCACGTTGCAATTCGCAACCGGCTTTGCCTACTTGGCCTGGGATGAAACCGATACCAATGGGCAGTTTAGAATCTTCGAATTTCCGGTCGATCGTGACGAAATCTACGGGGACGCCAAGACACGAGGTCAAGCGACCTTCGAGCATCCAACCATGCTCAAGAGTATCATCAATGATGTGTACGCCTTGAGCGAAACGGAGCGCAGAAACATCCGCGTCACCTTGCGCCGGGGGCATGATGTCAGCGGGGTTCTAACCTCCGCCGACGGCCAGCCGCTCACCAATACCATGGTCGAGGTCATTCCAGCAGACGCAAGGGCCACGCGGAAGATGAATCCAACCGACGAACAAGGCCGGTTCGTGATTTGGGGTTTGCCGGACGGCGAAGCCACTGTTCGCTCACATTCATTGAAGTTCGATCAGAAGGCACAGACAACTGTCCGCCTGACCGGCGCGAATGTCGAGGTGAACCTTCACCTGGAGCCGGTGGTTTTCACCAATCCGCCTGCGTCGCTCAGCTTGCTTGGCATGAAGCTGGTGGACATGACGCCTGAATTGCAGGCCGCCTACGACAGCTATGCTCCAACGGGAGTCCTGATTCTCGATCCCGGAACCAACGGCGTCCGGCTTGGCATTGGCCAGATGAACCAGGGAGAGCGCTTTTGGGTGGTGGGTCACCGAAACATTAAGAATCTGCGCGAGATGGTGACGGAACTGCTGCGGATCAATGAAATTGAACCTCCGGGGCTGCCAAATGAAGAAGGGTGCAGGGGGAATGTCCGCGTCGTGTACGAGCATCTCCGTGGCGCAGGCAATGACACGGAAAGGCTCAAGCTGACCGAAGGGGACATTGCGGAATTGAAAAAAGCCGCCGCCACACTTCCACCGGACGGCACTGGCAAATAACACAGTTTCCCAGCAACCCGATCTTTCGCGTCTTCCCAAAGAACCCATGAAGTGCCCGTATTTATGAATTAGGCCACTTAGCCTTTCTCCCCGCGGCTCGTCCCCAAAGCCCTCCTCCGCCCTTCTTCATCTGATCTCGGTGGCGCAAAGCGGGCCCCTTCTCCCATCCCTTGGGCAACCTTTCCCCAAACTCAAGCGTTTCTGTCTGTCCTTGTTAGGCTTATTCCTCTTTTGATTTGACATTTCTTTTCCAGTATTTTGCCGCTTTAGAATCGTATTATATTAACATGCAGACTATTGTGAATTAATAAAAGAAAATAACATAGATGTCACAATTAGACTTTACATTGGCGAAACTTGTGGTTATATTGAGCTGGTGTTGCACACAGCGTCCATACGGCGGCCGCGCTACGAGCAGGCCGGAGCGCGGGCGGCTCGCCCGCGTGTTTCCGGCCCTTCGAGCGACTGGCCATTGTCGGCGGCCCAGGCTACGGAAATCACGACGGCGACCGACGCAAAATGGGGGATCATCTTGGACAATCGAAAAACTTTAACCAAATTAAAGCAAATTAAACCAAAATCCCATTGGAAGAGGCGCCGCTCAGCGGGGAGCTAAGTTCCTCCCTCGAGGGCAGCCCATTACCCTGAAATTACGAAACGAACCCAAAACCAAAATCGCGGTTCTCATTCGGATACAACAGGTTCACGCAATTTGGATGGTTCTTGGCCGGAAAAACGAACCCAAAAGACCCAAAAGACCGGGGTGGAACAGGCTTCCAGCCTGTAAAATCAGGCGTCCCGCCGGATTTCGCCCCCCATTCCGCATTCCGCACTCAAATGGGCGTCCCGCCCAAAACCGAAAAGGGGCACACGCCCTTCCAGAGCGCGGACGAATCACCATCGGGTGCGGCGAACGCGGAAAAAACGTGTATCGTAAATCGTAATGGTGTCAACCCAGACGCACGCCGCAGCCCGCAGCACAAAGATGCGATGGCCGGACGGCCGATGCTGCGCTATCTTGACTACGCTGCCAGTCCTTTGCATCCGGACCGCGCGGCGGCGGCAGTGGGTCGGCTCCGCGGCTGGAGATAGAGCGATTGTCAAACCAGCGAAACCATTTGTGAAAGTCATGTCCCGTCACGCTCGCGCCGGAAAGCGGCGCCTGGTCACCAGCGTTCTCGCCCTGCTTCTGCTTCTGGCGGCGCGCCTGGCCCCGGGTGATGCCATGTTGGAATTGTTTCAACAGACATGGCCGCAGGTCACGCAGAAGATGCCCGAAATTGCCGAGGCGGGCTATGACAGCCTGTGGCTGCCCAACCCGGCCAAGGGCAACAGCGGCGGTTATTCCATCGGGTACGACGCGTTTGACCCCTTTGATTTGGGCAGCACCAACCAGCAGGGCACCGTGGCCACCTATTACGGCACCGAAGCGCAACTGCTCCAGATGGTGCAAACGGCGCACCGCTTTGGCATTCGCGTCTATTTTGACAACGTGATGAATCACCGGTCGTCGGTGGTCCCTGGCTATCCCGGTTCCGGCACGCCCACCAATTATTATCCCGGCCTGGTCCCGCAGGATTTTCATCTGCAAGTCGTTTCGGGCGGGTACGAAAACTGGTCGGACGTCAGCGACTGGTGCACGACCGAAAACGTGGAGAACAATCCGCTGCTGGGCTTGTGCGATCTGGCCAATGAACCGGGCACGGTCAACTGGAACTTCGGCCCAAACTACGGCGACACGACGAACAAGCCGGTTTTTGTGCGGTTTCCCGGGCGGCCGGATTTGTACATGGATACCAACGGTCCGCTGCTGGGCGTCGGCTGGGGCGGCGCCGGCTGGCGGCCCTTCGATGGCCATGGCCAGCCGGTGCCGGAAGATGTTTCCACCTACCTTTGCCGCGCGGTGGCCTGGACCCTTTACACGACCAAGTGCGACGGCTTCCGGCTGGATGCCGCGAAGCATGTGCCGGTGGATTTTTTCGGCAATGAAACCGGCCAGACGGATGATCCGAACTTTGCGGGTTATACGGGTGCGATTCAGGCCATGTACGACTATGTGCACGGCTATGGCCGCAACGTGACCGGGAATGGCTACGTGGAAACCGACGGCGACCGGAACTGTGTGTTCAACACCGAGGCGCCTCGCAATGACGCGATGGTTTTCGGCGAATACATCCCGTCGGCGTTGCCGCAGGGCGAGGATTTTTACGACTATCTCAATTCCGGGATGCGGCTGTTGAACCAGCCGCTTTACGACCAGATGAACAGCATCCTGGGCGGCAGTTCGATGTCGGGCCTGGATCAGCGCGATTATACGCCGCCCGGGGCCAACTGCGATGCCAACGGGAATTACAGCACCGCGCAGGGGGTGAACATGCCCCAGACGCAGGACAGTGGCACGTGTTGCCCGGCCAACGAAAGCCTGGAGGACGCCTATTTCTTCCTGCACGAAGGCCTGCCCGGCGTCTATTCGGACGGCTTTAACCACAATACCGGCGGCGGCACGCCGATTGTGTCCGATGCCAATTACCTCGGCGAAGGCAGCGGCACCAACAGCGATAACACCATGCCCGACACCATGTATCTGCACAACCAGCTCTCCCGCGGCGGCACCTGGTCGCGCTGGAGCGACCAGAATGTGGCGCTGTTTGAGCGTTATGATTATCGCGAAGGCAACAGCGCCCAGCCGCAAACGCAGGCCGTGGTGCTGTTTGGCATGAACGACAACGCCGGTTATCCGGGGGACATCTCCTTTGACGACGGCGTGACGCGGTCCAGCGATGACTATTACCTGAATCCCTCCAACACGACTTCGACGGCGGTTTCAAATTCCCGGGGCGTGGGGCTGGTGGTGGGTTTTGCGCCCGGTTCCGTGCTGGCGCAACTGGCCAGTTCCTCGCCGACGGGCGGCCGGGCCTATCAGAAACTGCTCGTGCATGGGGCCACTTCGAACTGGTACGACGCCACCAATTCGGCGAATGCCAGCGATCCAACGCAGCGGCTGATTTACATCGGGAGCCAGACGCTGGCCTCGGGCGGCGGCGCCATCGAATTGACCCTGCCCAGCGATGCCTGGGTGATGTACGGCTACCAGTGGCCGGAAGCCAGTCGGGCGAATGTTTCCACCAATGCCATCATCTTTCGCCAGGCCGGCAGCGAGGTGCCGCACCTGCTGGTCTATCGCACCGACGGGCCGAATGGTCAGGCCGCTTACAATCCACTCTTCCCGTATAAAATGCGCGGCAGCGTGGATCCCTACACCGGCGACCCGATTCAGGAGCCCGGTGAAGGCAATATTTCCAATTTAACCTATGCCATCAGCGTGCCGGTGGTGACCAACGCGAACTTCGACATTGTGGTCCGCAGCGATGCGTCCTGCTCCAACACGCTCGTCAAGCTGGACGGCGGCATTGACTTGAACAGCCAGATGGGTCTGGGCCCCACGAATGACAGCGCCGGGCTGGCACCCACGAATTTTCCCGATTTCCGCGACAACAAGCCCGGTTACGCATCGGATGTTTTCCTGGGCTACGAGCAGACGGCCTTGCAATTCCGGAACGGGCCGGAGAAGTTCGCGGCGCGAATCGTGGCCAGCAACAACCTCGTGTCGCCGGGGGCGGAAACGTATTCTTACTCGGTTGATGGCGCGAGCAACGTCCTCGCCGGCGCGGGGTTCGGCGCGGACATCACGAACCAGACCGCGAGCTGGGTTTATCACGATCCGGCGGCCGCCAACACCGCCCTGGCGCCGAATAACACCCTCACGCAGCGCGTTCCGTTGAGCCCGGCCGCCGGCCAGCCGGCCGACATCTATGTCAAGGTCGGCTACCAGTTCCAAATCAATACCGGCTGCATCTATTACACGACCGACGGCTCGGATCCGGCAGGCGCGTTTGGCGTGGGCCAGGGCACGACGCAGGTGGTGCCCGCGATCTGGGTCAACCACGACAGCGCCCAAAGCAATATTGACTGGTGGAAAGGCACCCTTCCGGCCCAGCCCAGCGGCACGCAGGTGTCCTACCAAGTCGCCTTCTTTTCCGGGGGCAGCGCCGATGCCGGCCATAGCATCCAGCCGATCTCCGACGCCGAGCCGCAAGGTTCCAAATATTATGGGGTGACCCAGGCCGCCGTCACGAATTTCAATCCCGCCACGGCCACCGTCTGGCTGCACAATGACTTGAACCCGGCCAATACCACCGTGGGCCTGCAAAGCGGATTTCACATTGTCCGCGCCCGCGTCTTCCTGCCCCGGCCGGGCCAGGCTTCGGTCTATAACACGTTTTTACAGACGTTTTACTACGACGGCGCGCTGCCGACGGGCGCGATTGCCTATCCCCCCAATGGCGGCACCATCAACAGCAGCGCCTACACGGCGGTGGTTCGCGCAGACAGCACGGTAACGGGGGTGGATTTCAACATTCAAGAAAGCGACCCTACCAACGACGACACGATCACCGGCCAGCTAAACGGCATTGGCAATGACACCAATGGCAACCCAATCTTTGTCGCCGCCGCGGCGGTCACGCCCGATCCAACCCTGAGCGCCATCTATACAAACTATCCGCAGGAATTCCGGTTCGTATATCCAGACGTGCCGGGCACCGGAACGGCCACCATCTTTGTGCGGTTGAACGAATACGCGACCAGCGTTCATACGAACCGTTTTACCCTGCTGTCCGCCGCGGTCAATACGCTCGCGCCGGTGCAGGTGGTGGAGATTGCCAGTCCGGCCACCAATGGCGCCATATTGCCGTATCAAACCAACTCAACCTTCTTGATCTCCGCCTGTTTCAGTCCGTCCCTGGCCACCAGTTCGAGCAATTTCAATGTGCTGATCGATGGCGTGCTGCAGCCGCAAGCCAATTATATCCTGCGCCCCAGCGGCATCTGTGCCGGCATGAAGGCCCTGTATTACAATTGGAACAATCCGCCGGTGGGCACGAATGTCATTGAAGTGGTTTACACCAACGCGGTGCCGACGATCGGCGACACGCGCGAGGTTATTGTGGCGCCGCCGCTGGCCATTTCCCGGCTGGGCGGCAGCGACAACCGGCTTGTCCTTTGGGACAGCACACCCGGGCTAAACTATGAGGTGCTGGCCACGACGAATCTCACCCAGCCCTTCCAGAACATCAGCGGCGTCCTTCCCAGCCAGGGAGCGACCACGTCGTTTTATGATTCGAACCCGCCGGCGCCGCAAAAGTTCTATCAAGTGGAGACGGTGCCTTAGACCGAATGCCTTTCGGAAATTCCCAGTACGAATCCCAAAGGGATTCCGCCCTAAAGCCCAGGGTCGCGACGAAGGAGCTACCCTGGGTAAATCCGCACATAGCCATCAACCCCAACGGGGTTGCGGCCTTTCCCCGTTTATCAGAAATCCTGAATTTCCGAAAGGCATTAGCCTTAGACCAGTTGGCTCCGCACCGCGCAATCATGCCGCGTCCCCCCCCGGGTTTCGGCTGATATTCGTGTTAACGGGCGGATCTATTAATTCTTGAGCACCTTCGTGATTTGCCACGCCGCCGGCCTGACCCCGGGAGTCTCGTAAGTGACCACCACTGGATCGCCCGGATGGATGTCGGCCAATGCACCAGCGCGACCGCCCGGCAGGACGACGATACACGCGGCCGCGATATCCAATCGCTGGTTCCGCATCCACCGATGCAGCGTCAGTGTGTGCTGGTCAGGGCTGAGCCTCTTGACCACTCCCGCCAGCTGCATGGGCTGCTGCTCAATGCGCTCGGCCGTCAACACACCCTCGCGCTCCTGATAGGTGACCGTTACCTTTTCCCCGACCCGCAGATCGTTCATCGGGTGGTCGTCATTCTTCAACCTGGAGTAAACGAAATTGTAGGCGCAGTGCCCGCCAATCTTGAATCCGCGCGCTGACCCCCAAGGTCCGACCACCGTCAGCACACCATCCGGTGGGTTAACCGAAACAATCGTGCCCGTATAACTTTTTTCCGCTCGGACAGTCGCCGCCATGGATTGCGCCATCGCCTGGAATGCTGTCATCGCCGCCAAAACTGCGGCGCAAACTGACGTCCAGCACGACGAATTCGGATTTCTCATAACGGTCTGGGTGAATCGATTCGCCATTATTCAGCCTTTGAGCCACCCGCGTGCCAGAAACATTGACGCGCTTTGCGATGCTTTGAGGCCGGCCGCCCTGCGACCTGCAAGCAAACCGCGGTTGGACTCGTGCAATCTGCAATCAGCCAAAAACCGCCTTCTTGCGTGCGGCGGAGCGCGGGCGGCTCGCCCGCGCATTTCCAGGTTCGCATGAAGAAGATCAGTCTCTGAACCGCCGCCATCCGCGCCAGTGGGAACACGCGGGCGAGCCGCCCGCGCTCCCAAACGGTTGGCACAAAGTGTGCAGGAGGAACTCGATGAGACGGATTCTGTCGTTCCTGATCCTCTTGGCGATGGCCGCGCACATCCTTGGTTGCAAGAAATCGGGGGAAAGTGCTGCCAAGTCGGTGCGGCCGCAGATGGACTATAATTACACCTACGATAAACGCGAGGTCTTCATCGCCGACGCCGGCGACGATCTGATGGATTTGGATCGGAATATTGGCGCCCTATCCGGCAAGGCGGCGGCCAGTGCGCCCCTCCATGCCGCCGCGCAACCAAAGATTCAGGAATTGCAAAACCAGCGCGCCGCCCTGGCCAAAAAGCTGGCTACCCTCAGTACGGCAAAACCGGCCAACTGGAACGACCTGAAGACCGACTACCAAAAATCCGACAACGAAATGAAGGCTTCCTTGAAAGCGGCCTGGCAATGGCTCGCCGACAAGACGCGCGAGTGATTCGCGCTCGGCTGATTAAGTGCCTGCTCTGCTTGCCTCCTGCGGGCACTGCGCGATTAAGTCATCGTGGCGGCAGGTGGACAAGCCCTTTCGTACCAAGCATGACCGAAGCATTCGCTTGGCGGGCCAGGCCCGCCACCGTCCGCCATTGCGCGGCGTCATGACCTGCGAAGATCCACAGATACGGCGTATCGTCTGCGGCCCAGCGCTCACGCGGCTGCAGCGTCCGTTCCACCGGGAACCGCGCGTCGGGATGGAAATCGGTGGCAGATCCTTTCCAATAGCTCACCAGCCAGCCGCCGCTTGGGTCCAGCGCGCCAAAGCAACCGCCGAGCTTGGAATTGGTCCAGAATTGGGCGTTGCGATAATACTCGGGCACTCCCGCACCTCCGGCCACCTCGTCAGCGGACGAGTCACCTATGGCAGGACGGCAGAACCAATAGACCTCGGCCAGTTTCCAATTTCGCGCCCCGGTGTTCTCCACCCACAACGGGCGGGCCAGCACAACGCCGGCGTGCTTGAAAACAGCCAGCCGCACGGCCGCCCGGAAGCTGTTCTCAGAACCTGCCTCGCCGTGGCTCACCACCGCTTCGACCAGCCACGCGTCGGGCTGCTCCTGAAGTTGGAGCGACACAACACGGTCACACTCCGTCCATTGCTCGCGGCCATCGACCTGTTGATGGACGGCAAACGCGAGCCGGCCCAAAGCCAGATCACCGGCCTGGACCTGGTCAATAAAGTTCCATCCTGGCCACTGCCAGACCAGGTCACGCCTTCGGTCTTGAGCTCAAGGCGGTTGGGTTTCGTCCAACGGTTGCCGGGCGGCTGGAGCCTTTCGGTCTGGCCGGGATCGAGTTGCCGGAGCCACGCGGCCACCGGCTGCGCGGCTTCGATCACAACCGGCACGCCGGCCAGCGTGCCGGCGGAAGCATTGGCCACTTCCAGCGGCCCGGGCGGCAGCCCGCTGATGGCGTGCTGTTTGGTGCCGTCCCAATTCTGCAGCTCCACGCAGGCGACCGTTCGGGCCGGCAACGATAAGTGCTGCGTTTGTCCGGCCGGGAGGGAAATTCCTTCGATGCGGCTTTGGCCGGCCGAGGAAATTCTCAGGAGTCCGTGAGCGGGGATGGCATTGGTGTTGGCGATTTCGATAATATTTCCTTCGGCATTCAATTCGAGGTTGCCGGAAGCCGCGCTGCGAGCATGGCGGCTTTCGGCGGAGCGATTCACTTCGGTCGCGACCTTGACGAGGACTTCATAAGGTTCGTCCTTTTCGTTGACGAGACCATAATTGCTGTCCTCCGGAAAGCCGGTGCTGATGCCCAGCGCCGGTTCATCCGCCCACATGAAGTAGTGGTAGCCGACCAGGAAGGGCAGGTCGGCCATCGCGCTGACAAAGATGCGGTAGCAGGCGGCTTTTTGTTCCTGCGTATCCACTCTCATGCCCGCTCCATGCTGGCACGGCAAACCACTATCGAGCGCGGGGAAGCTCCATTCGGTGATGAGGACGGGCTTCCGCGCAACCGCGAAATACCCGCTCAATTCACGGGGAACGCGCTCGACCACGCCGCCCGTGCCGTCCGGCGACCAGACATTCTCAAAATCAACACGCGGATAAGTGTTGAAAGTGAAGACATCATTATATTTGCCGGCCGCAGCCAGGACCGGCTCCGGCACACTCCCGGCGAAACGACAGCCCAGCACCAGATGATCAGGATCCGCTGCACGCAGCGCCTTGGCCGCAACACTGAAATACCGTTCGGCGATGAGCGCCAGAAAGCGATTGCGCACTCGCCTGAGCGCGGCGGAAGACTTGGGCACATTCGTGGAAGCGAGGAAGCCGGCTTCATCGGCGTAGCCCGTAGCGAGGTGGTTATTGACTTCGGTCACGGTGCCATATTCCTGCAACAGCCATTCCCAGAGCGCATGTTTGGCCGGCTGCTGCGGGCCCCGTTGAAAAACCTCGTCCACGAGCTGGCCGCCCTTGCCATACCACTCCAGCTCGTTGTCAATAAATGTGCCAATGCACCAAGGGTCGCCCTGGCTGCCGCGGACGGTCTCCCGAGCAGCAAAACGGCAATGCCTTTCCCAGCGGGGGCTGAAGACATCGGGGAAGCCGGTCCAGTTCTTCGGCTCACAAATCCATTCGCGCTGGGCAAAGCTGGTCCCCAGCGAACCGAACAGAATGTGTGGCAGCCCGCGATGCCGCAAGGACGGGGTGTGCCCGGCGGGAAGCTCGTTAAATCCCCAGGCCTTGAGGCGCTCGATGGTGTTCGCCGCCCAGGCTTCCTCGCTGCCGAACTTGGCCTGCACATTGCGATTGTACGGCGCGTAGCCCAGCTTTTCGCAGAAGTGGGCGTAGTAGTTCACATGGTCGGTGCCGACGGCGAAGAAGGGCTTGCCTTCGGGATCAACCAGCCACCAGCGCCCGTCCACTTCGGCCGTGCGGAAGAATCCCTCACCCTTCACCAGCGCGCGGCCCGGGCGGGTCGTCCAAGCCGGGATTTGGGTGGCCTTGGTTTCCGGCGTCGTTTGCGCCACGTCAGCCACGGCTTTGCCAAAGCGCGCACTTATTCCGTTGAGCCGCAAAGCCGGCCGGCCGGCGCGGACCGCTCTGACTTCTTTTGTAAGTCCGTAGCCGATCCCCGCCACTTCGTTGGTGCCCTCAAGTATTCGTCCGGTAATCGTGGCTGAAGTGAGCTTGATTTCCATCCGGTAAGTGTGGTTGGTGCGCCAGTCGAAGTCCTCGCCCTTGCCCGGCAACGGCTTCAGGCGCGTGGGGGCTGCGCCAGCCGCCGGCCAATATCCATCCACAGCTTCCTGCAGTTCGGCCCGATGCCGGCGGCCTTGATTCTCGGGACTGACCACCAGGTTGAGCGCCCAGTAGTTCCGGTCGTCAGCCGCGATACCGATGCCCGCCGTCAGCCAATCGCCCGGGTGCAATTCGAGCACGGTGACATCGCAGGCAAAAGTAATCTCCGACGCGAAAGGCACCGCCTGCCAGAGCGAGTTACCGTTGTCGCCCAGGTAGGCGCGATCCGCAATTTGCCAATCCTCATTCCCTGGCTCCCAGGCAGGGCCGCCATCGCTGCCGGCGGCGTAGGCGGAGAAATCATCCTGCCGATTCTGGGCCAACGCCGGGAGCTGAAGCAGAGCCAAAGCAACCGGAAGTAAAGCCAGCCATTCCCGGCGTCGATTGCCGGCAATGTTTTGTGTCATGACGACGAGGCTGGCAAGAGATTGGCAGGCAGACAAGCTGCATCTTGGGATTGTCCTTGGTGGCAATTATTCAAAAACCTCCAATGGTCGCTTCCTTCGCGTTATCGCGGCCACCGGTCTCAGACCGACACTAAAAATCGACAGACCTGGCGCCAAGAAAAGTTTGTTCTTTCGCAAAATCCGACTGCAGCATCCGGCGCAGGTAGCCGATTCACAAGGGAATTAACTGATGAGCATTTCACCGGCGACCAATTTCACGCTGCGGCAGCGGTTGTGGCTGTTGCAGGCCGTTTTCCTGGCCGGCATTGTGGCGGTTTTGCTGGCCTGTGGCTGGCTGGAACGGCGCACGGAAAAGCAGGTGGTTTTTCCCAATTTTGAGAACCAACTTCTAAACGCGCACAAGGACACCTTGAAATCGCTCGTGGACACTGAGATTCAAGTGCTCAGCCAGCGGATCAAGTCAGCCAAAACGCGGGCGGAGCAAATTGCCATCATCGAGGCGGAGACGGACCCGCTGCGATTCTTTCCTGACCATTCGGGATATTTTTTCTCGTATGACACCACCGGCGTGCGCATCAACGTGCCGATCAACAAAAGCCAAAATGGCCAGAACCTCATTGACCTGAAGGACAGCGACGGCATTCCATTCATCCGCGCCTTTGTGGAGGCGGCGCAAGCCGGCGGCGGCTTTGTGCAGTATCGGTTCGAAAAGGCCGGCCAGGGAGTCCAGCCCAAGTTGAGCTATGCAGCCTTCATTCCCGGCACGGATTTCTTCGTTGGCGCCGGCGTTTACATTGATGACATCAAGAGTGAACGGGACGCCCTGGCGCAGAAGTTAAACGGTCAAACCCGGCAATATTACGCATATATAGCCGCCCTGTGTCTCCTCATCCTCGGCTTTAGCCTGGCGGCAGGCGGGCTGCTTACCCGATCCATCACCCGGGTGATGCGTGACGTGGTGCAGGGCTTGCGCGATAGCGCCGGACAGGTGGCCGCCGCCTCCGGGCAATTGAGCGTCACGAGCCAGTCGCTGGCGGCGGGATCGAGCGAACAGGCGGCGGCTATCGAGGAAACCAGCGCCTCGCTGGAAGAAGCCTCCAGCACCACCAAGCGCAATGCGGAGAACGTCAATACGGCCAAGGATCTGGCCCGGCAGACGCGGGCCGCCGCCGACCAGGGTGTGCAAGACATGCAGGGCCTGTTGCGGGCAATGGACTCGATCAAAACCTCCTCCAACGACATCGCCAAAATCATTCACACGATTGATGAGATTGCCTTCCAGACGAACATCCTGGCCTTGAACGCCGCCGTGGAGGCGGCCCGCGCAGGTGAAGCCGGCATGGGCTTCGCCGTCGTGGCCGATGAAGTCCGCAATTTGGCGCAGCGTTCGGCCCAGTCGGCCAAGGAAACCGCGGCCCAAATTGAAGGGGCCATCAGCAAGGCCGGCCAGGGGGTGGCCCTGACGGGCAAAGTGGCCCAGGCATTGAACGAAATCGTGGACAAAGCGCGGCGCATGGACGAACTGGCTGCGGAAATTGCCGCCGCTTCCAGTGAACAGGCCGGCGGCATCAGCCAGATGAATTTGGCGGTGGGACAGATGGACAAAGTCACGCAATCCAATGCGGCCAATGCCCAGGAAACCGCAGCCTCGGCCCAGGAACTCAACGCGCAGGCCGAAACCATGAAACGCCTGGTGGCCGATCTCGTCGAACTGGTCGGCGGCCACCACCAAGGCGCTGCTGCCCGGCCAACCGCCGATGGACGAAAAAACCCGCCGAGGACATCGAGTCATGGCGCTCCACGCCACCAGGTGCCGTTCGTTGCTCCCCACGCTCCCCGCGGGCACAAGCCGGCGGCCACCAATCAAATCCAATTCTAAGTCCATAAACATCCGTTAAATCCACACCTCCTTAAATAGATCCACACACCACAATCGCTCCCCTCCAACATGAATCATTCGAACACAAAGATCCGCGCCTGTTCCGCCAACGTCATCCTGCTTGCGGCCGCCGCCGGCACCAGTGTATCCGCCCAAAGCTTCCTCTCGGCGATCCCTGAAAAACCCGCGTGGTTGACGGAGGCATCGCTGGGCGTGAAAGAAACCTACGACGACAATATTTATCTGTCCGGCGTGGAATCCCAATATCTGCCAAAGTCCTACACGGTGCCGCCGGGCAGCGTGGCCGCTTTGGAGAATATTTCCTCCTGGGTGACCACCGTGTCGCCCAAGGTGGCCGTCGATTTCAGCAAACTGCTGGGCCAGCAGGACAACGGGCAAACGCTGTCCCTGGCGTATGCGCCGGACTTTGTCACCTTTCACGATGCCTCGTCGGAGAGCTACGATGCCCAGCGAGCCATCATCGCGGCCAAGGCGAAGTGGGATGCCTTCTCGATCAGCCTGGACAACGCCTTTACCTATGTGGACGGCAGCTCCACCGGCCCGTTTTATCCCGGCAACCTGTACAACGCCAACATGAACAACGGCCCGCGGGAACGACGCGAACAAATCCAGGACAAGGCGACCTTGACGATGCAATACGACTGGGAGAAATTCTTCTTCCGCCCGACCGCCGCGCTTACTTATTACGACATGATGACGGCGTTGTACGATGTTTCCGGCTACCAAAATTATGCGAGCCGGTATGATGTCAATGGCGGCGCGGACCTAGGATACCGGGTTTGTCCGGAGGTGGCCTTCACCCTGGGCTACCGTTACGGGCATCAATACCAGGAGCAGTTCAGCTTTTCGCCCTATAGCACGCCCAGCGATTATCAGCGAGTGCTGGTCGGCGTGGAGGGCAGGCTTTTGAGCTGGTTGACCGTGAGAATCATTGGCGGCCCTGATTTCCGCGATTATCCCGGCAATACGCCCGACCACATCACGCCCGTCAACGATCTTCGTCCGGTCAAGCCGTACGGCGAAGCCCAGTTGGTGGCCACCTTGACGGATAAGGACAGCATCACCTTCAAGTTCAAGGAGTGGCAATGGGTGTCGAGCATTGGCAAGGTCCCTTATTTGGACACCTGTTACGATCTGAACTACCATCGCAGTTTCACCGACAAGCTCGGCTTTGATCTCGGCGGCCGGATTCAGTCACTGGATTACACCAGCGGCAATCTGAGTACCTGCCGCCGGAACGACTGGGATTATCAGGCCTCGGTGGGTCTGGGCTACGTCTTCAACCCGCACCTGCGGGTGAATCTGGCCTATACAATGGAATTGGGCGATAACATGGACGATGAAGTCGTCAACCCAAGCACCCGGTACTTTTGGCGCGACCTCGTCTCGCTGGGCGCAGTGTTCAAATTCTAAGTAAAGGATTCAAGAATTCCGCGCGGCGCCGAGGCGCAACCCACGCTTCGGGCTGCCCGGATTTTGTGCGTTATAGTAAGCCAGGCTTCGTGCCTGGCAAACCCGTTGGCATTTAAAAGAGCAATGAATCCAATTGAGACATATCGCACAAGCTCGGTCTCAATAGATTACAGTATTGTATTGAATTGCCGATAGTTACTACGACAAACATATGAATGAACGCGCTGGCCAACAATCTTGCGGTGCAACCAATATCACCGGTGGCGCGCGAGCGTCCTATGCGTACAAGATGGTGCCAACACTCCAGGATGGAGGAAGATTGCGAATATGCGCGTGGTGCCGGAGGATTTCCTTGCGAAAGGATCACTGGGTGCAAGTGGAGGTGGTTCCATATGCGCTTAAATTGATTTGCAAGGAAATGGTTGATCAAGCCACTCACGGAGTCTGTCCCGACTGCTTCAATGATGTTCTGGCTGGAAGGCAAAAAATAAAACGTTCTATGCCACTGCCGAAGTCAATCGATTTGTAGCGACCAGGGCCAAGGGCCAGAATTGTAGCATCAAAGTCTGCGCAAAATATGTTGCGAGTTCGCAAGTTTGGGTGAGCCTTGTTCCTCAACCCGCCAGCTTGCACTGCCGATGTAATCACATCGTCGCGAATTTATGAATGGTGAATAGAGCAAGCCCGAATTTCCGTCTGATCCAAATGAAACTCGAAATTATATTGCAGCGAGAAACGAACACCGTTCGGTTTGCCGGTGATTTGGACATTTATAATGGCGACGCGGTGCGCCACGCATTAACCGAGCATCTCGCGGGTGAACATGGCCTCGAATTAGATTGCAGTCGTGTTGAAACCTGCGACGCAGCGGGCATTCAATTGCTCGTGGCAGCTCGTCGCAGCGCGCTTGCCGCTGGCAAAGCTTTTTCCATTCACGCGCCTGCTCCGGCAATTGATCAATGCGCTGAACTCCTTGGTTTGCCGCCTCAAGCCTTGCAGCCATTGCCCGCTTAAGCCCATGAGCCAAACCATTCTGACGGCCGATGATTCGGCCAGCATTCGCCAATTGGTCAGCTTCACGCTTCGCAACGCCGGCTATGACGTCGTTGAGGCGGTGGACGGGCAGGACGCACTCGCCAAGATCTCCAGCAGTGCTCCGCACATGCTCATTACCGACCTGAACATGCCAAACATGGACGGAATCGAATTGATTCGCCAGGTTCGCGCGCTGCCGCAATGCAAATACATTCCCATCGTCATGCTCACGACCGAATCGCAGGACGCCAAAAAACAAGCCGGACGGGCGGCGGGCGCAAGCGGCTGGATCGTCAAGCCGTTCCGCATTGAACAACTCGTGATGGTAGCCAAGAAATTACTGCCTTAATCCTGCCCATGAACTCAAGCCAGCCCGATCCAGTCCAAGTCTTCCTCACCGAAGCAGAAGAGCTGTTGCTCCGCATCGAGGAGATTTCCTTGGAGCTTGATGCCGGCGGGGCGGCGAACGATCTCATCAATCCTCTGTTTCGCGCGTTTCACACGCTCAAGGGTTCAGGTGGCATGTTTGGTTTCGACACGGTTGCGGAGTTCACGCACCATGTGGAGTCAGTTTTGGATCTAGTCCGCGAAGGCCGCGTTCCCCTCTCGAAAGAACTCATCGGTCTCATACTCCGGTCGAAGGACCATATCAAGGCATTATTAGACGCTGCGCAAAGCAATCAACCTGCCCCGGTCGCCGCCGGCGCGGATATTGTGACGGCTTTGAACGGGTGCCTGCCATCCACCCACGCGGCGGAACAGAACGGCTCTCCGGTGCACCAAACTAAAGCTTCGAGGCCGTCCGAGCCCGCCAACCCTGCGCCCGCTCAAACCTATGAAATTCATTTTCGCCCTTCGCCCGGCCTGATGGTGGCGGGCACGAATCCCATCGCGTTGCTAAACGAGCTGCGCGAGCTCGGCAATTGCCGGATCACGGCCGATGCCGGCGCCGTGCCGCCGCTGGAGCAGCTTCAGCCCGACCAGTGTTATTTTGCGTGGGATATCACCCTCGCCACGAGCCGGGGACTCAACTCGATCAAGGACGTGTTCATGTTCGTGGAAGACGGTAGCGAGATCAAAATTGCAGCCGCCGGGGTTTCCACCCCAGCTAGGGCTAACCCCGCCACTTCCACTCCGCCGCCCGTTTCCGCCGCCGCGCCGGAGAAGCCGGTCACCCAGCCAGCGGCAGCCGCGCCGTCGCATAGGCTTTCTTCGAGAGATTCCAGTGTTCGTGTTCCCTCCGAACGGCTCGACCGCCTCGTGAATCTCGTCGGCGAACTGGTGATGAACCAATCGCGCCTCTCGCAGGTGGCCGCCGCTGCCAAGCTGCCGGACCTCGCCGCGCCGGTGGAGGATTTGGAGCGCCTGGTAGACGAGTTGCGTGACAACGTTCTGGGCATCCGGATGATGCCCATCGGCGCCACCTTCAACCGGTTCAAGCGGCTGGTGCATGACCTGTCCGCCGAATTGGGCAAGGAAATCGACCTGGTCACTGAGGGAGAGGACACGGAACTCGACAAGACCGTGCTCGACCAACTCGGTGATCCGCTGGTTCATCTCATCCGCAACAGCATCGATCACGGCATCGAAGTGCCCGAAACGCGCACCGCGGCCGCCAAGTCGCGCCGCGGCACCATCCGCCTCGCCGCGGCTCACGTCGGCTCGAACGTCGTCATTACCATCACCGATGATGGACGGGGAATTGATGCGGAGGCCGTCCGCGCCAAGGCGGTTGAAAAAGGATTGATCGCTGCCGACGCCAGGCTTTCCGAGCCGGAAATGTATGAGCTTATTTTCCGGCCCGGCTTTTCCACGGCCGAAAAAATCACGAATGTTTCCGGTCGGGGTGTCGGCATGGACGTCGTCAAGCGGCAGTTCGAGGCCCTGCGCGGCCGGGTCGCCCTCTCCAGCAAGGCGGGCCAGGGCACCACGATCACGCTGACGCTGCCGCTGACGCTCGCCATCATTGACGGACTGCTCGTCGAAATTGGCCGCGACCAGTTCATCGTTCCGATGTCGGTGGTGACCGAAAATGTGGAACTCCAGCGGTCCGACCGTGGTCGTAACAATGGCCGCAACGTCATTGCCGTGCGCGGCGAGCTCGTGCCTTACGTGCTCCTGCGCGAAACCTTCGCCATCGCTGGCGCGGAACCGGAGATCGAAAAGATCGTGATCGCACGCCATGGCGAGGATCGCGTCGGCTTGGTTGTGGACCGCGTGGTGGGAAGCCACCAAACCGTCATCCAGCCGCTCGGCAAATTTTATCACCACATCGACCTCGTTTCCGGCGCCACCATCATGGGCGACGGTCGGGTCGCGCTCATCCTCGATTTGGCTGGGCTCGTTCGCATGGCGGGCGAGCAGCCGAACCGTGCGGACACGACCATGTCGGTCTGGGATTCGGATCGTTCTACTAAAACACACAACAAATTAACCGCTGCGTCCTCAAATCCGGTCGCTCACAACTGATAGAAAACATGAAATTAACAATAAAAACAAAACTCATTCTCGGTTTCACCGTCGTGCTGGGCATGCTGACGGTCTCGGCGGTGCTGGGGATCAAGAAACTCAGCACCATTAACGAACAGCTCAATACCATTGTCGATAACAATGCCGCCAAGGTTGAGTTGGCCGGAGAGATTGACCAGCAATTCTTGAAAGTCTGCCGGGGGGAGAAGAACATGATTTTGGATGACACCGTCGAGGGTAAGAATCAACAAGCCGCGAACATTGACATTTATATGGCGGCCTTGGAGGAAAGCCGGCAAAAGCTCGACGCATTGGCTACTGGCGAAGGCAAAGCCAAAGTAAAGGAATTTGCGGACCAATGGCAGCAGTTCAAGGAAAATCACAAAAAAGTGAGTGAGCTTGCCTTGCTCAATTCGAATGTGCGGGCGCAGGCGCTTTCCAAAACCGAGGGTCGCAACGCGCTGGATGCGGCTGAAGCCATTCTGTCGGACCTCGAAGCGCAGTTTGCCAAGCGCGCGAAGGAGACCCCTGAGCTGATGCAAGCCGCTTTGAGTGCCTCCCACGCGGGACAAAATTTGCTGGCCATCCACCGGGCGGAAAAAAACTTAATCATCGAAACCGACAAGACGGCGATGGAGGCCCAAGCCAAGCAGATTGAGGAACTCAAGACGCAAATAACCGCCCGTTTGGCCGAACTGGACAAAGCCGCCAACGCGGATGAACAGGCCAAACTGGCCCTTTTCCGCTCCGCTTGGAACAAGTTTCTCGATATTCACGACCAAGTGAGCCGGCTCGCCATGGAAAATGGCAATTCGGAAGCCATGAAGCTTTCAACCGGCAACGGCCGCAAGCTCGCCGACGCCTCCGAAGCGGCATTGGAATTCATCATTGACAAGAATAATAAAGAAATGGCAGCGGCCAAGGAATCCGCAGTCAAAGAATATGCCATGGCGCGGAATCTTCTGATCGGAATTCTGATCGCCGCCATCCTGGTGGGCGTGGGAACCACGACTTGGCTGCTAAGCTACATCATCAAATCTTTGAACCAGGCATCGCAATTGGCCGGGGCGGTCGCCGGGGGCGATCTGACCCGCACGGCAGAAATCAAGAATCGGGACGAAATCGGGCTGACCTTGGAAGCGCTCAATGGAATGGTCGAAAAGTTACGCACCGTCGTCAGTGAAACCGTCAGCGCCGCCAATAACGTCGCTCAAGGCAGCGAGGAGATGAGCGCCACGGCCCAACAACTCTCTCAAGGCGCGTCCGAGCAGGCGGCCTCCGCCGAGGAGACGACTTCTTCAATGGAGGAAATGACTTCGAGCATCCAGCAAAATGCCGACAACGCCAAACAGACTGACAAGCTGGCCTCCCAAGCCGCCGAAGATGCCAAGGCCAGCGGGGAGGCTGTTGGACAGACGGTGACCGCAATGAAGGAAATCGCGGAAAAGATCAACATTATCGAAGAAATCGCCCGCAAGACCGACTTGCTCGCGCTCAATGCGGCCGTCGAGGCCGCCCGGGCCGGCGAACACGGCAAAGGCTTTGCGGTGGTCGCCAGCGAAGTGCGCAAGCTGGCCGAACGCAGCCAGGGTGCGGCCGCGGAAATCACCAAACTCGCCACCGATGGCGTCCGGGTCGCCCAAGGTGCGGGCGAAATGCTCACCAAACTGGTGCCGGACATCCGCAAGACGGCCGAATTGGTCCAGGAAATCAATGCCGCCAGCGCCGAACAGAACACCGGCGCCTCCCAGGTCAACAAGGCCATTCAACAACTCGACCAAGTCATCCAGCAGAACGCCTCCGCTTCGGAGGAAATGGCTTCCACCTCCGAAGAGTTGTCCAGTCAGGCCGAACAGCTCCAGCAATCCATCAGTTTCTTTAAAATGGACGACGCCTCGTCCAAACGCAGCAGTGCCTCCATCAAGGCCGCTCCTTCAATGAAGCCCGCTGCGAATGGAAAGAAGCCATTGGTGATCGCTCCATCGCACATGGAGAAGCCCCGGGCCGCCAAACCGGCCACCGTTGCCATCAACTTGGGAGCCGAACCCCGGAAAAGTAATGGCAATGGCCACGGCGACGCTCAAGACAAGGAGTTCACCAGTTACTAAGCCACCCAGCACTTGAGCCTATGAGCACGACCTTTAACGAAACTGCACAGTATATCACCTTCAAGTTGGGTGACGAACTGTTCGCCATCAACGTCACGCAGGTGCGCGAAGTGCTGGAGCTCCCCCAAATCACCAAGGTGCCGACCGCGCCCGACTACATGCGCGGCGTGGTCAACGTCCGCGGCAAAGCCATTCCCGTGGTGGACCTGCGCCTTAAGTTCGGCCTGCCTTCCACGCCCGACACGATCAACAGCCGCATCGTCGTGTTGGAGCTGGAGCTCGATGGCGAGACCACGGTCCTGGGCGGCATCGCCGACAGCGTGCATGAAGTCATCGAACTGGAAGCCGGCCAGATCAATCCGCCCCCGCGCATCGCCATGCGCTGGCGCACGGACTTGATACAGGGCATGGGCCGGCGAGGTGATGAGTTCATCATCATCCTCGACATCAACCGGGTCTTTGCCTCGGCCGGCCCGGCGCTCCTGAAAACCGCGGAGATTGCCGCCGAAGCCGCGGCAGTTCCGGCTTAAAGGCCCGATCCAATCGCAAGACGCAAGCCATCTCATGGCGAAAATCCTGGTCATAGACGACTCGGAATCGGTTCTCACCTTCGTGAAATCAGTTCTCCGGCGAGAATCCCACGAGGTGTGGTCCATGTCGTCGGGAGCCGAAGCGCTGGAAATGCTACGCAAGGAACGCGTGGACCTGGTGATCACGGATATCCATATGCCACCTCCGGACGGGCTGGAGATCATGAGGAAGGTGCGGGCGATGAAGCTTAACGTGCCGTTCATCGCCATCAGCTCCTACCAATCGCCATCGAACAGGTTCGCTGAGGCACGCGGTTTGGGCGCGGATATCTCATTGGGAAAACCGTTCTCAAGCACGTCGTTGGTTGCAGCGGTCGAAGCGGCGTTGGACAAGAATTATGGGGCAAATATCTGGAATGGCGACGAAAGCCGGACGACTGAACAATGAAAATCCAAATGCTTAAGAGCCGGGCCTGCGTGCGGGCGACACGGTCATCGGTTGACTGGACCGGAGGCAACCCATGAGTTCCCCCGTGCCGCAAACGCTGGAGACCCCGGGGTTGTCGGCCGACAGTCTGGCTCGATTCTGCAAATACATCACCGGGGAATTGGGCATCACGATGTCGCCCGCCAAGCTGCCCATGCTGCAAAGCCGGCTGCAACGCCGGCTGCGGGCCCTGGGCCTGGGCACGCTGGATCAATACCAGAGCTATCTCTTTGACTCAGCCCAAGGCAACGAAGAGCGCGTGCATTTCATCAATGCCATCACGACCAACAAGACAGACTTCTTCCGCGAGTCTCAGCACTTTGACTACCTGGCCCGGACGGCACTGCCGGCTCTGGATCCCAGGACTCGCGCCGGCGCCCTTGAACGGCCCTGGCGCTTGAAACTCTGGTGTGCCGGCTGCTCCTCGGGCGAGGAGCCTTACACCCTGGCCATGGTCCTAAGTGAATTCGGCGAGGTGCGGACCGGCTTCGATTTTTCCCTGCTGGCCACGGACATTTCCACCAAGGTGCTCGACCATGCCCAGCTTGGCATCTATGACGAAGAACGAGTCATTCCCGTGCCGCCGGCCTGGCGGACCAAGTACTTGCTGCGCAGCAAAGACCCGGCCCAAAAACAGGTGCGCATCATCCCGAAGTTGCGGGCTAAAATCTCCTATCACCGACTGAACTTCATGGCGGCGGATTATGGCGTGAAGGAGATGTTTGACGTGATTTTCTTTCGCAATGTGATGATCTATTTTAACAAGCCCACCCAGGAAGCCGTCATCCACAAACTCTGCCGGAATCTGGTTCCCGGAGGCTATCTTTTCGTGGGGCATTCTGAATCCCTGGCGGGCTTGACACTGCCGGTGAAGTGCATTGCTTCCGCCGTGTACCGGAAACCATTATGAAACCACCGGGTCCTCCGATACCGCAGGTTCAATTGCAGCCCGGCGAGTTGCTGGTCACGCAGGAACCGCAATGGGTTCTGACCCTGCTCGGATCCTGTGTGTCCGTAACGATGTTCAATGCCCGCTTTCGTCTGGCGGCCATCTGCCACGCCCTGCTGCCGGAACCGCACGGGGAAATTCCGCCCGGCCCGGAGCCGGCCCGTCGTTTCCGCTATCTGAGCGACGCCCTCCCCGCGATGGCCGGGCGTTTTTTCCGGCTCGGATTGCCGCCCAGTGAGGTGGAGGTGAAATTGTTCGGCGGCGGCAATGTCGTTGACCTGGGCGGCGATTCCCATAGCGATCGCTCGATCGGTCATGCCAATATCGCCATGGCGCGACGCCTTCTCAAGGCGGCTCGGTTTCGCATCAAGGCCCAGAGCGTGGGCGGCAACCGCGGCTGCAAAATCATGTTCAATACGCAAACGGGCGAGGTGCTGCACAGATGGCTGTCCCGGGGAGCGACCAAAATATGAAAAAAATCCGAGTGCTGGTGGTGGACGACAGCGCCGTGGTGCGCCAGACCATGAAAGAGATTCTGGAAAGCGATCCCCAGATCGAGGTCTTGGCCACGGCGGCGGATCCTTACATTGCCGTCGAACGCATCAAACAGCAGGTGCCCGACGTGATCACCCTGGATGTGGAGATGCCGCGCATGGACGGCATCACGTTTCTGGAAAAGCTGATGGCCCAATGCCCCATCCCGGTGGTCATCTGCTCCACCCTGACTGAAAAGGGTTCAGAAACCGCACTGGCCGCGTTGGAAAAAGGCGCCGTCGAAATCATCACCAAACCCAAACTCGGCACCAAGCAGTTTCTTGAAGAATCCTGCATACGAATTTGTGATGCCGTAAAATCCGCCGCGCAGGCGCGCCTCGGCCACCCTGGTCCCAAGCCCGCCCCCCAAGTGGTCGTGGCACCAAAACTCACGGCCGACGCCATGCTGGCCAAACCGGCTTCAATGGCGATGATCCAGACCACCGAACGAATTGTCGCGGTGGGAGCGTCCACGGGCGGAACCGAGGCGCTGCGAATTTTTCTCGAGGCCATGCCGCCGGACGCGCCGGGAATCATCATTGTCCAGCACATGCCCGAAAAATTCACCGCCAGTTTCGCGCAGCGCCTCGACGGCCTGTGCGCGGTGACCGTTAAAGAAGCTGCCGACGGCGATTCGGTGCTCCGCGGTCAGGCCCTCATCGCCCCGGGGAACCGGCACTTGCTGCTCAAACGCAGCGGCGCGCGCTATTATGTCGAGGTCAAAGACGGGCCGCTCGTCAGCCGCCATCGGCCGTCCGTGGACGTGCTTTTCCGCTCTACCGCGCGCTACGCCGGCAAAAATGCCATTGGTGTCATCATGACCGGCATGGGCGACGATGGCGCACGCGGAATGTTGGAAATGAAGGAGGCGGGCGCGATCACCTTCGCGCAGGACGAAGCAAGTTGTGTCGTCTTCGGCATGCCCGCGGAGGCCATCAAGCGGGGCGGTGTGAATCAAATTTACCCGCTCGGACAACTCGCGCGCGAAGTGGTGCGCGCGGCAGGGCGGACAAATTAACCAATCAAAATCCAATGCGTTGGCCAACCGACATAAAGATCCGCGAGCAAGCTCGCCGCTTGCAGCAGGCGGGCAGGGCTTTACTGACGCGCGGCCATGGCCTGGGAGCCCGGGCGTGGTATCGTGCGACTGTCGCCAGATCCTCCGGGCGAATGGAAGCGGGCGTCTGGGCCTCCCGGCTCCAGGAAGAAAAGGATTCTCTCTCATCTCTGGCGCGTGGCATGGAGACGGAATTCCTGGCCACCGGCAATGGCCTGGAAGACCTGGCACGACAGTTGGGCGAAAACCAAAAGGAATGCCAGTCACTCACCGACCTGACCTTGGGCCAGACCCAGGACGCCGCCGTCCAATTCGCCTTCCAATTGCTCAAAAAAGCGGAGGACCTGGTGCTGGCCAGCTATGATCAATACGATCACGTGTTCGCCATGTTTAACGAGCTGCAGCAACGGCTCGCCCAGGCTTCCCAGCAGCGCGATGAACTCATGCGCGTTCTCCTGCCGCTAAGCTTCATCACGATGTCATTCCGCATCGAAGCTAGCCGCCATCCGGTGGAAGTGCAGCAGGCTTTCTTCACTCTTTCCGACCATGTGAACCGGACGGTGCATGATGTCCGCAGCACGATGGAAAGGCAATTTGATGAACTCGCGGCGAGCGAGCGAATCGCCCACAGCCTGATGCGGCAAATTTCCGGCTCGATTCAAGAGCATCGAAAGAAAGTGACGATCACTTTGGCGGCGACTCGCGCCCAGTTGGGTGCACTGAGCCAGGCGCTCATCCGCTCCGGGGCCGGGGCCACCGACTTGTCCCAGCGAAACCAGGCGGTCACGGGCCACATCAATGGCATCGTCATGGCCCTGCAATGCCAGGACATCACCCGTCAAAGAATCGAGCACGTCGGCGGAGCGATGGATGAGATGCGCGCGCATCTGGGCGCTGGCCGGGCCGCCACGCCGGCCACTGATGCGCAGGCGCGCCAGTTCGTGTTCCAGGCCGGCCAGATTCAATTGCAGCAGGTCCAAAGTATGTTCGACCAGCTCAACCAAGCCGCCGATAGTCTTAAGTCAGGCATCCAGAGCCTGCGCACCGAGGTCGGTGCCGCCGCCGAATTGGCGGTCAAGGTGTGCGGCGCCACGCTGGACGCCAAAGTCAACCGGCAGTGCCAGGCTGGCGTCGATGAGATTCTGAGTATTGTGAAGCAGGCGGTGCAGAAAATTGCCGGCATTGTCTCGGCTTTCGAGCCCCTGCAAGCCAGCTTTGTTGACTGCACCGCCAAAGCGACCGCCTTGGCTGGCGACGTTCGGCTAGCCGGGTTGAACGCCCAGGTCTTCGCCATCCGTACACCCGCCGGAGCCACCTTGGAAGTGCTGGCAGGGCGCGTGAACTTCATTTCGGAAGATGTCATCGAGCACGTGGCACGAATGGGGGGGGTGCTCAGCCACGCCTCGGAGATGGTGAACAATCTCCGGCAGCGGCTGGAAGACTTTCAGATACTCGGACAGGCGGAACAGGCAGTCCTTTCCGAGGAATCGGCGCTCTCCATGAAAAAGCTCGCGGACCTGGAAAGTGCCATCCCCGTTCAGATCCGGGGGGTCACTCAGCGACAAGAGACCTTTGCCGCATCCGTCGAGAAGGTCATGGCGGATATCCAATTTCCCGTAACCGTCGCCCAAGCCAGACTTCGGTCCAGCGGCTTCTTTCAGGATTTAGTGGCTTGGGGCGGCGCGGCCGGTCCGGCATCGTTGGACGAGACTGCGGCCTCCCAGAGGATTGACAGTCTCAAATCCAAATACACCATGGAGTCGGAGCGGCAAGCGCACGCGACCGCTTTACAACCGGCGCTGGCGCCGGCAAGCTCGCACGCTTCCGAGTCTTCAATCGAGCTGTTCGACGATTTTTCCGCGTCACCCGCGCCCCGCATTGCCGACCCCTCCGGCGAAGTCCCTCCTCCAAGTGAGCGGCCGGAAGATCCCCCGCGCCCGGCTGAATTGATGGCGACGAAAATCAGCCCGCCGACGCCGACGCTTCCGGTGGCACAAACGAAACCAGCAGCCAGCGGAGACTTGGGCGACAATGTGGAGTTGTTTTAACGACGCCAATTAACAAAATAACCTGCCATGTCAAACGCTGAATCCACCCCAATCGTGAAGATAGAAATGCCGTCCTCCGGCGCCACTGGCTGCCCTTTTCACCAAGCCATCGGACCGGCCCCTTCCGTGTCTCCGCCAGAGCGCTCCGCCAAGGTGGCCGGCCCATTCGTGGTGCTCAGCAAATTTGTCATCGCCAATGACAAGACGGCCGAGGTCAAGGAAGCGTTCCGGCGTCGCCCGCATTTGGTGGATGATCAGCCCGGCTTCGTGCGTATGGAAGTCCTCAGTCCACTGGACAAACCGGAGGAAATCTGGCTCGTCACTTACTGGACCGATGCCGGCAGCTTCAAGCTCTGGCACCGCAGCCATCTTTACCACGAATCGCACCACGGCATTCCCCAAGGCTTGAAGCTCGTGCCCGGGGCTCAGGACGTCCGCCATTTCGAGCACATCTGCTCGTGAACGCGCATGAATTCCTTAAACCAGCAGGTCAGCGATACGCTGGACAACCGGCGGTCCGCTCTGGCTGCGCTCATGGTGGCTCGCGAATTTGTCCGCCATCCAGAACTGGCACAACGTTACGGAACGGCCGGGCGCGATCGATGTCTCGAGGACGCCGGTTATCATCTTGCCTATCTTGCGCAGGCAATCGCGGCCGACAGCGCCGCGTTGTTCGGCGATTACGTTGGCTGGGCCAAGGTCATGCTCGCCAAGCGCGGCATTCCGGCAATGGACCTCGCGGGTCTGCTCGAAACCATGAAGGAATCCCTGCAGCGGGAACTGCTGCCGGAGTTTAGCCGGCTCGCCTGCGTTTTCCTGGACCGCGGACTCCAGCAATTGCCGCAATTGGCAGACGACGTGCCGGGCTTCATCGCTGAGGGCACTGCGCTCGCGCCGCTGGCCGGTCAATATCTGCAGGCGCTGCTCCGGGGGGAACGGCATATAGCCAGCAAGCTGATCCTCGACGCTGCCCGGCAGGGCACCGCCGTGCGCGACCTCTACCTTCAGGTCTTCCAGCGCACCCAATATGAGATCGGACGGCTCTGGCAGGTGAACCAGATCAGCGTGGCCCAGGAACACTATTGCACTGCTGCCACCCAGCTCATCATGTCCCAGCTCTATCCTTACGTCTTCGGCGGTGAGAAAACCCGCGGCGCGCTCGTGGCCGCCTGCGTTTCCGGTGATCTCCATGAAATGGGCGCCCGCATGGTGAGCGATTTCTTCGAGATGGATGGCTGGCAGACCTATTATCTCGGCGCGAATATGCCCGGATCGGCCGTGGTCCAGGCCCTCGTTCAACGCCAGGCTGATGCCCTCGCCATTTCGGCCACCATCACCTATCATGTCCGGGCGGTCGAGTCCCTCATTGCCGCCGTGCGCCGCACGCCCGACTGCGGCCATGTGAAAATCCTGGTTGGTGGTTATCCCTTTAAAACCGATCCGGACCTCTGGAAGATCATTGGGGCGGATGGTTCTGCCCCTGACGCCCAAGGGGCCATCCTTTTGGCCAATCGCCTCACCAACGAGTCCATCGCCACATGAAACAGGACACCACCAATCCCGTCATCGCCCCCCTGGCTGCGGCACAGGATCCGGTCCCGAGCGGCCAGGTGCTCAATCGCCGTGACGACCACTTTTACGAGGAGTTGAGCCGCATCAACAATGAACTGGCCAATCTCCAACGCGAATTGGCCCGCACGAACGCCGATCTGGTCGCATCGCATAAGAAATTTGAGGTCGGCGAACAACGTTACCGCAGCCTGAGTGCTTGCTCGCCCATCGGCATCTTTGAATTGGACGCCGCCGGCCGCTGCATTTACACGAATTCGTACTGGCAAGACATCAGCGGTCTCACGGCGGAGGAATCTCTGGGCGATGGGTGGCAGCGCGCCCTGAACCCCGACGATGCGCCAGCCTTTTTGGAGGAAAGAGACCGTGCTCGGCAGGCAGGGCAGGAGTTTATCCGTGAGGTTCGGTTCGTAAATACGCGTGGCGACCAGCGTTGGGCGCAGATTCGTTCGCGGACAATTCCTGCCGAGGGTGGCGAAGCCACCGGTCGCGTTGGTACCATCGAGGACATCACTGAACGGAAGCGGGCCCAAGAGGCGTCGCGCGAGAGCGAGGAGAAGTTCCACCAGTTGGCGGACAACATCACCGATGTGTTCTGGATATGTTCACCCGACTTCAAAACGATCCACTACGTGAGTGCGGGTTATAAATTGATTTGGGACCGTTCGATGGAGAGTTTGTACGCCAATCCGCACCAATGGGTTGAAGCGATCCTCCCCGAGGAACGTGAGCATGTATTCGGCGTTTTCACTACCCTCATGGGAGACGCACCGGAGGTTAGCGTCGAGTATCGCGTCGCCCGTCCTGATGGCACGATCCGCTGGATTCATGACCGTGGTTTTCAAGTCCGCGATGCCGCCGGCAAGCTGATTCGCCTCTCCGGCATAGCCAGCGATATTACCGAACAGAAACGCACCGCCCAGGAATTGGCCGAACACAAGGCGAATGAGGAAAGCGCCCGCCTGGCGCTCGAACACGAGCAAAAGTCATCCCAGATCAAGAGCCGTTTTGTGAGCCTGGTTTCGCATGAGTTCCGCACCCCCTTGTCCGTTATCAACATGGCGGCCGAGTTGCTGGACGGTTACTTGGATAAGATGACCGAAGCCGAGCGTTCCGAGCACCTCAACGAAATCCGAAACTCCGTCGAGCGCATGACTGAAATGATGAATGACTTCCTCATCCACGGCAATTGCGCGAGCAAGAAAATTGAGTGCCAGCCCGCTTGGGTGGAGGTGGAGGCCCTTTGCCGGCGGATAATCGCGGAAGGGCGAAGCCATGGTGGTTCGCCCCGTACCATCGAACTGCAGGTTGACTCCGCCGTGGGCGAAGCCTGGCTCGACGATAAAATATTGAGGCATATCCTCGGTAATCTCCTCAGCAATGCGGTCAAGTATTCTTTCGATGGCCGCCCCGTGACGCTGGAAGTGAAGCGGATTGGCGGCAGTCCGCAGCCAAATGGCGGAACTGATCCGTCGTCGGAACACCGACTTGAATTTAAGGTCAGCGATTCGGGCATCGGAATTCCCGCGGCCGACCTCCCCAAGCTCTATCAGACCTTTCACCGGGCGGCCAATGTCGGCAACCGCCCCGGGACCGGCATGGGCCTGGCCATCGTCAAGCAGTTCGTGGATCTGCTGGGGGGCACGATTCGTTTTGAGACCGAAGAAGGGAAAGGAACGAAGGTGTGGGTGGAGTTGCCGGCCGCTGGACCAGTCCAGACGGCGAATTAGCAGCAGGATTTTATATGCATAGAATATTGATCATTGAAGACGAGCCAATCATGCGCAAACAGATGGCCCAGATGCTCCGCTTTGAAGGCTTCGAAACACACGAAGCCGAAAACGGCAGGCTGGGGGCGGCGGCGGCGATTGACTCGCCTCCAGATCTCATCATTTGCGATATCATGATGCCGGATTTGGATGGCTTCGGCGTTCTGCAAGCTTTGCGGGAAAGTCCGAAGACGGCGATGATACCATTCATCTTCCTCACCGCGCTGGGTGCGATCCAGGACCTGCGTCATGGAATGGACGAAGGGGCCGATGATTACATTACCAAGCCGTACCAGCCGGCGACGCTACTAGACTCCGTGAACCGCCGCTTGGAAAAGCGAGACCGCCAGATCCAGGAAAGCCTGCTTCGCGCCGAGGAGGTGGTCCTCGAAAACGTCACCGAATGCCAGCAGGCGGAAGATGCTTTCCGCTGGAAAACGGGCTTTCTAGAGGCCCAGGCGAACACGTTGATTGACGGAATCCTCGTCACCGACGAGCAGGGAAAGATTCTTCTGCAAAACCGCGCGTTGTCCGATTTGTTCAAGCTCCCTCCGCCCAGCACGGAAGATAACGTCCACCTGAAACAGCTGGTGTGGTCCTCGATCAGGACAAAAAATCCCGAAAAGTTTGTTGAAAAAGTCGTCTATCTCTACGCCCACCCGAGCGAAATGAGCCGGGATGAAATCGAACTTAAGGACGGGACGGTGCTCGACTGTTGCACGTCACCCGTGATTCACGCGGATGGCACTTACTACGGCAGGCTCTGGACGTTCCGCGACATTACGGAAGGCAAACGAGCCGAATCGCAATTGCGCAAACTCTCACGCGCAGTGGAGCAAAGTCCGGTGTCCATTGTCATTACTGATCTCAACGGCGGGATCGAATACGTCAATCCAAAGTTTTGTGCTGTTTCTGGGTACAGTTTCGCGGAAGTGCGCGGGAAAAACCCCCGGGTGCTCAAATCAGGTGATAAACCGCCTGAAGCCTACCGGCAAATGTGGGCCACCCTTGCTGCGGGCGAGGAGTGGCGCGGCGAATTCCATAACCGGCGGAAGAACGGGGAGCTTTACTGGGAAGCGGCCACCATCTCGCCCCTCCGGGATGATCAGGGCAGGATCACCCATTATGTCGCCGTGAAAGAGGACATCAGCCGGATCAAACGGGCTGAGGAGGCCCTGCGCGCAAGCCAGCGTCTGCAAACGCAGATTCTCAATAACATTCCCGATCCCGCCTGGCTCAAGGATGCCCAAGGACGGTATCTGGCCGTCAACGAGCCATTGGCCCGCATTATTGGTCAATCGCTGGAAAGCCTCATCGGCCGGACGATCTCCGAGATTTTTCCAGAACGCGCGGCTGAATTTTTCAATGGAGACCGTGAAGTCATCAGCTCGGGGAAACCTGTCCGCAGCGAGAACTGCGTGCTGGATGCCGTCGGCTGCAGCCGCTGGTTTGAAACGATTGAGTCGCCCGTTTTCGACGACAAAGGTGGTTATAATGGCATGGTCGGTATTGCCCGCGACATTACCGAACGCAGGCGGATTGCCGAGGAGTTGGCCGACCATAAGCAGAAGGAGGAGCGTTCCCGCCTGGCGCTCGAGCACGAGCAGAAGTTATCCCAAATCAAGGGCCGCTTTGTGAGCATGGTTTCCCATGAGTTCCGCACCCCCTTGTCCGTTATCACCATGGCTGCCGATTTGCTCGGCGGTTATGGGCAAACGATGACTGACGCCGAACGGTCTGAGCAACTCAAGGAAATCCACGGCGCCGTTGGGCGCATGACCAAGATGTTGACTGACTTCCTGGTTCATGGTGTTTGCACCAGTGGCAAAATGGAATGCAAACCGGCGCGGGTGGAAGTGGGGACGCTTTGCCGGCGGATAATCGCGGAAGGGCAAAGCCCCGATGGTTCACCCCGTACCATCGAACTCCAGGTTGACTCCGCCGTGGGCGAAGCCTGTCTTGACGAGAAGATTTTACGGCACATCTTGGGTAATCTTCTTAGCAACGCGGTCAAGTATTCTTCCGATGGCCAACCCGTGAAGCTGGAAGTGAAGCGGATTGGCGGGAGTCCGCAGCCAGGTGGCGACCCTGATCCGTCGTCGGAACCGCGCCTTGAATTTAAGGTCAGCGATTCAGGCATCGGAATTCCGGCCGCCGACCTCGCCAAGCTTTATCAGACCTTTCACCGCGCGGCGAATGTCGGCAACCGTCCGGGCTCGGGCATGGGCCTGGCCATAGTCAAACAGTTTGTGGATCTGCATCGGGGCACAATTCGGCTTGAAAGCCAGGAAGGCACGGGAACCACTGTCTGGGTGGAAATACCAATCACAATACCCCGGTCGCACGCGGAGAGCCAGCAACAGAAATTTATATGCACAGAATATTGATCATTGAAGACGATGATGCCATTCGCAAGCAGATGGCCCAGATCTTCCGTTTTGAAGGTTTCGAGACGCTCGAAGCCGAAAACGGCAGGCTGGGAGCAGCGACGGCGATTAACTCGATTCCAGATCTCATCCTTTGCGACATCATGATGCCGCTTTTGGATGGTTTCGGGGTCCTCCAAGCCGTACGGGACAATCCGCGGACGGCGATGATACCATTTATCTTCCTCACGGCGCTGGTGGCCAACGACGACCTGCGCCACGGGATGGAGGCAGGCGCCGATGATTACATCACCAAACCCTGCCAGCCAGAGGCGCTCATCGGCTCAGTGCGCCGCCGCCTGGAGAAACGGAACCGCCAGCTTGAGGAAAATCGTCTCCGCGCCGAAGAGGTCAGCCTGGCGGTGGCCGGCTCGGTGCCGTCGGAGGTTTTGGAGACGCTCGATCGGATCACGACCGTCACGAATTTGCTGGCGCTCAAATATGCCGGGCAGGACACCCAGGTCGCCGCGATGCATAAGTCCGTGGTCCAGGAATCGGCGCGTTTGCGGCGCATGATGCGGCGGCTCCATCTTTATGCCCAACTGCCGCAGCTCTACGCCAATCGCTTTGAATTGGTGAGAACTGGACAGCTCGTCGCAGCCGGAACCGTGGTCGATCGTGTAGCGCGGGAAGTCTGCCGAAATTGGAAACGGGAGAGAGATCTCGCCCTCACGTGTGAGCCAATTGATTTGTCTTTCAGTGAGGAATACCTGGTCTGGCTCGTGGAAGAGCTGGTGGACAACGCCTGCAAGTTTTCCGCTCCGGGAACGCCCATTGAGGTCAAGGGCCGCGGGGAGCGTGAATTCTGGTCCTTGACGATTGGCAACCGCGGAGCGGGCATGAACGCCGACCAGATTTCGCGGATCGGCGCCTTCAAGCAGTTCTGGTGCGGCAGCAGAAAACCGCAGGGACTTGGGCTGGGGCTGGCGCTGGCCCAAGGCGCCGCCCGCCTGCATGGGTGCGAATTCGCCATCGAATCGGGCGCTGATGCGACAACCGTCAGCGTGCTGGTGCCGCTTGAAACCTAAGGAGCCACCACCAATGAACGAAAACATTATCTGGGTTGAACTGGCCCGCCTGCCAATTGCCAAGGTGCAAGACGTGCTTTTGGCGCGATTCGTGGGCCGGGACGAGGCCACTAAAATGGGTTTTCCTCCTGCGATTTTGACGCGGCTCGCCACGGTGATTTCTGAAATCACGCGCAATGTGGTTCAACACGCCGGCTGTGCCGGAGAAATCCGAATTGGCCAGGTTGCCGAGGGCGACAAGCACGGACTACGTATCATCGTGTCGGACAAGGGCAAGGGCATCGAGCACCCGGAACGGCTTTTGGAGTACGCCAAAGCTGGCACGCTGGGATCAGGGTTGCCTGGCTCGCGCAGTTTGGTGGATCACTTTCACATCGAATCGGCGCCGGGAGCAGGCACCACGATTACCATGGATTTCTGGCCGGGGAAGGGCGCGCCCTGAGATCGAGCCGCCCACCGCATTGCCCCCAAGAACGGGGGCCACGCCACTAAGTGGTCTAACCACGAACCTGCCGCGCCGGGCTACGCGGCGGCCCAATCCGCCAGCCCGTACAACTTCACGAACCGCCGGCGATGAAGTTCGCCGTCCAATACGTCAAAATGGAAAGGCAGAATCCAGCGCGGGCGGAGCCGGCGGATTCGGTCGGCGCTGGCCGGCAGCAACTCGGGTGCGCTGTTGAGCATGGCACAGGGCTTGTGAACGTTGAAGAAATAGCTGGCCATCATGTCGCCGCTGAAGAGCGCGTCGTGCTTGGCGCTGTAAAATCCGCAGTGCCCGAGCGTGTGGCCGGGCAGATGGATCACTTCCAGCCCGCCCCAGAATGGCAGGACTTGTCCGTCGGCGAGAAACTGATCGATCTTCACCGGCCGGTACCCAAGCGCCTTGCGGCCGAAGGCCTCCAGCCGGCCGCACCAGCGGTTCACGCCCTGATACGGGTATTGGCCGTCGACGTGCGCCTGTTCGCGGGGATGTGCGTAAATGGTTGCATCGCTCCAATCCTTGAGCCGCGCGAGATTGCCGGTGTGATCGAGATGGCCGTGCGTGAGCACGATGGCCTTGAGCGATTGCGGCTTGAGCCCCAGGCGGCGAAACAGCCGGCGCAGATAGATCGTCTCGCCAGCCAGCCCCGTATCCAACAGAATGCTGTTGTCGCCATCATAAAGAAAATGGCAGCAGCCCATGGCCCCGCGGACCGGAAACAGATTGGGCGGAACATTGCGCACAACTGATTTCTAACAGACCGGGACGACAGCCGTTAATTCAAAAATTCAATGAGGTCGCAAGAATATCGATGTTCTCACCGCCCGGCAGAGTGTTCAAATCGTCTATCGCGAATCGGTTCACTTCATCTTTTCGAAGGTCTTTTGGAGAATCTGCCAGTCTTTCTGGCCGGCCACCTTGCTCTGCGCATTCTTGTTGACCTCCGCTTCCTTGGCGTTCTTGGTCGGCCTTCTGACTTGGTACAAGATGCCGAAATTGCCCGGAAAGTCGGCGCCAGCTAGCTTGTAGGCCGCCAGTTCGTCGGTTACATCGTGCGTCTTGGGAACTTCGTTGAACACGCCGCCCTTGCGCGGATTCGCTGCGTCGAACGCGCCTTCGTAGAACTCCACGCACTCGCTCAGGCAGTGCACAAAACTGAAGCCGTCGTGGTCCATCGCCGCCTCCATCATCGCCAGCACATGATTCGGATTTGAGGCCGAGGTGCGCGCCACAAACGTGGCCCCGACCGCAATGGCCTGTTTCGCAGGGTTGATCGGATAATCCACCGCACCCCACGTGTCCGTCTTGCTTTTGAAGCCGAGCGGGGAGGTGGGCGAGGTCTGCTTCTTGGTCAGGCCATAGACCTGGTTGTCCATCACCACCAGGGTCATCTTGATGTTCTTGCGCGCTGTGTGCGTAAAGTGGTTCCCGCCGATGGACAAGGCGTCGCCGTCGCCGCTGAAGGCGAACACGTGCAAATCGGGCCGGGACAGCGAAACCCCGCTGGCAAACGGCAGCGCGCGGCCATGCAGGAAGTGCGCGCCGTGGGACTGCACGAAATATGGGAACCGGCTCGAACAGCCGATGCCGGAAATCGTGGTGATTTTCTCCTGCCACAGTTTCCGCTTTTCAATCAGCTTGAAATACAGCGCGAGCACGGAAAAGTCGCCGCAGCCGGGGCACCACGTCGGGTGGTCGGCCGATAATTCCTTTTTCGTCAGCGGCTTGCGGTCGCCGGTGGCGGGCTGCGGGGCATTAATTGTAACTGCTGGATTTTCAGTCAAAGTCTGGCTCATAAATGGGTGAAAGTTTGAAATTATTTGCGTAGTCTGTTTTTGATCCCTTCCAGGATCTCCCTGACCTTCCAGGTCAGTCCGTCGGTCTTATTGATGCCCTGTATCTTGGATTCGCAATAACGGGCGCGCAGCACGGCGCCGAGCTGGCCGTAACCGTATAGTCCCTCATCATTCATTTCCACCACCAGGATGTGATTGAAGCCCGAGAAAATGTTCTCCAGCCCGTTCGGCAGCGGGCTCAGGTGCCGGAGGTGAACGGAAGAAACGCTGTCGCCGGCGGCGCGCGATCGGTCCACCGCTTCGCGGATCGGACCTTCCGTGGAGCCCCAGCCCACCAGCAGGACGTTGCCTTCGGGCGGCCCGTAAATTTTCGGCAGCGGGAGCGTCGCTCCGAGCGCCTGCAACTTTTTTCGTCGTTTGGCCGACATCTGCATGTGCAGCTTCGGCGATCCCGTCGGGTGGCCAAATTCGTCGTGTTCCAGCCCGGTGGCAGTGGGATACTTGCCGTCCAGGATCGGCGTGCCGGGTTTCACGTGGAACGTCACGCCGTCTTTGGCCGACAAATCATACGCCTTATGCGTGGGCACCGGCGTCAAATCCGGGCTGATGTCCTGGCAAATCTTCTCCAAGGCGGGTTCCGGAAAGGCCTCAATCCGCGTCCCGATGCCCTGATCGGAGAGGAAAAACACCGGCACGCTGTATTTGCGGGCGATGTTCACCGCCTCAATGGCCATGTAAAAGCAATCCTCCACGTTCGCCGGCGCCATCACCACGCGCGGCGCATCGCCGTGTCCGCCAAACGTGGCGATGTTCAAGTCGGACTGCTCAATATTTGTCGGCATCCCGGTGGATGGACCGCCGCGCTGAACGTCCACGATGATCAGCGGCATTTCCGCCATCACGCCCCAGCCGATCGCCTCGGTCTTGAGCGAAATGCCCGGACCGCTGGAGCCCGTCACTGCCACGCGGCCGGCAAAGCTCGCCCCCAGCGCCATGCAAACCGACGCAATCTCGTCTTCGCATTGCACAAACGTGCCGCCATATTTGGGCAGCTCCCGGCGCAGGATCTCCATCACATCCGACCACGGCGTGATGGGATAGGCGGCGCCGAAGCGGACGCCGGCGGCGATCAGTCCATAGGCAATGGCCTCGTTGCCGTTCATGACGACTTGGGGCACTCCTTTCTTCTGGCTTTCCGAAAACTGAAAGGTCTCCAGCAAATTCGTTGGCGAATTGCCGTAGCCGGCATGGAAGGCCGCCAGCGCGTTGTTCAACACGCTCGGGTCCTTCCCCGTGAATCGTTCGCCGATCAGCTTTTCCAGCTTCGGCACGTTCAGGCCAAACATGCGCGCAATCAGGCCGAGCGCATAGATATTCTTCCCCTTGTCCTTGGCCGTCCCGCCGATGGCTTCCACGGTCAGCGACGAAATCGGGATGCCCACATGGTGATAGTCGCCTTCCCACTCGGGCTTGGGCTGCACGTGGTCGCTGTCATACAGCACAATGCCCTTTTTCTTGAGTGAATTGATATGGTCTTCGTAGCTGTGCTGGTAAAAGGCCAGCAGTACGTCCGCGTCGTCGCCTGCGGTCATCACCTCCCCGCTTCCGATGCGCACCTGGAAAATCGAGGGTCCGCCGGAGATCGTCGAGGGAATCGTCATGAACGTCATGACCTCCTGCTCGCTGCGGCCAGCCAGCCGGGCCAGGAAGCCGCCGATAGCCTGGATGCCGTCCTGCGAATTGCCCGCGATACGGATGACCGCCTCGCTGATCCGGGAGATTTTTTGTGCGCCACCCGTCGCCGGCGCGCCAGTCGCTGTATCACTCATTGAGCTCGTATTACAAGTTGACCAATATGCACGGGGTTTGGCGGTTGAAAAGAATCATCTCAGCGCGACACCGATGCCGTGATAAAATAGTCGACTTCTACCAATTGTGTCAAATTCTAATGCGATATTTATATATCTGCGTATCAATGGGTTATATAATTACGCGCCGCGCCAAAAGAAAAGCGAAATTGGTGCATTAGTGATCGCGATATAGTGGTGTCCAAAAATCAGCCTGCTCATCGTCCCGTGCCTTCCACGCCTCGTCATTCGTCATTTGCCATTGGTCATTTGCCACTCGCCCCTTGTCTCTCGCCGGAGGTGGGGTTAGCGTGCAACCAGGATGACCTTGCAGGAACAATACGACGACGCCATGTTCGACTTCAGCCGCGGCGAATTTGCCGCCGCCGTCGGGAAGCTGAAAGCCGTGCTGACCCAGAGTGACTCATATTTTGACGCCCAGCTCGCGCTCGGCATGGCCTTTTACCGGCTGGGCGACTTCGCGGCGGCCATCGCCGAGGGCCACAAGGCGGAAAAGCTGCGTCCACAGGAGCAACTCGTTCACACCAACCTTTCACTCTTTTATATGAAGTCCGGCGACAAGGTCACCGCCGAGCATCATGGCCTCCAGGCGCGTATCGCCGGCTGGCGTGCCGAAAACGCCGCCGCCCGGTCCAATTCCTCTGATGCGCCACCCGCTGCCGACCCCGAAATGCAGATGGCCCGGCCCAAGCCGCCGCCCGTCAAGGTCATCCGCCTGCCCGATAAATTCCCGGAACAGCCGTGGAAGAAAAAGACCGGCACGTGAATTGCCCTTTCTAATTCGCGCCAACGGGCGCAATTAGCGGATCAAAATTCGCGCCATGAACCGCCGGTGGAAAATATTGCTCGCGCTGGCCCTCTTTCTTGCCATGGCCGCCGCCAGCGGGCTTTTGAGTCTGCATTTCCAGCCGGGCAACGAACTGGACACCTACAAAAGGCTGCTGCGCGACCAGGGCGAGAAGCTGACGCTGGCGGAAGTGCTTCCCGCGCCCGCCGCAACGGAGGAAAACAGTGCCAATTCCCTTCAGGACGCCGCAGCCCTGTTCAGCACCGCGGCGGACAATTCAAGCGCGATGCAGATGGTCGGACCCGGCCGGGCCGAAATTGGCTGGACCCAGCCGGACGTTCGCGGCTACGACTTCACCAATTCCTGGGAGCAGTATCGGGCCTATGTTGAGGCCGACCGGCCGGCCGTGGAATTGTTGCGCCAGATTCTCGACCGCCCCAGGCTGGATTTTCAACTGGATTACAGCCTGGGCGCCAAACTGCCACTTCCTCATCTCGCGACCATGAAGCGGGCCGCCCAAAAATTGGTAGTCGCGACCCAGTTGGACCTGCACGACGGTGACACTGCCGCGGCGGCCACCAACCTTCTGACCATGTTGGCCATCGTCCAGCGGGATCATCGGGACGATCTCATCATCGGCCACCTGGTTCGCGTGGCCATCACGGCGGTCGCGGTGCCGCCCACTTGGGAGTTCCTGCAGGCGACCAATGCCACCGACGAGCAAATGGCCGCCGTCCAGAACGGCTGGGAACAGTTGAATTTTCTGAAAGACGCGGAAAATGTGTTTGCTACGGAACGGGCCTGGGTGTCGGGAGAAATTGAGAAATATCGGGCTTCACACGAGAATTTCAAAGAGCTGGCCGGCGGCGCCATGGCGATGTCGGGCTCCTTGTCCGGCGGCCCGTCCGGCTGGGAATCCCTGACCGAACGCCCGCGCTATGCCGTTGCCGAAGTCATGTGGCGCTCCTCGTGGAGCTATTCCCAGGAACTCGAGATCATTAAACAAAACCAGGCCATCTTGGAAGCGTTGCGGACGATGCAAACCAACCACGGCCAATTTTACAAGGCGGACTACGACGCCATGGAAACCCGGCTCTCCTCAATAGGCGGCACAAACCTAAGCGGCCCTCTTTTTCACGCGCTCGAAATTCCGGACTTTCACGACGATTTTAGCTCCAGCTTGGGTGGCGCGATTCGCAAGACCTTGCAAATCGAGACGGCGCGCCGGCTGGTCGTGACGGCCATTGCCCTGAAGCGGTTCCAATCGAAACATGGCAAATTTCCAGAAACGCTCGCCGGCCTCTCGCCGGAATTCCTGCCAGCGATGCCCATGGACCCGAACGACGGGAAACCTCTGAAGTATCGCCCAGACGGCGATGGCACGTTCCTCCTGTATTCCGTGGGCGAAGACGGCACGGACGATGGCGGTGACGCCGGGGGATCGTCGAGCAAACTGGGGAGCTGGTATTGGCTCCGGGCCCGCGACTGGGTCTGGCCCCAGCCCGCCACGCCCGCCGAAGTGCAATTTTACAACGAGCATCCGCCCAAGTGATTTGCGGCTTTCCAATTCACGCCAATTCGCGTAATTAGCGGGCACATTTTTTACATCTGATCTTGAAACACCTTTTCCAAATCATTCTCGACTGGTACCAGCAGGCGCTCCAACATGGCGGCTACTTCGTCGTGGGTCTGCTGATGACCATGGAAAGCTCCGTGCTGCCGCTGCCCAGTGAAAGCATCATCCCGCTCGCCGCGAGCTGGTCGCACTCGGGAAAAATCGCCATCGGCCTGCCGGGCATTGTTATTGCCGGCGCGGCGGGATCGTGGCTGGGCGCCACCTTCGTTTATTGGCTGGCCCGGCTGGCGGGGCGGCCGCTGCTCATCCGCTACGGCCGGTATATTTTGATCACGCCGGATAAAATCCAGAAGGCGGAGAATTGGTCGGCGCACTACGGCGCGGCGGGCGTGTTCATCGCGCGGCTGCTGCCGGGCGCGCGGCAATTGGTGGGCATTCCGGCCGGCATCGCCCGCATGGATTATCTGCAATTTTCCCTGTTCACCCTGCTCGGCTCGGGCATCTGGTGTTCCGTGCTGTGCTGGCTGGGCGTGACCATCGGCGCGGACGTCACCAAGGGCGAAATGCATCGTGTCGTTCTGTGGGTGGGCGCCACGGCGCTTGTCCTGGGCGGCTTGTATTATTTCTTCGTTCACCGCCACCTGAAACAAAAGGCGTAGCGCGGCAGCCCGGCGGTTGACTCGCCGTCAAAGAAGCTCTAACCGCAGATGGACGCAATTGAAGTCCGAAGCGCGAAAGCCGAAAGTCTTGGCAGGCGATAACGATTGGAGTGAGCTTGCGTTGGTTGGCAAGCGCGGCGCGCGCGGAGCGACGCGCCCTACCTTCGCCAACTCCGCATTCCGAAACATTCAACATTCGGCGTCCAATCCGAAGTGCGATCAGGCACAAAGTGACAAATTCAAATCAGGACTTGGCCAGGCTCGGCCACCGCGCCGGCAATGTTCACGCCGGGACCGGCTGGCTGGTGAAAAGACCTTTGAACCACGCCCAGGCAGCGCGAAAACCCACATCCCTCGTGCCGGTCAGGCTGTAGATCCGGGCAATTTCCTCCTCGTGCCCGCGGTAATGCGGTGGCAAAAGCAACACCGTCCGGGTCGAACTGCCCTCCACGCGCAGGATTTCGGAATAGAAAAGACCGCGGCCCGCCTCGTAATGTCCCGCTGGCAAAACCAGCGTGCGCCGCGGCAGCACCAGCCATGGGCGATAGCTGAAGACCAGCTCACCCTGGCCGTTGCGGAGCAGCTTGCCATAGGTGCGCGTGGGCACCCGTTCCGCTTTGCGCCCGAGAAACATGTTGTTCTCCTTGGGATCCGGTTTGAAACGGTAGCGGCCGCCGGTGAAAAATTCCCAGACGAACACCAGGCCGAAATGCGAGAGGCGAAACGACCAGCCCGCAATGAAATACGAAATCACAATGATCATCAGGGACCAAAGCGCGCCGATCCACGGGTGCCCCGTCCAGGAGCCGATGGCCGAGGCGCCGACCACGCTGGCCAGCACCGAGGCCCGAAAAGTCTTCAGCGCCGCATCGATGGTGGTGAACGGGCTCAGGAGAATCAGGATGTTGATCGCATTGGACGCCAGAAAGACGATGAAGAACATGAACATCGCCGCCGGCGTCACCAGGATGTCGTAAAGCCAGTTGGGCATGGTGATGGCCGCAAAACCGAGGGAACTTAAGGTCAGGGTGGGCTGGCCGCCGGTGGAATTGGCCTCGTGGATCATGTTGACCATGATGGGCACAAACGCGCCCGTCGCCACCAAGCCGGAGATTTTATGCTCGATGGTTTCGAGGGCGTCGAACGGTTTCTTGGCGGGAGCGGGGAGAGCCGTGCCGGCCGTGTCTTTGATGAAGCAGGCCACCAGCAGCAGGAAGGCCGGCACCCAAAACACCGGGCTGGCGAACCAGGGTAGTTTGGCGCGTTCCTCATCCGTCTCGGCCTTGCAATATTGATAACAGCCGATCACGCTGACGCCCAGCAGCGGCGAAATGGCCACCCCGGTAATGGTGGTGAGAGTCTGCGCGATGCCCACCCCTGGCGGCGGCGGGTATTTGGCGGGCGATTGAGTCTGGGATTGGCCCGGCGTTTGCGCCGCCGGGGCAGCCTTGGTCAGGTAAATGACGCCGCCAACGGCTGCCAGCAGCACGAAGATGAGGATCAGGTTCTTCTTCATGACATATTTCTCCGGGTTTTATTGCCGGCTGTAAAGCTCAAATCAATCTGACTTATTGACACTATTCTGGCTCATTGGTTCAGGGGAATGGTGCCATCTTACGGAACTGCCGTTAGATCAAGCAGTCAGAGCATTTCCAAGACGCGGCGCAATTCGGCGTCCGTGTTGTAAAAATGCGGGGAGAGGCGGAGGTAGTTCTGCCCTTGGCGGTCGGTGCGCAGCGAGGCAATGACGCCCGCGTCGGCCAACCGATGGTGCAAGGGGGCAAGATCTTTGCCCGGAAGGAAAAGCGACGTGATGCCGCCTGCACAATCCGGTTTGGGGTCGGGATTCAGCACTCGGTAACCCCGGTCCTGCAAGGCGGGCACCAGCCACGCGCGCTTGCGCGCCAGTTCCGCGGCGATGTCGTCCACGCCTATCTCCAGAATAAGTTCCAGGGCGGTGAGCAGGCCGACCAGGCCCACGAGATTGTGCGTGCCGGCCTCGAATTTTGCCGCGCCGGCGCGAAACTCGATTTTCTCCTGCGCGATGAAATCAGGGTTGCGCACATTGTGCCAGCCATACACCGGCGGATTGAGCTTTTCCTGCAGGTCGCCTTTGACGTACAAGAGGCCCGCGCCGCAGGGGCCGAGCAGCCACTTGTGGGCGTCGGCAGCCAGAAAATCCACGTGCTCCATCGTGGTCGGAAATGCGCCCAGTGTCTGGATGGCGTCGAGGGAGAATAGAATGCCGCGTTCCCGTAGAAATTTGCCGATCGCCTCGTATTCCAGGCGATGGCCGCTGATGAAATGGCAGGAGGCCAGCGCCACCAGCCGCGTGTTCTCGTCCACCTGCCCCATCACATCGACGGGCCGGATGGCCCCGAGGCTCCGGGTATTGAGCAATCGAACCTGGACCCCCTGGCCCGCCAGCGCCATCCACGGATAAACATTGGAAGGGTAATCATCGTGATAAATGAGGATGTTGTCGCCCCGGCGAAAATTGAGGCCGGCGGCGACGAAACTTAGCCCGAGCGAAGTGGGCCCCACCAGTGACACTTCGTCGGGCTGGCAGGCCAGTAGTTTCGCGCCGGCCTTCCGGGCGTCACCAATGCGATGCATTACGAACGCCTCCTGGTCCCCAAGCATGGCGCCGCTGGCGCAATCGCACATGGCCTGGGCCACGCGCCGGGGCAGCGCGCACACGCCGGCATGGCCCAGGAAGATTTTATCCTTGGCCACCGGGAATTCGTGCTGGCGCAGTTCTTCGTTCGATAGAATTTCGGCAAGGGTCATAAAAGATCACTCAGCTTGGGCCGCCTCATGCCCCGGCAGGATAAACCAGACCGAGCGGGAAAACATGGATATTTTCAAAAGGAGCCCAGCGCCTGGGCGAAATACAGCGTCCAGAAGCGAATAATGAAAATGCCGGCGATAACCACTATGGTAAAGTAAATCGCGTAGCCCAGGACACGACAAAACGTTTTCAGCTTGTGAAAACCCTCTTCCTCGAAGTACGTATGAAGGCGCACCAGCGTTTCGTCCATCTTGCCGCTGAGCTCACCCGTCTGGTACAGTTGGGTGAATGTCTCGGGAAAATAAGGGATCTGGGCGACCATGTCGCCGGGAGTGGTGCCGGATTCGAGCTGGGGCGCCCATTTGAAGATTTCCTTTTTCAATTGCGGGGAACCGCAGGATGCGGCGGCGAGTTCCCACGACCGGATCACGGGCACTCCGGCGCTGAGCAGGGCTTCCAAAGCCATGGACAGGCGGGCCACCGCGAGGTACTTGACCGCCTGACGCAACCACGGAATGAGGTTGAAGATGGCCTCCACCGCTGACCGCCATGACTCCCCGCGGTGTCCTTGGGAGGAGAAGGTCAGAAACCAGATTGCGCCGTAAAGCAGGCCGTAAGCGGCCGCCTTCTCCAGGATAAACGGCAGGCACATGTGGTACTGGTTGTTGATGATGCCCAGCACGAATTGCTGGAGATATCCAATCGGAAAAACGAGCAGGAAGACATGCAGCGTTACGATGGTGACGAGCGAGCCGCTCACCGTGTCGCGAATGATCTGGGCGCGCGAACGGTTGTAGCGGGCCAGCGTTCTGAATGTCGTGTCCAATCGGCCTGATTCTTCCCCGGCGGATAGCAGCGCCACGTCGAAATCGGAAAGCCAATATTCCCGGCTGGGCTTGAGAGCGACGTCGATGCCGCGCTTCTGCCCACTGGCGAGTTGCATGGCGTCGGTGAAAGTATGCCCGTCCTGCAAATGGTGGGTCAACTCCTCGACGACCCGCCGGGGGACGCCGAGGGAGCGGTTTCTCCCCGCCATCTCCATGGCCTTGGTCAGCGGCACCCCCGCCGCGATCATGGTCGCGAGTTGATCAAAGAATTCCGCGCGGCGGTTGAGTTTTCCGGGTGTGACCATGTCAGGTGTATCGGGCTGTTCCGAAGTGGAAGATTACAGGCTGCCGCGCTCCGGGCACATAAAAAAATGGCTGGCGAATTCGAAACGGGCGCACCATTTGAGTGCGGATTTCAGAGTTCGGATTGCGGAGTGGGGGCACGCAAACGGGCAAGAAGCTGTCGGCGTTGGACGGAGATGCACGGCGTTTCGTTTGGAAATGCCGACGGGATTACTGGGCGCATCGCAGTTCGGGAAGTGTCTTGGATTCCCTCGCCGGCCGGTAAAATCAAAAAGCGGGCAATGGGTACACCATTGCCCGCCCGATCTTAAATTGAAGACGGCCTCAGGCCGTGGCGCGATCAAGGCTGGCCTTCAAATCGCGTTTGCTCTTGGCGCCGACCATCTGTTCGGACACCTGGCCATTCTTGATGACGAGCAGCGTGGGAATGGCGGTCACTTTGTATTGCGCGGCCAGGCCCTGATGCTCGTCCACATTGACCTTGCCGATCTTGATCTTGCCTTGGTATTCGCCGGCCAGTTCGTCCAATACGGGCGCAATCATCTTGCAGGGTCCACACCATTCAGCCCAAAAATCCACCAGCACCGGCGTCCCGGATTTCAAAGCTTCAGTTTCAAAATTATCCTGCGTGAGCGTGACGATCAAAGGAGAGGCCATGTTCAAATTCTTAAGGTTGAAAAGTGTCGATCGCCGGTTTCAAAACCAGGAAGGAAACGTAACAATAAAAACCCACGCCCCCGAGCACGGCGACGAGGGTGGCATAAATCAAGACCTTGTCGATGGTCTTGATGGTGGGCGCGGCGGGCGCGGCGGCGGGACGCTGCATGCTCGCGGGGCGCTGCTGAACTTGGGACTGGGTGGGGGATTTGGCAATGGAAGTGCCGGGGGCGCCGGACGGTTTGGGAGCCGGCGGGGGGGCCGCGTGCGCCGTGGCCAGGGCCGGAGCAGCACTGGGCGCGCCAGTCGGGCCGCCCGGGGGCAGCGTCGGCAGCTTGATCGTCGGCGCGGCGGTGGGTTTGGGCGGCAAATTGATGCGAACGGTCTCCTTTTTGGGCTGCACCTTGCCGGTTTCTTTTTTCGGCGGCTGTACGGCGCCAGTGGGTCCTGACGGCGGAGTGGGTGGAAGATTGTCGGCCATATAGTCTATTATTGATGGAAAGATAAGCGGCGGCGCGCGACTGTCAAATGTAATTCTGCGAGGGATTGAGCTTGAGTCAGAGCACGGCGGTCTGGACTTCCAGGAGCGTGCCGTGGCGGGCGATCTGTTCAGCCGCGGCGGCGATCACGTGGTCCACCGAAATCATATCCATGCACTTGCGGTTGAAGTCGCAGGGATTGCGCAGCCAGCAGGGGGCGCAACGGACCTGGGTGTAGAGATTTTTATTGGCCACGTAGCCGGTGATGGCGGGTTTCTCCCGGCCGCCATAAATGATGACCGAACGGCAGTCCACGGCCCGGGCCAGGTGCATGACAAAACCGACCAGCCCGATGAACACCAGCGAATTGGCGAGCACAGCCGCGGTCTGGCGCAGGCTGGTCTTGCCGCGCAAATCGATGGCGCCTTCCAGCTTCATATCACTGGCGCTCCCGATTTGGATCACCCGGACATCGGAGCGGAGCTGGGCGCAAAGATCCTGGAAGCGCTGCGGATACCATTCCCGATTATGCATGGCATAGGGCGCGGCGAGGCCGGTGGACTGGATGGCCACCTGGTTTTCATCCAGCCGGCCGGCGGCCAGCTCCGCCGCGGTCAAAAAAATGAAAGGCCGCAATTCCACGGGTCCGGTAATGCCGGCCAGACGGCACAGGTGGATGAGGACGTGCTCTTTGGGGGGCAGGTCGAGGTCGCGTTCCGGGTCGTAGCCGGTGTGCGCGAGTTTCAGCACCGGCAAGCCGGCCCGGCCCCAACGATTGAGCCGGTTGTCCTTCTGCAGGATGATTTTTGCCACATCGGGATTTCGCTCGAAGAGGCCCGGATTAGGAGTGATGACCGCGAGGCTGCGCTTGCCACGCTTGCGGAGTTCGCGCAGCACGACCGAACACATGAGGTCATCGCCAATGCGCCCGGCGCCCTGAAAGTAGCGGCTGGGAAAACCGTAACGCACGCGATTCACCACTCCCGCAAAAGGGGACACCATGCGTCCGGCAATTGCCAGTGGCGTAGCCATGGCCTTATTCTCTAGCAAAAATCCCCTTTCGGCAAATCAACAATGACGGCCTGTGGCGCGCGCCTGGGCTCAGTTGAAGCCCGCCAGGTACAAATGATTCGGCGGGAGATGTGGATCCGTATAATAAGCCACCTGGTCAACGAGATGAGCATTCCATTGGGCCAGCCAAGTCTCCAGCGTCACATGCATGACGCCCAACGCGATATCACGCCAGTTGCCGGTCGAGTTCACCGAGACCATGGAGACAGTCATAAGTGCGGCTGTTGGCGCCGGCGAGCCGTTGGGCGGGTGGAAACCAGTTGAGCGCGACATCCGTCCAGAACAGATTCAACAGCGCCCGGGCCTCACTTCGTCCGGCCTCGCGCCGGCAGAGGTGTTGATCGTTCCCAGTCCGGTCAGGTCAACGCCGGTGTAGGTGGGACTGTCAAATTCGTGAATGCCTGCCGTTAGAGTGTAATGAAAGACCTGGCCGAGCCGCGCGTACCCTTCTTCGGCCGCGTCCAGCCGGCCCAGCGCCTCGCCGAGCAAGATCAGGTCGCCGGCGTTCATGATGGCGATATTGGAATAGCTGGGGGGGACCTTGTGCAGCCGGCAGCCCTGAACCGCATAGTCCAGCAGCGTGGCCAGCCGTCCCTGCGCCGGAGCCGGAATGAAATCGCGATGTTTCAGCCATAGCAGCGAGCCACCGCGCATGCAGAAATCCACGGCGTTGTGATCCAACACCCGTCCGTCCCGCCAGTTCCACCAAAAATTACCGAGGCTGCGGCTCTTGGGACTGCGGTCCTGCATTCTGGCGGCCAGTTCAAAAAGAGGATCCAACCGGTCGGCGTGCTGATGCGCTTCGCACAATTCCAGGGCATAGGCGAAGACCTCGCGTGAGGAGATGCCGTCCGCGGGCCGGGCGCAGGAGCCCCAGAAGGCTTCCTGACGCGACACCATGTGCTCCGCAATCCCGGATGGCGCCGGCGTGGTCGCCTGGCCGCACAGCAGCAATGGCCAGGCCAGGCAGCCGACGCCAATGGCCTGAATCAACCGGCGCATGCTCATTCTCACCATTGGACGCATCCGCGCCGCGCGAGGTCACGAGATTCTGCAGTTTCAATTTTCAATTTGGCCCACGCCACCTTAAGTTAGAGCCGTGCATCCGATTGCATTTTATTTGGGCACGCTGCCCATCCGCTGGTACGGCATCATGATGGCCGCCGCCTTCTTGGCGGGCTTGTGGACGGCCACGCGACGGGCCCGGCTGGCCAATGTTTCCGCCGACGTCATTACCGACGTGACCCTGTGGCTGATGGGCGGAAGCATCATCGGCGCTCGCGTGGTGTATGTGACCACTTATTGGAAACAAGAATTTGCGGGCGGACCGTTTTCGGAAGTGTTCATGATTCAGCATGGCGGGCTGGTGTTTTACGGCGGACTGCTCGGGGCGTCCCTCGCCGGCATCGGTTACCTGTGGTGGAAGAAACTTCCGATCTGGAAAATCGCCGACATCGTGGCTCCGAGCATCGCCTTGGGCAGCGTGTTTGGGCGCATCGGCTGCCTGCTCAACGGCTGTTGCTATGGCCGCCAGTGCAACCTGCCGTGGGCCATCCGTTTTCCTCCCGGGCACGAAACGAACGGCCTGCCAGTGCACCCCACCGAGATATACGACGGCCTTCTGAATTTGCTTTTGTATCTCGGCCTGGCCTGGCTGTTCCGGCACCGGAAGTTCGACGGGCAGATTTTTGCCCTCTACCTGGTGGGCTACGCCATCTGCCGGTCCATCGTGGAATGTTTCCGGGGCGATTATCCGCCGGACCATATTCATGCGGGCTATTTCACGTCGGCCCAGCTTTTGGGCGTGCCGATTTTGATGGCAGGGATCGCCGCCTGGTTCTTGTTTTCGCGCCGGGCAGGTGCCGGCGCGCAACGAACCTAGAGGAAGGAGGATCGCCGATGGCAACTACACTCGGAGTCCATCCTCCATCCTCCATTCTCTATCCTCCCGTCTTTCTCGCGGGACCAACGGCGGTCGGAAAATCCGCGGTGGCGCTGGCGCTGGCGGAGCGAATCGGCGGCGAAATCATTTCGGTGGATTCGATGCAAGTTTACCGCGGCCTGGACATTGGCACCGCCAAACCGGCCATCGCAGAGCGCGCCCGCGTGCCGCATCACTTGGTGGACATCTGTGATTTGGGCGAAACGTTTGATGCGGCGCAGTTCGTGCGGCGGGCGCGGATCGCGGTCGAAGCCATTCAGAGGCGCGGCCGAAAGCCCGTCTTTTGCGGCGGCACGGGCCTCTATTTCACAGCGCTGCTGGAGGGACTGGGCGAGGCGCCACCCGCTGACAAGCCGTTGCGGGCGGAACTGGAAGCCACTCCGCCGGAACAACTCGTGGCCGAACTTCAAGCCCGCGACCCGGGTACCTTCGCGATCATTGACCGCCAAAATCCCCGTCGCGTCATTCGCGCGGTGGAAGTCATCCGCCTGACCGGCAAAAAGTTCTCCGAGCAGCGGGCGGCCTGGAACTCCGCGTCATCAATCAGGGACCAAGGATCACGGATCTTCTGCTTGACCCGGGTCCCGGATGACCTGCGCCGGCGCATCGAAGGGCGCGTCGAGGACATGTTTGCGCGGGGCCTGGTGGAGGAGACCCGGCATCTGTTGAGCCAGGGCCTGGCCGCCAACCCCAACGCGATGCAGGCGATCGGCTATCGGCAGGTGGTGGAGCATCTACGCGGCGAGCGCGGTCTCCCGGAAACCGTTGAACTGGTGAAAACCCGCACGCGCCAGTTCGCCAAGCGGCAACTCTCCTGGTTTCGCCGCCACGGCAATTGTCATTGGGTGGAACTGCGCGCGGACGAATCCGTGGCCGAAACCTTGGAGAGAATTGCCGCGGCGCCAGCCCCGCCGGAGCGGAGTTGATTGCTCTGCATTCCGTCCGCACCCCTTGCGCGCGGCGGTTGTGAAATGTACCTGGGACCTGGGTGCGCGCGACCTCCGGCGAGACACCGGATTTGACCGGCGGGACGCCTGTTCCATCCGGCACATTTCTTCAAATGCCCTATTCCAGGCGTTTGATGTCCACTTTCACATCTAGTTTGCGGTCCTTGGTGCCCTTGTAATGGCCTGCAACCGGCGGGACGTCCGCGTAGTCGCGGCCGACGGCGATTTTCACGTAGGTTTCATCCACCGGGCGGTTGTGCGTGGGGTCCAGTCCGATCCAGCCGATGCCGGGCAGCAGCACTTCCAGCCAGGCATGGGTGGCGCTGGCGATTTCGGTGGCCAGATAGCCGCTGACGTACAGGGCTGGAATTTTCAGGGCCCGGCAGAGTCCGATCATGACGTGGGCGAAATCCTGGCAGACGCCGCGGCGTTCCTGCAAGACATCGCGCATGTGCGTGTGGACCGAAGTGGAATAGGACTCGTATTTGAAATTCTCGTTCAGAAACCGGAGGAGGGCCAGGCAGGCCTGCCAGGTGTCGGTGACGCCGGCCGTGGCGTCCAGCGCCAGCCGCCAGACTTCCGGGGAGAGCTCGACATAATGGCTGTCCTGCAAGAAATCGAAGACGCGGGGTTCGCGCAGCGCCTCGCCGATGCGCGCGAGCGGCCAGGGCGTGTCGGAACCGGCCGGCCAGGCGGGCGGCCGGGTGGTAACGCGCAAATGGCTTTCGATTTGGAGGGTGGAATGCGGCTCGGCAATTTCGAAGCGGTGGATCGTGTTGGAATAAAAGTCGTGATGATGCTGGAGGCGGGCGGCCGGCAACACCTTTAACAGGAAATAATCCACGCTCTGCAGCGGATTGGAGAAAGGCTGCAGCCGCGCCTCATTAAAACTGTCGTGCACCGGCGAGGCATAGACGTAGATCGTGCGATGGAGGATTTCAAATTTCATCTCAGCAAACTTCTTCGACATCCACGGAGACCCGGACGATGTGTTCGCCGCCGCCGGTGAGGATGCCCGCCACGGGACTCACGTCGTCAAAGTCGCGGCCGTAGGCAACGGTGATGTGTTCTTCGGCCGGCTGGACGTTGTTGGTGGGATCGAAATCCACCCAGCCGAGGCCGGGACAAAAGACGCGGAACCAGGCGTGGCTGGCATCGGCGCCAGCCAGCCGCGGCCGGCCAGCCGGGGGATGCGTGCGCAAATAACCGCTGACATACCGGGCGGGCAGGCCGAGTGAACGCAGGCAGGCGATGCCGAGGTGAGCGAAGTCCTGGCAGACGCCGCGCCGGTTCTTCCAGACTTCCTCGATCGGGGTGGCGACGGTGGTGGCCCGGGGGTCAAATTTGAAGTCGGTGAAAATGCGCCGGTTCAAATCGGCGACGCCGGCGAGCAAGGGGGTGTCGCCGCTGAAGCTGGCCAGGGCGTAATCGGCCAGTTCAAACGACGAGCGCACCTGCGGCGAATCAAAGACGAACTGGTAGGGCTCAACCACTTCCGGGGACACGGGGTCGCGGAACAGGGCCGCGACTTGCTGCCAGGGCGGTGTGTTTTCGGCGGCCGGCAGCTTGCGGGCGGTGACTTTGACGCGGCTGTGCGTGATGATCTCGAGCTGGCTGTGAATTTCCTGGATCGAAAAAAAACAGATCCGGTTCCCAAAATAATCCTGCCGCGTCTTGCGCAGGGTCGGGTCCGGGAAAATCTTCAGCGAGAAGCGCTCGCACTCCTGGGTGCTCTGGACCCGCGGTTCGAGCCGGGTGACATGCTGCGAGACGGTGACTGGCGCGGCATATTCGTAAAGCGTGCGATGGGTGATGTTGTAGTTCATTGTTCGCTGCCTCTCCCCGTGCGTGAAATGGAGGAATGGGCGAAGTAGTTGGCGGCGATGGCATCGGAAAGTTTTGGCAACGTCTGCAAGACTTCCGCGAGCACGTTGCTGACCTCGCTTTTGGGCCAGGTCTGGCCCGCGGTGGCCAGTTCGCGGGCATCGGTCTGGTTCAAGCGCGCGAGGCACTTGGCCACGATGCTCTTGCCGGAACCCAGGGCGCTTTCGCGGTCGCGGGGCAGGTGTTCGAAATGTTTGGCGAGCTGGCGGATTTGGAACAGAACCGAGCGCGGATTTTTGTCGTCAAGCAGCACGAGGTCGAACACCGGCGGCACATTCGGCAGGAGCGTGTAGCGCGAACGGAAGGTGAGGCTGCTGTCAGCCACTTCGAGGACAGCCTCCAGCAGGCTCGGATTTTCCGCGTCCGGCGACCGCAGGGTGTCCTGGAGGAGCGTGGCGAGGTAAACGGCGCGCTCGATACGCAGGCCCATGTCGAGGAAGCGCCAAGCTTGGGCGCGGGTCATGTTCTCGCGGGCAAGGCCATGGAAGGCCGCCAGGCCCAGGAGGGTCTCGTTCAAGACGGCGGTGGCGTCCCCGGCGAGCATGACGAACTTTTTGGGCGGGCCGGTCAGGCGGTCATTCAACTTGCTCAACGCGCGCCACATGTCGTTCGAGGTGCGGTCGCGGACGTGCATGGCCAGGCGCTGCAACTGGTCAACGGTGGCCCGCAGGCTGCCCGGGCGCAACGGGTCGAAGATGGCGGCGAGCAACTCGGCCTCGAAGGCCTCGGCGTTTTGACGCAGCTCGGGCCGGGCCGAGAGATCGGGCAGCTGGCCCTGGGTTTCCAGGGTTTCCAACAGCGGCCCCAGCAGCGTTTGGACGCCGATGCCGCGCTCGGGATTGAACCGCTGCAACGCGCTGCGCAACAGTCGCGCGGTGGCGTCGGCGCGCTCGGAGTAGCGCCCGAGCCAGAAAAAATTATCGGCCAGCCGCGAGGGCAGGTTGTTGCCAGTGCGGCGCAGCTCCACGATTTGTTGGGCGCCGCGCAGCAGGGTGAATTCCTCCACCGGGGTCTCCGAAACGATCCAGGTGTCCTTGCTGGTGCCGCCGCGCTGCATCGAGATGAAGCGGCCGCCCGCTTCCGGCGAGACGCGCGTGAGTCCGCCCGGCATGACGCGATAGCCGCTTTCCGTGGCCACCAGAAAAACGCGCAACCCGACCGGGCGCGAAACCAGGCCGTCCTTTTCCAGCGACGGCGCGTCGGAAAACTCCACGCGTTCCTGCGCCACGAACAGGTCGGGGTCAAATTCAATGTGCCGCCTCAGGCCCGCGCTCTCGTCGTCGCCCAGCGGCTTGTCGGAATCGGGCGAGCGCAGGCGGGTGCGGAACGCGGGCTTGACCACCAGATGATCGAGATGTTTGAGGACATGATCGCGCGCGGCCTTCTGTCCGCACCACCAGGTGGCGATGGAAGGCAGCTTCAACTCTTCGCCGAGGATATGGCGGCACAAACCCGGCAGAAACGGCATGAAGGCCGGACTTTGGACCAGGCCCGTGCCGAGCGCGTTGGCGGTGACCACGTTGCCGGCGCGAATGGCCTCGACCAGGCCGGGCACGCCGAGAATGGAATCATTGCGCAACTCCAGCGGGTCGCAAAAATCATCATCGACGCGGCGTAAAATCACATCCACCCGCTCCAGGCCGCTCAAGGTCTTGAGAAAAACATGGTTGTCGCGGACGGTGAGGTCCTGGCCCTCGACGAGCATGTAGCCGAGGTAGCGGGCGAGGTAGGCCTGCTCGAAGTAGGTCTCGTTGTGCGGGCCGGGGGTGAGCATCACGACGCGGGTTTTTTCCGAAACCCGGGGCGCGAGGCGGGCGAGGGCGTTTTGGAGATCGCGGAAAAATCCGGCGACGCGATGGACGTGGTTGTCGCGGAACGACTCGGGCAAGATGCGGGAGGTGACGAGGCGGTTGGCCAGCGCGTAACCCGCCCCCGTGGGAATTTGGGTGCGGTCGGAAGCGACCCACCAGCGCCCGTCCGGTGAACGTGCCAGGTCGGCCGCATACACGTTCAGGAACAGGTCGTCCGCCAGCCGCACGCCGTGGCAAGGGCGGAGGAAATCCGGCTGGGCGAACACCAGCGCTGGCGCCAGCCAGCGGGAACGAATGAGTTCCTGGGATCCGTAACAGTCCGCCAGAATCCTGTTCAGCAAGGTCGCGCGCTGGATGATCCCGGTTTCAATGGTCCGCCATTCGGAGGGCGAGAGGATCAACGGCAGCGGATCGAGCTGCCACGGCCGCTCGACGCCGCGGGAGTCGCCATAGATGTGGTAAGTGATGCCCTGCTCCTCGACCAGCCGGTCAGAGGTTTCGCGCCGGCGGCGGAATTCCGCGGCGTTGAATGTCTCGAGTTCCTTGAACAGCTTCCGATATTGGGGGCGCGGCTGGCCGTCGCCACCCAGGAGTTCGTCAAAAGCGCCTTCACGCCGCTGGTATTTTTCCAGCAGCGGGGAGGCGGGTTTGACTTCTTCCTGGCCGGCTACGTTTTCCACGCGCACAAGATTATCTTCTCCAAGAGATAAAGGCAAAAGTTGGTTTTCGTTTTGATTAGGGGGCTGGCCGGCGCGGTTTCCCCCGGGGATGGCAAAGGGCAAAAGGGAATCCTGATTTCCGCGAGCAGCGAAGCGAGGTCGAAGTCGCCGGCCCGCGAGCGGCCCCGCCTGGCATCTACCTTAGCAGCTTGAACGCATGCACCCAATCATTCGCGACGAAACCGGGAATGCACCAGAGCATGCACAGCGGCTCAATCGCGCGGGCCGCCACCGCCGGCCCCATATCCGCCGTCTCCCAGCCGAATTGGTCGAGAATCTTCGTTATGACACTTTTGGCCGCAGCATCGTCGCCGCAGATGAACATGGTGGGCTGTCCCCCCTTGAACTGCGGGTTCACCATGCAAGCGCTGCCGACGGAATTGAATGCCTTCACGAAGCGCACGCCGGCAAACTCCCGCTGCAATCGTTCCAGCAGCGATTCGTCGTGCGTGGTGAAAAATTTTAATACGCCATGATCCGGCGGCGCATCGGCGATGGGGTTGGTCGCATCAATCACGATCTTGCCGGCGAGAGCTCCCGCGCCCGCAGCCCTCACCGCGTCGGCCGCCGCCGTGCCTTTGACCGCGAGCACGGCAACTTCCGCATAGATGGCGGCTTCGGCGAAGCTGACCGCGCGGCCCTTGGGATTTTGCCTCGCCCAATCCGCCAGCTTGCCGGGCTCGCGGGTGCCCAGCACAACATCGTGACCGTGCTTCAGGAATCCTCCGCCCAGAGCCTTTGCAACATCCCCGGAGCCGATGATGCCAATTTTCATACGAAAGCACTTTACAGCATCGAGGATAAAACGCAACCGGCCCAGCCGCTGGCCAATCATTCGGGAATTCTTGGCCGGTCTTCCAGCTGAACCGTTTTGATTGGTGTAGTCCGGCGAGGCAAGCACCGGCGCAAATTGAAATGGGTAGCCTCTTGCCCGCTCAAAAAATCACGACTCTTGACTGAGTGGAGGTGCTGGCCAGCGGAAAGAAAATCCCGCGTGGCCGGAATGAGGGAGATAAACCAAGTCGAACATGACGATCTCAAGTCAAATGACCATCATCGCCGTGAATGGCACGGCCTTTATCGGCCAGTGATGGTCCGGATATTTAATTTGCAACGCGCCCGTCCAGGCATTATAAAAGTTTGGTCAAGGTCAGGCGAAATACCAGGCATGGCAGCCAGCCATTCCTCCGTGTTCCTATGAAAACCGAACGCCCGTTCCCTTCAGTTTGGACATCGTACATGTTGCTCCTGACCGCGCTCTGCGGCAGCGCGCAACCCGTGACCCGTATCGCGCCCGGCTTCGAGCACAGCCTCTTTCTTATGAGCGGCGGCAGTCTCTGGGTGATGGGCAGCAATGACAACGGCCAATTGGGTGATGGCACTTACAACAACACAAACTTGCCGGAACAGCTCATCGCCAGCAACATAACGGCCATCGCCGCCGGCTACTTCCACAGTCTGTTCATTAGCAACAATGGCGCACTGTGGGGCATGGGCTACAGTTATCCCGGCGAGTTGGACGGGTTGGCTCCCGGGTCTCCCTACCTCACCAATCGACCCGGATTGATTGTGGCCAGAAACGTGACGGCCATTGCCGCCGGCGCCAGCCACAGTCTCTTCATCAGCAACAATGCCAGCCTGTGGGCCATGGGTGACGACACTGAGGGCGAGTTGGGCGACGGCCGCTTCAATAGTGTCACGGTTCCGGAACGGATTGCAGCCAGCAACATCACCGCTATCGCCGCCGGCTTCACTTTCAGCCTGTTTACGAAGAGCAACGGCAGCCTCTGGGGCATGGGGGTCAATTATGACGGCGAGCTGGGCGCCGGCGATATTGACAATTCTGCCGTTCCCATTCAGATTGCAGCCAGCAAAATCGTGGCCATGACCGCCGGGGATTTTCACACTCTGTACCTTAGCAACAACGGCAGCCTCTGGGGCATGGGCAGAAATTTTAACGGCCAATTGGGCATCGGCTCGGTGCCCTCCACCAATAAGCCGGTGCAAATTGTCGCCAGTAATGTCACGGCGGTGGCCGCCGGCAGCCTCCATAGCCTGTTTATCAAAAGCGACGGCAGTCTGTGGGGCATGGGCGACAATGGCTATGGGCAGTTAGGCGAGAATTTCAATTTGGGCACCAACCAGCCGGAGGAAATTCTCCCCGGCGGCGTCATCGCAGTTGCCGCCAAGCGCTTCCAAAGCATGTTCCTGAAGAGTGACGGCAGCCTGTGGGTCATGGGCGACAACGCCTACGGGCAGTTGGGAGGCGGTACCAACAGTGAGATCCTGCTTCCGCGAGCCATTCTTGAACCGGCGGACTATAACCAACTTTCGGGCCTGTTGATGGCCGGCGGAGCCGTACTTCTGTCCTATGTGGGCGTGGGCGAAAGCCGGTACGCGTTGGAACACACATTGAACTTGGTGCCGCCCGACTGGGTGCCGCTGGAAACCAATTCCGCCGGCGCCGGCGGGTTTCTGATCTTCACCAATACGCCCGTTCCGACCACCAACAACTTCTGGCGCGTTCGCTCCGTTCCTTAGGTGCCGTCCAAGGTCACAAACAGGCAATACACGGTCGCGTTGTTATCGCGTCAGTTCGGGGCGGATAAATCCAATTGGCCCATTCTTTCACCTTGCCCGTGGCCTGATTGCCGCATGCGAGCGTCAAGGTGTTTGAGATTCGGTTTAATGTTCCGCCCCACATGCCTGTGGCAATATTTTTGGCTCTCGTACGCTCTCTCGTTTTTCTATTTGCGCAAAAACTGAACTGCAACCGTTCGCGCCAAAACTCATCCAACTGTAATTGCTCCCACAGACGGCAGCCGGTCCAGCAAGCGCCCCACTGCCGTAGATGCCGCAACTCAAATTCGCCGCACTTGCACGCCATACTCGCTGGCATGCTCGGGCAGTGCCCGATCCGACAGATACAACGCCAGGTTCATAAATGCCTCAAAATGCGAAGCAGTCGCAGCCCAGCCCAAAGAAATCGGCGTAACGATTTCGTGCGGCTTCGATCCCCGTCAGGAGTTGATGCGCGGAATGGGCGCAACCGTGATTGCACTCAGCACGGTGCTCCTGAGTCTGTGCCACGGACACCCCTGCTCGTGCGGCCTTACGAATATCCAAGGGTGCGCCGTAGCCGCCGAACACCCTGATCGGCGTCCATTCGGGCAACACCGGAATCGGTGGCGGTGCATGGGGCGCGAATTCTTCCGTCGCGTGGACGATCTTGCCCCCGACGATCGTGAGAACGGATTCGATGCCCTTGATCTGTTCCTCCGGAACGGAAAGGTAATCATCGGTGAGGGCCACCAAATCCGCCAATTGGCCGACGGTAATCGCGCCCTTCTTGCCGCTTTCGCTCGAAAACCAACTGCTGCCCTGGGTGTAGAGGCGCAATGCCTCTTCGCGGCTGAGACAGTCTTTATCAGGATACATCGAAATGCCACCGACCGTCTTTCCCGTGACCAGCCAATACAGAGATACCCAGGGACTGTAGCTCGCCACCCGCGTGGCATCCGTGCCCGCGCCTACGGGAATGCCCAGCTCCAACATTTTCCGCACGGGCGGCGTCCGCTCGGCAGCCTTTTTGCCGTAGCGATCCATGAAATATTCGCCCTGATAGGCCATGCGGTGTTGAATGGCGATGCCACCGTCCAGGGCCTTAATACGGTTAAGATTCCGGTCGGTAACTGTCTCGCAATGATCGAAAAACCAGTTCAGGCCCTTGAACGGCGTATCCTGATTTACCTCCTCGAACACATTGAGGAATCGCGTGATGCTTTCATCGTACGTGGCATGCAGCCGGAACGGCCATTTATTTGCGGCAAGCAACGAGACGACGGCCTTAAGCTCACCTTCCAGAGACGCGTTGAGATCGGGACGCGGTTCGAGGAAATCTTCAAAGTCCGCCGCGGAGAAGACAAGCATTTCGCCGGCGCCGTTGCAGCGGAAGAAATCATCGCCTTTGCCCGGCCCCGTCATCTTGATCCAGCGCGCGAAATCCTCTTTTTCCTGCTTGGGCTTTTGGGTGAACAAATTGTAGGCGATGCGCATGGTCATCTCGCCCTTGCTATGGAGCTCATCAATGATGGCGTAATCTTCCGGGTAATTCTGAAAACCACCTCCGGCGTCAATGATGCTCGTTAAGCCCAGTCGGTTGAGCTCGCGCATGAAGCGCCGCGTTGAGTTCATCTGGTGTTCCGGGGGCAGCTTCGGTCCTTTGGCGAGAGTGGCGTAAAGAATTGTCGCATTCGGACGCGCAATGAGCAGCCCGGTTGGATTGCCTCCTGGGTCACGTTGGATCTCGCCACCTGGTGGATTCGGTGTGTCCTTCGTGTAGCCACAGGCGCGCGATGCTGCCTTGTTCAGCAGGGCACGACAATACAGGTGGAGGATAAACACAGGGGTTTCAGGCGCAGCGGCATTGATTTCTCCCAGCGTCGGCATCCGGCGCTCAGCGAATTGAAATTCAGTCCAGCCGCCAACGATTCGCACCCATTGGCCGGGCGGTGTGCGCAGCGCCTGTTCTCGCAGCATCCGCAGGGCATCAGCCAGTGAAGGGACGCCATCCCAACGCAGTTCCAGGTTGTAATTCAACCCGCCGCGAATGACGTGAAGGTGCGAGTCGTTCAAACCAGGAATGACACGGTGACCTTTAAGATCGATGACTTTGGTATCCGGCCCACGCTCGTATTCCTCTGCGTCGTCAATGCCTATGAATCGGCCATCCTTGACGGCCAAATTGGTTGCGCCAGGGTGTTTGGGGTCGAGAGTCGTGATTCGCCCATTGTGAAGAATTAGTTCGGGATACAGTGATTTATTCATAAAATATGGGTGTGTTGATGTTTGTTAAGTTTATCGTCGGAGCCCCCGGTCGTTTTTTGTTCATCGGAATGTTTCCGGTTGGGGTTGCAGCCATCTGCTGAAAACGCGCATCAGCAACGGCATCGCCAGCCACGTCAAGCATGCGACGACGACGATGTTGAACGCGGAATTGCGGATAAGGAATGGCCAATTCTGAATCAGCGGACCAAGAACCCCCAACAGCAAGGTCGTGACCACATCGACTCCGATGTAGGTGACCAAAGCCATCTTCCATTGCGGCGGATTGGCCTGGCCGGAATTACGGAACCAAGCTTCAAGACCGTGAAGCCTGCGATACATCGGTTCGCCCTCGGTTAGCGGCTTCACTCGCTCTTGCCAGTCTTTGAACAGTGGTGATTTATAGAAATCATCGCGCTCCTGTTCGTTGTGGAAGGTCCGAAGAACGCCATACTCGCGCGAACCTGACCCGGGCAGCGGCACCGGAGCAGCCCATTTTTTATCCCGTGCTCAACGAGGAATATGCGGCGGACATTTCGCGCAAATGGAACGTGAGAGACTATGGCTCAGGTTATGTGACCCGTTTTCGCGTTCGGAAAGAATTCGCGGCGAAATGTCCGGTGCAGATTGTCGGCGATTCCTCCTGCAAGGAGCTTTGGGTTCCCGCCGAAGAACCGCCGGCATTCAATGCGAACATTGTGGGATCGATTGAGGTGATTGCTGAATTTAAACGAACAACCAATTAATTATGCCGCACACATACCAATATCCTCGCGCCGCGCTCACGGTTGATTGCGTGGTCTTTGGACTCGACGAAAGTGAACTCAAAGTGCTGCTGATCCAGCGGGCTCTCGACCCTTTCAAGGGCAAATGGGCGTTACCTGGCGGCTTCGTACGGGTGGACGAGACGCTTGACGATGCCGCGCGGCGTGGGCTGGCCGAGGAGGCGGGCTTGAAGAACGTGTTTCTGGAGCAGCTCTACACATTCGGAACGGTGGACCGCGATCCACGCGAACGCGTCGTGAGTGTGGCGCACTTTGCGTTGGTCAAACTTTCCGACCATCGCGCCAAAGCCGCCACCGATGCTGCCAACGCTGAGTGGTTTCCGATCTCCCAAGTGCCAAAGCTGGCGTTTGACCATGCGCAAATCCTAGTGGCCGGGTTGGAACGATTGAAGGGCAAGGTGCGCTATCAGCCCATTGGGTTTGAGTTGTACCGCCCAAGTTCACGCTCTCGCAGCTACAGCATCTGTACGAGGCCGTGCTCGGAATTGAGTTGGACAAGCGGAATTTCCGCAAGAAGGTCCTCAGTTTCGGTCTGCTGGTGCCACTGAAGGAAACGCTGATGGAGGGACGGCATCGCCCGGCACAGTTGTTCGGCTTCGACGCGGACAAATACGAGAAGCTCAAGAAACGCGGAATCGACTTCCAGTTGTGAATTTCAAATTAGAGAATTGGAGAATGAACCGCATTTAGGCAGAACGTCAAACCACTAAGAGAAAGTCAAAAATGAACCCAAATAACAAAATAGAATTTGCGGTAAAAATGAAAGCCGGGACAAAAGCCTTCGCCGTCCAGATTGTGAAATTCTTTGGCAAGTTGCCAAAAACGGACGAAGGCCGCGTGCTGGGACGACAGTTGCTCCGTTCGGCGACTTCGGTTGCCGCCAATTATCGCGCTGACTGCGGAACAGAAAGTTCTGCTCGTGGAGCAATATCGCATTCCCGTCCACGCGCGCACCATCGAACTGCCTGCGGGCATCATCGGGGACGAGCCGGCGACTCAAATGAATCTCAGGCCCACGCCGCCCGGCGCGAATTGCCGGAGGAGACCGGCTATGCCACAGAAAGGATGGAGGCGCTGACCACAGGGCCGGCTTGTAGCGGCAACACCTCTGAGCGGGTGACATTATTTCATGCCTCGGGATTACGCCGCACCGGAAAGGGTGGCGCTGTGGCGCATGAAGACATCACGGTCCACGAAGTTCCGCTGTCCGAAATTGTGCCGTGGCTGGAATCAAAGGCCAAGACCGGGGTCTTGATTGACCCGAAGGTTTACGCCGGCCTGTTCTTCGTAACGCAGGGAAAATGAAGCCGGAGACAAACATTTCACGGAAAGATCGTATCCTCGGCGGCCTGTGGGGATCGCTCGTGGGCGATGCCCTCGGCGTGCCCGTGGAATTCATGGATCGTGCAGAGGTCCAATCCGATCCGGTCACTGAAATGCGTGGACTCGGTACACACAAGCAACCAGCAGGCACCTGGTCGGACGATTCGTCATTGCTGTTGTGTTCCACCGAAAGTCTACTCCGCCACGAATTTGACACCGGGGACATGGGAAAACGATTCGTCCGCTGGTATCAGGAAGAAATCTGGACACCACACGGGAAAACGTTTGATGTGGGAGTGGCCACGGCACGTGCGCTTACCCGCATTGCCAACGGGATGCGGGCGGAAGTGGCCGGTGGCGATGATCAATTCAGCAACGGCAACGGCTCGTTAATGCGCATCCTGCCAGTTTCGTTGCGCTTCGCAGATTGCCCCATCAAGCAGGCCATGGATCGAGTTCACCGAGCGTCCGCTCTGACGCATCGGCATCCTCGATCCCAAATGGCTTGCGGCTTGTTTACGTTGATCGTCCGTGAATTGTTAAAAGGCGATAATGCAGAAAACGCATATAGCATTGGCTTGTCAGCCTTCCGCGAATTCTATGAACCCGATCCATGGTGGTCCGCCGGGCGGGACTATTTTCAACTCCTCCTGGCCCGTGATTTGGCCCGGCGGCCCGAATCCGAAATTGATTCCGGCGGGTATGTGCTTAACACTTTGACGGCGAGCCCGTGGTGCCTGTTGACGACGCAGAATTTTCGCGACTGCGGACTCAGCAGTCAATCTTGGCGGCGACACCGACACCACGGGTTGTGTGGCCGGCGGTTTGGCCGGGGTTGCATAGGGCATAAAATCCATTCCACCCGATTGGATCAGCCAACTTGCTCGTAAGGCTGATGTAGATCGCCTGTTTCAAGAGTTCGCAGATTTGTGCGAACAACATGGGCCGCAAAATTCCGCATAACGTGAGTGCGACTGGCCCAACTCTCAATCGAATGGACCACTTCACTGGGCTGTTGCTCGGGACAGCCGTTGGTGATGCGCTCGGTTTACCCGCCGAAAATCTCTCCGCCGACAAAATTCGCCGCCGATGGCGGGGTCAGTGGCGAATGCGTCTCTTATTCGGCCGCGGCATGGTTAGCGATGATACCGAGCACACCTTGATGGTTGCCCAGGCCCTGCTCGCCCAACCTAAGGATGCCACGGCATTTCAACGCACCCTGGCTTGGAAATTTCGTTTTTGGTTCATTGGCCTGCCAGGTGGCGTGGGACTGGCGACCGCCAAAGCGTGTCTTAAACTGTGGATTGGTTTTCCACCGGGCAAAAGTGCCGTAAATTCCGCGGGCAGCGGTCCAGCGATGCGCAGTGCCATTCTCGGAGCGTACATTGCGGATACCCAAGCGGTATCATCCAAGTGATAACGTACGGGCCTTTCTGGAGAGTCTTTGATTATGCCGCGCGTTGATACCCGGTTAACGGAGGAATAGAGCGAAAATTGCGCCTCCACCCGATCCACGCGGCATAATCCCTGACGCGGCATAATCGACTGGAGGGGAATGCGCTCGAAACGATCACCGCGATGCTGGAACAGGGGTCACTGGCTGGATGAGTCGCAATCAGCAGAGCGTCATCGAATAATTGCAGGAAGAAATCCGTTCGCGTTACGGATGCGACGGCAAAAGCGCAATAATTTTATCCAACTGGTCGCTGTACTTGTTTAACCCACCTGCGACCACACTTGCATATTTCTCGGCGTCCGACCACCGGCGATCTTCGATGGCTTCGCGGATTCCCGGCAACGTTTTCGCTCCGTAACCGGTCTTGCGGCCGGGCGCGTAGATCATGTGGCGGAACCAGCTGCGTTCGGGAAGGCCATCCGCGGAGAGCAGCGTCTGCTCGAGTGATCGGAACAGACCGTTCAACTGCGCGCGTTGCTGTGTATCCAGCGGCAATCCAGCTTTCATGGCTGCCGCAAACGCTTCATCGGCAGCTTTGGAAGATTTCTTCAGGCGCAGCACGGCGTTGTCCAGCGGCGCAAAGTTCAGCACGGGCACCGAGGCTTCGCTCTCCGGCGGACGATTCGTCTTCGTTGGATCCGCGGCAAGCGCATCCAGTTTTTCGTTGAGCACGCGATGTTGCCACTCGGTTCTGTCGCGCATCGTGTCGGTTTTCTTGTGCAGTTCGTCGGTGTAACGCTCCACGGCTTCCGCAAAATCTACCGTGGCATGCGGCAAAACGTCCGCATCAGCCACGCGCGTCACAATGCGGCCCGCAACTTGCGCCAGCGCAACGCCATAGACAAAACCCGGATCGCCAAAGCGCGAGTAGTGATCGAAGGAATCATACGCCGAATGATAAACCCCAGCCGTCTCACTCTCGCCGCCAAAGCCCATATTCAGCGACGCGATGCCGAGGTGATCAATAAATGCCGTGTAATCCGAGCCCGAACCAAGCGCGCCCATCGGAATGGCTCCGCCCTCAGCTACCCGTTCGGCGGCGCGCTTGGCGTCGTCGTCGCCGTTGGTCTTGCTTTCATCCACCATTAGTTTCGCGCGCAGACGTTGATAAACCGTCGCGCCCGTCTCCGGGTCACGCACGTAATGCGCAACCTCGCTCACAAATTTTTGGAGCGACTGGCTGCCCTCGGCGTCAAAAAAGCCGCGCCCGTTGCCGTCGGTGTTCAGATACAGCACGGCTTTCTTTTGCAATTCCTCTTGATGGGTTTCGGCCCATTCGGTGGAACCCAACAAGCCCGGTTCCTCGCCGTCCCAACTGCAATAAACCAGCGTGCGGCGCGGCCACCAGCCGTCGTGCGCCAGCGAGCCGAGCGCTTTCGCCTCGGCCATCAGCGCCACGTTGGCCGAGAGCGGATCTTCTGCCCCAAAGACCCAGCCGTCGTGATGATTGCCGCGCAACACCCATTCGTCTGGCAATTCACTGCCTTTCATCACCGCGATGACGTCGTAAAGTGTTTTCCGGCTCCAATCCGACTCGACCGTAAGATGCACCTTGGCTGGGCCGGGGCCGAAGTGATATGTAATCGGCAACGCGCCGCGCCAGTTCGCAGGCACCACCGGCCCTGCCAACGCCGCGAGCAAAGGCTGCGCATCTGCATACGACATCGGTAGCACGGGAATTTTCAAAATCGTCTTCGCGTCCTTAATCTCCAGACGCTTCGCATCCGCAGTGGCGCCCACGCCCGGCGTCAGGGGATCGCCCGGATACATCGTCATGTCCAGCACAGAGCCGCGCTGCACGCCGTCTGCCGGTCGAAATCCGCCCTTCGGATACGGGTCACCAGCACCATAGCCATCGTCCTGCGGATCGGAATAAATGATGCAGCCCACCGCTCCATGTTCCTGCGCGAAGCGCGGCTTGAGCCCGCGCCAGCCGCCGCCGTAACGCGCAATCACAACGTGTTCTTTCACATCGATGCCGTGCGCGGCGAGTTCTTTGTAATCATCCGGCATGCCTTGGTTCACGTAGATGAGTTCCGCCGTGACATCACCGTCCGCTCCGTAGACGTTATAGGGTGGCAACTCGTCGACAATTTGATCCGACGTCCGGTCGCCCTTCACCGCTGGCTCTTGCAGTTTGGCGTTGAAATGTGTCGGCGCGATGAGTTCCACGCTGACTTTTTTCGGCGTTGGATAGAGCACGTCGAACGTCTCGATACGCGCGTCCCAGCCCCATTCCTTGAACTGTCCCAGCATGAACTCCGCGTTCGCGTGGTCATGCGGCGAGCCGACGTGATTCGGCGCGGCGGCCATCTGTTCCAGCCACGCTTTCTGATCATCAGCCTTGAGCAGAGCGTCGAACTTTTTTTCGAGCGCAACCTGGTTGGCTGAAGATGTTTCGGTGAAGCCGAGCAACGGTGCGGCGGCTTCCTCACCACGCATCGTCGTAAGCATTGGCGACGACGCGAAGAGAGCGAGCAGGGAGGAAGAAATTATGCGCATAAGTCTCGGATGGTTCAAATATGGCTTTGGGAAATGTGGCAGCGTCCTTTTGCTATGCGACGGAATTCAATCGCACTCCAGTGCAATTGGCGAGCCTATAGTGGCCAAAAATGGAAGTTCTTTATCCAGCGCCCCCAAATGTGACCTGAATACGAAGCTCAACGTTTGGGTCGATGGACTGGGGCGAGCCGTGCGTTTGAGCTTGGCTTCGGGACAGCAAGCCGATGTGAGCATCACTCAAACGACTGCACATCCAATGTTTTGCTGGATGATTATCTGGCCGGCCAACGGCGGAAACGGAGCTGCTGGAGGCGATGAATTTCGGTGCGAGTGTGCGGAGCCGGTCTGCGGAGACGCGAGAAGGATGGGACGAATGACGCGACATTGAAGCTGGATTTCGAGGAGGAGGTTGTGGGCGGGTGAGCCCATTAACCAACCCGGATCCCGTGGTGTCCAGTGGCGGCCTGGAAAGGGTGTGAGTTCAAGGGGTGGGAATCCCCCCGAGTAAGCGCTAACCCCGCGCTCGGTATCGAGGCTCGCAGTTGGTCTGGCAACAGGCCGATTGATGCGTAGCCACGAAAGACGACGAGGACTAAAGGCAACCGGCGAAACTGACCTTGAATGGAAACAGCCCCGAAATACGGAAATCGGAGAGGGCCGAGCGCTTTGGACAACGCGCAGGCCACCGCTTCCGGCCCGTCAGTGGTGAGGGCAGGGGGACCGCCCGGGGTTTCGAGCCCAGATCGAGTCGGACACAATGGAGTCACAGCCACCAGGGAGACTCACAAAGCGGCGTCAGCCATGGCGCCTCCGCCAGCAAGCTTAACGCGCATGGTGGAGGATCCATTCGCAGTCATTTCGGATTTTGCCGGAGTTGTTCCAGCAGACGATCCAGCTCCGCCTCTGCTTCGAGGGGCTTGCCCGCATCCATCAAGGGCTTGAACTTCTCTTCCAAGGCCTGGGCGATGGCCTTCGGATCCCGCCCGCTGGCCGCCCACTTTTGCGCGCCTTCTTGGACGCGCTCAACTTTTTCAGTAAGCCGTTTGCGAACCACTTGCTCGAGTTGTGTGACGCCATCCTTCGCGAATTCGCGCAGCCTGGACTGTTGTTCTGGCGTCAGTTGGTTCTTCATCGCCGCCAGCAGTCCAATGTGCAGATGTTTCAACTCGCGCTCGACATCGAGGACCTTGTCAAGCTGTACGACGAGCGCCGCTTCATCCACGCGTTCCGGTTTCGCCATGGCCGCCAGGGCGGCGGTTTCGCGTTCCAGCTTTGACCGCAATTCATCTGAACGCGACTGCGTCTGCTCAACCCGGGCGCGGAAGGCCTCCTGTTGCTCTGAAGTCAGGGCAATTTGGTCATGCGCGAGGAGAATCAGTTCCGGCGGGAAAAACGCTCCGGCGAGCGGGTCAGGGGCCGATTTGGAATCATCCGCTGCGAACAGCGGACCGAACGAAGTGAGGAGTGCGAAGGCGATGATGAGTTTCATGGCGTTTATGTTTGTGGTGTTGGATTTCATTGCAAAAATGATCATTGAGGAATGCGTGGCTGATCGAGCAGCGCCGCGGTGGGTGATGCCCACGCTGGGAACAAGGACGGTGGCTTGACCGAAAGTCGCCCGATGGAATTCTGCGAGGAACTGATTTCCGCAGCCAGGTCGGGCCGCGATGGTGATGATTTGACACGGGTGAACAGCGTTCCCGTCAACGCGAGCGCCACGCAGGCCGCGGCTGCAGCCATGGAACTCCAGGCGAGCCGCTGGTAAAGTGGCCGCGCCCGGGCAGGAGCCGGCGTCGACAGCGGTCGCGTCGGCATCGTGTTCAATGAGCCGAGGGCCTGCAACTTTGCGTCCACCGTGGCCAGCGCGCGCAGCGTTCGTCGCGCCTCGGCATTCGTGCGCAGCAAGGCTTGCAGCCTCCCAAAATCAGCCTCCGAGAGGGTGCCATTGAGGTGGCCGTGCAATAAATCGAGTTCGTCCGGTTTCATGGCCAGGCCCCCTCCCGCGCCAGCGCGCGCTGGACGCACCTCAGCAATTCCTGCCGGATGCGAGCGAGCAGTTGATACAGAGAGCCCTCCGAACGGCCCAGGCGCGCCGCCAGGCCGCGGATGGAAGTTTCCGGCCCGTATGCGGCGATTGCCAGGTCGCGGCGGTCGCGCGGGAGCTTTTCCAGGCAATGTTCGAGCGCCTCAAGTTGTTGCCTGCGGAGGGGGGCTTCCTCCATGCCTTCCTCGGCCAGCCGATCAACGATGTCCTCATCCAAGACAAGGCGGTCACGCGCTTTTGCCCGCCGGAATTTTAGCATTTCGTAACGCGCAATCAGGCACGCCCACCGGGCAAACCGGGTTGAATCCTCGAGAGTCGCAAATTTCTTCCAAGCCACGAGACTTACTTCTTGCAGCACTTCCTCCACATCCGCCGCACGCGGAAGGCACGCCCGCACAAAGGCTCGCAGGGCGAGTTCATGGCGCGTGTACAACCGCAGGAAATCTTCGCGCGTATCGTGTGCGGCAGCTGTCTCATTTTGGTCCATGGTGGCCATTGTTCACTATACTACTCCCGGTGCCCGCAGAATCTAACGAACTCTTTGCGCGAGGCCGGGACATGGAAACGATTCAGAGCAGCACGGCCGGTTCCACGCGGGCGAGGAAGAAATCAAGCGTTGGAGCGTTAAGCCCGGCAGGCAAACGGGAGAAATCGCTTTCACTGCTGTCAAATAAAGATAAGGGCGTCCAACCCAGGCCTGTTTAATCCATGGGAAATCCTCCGGCTATGTGTCCAAAATAATGGATGCAGTCGAAATCAATATTAAGCGCGGCCCCATGGTGTTCACCCGAAGTTTGCCTCCCCGCAATAGGCAGGCACCACTGCTCCATGCCGCTTGACCGAATAAAACACAATCGGCTTTTCGCGGATCCCGGAATGTCGCACTTCCACGTCATTCCTATAAGTCCCCGGTTGCACCAACACCACGTCGCCTGCCTCCGCAACCTCTGCCGCCTTCCGAATGGATTTAAACGGTCTTGCGGCGGTGCCGGGATTGGCGTCACTGGAATTCGGATTCTCGCTGTCAACCAGATAATCTCTGCCCCCCTTCGGCGCCGGCGATTGTCCGAGAAGAGTTCCTCCGCAGAGCAGGGCCAGCAGTCCTGCCCAGCATAACACAGTGATCGCCACTCTCGGAGCCTTGGCAAAGCAAACCAACCTTTGCATGAGAGGGTGGGGTAGGACAATCGATTTCATCCGTCTTCAGTATGGCAGGCTCGTGAGGTACT
>JBEKZM010000169.1:0-9446 GCA_049509875.1 Verrucomicrobiota bacterium | reverse complement strand
TGCTCGCTTCGTTGGAATCGCCGGATTTTCTGGCGGCGCAGGACAATTATGTAAAGGCCAGAAGCGTGGAAGAATTGACCCGCCGCGCATTGCAGCGGCAGCGGGAACTTTTGACAAACAAAGTCGCCGCCCAGAAGGATGTGGAGCAAGCCATCAGCGATTATGAGTCGGCTAAAAGCGACCTCGACACCGCCAATCAACAGTTGCTCGCCTACGGTTTCGATCCCAAAACCAGCAACCTTGGGCAGTCGCTTCAGATTTATTCCCCGTTGTCCGGCCAAGTGGTGGAGATGTCTTCCGCCCACGGTGAATATCGCAACGATGCCACCGTGCCGCTCATGTCGGTGGCCGATTTGTCAACGATCTGGCTGACGGCCAGCGTGCAGGAAAAGGATTTGCGTTACCTGGCCAAGGGACAGGAACTCAACGCCTCGTTCGCCGCCTATCCAGGCGAGAAAATCACTGGGACCATTTTGTTCATTGGCGACATGGTTGACCCGGACATTCGCGTGGCCAAAGTCCGCATCGCGGTTGCCAATCCACAGAATCATTTCAAGCCGGGCATGTTTGCGACGGTGAATTTTCTGGGCTTCCCGGAGCCTCAAATCACCGTGCCCACCACGGCCATTGTGCAAAGCGGTGAAACGGCCTTTGTGTTTAAGCAAACCAATCCGTGGGTGTTGCAGCCAGTCAAAGTGACGACCGGTTCGCAGTCGGGTGATGAGACCATTATCACTGACGGATTGGAAGCCGGGGCAAGCGTTTTGGTCAAGGAAGGAGTTTTGTTCCAATGATTGCCCGGTTCGTAACTTTCTGCCTGCACCGCCGGTGGATGATGCTCACGCTAGTCCTTTGCATTTCCATTCTCGGATCTTACGCGTTGAGACAACTCGCCATTGAAGCCTACCCGGATGTCGGCGACGTGACCGCGCAAGTCATCACCCAATATCCTGGGCACGCCTCCGAAGAGGTGGAGCAGCAAATCACCATTCCGTTGGAACGTCAGCTCAACGGCATTCCGGATCTGCATGTCATGCGTTCGCAGAGCACCTTCGGTCTCTCTTTGATTGACTTAGTTTTTGAGGACGGCACGGAGGATTACTTTGTGCGCCAGCGCATTCAAGAACGTATCAACAGCGTCACGCTGCCGCCGGGCGTCACGGCTGGCATGGATTCCATCACACCGCCCACGGGGGAAATCTACCGCTACACCGTCCAATCAAAATTGCGCAGCCCGCGTGAATTGCGCGACCTCAACAATTGGGTCGTCATCCCGCGTTTCAACCAGGTGCCCGGTGTCATTGGCGTTGACCCGTTTGGCGGCGAGAACTACCAGTTTCAAGTCTTCGTTGATCCGAACAAGCTGGCGCAATACAACCTGACGCTGGCGCAAGTGGAAAACGCCATTTCGGCGAACAACATCAATTCCGGCGGCAGTGTGATTGTGCGCGGGGAACAAAGCTTGGTCGTGCGCGGCATGGGGGCGATCACCAAAGTTGAAGACTTGGGGAACATCGTAATCACCCAAAAGGGCGGTGCGCCGGTTTTTGTAAAGGACATCGGCCGTGCGGAAATGGGGGTGCTGGAGCGTCAGGGCATTTTGGGCATAGATGACAACGATGATGCGGTCTCCGGCATCGTGCAGTTGCTAAAGGGCAAGAATCCGTCGCAAGTTCTGAACGGCGTCCATCGCCAAGTGACGGAGCTGAACACCAAGCTCCTGCCCCCGGATGTCAAGGTCGTGCCGTATCTCGACCGCTCAGATCTGGTGCGCACCACCCTGCACACCGTCAGCCGGACTTTGCTAGAAGGCATGGCTTTGGTGGTGCTGGTGCTGGTGCTGTTCCTGGGCAGTTTCCGCAGCGCAGCCTTGGTGGCTTTGACCATCCCGGTTTCATTGCTCTGGGCGTTCGTGCTGATGCACTACACCAAAGTCCCGGCCAACCTGCTTTCGCTGGGTGCCATTGATTTCGGCATCATCGTGGACAGCGCGATTGTGCTGATGGAAGTCATCCTGAGGCGTCATGAAGCGCATCCCGATCAGGTACTGACGGAGAAAAGTGCGCTGGAAGCCGCTCTGGAAGTGGCCAAGCCAGTGTTCTTCGCCACGCTGGTCATCATCACGGCCTATCTGCCGTTGTTCGCCTTCGAACGCGTGGAAAAAAAACTATTCACACCAATGGCGTTCACGGTGGGCTATTCTTTGCTCGGCGCCTTGCTGTTCGCCTTGTGCGTGGTGCCGGCACTGGCCTATCTGACGTACCGGAAGCCGGGCAAGACCTGGAAGAATCCAGTGTTTGAATGGCTGCGTGGCAAATATGATTCGTTCCTGTTGCGCGTGGTTGAACGGCCAAGAATTGCTTTATATCCAGGCCTCGCCGCCGCCGTGCTGGTGGCGATTTTGGCGCTGACCATTGGCCGCGAGTTCCTACCGTATCTCGATGAAGGCTCACTGTGGCTGCAAATCGAAATGCCGCCCGGCATCTCCATTCAGAAAGCGAGCGAGTTGGCGCGCAATTTCAGAAAGATGATCCAAACCTTCCCCGAAGTGGATCATGTCATCACCCAGACCGGGCGCGATGACGCGGGCGTCGATCCGTGGACGTTCTCTCACATCGAAAGCTGCATCACCTTGAAGCCCTATGGCGAATGGGGCGGGGATAAGCAGGCGCTAATCTCGCGAATGAACCAAAAACTAAACACCGAAATGCCGGGCATGACCTTCGGTTTTTCGCAGCCGATTCTCGACATGGTCAATGACATGATTTCCGGCGCGCATTCGGATTTGATCATCAAAATTTTCGGCGACGATTTCACCGAATCGCGCCGAATCGCGCAGGGCATGGTCCATCTGCTCCAAGGCATACGGGGCGCAAAGGACGTGGCCATTGACCAGGAGCCACAGCTTTTACAGCTTCAAATCAAGGTGGACCGCCAGGCCGCCGCGCGTTTCGGCATCAACATCGCGGACGTGGATGACCTGATTGAAACCGCCATCGGCGGGAAAGCGGCAACCACTGTTTTCGTCGGCGACCGGAATTATGACGTAAATGTCCGTTTCACGGAATCGGTGCGCGGCAATCCCGAAGCCATTTCCAATCTGACCATTTCCTCACCCAGCGGTGCGCGGATTCCCTTGTCCGATGTCGCTTCCATCAAAATCGCTCCCGGCGAGAGCATGATCTCGCGTGAGATGGGCCGCCGCCATGTTTCCGTCAAACTGGATTTGCGCGGACGCGACCTGGCCACCTTTCTGGCGGAGGCCCAGCACAGCATTGAATTCAACATCAAATACAACCACGAGAAATATGAAATCACGTGGGGCGGCCAGTTTGAAAACCAGCAACGGGCACAGGCGCGGCTGACGCTCATCATCCCGGCGGTGCTGGGCTTGATTTTTCTCATTTTATTTGCTGCGTTCGGCCAGGCCCGTTACGCGGCCATCATCATGCTAACGGTGCCGCTGGCGCTGGTCGGTGGGCTCGCGGCATTGCAACTGCGCGGCATGACTCTGAACGTTTCGAGCGCTGTCGGGTTCATCGCCCTCTTCGGTGTTGCGGTGCAAAACGGCGTCATCATGGTATCCAACCTCAATCGCTGGCGCGCCACGGGGGCCGATTTGAAAGAAGCCGTCCGGCGCGGAGCTGGCGAACGGTTACGCCCAGTGCTGATGACGGCGACGGTGGCCACGATGGGGCTCCTGCCAGCCGCACTTGCCCACGCCATTGGCAGCGACGTGCAACGCCCGCTGGCAACGGTCATCGTCGGTGGTCTCGTGACGGCCACGGCCCTGACGCTGCTGATTTTGCCCGCCGTATATTACGTCATGGAAAAGCGCGTGGCTGCCAAAGAAACCGACTCAACCGGGCAGATTTGACTTCCAAAATTATGAAACGAGATATTTCTTTGGTTGTGCTGGTCGCCTTCTTGTCGGCGAAAACCGTTCTGGCCGATTCTGCGTCCACGAATCCTGCGGCACCGATGCCGGATTGGGTGGTCACCAATTCCGTACCGGCGACCAACGAAATCACCTTCGATGGTTTCTTGAACGAAGTTGCAGTCGGGAATCTTGATTATGCCGCCCAGCGTTACAATGTGGACATTGCCAAGGCCGCCGTTGCCATCGCCAGGGAATATCCCAATCCCAACTTAAACCTCGGCGATGATCGCGACCTGCGTTTTCACGGCTCACAGGCCTTGCCGGAGCCGGCCAGCGTAGGCATTGACCAGACGGTTGAATACTTTGGCAAACGCAAATGGCGCATCCGTACGTCAGATCAAGCTTATCGTGCCGCGGCGGCCACGCTGGAGGATTTCTTACGCAACCTTAAATTGGATGCTTCTGAGGCTTACATCACCGCGCTGGCAACGCAGCGAACGCTCGAACAGCAGCGTAAAACAACTGATTATCTTAATCAGCTTGTCGCCACACAAAAACATCGCTTTCATGCGGGTGACATTTCCGAAACCGACCTGACCCAATCGCGCGTGGACGAACTTCAATCCGAGAGTGACTTGCTCAATGCGGAAAACGACGCACAGACGGCGCAGCTCGCGTTGAGCACGTTTCTTGGTCGCAATCGGGGCCAGACGACTTTCATCCTTCGCGGCAATTTGGAAGCACTTGCAGGCGGCCGCCAGGTTCGCGATTTTGATTTGGGCCGGCTGGTTGAGATTGCCCTGCAAAACCGGCCCGATTTGGTGGCCTTGCGCCACACGCGGGACAGCGCCCAAAGTAGCGTGGGGTTGGCCAAGGCGAGTCGCGCTCCCGACGCGGACGTGGGCGTCAATTACACTTACACAACCGCCTCCGAAAATGACATTGCACCCGCGCCGCACGACAGCATGCTCGGATTAAGCCTGTCCTTTCCCTTGCCACTCTGGAACCGCAACCGGGCGGAAATCCAAGCGGCGCAGTTCACCACGGCGCAGGCCGAAAAAACCCTGAAATCCGCCGAACTCAAGGCCGAGGTGCAGGTCCGGCAGGCATTCACCACCTGCCAGCTCATGCAGGATCGGGTGACGAAATTTCAGAGTGAGCTGCTCAAAGGGGCGGACGATGTCCTCGCGGCCAAACGTTTCAGCTACGAGCACGGCAATTCCACGCTGGATGACCTGCTGATGGCCCAGGGTGCCGACAACGATGCGCATCAAGCCTACAACGACGCACTGGCTGACGCCGCCAAGGCCCTCTGCGAGCTTGACCGCGCTTCCGGGCAATGGAGCGCGAACCGTTAGACTGGTTCGAAACATTGCATGTCTCTCCATAAACGCATGAATCAGAAAAGAACATCAGCATTTCAAGGATGTCCACGCATTTGAAAACGGCGCTGATGGTCAGACGCCTCGTGGTGTGGTTTATGCCAATGGCCAGCTCCGTGGCACGGGTCAGGGCGGCGAAATTCTGACCGGGGGCGGACTGCCAGTGACACGGCAGAATTGGAAACCTGCGCTACGCAAAAGCCGCCTGGCTAACGCCCTATTTCAATTGCTGCGTTTCATCGGCGGTCAGGCGGGCAGCCGCCTCAACGTCCCTGGCAAAACCGCTATTCTCCGGATGGCCGGCGGATAGGAAGGCGGCGTCGTGCAGCAGTTGAAAAGTCAATAGGCTGTTCGCCGTGGCCAAAGCGTCCTGCCAATGATTATAAACCATGTTTTGTTCGTTTTGCCGGCGCGTCTCTTGCGCCTGAGCCGGCGTGGCGTCCAAGTCGGAACTTCTGCCAAATTCTTTCGGAACAAAATTTGGAATGATTTGGCTGCGAATGGTTCCAACGTACCGGGCCAAGGCCAGCAAATTGGTCTTGTCCTCTCGCACTTCACGGAAGTTCAGAAAGTACAGGATGGCGTTCTTCTTTTGCTCCAGGTAGGGAACGGCTGCTTCCGGCGTGCTAGGAAGCGGTTTTTCGATCATGCCGGCAAAAAGATTGGAAATGGCCGTCCTGGCGTCGGCATTCGCCGTCGCGGCATCCAGCGCCCCGGCGGCGTCACTGACCGACGCAAAGTAAGCCTCCGGCTTTTGCGGCCACAGCTTCTCCAAGAGGGGCAACGCATCCGTGATCTGCTTCGCGTCTTTGGATTGGATTGCCTGGGCCACTTGCTGGCCAACGGCCTCCACGTCTGTGCCGGCCCGAGTGCCCGGCGTCCCGACGGCAACCCCCAGCGCCAACCAGGAGGCTAAAAAGCAAGATTTTATCTTCATAGCGTAACAGGTTATGGATTGATTGTATAGACGCCATTGGTAGTGCGGCTGACGGAGTTGCCGTACTTCAGCACCGTCACCGTCCCATTGGCATTAACCATAAACGTTTGATCAGTCCGGCCGAGCGAATTGGTGGGTCCGCCACCGGGTACTCCACCGGGAATGGCCCAGACCACCGGAATGGGCCAGGTCAGGGTCCCCGCTGTCCACGGCGTATGGGCGACCATGGCGGTGCCCGACGCTGCCGTATCGTAGCCGTTATAATTATCCTCTCTGGTGCCGACCCAACTCCCGGCGCCTGCCGCCGCGTTGTGCACCTGTGGACCGGTGGGGAAGAAATTGGTGTTGGCGAAATAGCCGGTTACCACCAGGTTGCTCGTGGCCGGGACCTCTTGAGTTCGTATCCGATAAAACGACACGGTCTGCGGCACCAGCCAAGTGTAATTGGTCATGCCGGCACCCGCGCGGCCCACCGGGTAACCATTCTGCCTCACGGGCGAGTTTGAAGTCACGAAGCCGGTCGGCTCGAGGACGGTAAACTGCAACGTGCAGTTGCCGTTCATGTAATTCACGCTCACTGTGGCATTGGCGGCGTTGCTCGGCGCGGTAAAGACCGTGGCCAATCCATTGGTCGGCGCCAAACCACCCGCAGTCGTGGTCCAAGTATAGTTGCCGCCCGGATTGCCGGCCAGTGCCAAGTTTACATATTCGCCGACGCCGACCGTCAAGCGGGCCCGATTGGCTGGGGTGGCAGCCTTTGCCAGATTCGTGATTTGAATCATGTTAAACGGCACCCGCACAGACCGTGCGGCCTGCACATTGGTGGCGCACGGACTCTGGTTGACATAGGTCAGGTTAAAGACCACGGTCCCGCTTCCACCGTTGGTGGGCGTGAACGTGGCGGTCATGCCCGCACCGCTATTAGTATAGACACCCGGTCCGCTGACGGTCCACCAGTTGGAAACGACGATGGGCGGCACCGCGTTGGTGGCATAGGTCGGCGGGCAGTTGGGTGTAGTGGCGCCAGCCGCATTCGTGTAGATCGTGGTAATCACCCACTGCCCGTTGGTGGTCACCAAATTGCTCACCGAGAGGGTGACGGGGCTGTTGAAACAGAAGTTCGTTGCGCCGGCCGTGGTATTGGTGAGGACCATGGTTCCTGGGAGTGTACAGTTGGTGGACATGCCAGACACCCGGCAACTGGTGGCGCAATTCACATTGTACGCGGTGCTGGCAAAGGCCGTGCTCTGGCCGGCGTCGCAGATATGTTGCCACGTAACCGAGAACTCAACGGTCCCACTACCGCAACCGGTCGGCGTGAACGCCGCCCCCAATCCGGTACCGCTGGCCGTGAAACCGGACGGGCCGTTCGCCACCCAACCGATCGAAATAATCGCCGGCGAAACCACATTGGTCTCAGAGACCGGCGGACAATTAGAGGCCGGACCGGTGTTGTTGGTATAGTAGTTCACCACAGCCACCAAGCCGGCGGTGACACTCAGAGCCGCCGACAGATTCACGGGACTTCCCGCGTTGACCGTTAGGTTGCTGGACAGGGGAGCAAGCCTTACCGATTCCGGCAGGTCGCAATTGGTCAGGGTCAGGCTCACCAAACAAGTGGACGCGGTGTTGGTCGTTTCTCCGGTCAGCCTGAAAAAGCCCTGGGTATTGGTCAAGACCAGCACCAGCTGATTCGAGCCGCCCACCACCGTGGGCGAATTTGACAGGGTCTGCCAATTGGTCGAAGTCAGTGCAAAGATTTGCGAAACGAGGTAGGTCGTGGCGGCAGTATTGGTGGGCCAGGCGAGCACAATGTGGTTGTTGCCGGCCAAATGCAGGCTGAGTTTGGGTCCGCTTCCGACGGCGGGAGAATTAGTGCCCGGATTGACCGTGACCGTGAAGACGCAATCGGTGTAGTTTTCGCAGGTATCCCCGGCCACGGAATAGACCATGGTCTCGCCAATGGGGAAGAGGCTCCCGCTTGGCGGAACCACGGTAACCTTGGGCGCGGTGCAGCCGCCGCTGGCGGTCACGTTAAAGAATACGTTGGCACCGTTCGAGCTGGTCGCCGTCACGGTGAGGTTGGAGGAACAGCCGAGCACAATCGGAGGACGAACCACGGTCACGGTGAAGCTGCAATTGGTGCTGTCGCCGCAGGTGTCGCTGGCAGTTGTGTAAACGGTGGTGACGCCGATCGGGAAAGTGCTTCCGCTGGGCGGATAACTCGAGATTACGGGGGCGGATAACTCGAGATTACGGGCGGGCTGCAGCCGCCGCTGGCAGCCACGCCGTAATACACGGCTGCCCCGCTTGAACTGGTCGCGGTCACCGTGATGTTCGAAGAGCAATTCAGGGCAATAGGTAGCCGAACCACTGTCACCACAAAACTGCAACTGGCGCTGGTGCCGCAGCCGTCGTTGGCGGTCACGTATACGGTCGTGGAGCCAGACGGGAAGAGGCTCCCGCTGGGCGGATAGGCGGCGATGGCCGGCGCAGTGCAGCCGCCACTGGCCGTGACGGTGTAGAACACGGTGGCGCCACCTGGATTGTTCGCCGTGGCCGTTATGTTTGATGAACAATTCAGCACAATCGGCGGACTGATCACTGTGACCACGAAGCTGCAATTGGTATAATCGCCGCAGTCGTCGCTGGCGGTGACATACACAGTGGTAGGACCTGGCGGGAAGGTGCTGCCGCTGGGCGGATAAGCAGTGACAGTGGGGTTGCTGCACCCGCCGCTGGCCGTCACGGCATAGAAGATCGTGGCGCCGTTCGGGTCCGTCCTCGTGGCCGTGATGTTCGAGGAACAATTCAGCATGATCGGGCTTGGCGGGTTGACCGTGACGGTAAAGGTGCAATTGGTGGAATTGTCACAATAATTGTCCGCAGTGCTGGTGACGACGGTGGTTCCCAGAGGGAAGAAGCTGCCGCTCGGCGGCTCGGACTCCACATTCGGGGCGCCCTGGCAGCCGCCGCTGCCAGTGACAGTGAAGAAAACGCTGGCGCCGCCCGGGGCATTGGCCGTCACGATTATGTTCGACGAACAATTCAGGGTAATCGGCGGGAGAACCACGGTCACCGTGAAGCTGCAATTAGTCGTGTCGCCACAGTCGTCGCTCGCGCTGACGTACACCGTGGTGGTGCCAACCCGGAAGAAATCTCCGGTTGAGGGAAAGGTGTAAAAGTTGAGTGGGCCGCAGCCGCCGCCGGCGGACACGTTAAAGAACACAAAGGCTCCCTCCTCGTT
>JBEKZM010000168.1:0-8554 GCA_049509875.1 Verrucomicrobiota bacterium | reverse complement strand
CTGCCGACCTCTCCGGCCTTTGGAGCTCCGAATTTGATTCGCAAATCGGCCAACAAAAATACACCTTCACCTTCAAGCAGGACGGCACAAATTTGACAGGCAAAGCCAACTCGGAAATCGGCGAGCAAAAGCGTGAAACGGCGCTGACCGAGGGAAAGGTGGTGGGCGACACGGTCTCGTTCGTGGAAATGTTCAACTTTCAGGGCAACGAGCTGCGCATCACCTATATGGGCAAACTTGACGCAGACGGCGCCCAAATCCGGTTTCATCGCGAAGTGGGCGACTTCGCCAAGGAAGAAATCGTGGCCAGGCGTGCCGCGGGTGCAACCACCACCACGGCGATTGACTTGACTGGAAGGTGGAAGGCCGATTTCGAGAGCCAGCGCGGGTTGCAAAAATACACGTTCAATCTCAAGCAGGACGGCGCGACGGTGACGGGGCATGCGAGCGTGGAAATGACCGATCAGAAACGAGAAGCCGATTTGCAGGAAGGCAAACTTGACGGCAGCACGGTGACGTTTACTGAGCTGTTGCGCATTCAGGACAACGATGTCCGCGTGGTTTTCACCGGCAAGGTTTCCGGCGACGAAATCAAGTTCACGCGGCAGGTTGGCAATTTTGGTTCTTCGGAGGCGACGGCCAAGCGGGATGCCGCCAGCGCTCCGGCACCCGCGACTGCCGGACCATCCGCTGCCACCAATCCCGAGGACCCCAATGCGCGTGGGGGGCGCCGTGTTGGACGCGGCGATTTTGGCGGACCGGTCGCCCCCGGGCCGGATGACAAACCGGCCTTTGATCCTGCGCCAGCCGGCTTCGACCAAGTACGCGCAGACATCGCTCACGGCAAACTCGAGCGCGTGGACTATGATTCGACGACCATCGGCGCGCAACGCTGGATGGAAGTCTATACGCCGCCGGATTACTCCCCGGGCAAAAAATATCCCGTGCTGTTTTTGCTTCATGGCATCGGCGGCAACGAAGTTCACGAGTGGACGCACAGCGGTTCGGCCAACGTGATCATTGACAATCTAATCGCCGATAAAAAAATCGAACCCATGATCGTCGTTTTCCCCAACGGCAATGCCTCGACCAACGCTCCGCGCGGCGACGCGCAACGTCGCGGCCCCGGCAACGGAGGCGACCCGGCTGCGCTGGCCGGCGATGGCTGGGGCAAGAATTTTGAGGGGGACTTGCTCCACGACATCATACCGTTCGTCGAAGCCCACTATTCCATTGACGCGGACCGCGACCACCGGGCGTTGGCCGGGCTGTCCATGGGCGGCGGCCAAGCGCTCGACTTCGGCTTGAGTCACCTCGACACTTTCGCCTGGATTGGCGGCTTTTCTTCCGCGCCGAACACGCGCCCACCAGAGCAATTGATTCCCGACCCGCAAAAATCCAAGCAGATGCTGAAGCTGCTTTGGATTTCCGGCGGTAGCCAGGACGGCTTGCTCCGCATCAGTCAGGGTTTGCATGCCTACTTGAAGACTAATGATGTTCCGCATATCTACCATGTAGATGGGCACGGCCATGACTTCCAGCACTGGAAGAACAGTCTATACTGGTTTGCACAGCAAATCTTCCGCTGAGAAAAATGGAGAATTATCCCATGAAGCCGCGACAATACCTGCTCCAAGGCATGCTTCTTTTAGGCATCCCGTGCCTGGCTGCGAGCGAAACTGTGACCGCCACGATCGATGCCACGAAGACTAGCGCGCCGATCTCGCCCTATCTTTACGGACAGTTTATCGAGCATGCCGGCAATCTGATTTACAGCAGTCTCTGGTGCGAAATGCTCGACGATCGCAAGTTTTTTTACGCCGTCCAGCCCAAACCGGCGGAAGAACCGGATGTGAATCAGCGCGGAGGAGGAGGCTTTGGCCCGCGCCGCCGCGGCATTGGCCCGGGGCGCTGGAATCCGATTGGGCCCGTGGACACTGTCATCATGGATACGAACCACCCGTTTGTCGGCGATCATTCGCCGTTGATCAAACTTGCCGGTTCCGAATCCCGTGGCATTCTCCAGAGCGGGGTCAACTTCATCCAGGGTGCCACCTACGATGGGCGGATCCAACTCGCTGGCGATGCCGCCGCAAGAGTTTCGATCATCATTGTCTGGGACGCCGAACAAGACGCTTTTCGCCAGACTATTTCCCTTGGTGATTTGGGTTCTGAGTACAAGAAATACACGTTTTCATTCAAAGCCGAGAAGTCTGGAACTGCCCAGTTCAAAATCATGGGGACTGGAACCGGCTCATTCCATGTCGGCGCCGTTTCGCTCATGCCCGCCAACAACCTGAATGGCTGGCGTCCCGAGGCCATGGTCTTGCTCAAGAGTCTTCGTTCCGGCGTTTACCGTTTCCCCGGGGGCAACTTCGTTTCGGCGCACGAATGGCGCAACGCCATCGGCGACCCGGACAAACGGCCGCCCACGTGGGATCCTGTCTGGCGTGCGCTGCAACCCAATGATATTGGCACGGATGAGTTCATGACGATGTGCAAGCTTCTGGAAGTCGAACCCTACATCACCGTCAATGCCGGTACGGGGGACGCCTGGTCGGCGGCTGAATACGTGGAATATGCCAACGGAAATGCCAAGACGCCGATGGGCAAACTCCGTGCCGCCAATGGTCATCCTGAACCCTACCAGGTGAAGTTCTGGGGCTTGGGCAACGAGATGTGGGGCATCAGTTACCAATTTGGCGCGATGAAGCCCAACCAATTTGCTTTCAAACAAAATGAGTTTGCCAAGGCCATGCGGAAAGTGGACCCGACGATCAAACTGATCGCCAGTGGGGCGATGCCGGATACCATGACCGGCTCCAAGGAATCGTTGAGCTTGGGCACCAATCTCGTTCCACCTTACCTGTCATCCGGAGACTGGAGCGGAATGCTATTCTCGAATTGTTTCAACCATTTCGACATCATGAGCGACCACTTTTACAACTATGGCAATACGCACTTCAGTCTCCCCGAGGGCAAGCAGGTTCCGAATGACCCGAACGAGCCGGTCACCGATTGGATGCGCCGTCCCGCCAATCACATCCGGATCAAATATGAGGAATACAAGGAATACGAGAAGTTGTTCCCGCAGCTCATCGCCAACCCCAAACCGCTGAACATTGACGAGTGGGCCTACAGCAGCCGCGGCGGGAGCGTGGGCTATCCGGTTTATCCCGCCTACGCCTGGGTCTTCCACGAAATGTTCAGGCACAGCGATATCATGCAAATGGCCGCCTACACGTTTGCCACCTCACTGCTTGCACGGGAAGGAACAAATGTTTCGCTGAATGCGAATGCTCTCGTCTTCAAAATATATCGCGACCATTTCGGTTCCATTCCCGTTTCGGTCACCGGCAATTCGCCGCAGCCTACACCCAACGATCCGGTTGGCGGTGAGCAACCGGTGATCAACGCCGGCAGCGATACCTTTCCACTTGATGTTGTGGCCGCTTGGACTGCGAATCGCCGCACGCTGACGGTGGCGATTTTGAATCCCACCGATGCTGATCAGCCTGTAAAACTCAACTTCGCCGGAGCGAACCTCGCCGATAAAGGCACATGTTGGCGGCTGGCCTCCGCCGAAGCCGGCAGCCAAAACCCGAGCATCAGCGATTCGCCGGTTGATGTTATTCCCAGCTCGGCTAAGCTCCCACGGTTCAGCATCACTATCTACGCACTTCCAATAGAGTAATCAAGCGATTGGTTCTGATATGAACAAATTTCCTACGCTCCTCTCTTCGGCACTGCTGTGCTTGCTGCTGCCTGCCTCGGGCGCGCACGCTGCCGAGAAATGTCTTGCTTCGCCGGACGGCGCCTTGGACATAGTCGTTTCGGACGATCATGGGCTGCATTATTGCGTGGAGGTGGGCGGCAAAATGGTCCTGACCAACTCGCTGCTCGGCCTCGAATTCAAGGATGGCGTGAAGCTGGGCCCGGCTGCGGTCATCACCAAGGCCGCGACCAAGAAAAATGATGGCGCCTGGGAGAATCCGTTCGGAAACCGCCGGATCGTGCAGGATTATTTCCGGGAGTTGCGGCTGACGCTGGAAGAACGCGGAGAGCTGACCCGCAAGTTTGACCTGATCGTGCGTGCTTACAACCGCGGTTTGGCATTTCGTTACGACCTCCCAGAAAGTTCCGGCCTTGGCGGTTTTGTGTTGACGAATGAACTGACGGAATTTCATTTCGCCGAGGATTACCGCTGCTGGGCAGGCGACGAATCCGATTGCGCGGAGAATCAATATCCGGAAAAGCGGTTGAGCGCCATTCCCCCGAGCCGGGACGGGCGTCCATTTCGCAGTGTTCTGCCGTTGCTGGTCGAAACTCCTGCCGGTTATTTTGCAGTGTCGGAATCGGATTTGTTGGACTGGGCAGGCATGTCAATCGCGGGCACCGGCACTTCGGCTGTGAAGGCGGTGCTCGACCGGCGTTCTGACGGAAATGGATTGGTGGCATCCTTCACGCCGCGCGTCAGCCCGTGGCGGGTGCTGATTTTCGGCCGCACCGCCGCTGACCTTCCCGGTTCTGATCTGGTGGCCACGCTGGCGACCCCCAGCCGGGTGAAAGATACTTCCTGGATCAAACCCGGCGCGAGTGCGTGGGACTCCTGGTGGACCGGCATCAATCCGTACGATTCCGATCCGCGACACCGAGGTGTGGATTCCCGCGGCACGACACCTTCGCACAAGGAATACATTGATTTCGCGGCCGAGATGGGTTGGCCTTACCAGTTGATGGATTGGTATTGGTACCGTGGGATGACGAGCTACAACAAATCGCTCCATTCCAACCCCAATCCAATGCGAGCGGATTTCAAACAATCCGTTCCTGAAGTGAATGTGCCCGAACTGATGCAGTACGCGAAATCGAAGAACGTTCGATTGCTGATTTGGGCGCATTCGCTGGACATCGAAACGTTCGGCGTGGAAAACACCCTCTCCTATCTGGCGGAGCAGGGATTCGCGGGAGTAAAAATTGATTTTCTCAATAGCCAGTCGCAGGAAACCGTTCAATGGTGCGAAAAAGTTCTGGCGACCGCCGCCAAGCATCACTTGCTGATTGATTTTCACGGCACGTACAAACCCACGGGGCTGGCGCGGACGTATCCGAATTTCATCACGCAGGAAGGCGTGCTCGGCAATGAATACAATAAACTCGGCGGCAACCGATGCACGCCCCTGCACACGATCACGCTGGCGTTCACGCGCGCCCTGCTGGGGCCGATGGACTTTACACCGGGCGGTTTTTTGAATCGCGCGTCCAAGGATTTTAAAACCACGGTTCCGGCGGAAGTCATGGGCACGCGTGCGCGGCAACTGGCGATGACGGTGATCTATCCGAGTCCGCTGCTTGTCTTGTGTGATAGTCCGAAGAATTACCGCGGCCAGCCCGGCGTGGAATTTCTTCGCAGCCTACCCACAGTTTGGGATGAAACACTGGTCTTGGCTGGCGAGGTCGCCCAGTCCGTCGTGCTGGCTCGCCGTTCCGGTGAGAAATGGTATCTCGTGGCGATGAATGGTGATGCCGCTGCCCAGCTGCAGGCACCGCTCAAGTTTCTGGGAAAGGGACGATGGGCGATGCATGCTTTCGCCGACGAGCCTGACGAATCCGACTACCAAGCGGTCGAAGAAGCCCAACAAGATGTGAACGCAACCTCCAGCCTTAGCCTCTCGCTCGCTCCGGCTGGGGGATTTGCCGCCATCTTGTGTAAATCTGCTGGGCAAGAGAAGTAATTTGTGAGCGCCGAATTTGAGCCTTTTTCAAGCGATGATTTTCACCTACTAATCATGAACGCCCCCAGAATGCCTGCGATGTTCACCATTCTCGCCAAGTTCTGGTTTGTGGCTACAGTGAGTGACTTCCGGCGACAAGGTTCTGGTCAGAATTTTTGACATTTCCACCACCGCGGGCGGCGCGCGAAAGTTCGCCTTAATCACCAGCTCGATTGAACATGATGATGATTTCCTCAAAGGGCCTCTCGCAGTCACCTTTGCGGCCAGCAAGCCGCACGGCCAAGTTTAATACGTTTGACGCGAAGGATGTTGCGGGAACAGCGGTTGTTTCGTTCTGCGCTTCAGAATTGGCGGACGCTTTTTCAGCCGCGGCCACACACATCCCGGAAATCAGCGAACCGGCCATCTGGCGTGACCCCGCGCGGACGTTGTTGCCGCGGGCGAATGATTTAATACGCCGGATGTCGCTGGCTGAAAAAGTGGCGCAGTTGCAGAACGGCGCACCGGGCATTCCAAGAATTGGGCTCCCGGCCCACAACTACTGGAACGAATCTTTGCATGGTGTCGCCGTCCTTTGCAGATGCTTTTTGAGCGAAAGGAGCTCGACGAAATGCGACCAGCCCGATTCTTTCGACCACGTCGAAAGAATCGGGCTATGGGGAAACGCCTTGGTGCAGACGCCTGCACCCGCCGCTCACCGCCAGATTCGGTTCCCCTGCACCGCCCACCCATGCGGAGAGTGCAGTCAATAGCGCATGCAGTGGACCGGTGCATAACTGAGAAGTTAACGTAACGCCCTCCACCTCCAAGTTGTTTTCAATAAACAACGCCGGCTGGCTGGCGCGCCGGGCGCGCCGGTACTTGGCGAATCTCAGGGGACATTTGTCGAAGACCGAGGGCTTTTTTCCAAGCCGGAACAAAAATGCCGGTTGCCTTGGTGGGTTGGGTTTGGAATGTTTTACCTGCGCCGCCCATCTTTTAGGGCTAACGGCGCGAAACGTCCGTTACAAATCAAACATGTCGCTCACTCAAAGCCCACCGGAAACAATTGCTCGCAAGCTGGAAGGCGAGTGGCGGCAGCTCTGCCAGTCCCATCTGCCCATCCGGCCGGCCGGTTCAATGTGGTGGTATAATCGAAAGGGAAACCGTGCCGATCCGTGTCAAGGCTGGAAACTCCATGTCTCCGCCACAATCCTTTCGGCGTGCGCCATTTTCCGTTCGATTTTTCCCTGCCTGTTGCGGCATCGGGTTATGTTCAAGGCTCCCCGGTCGCTGAAGGACCTGCAACAGCTCAATGCCGGTGTGTTTTATGGCTTTCATCAGGTGGGCAAGTTTGTGACCATTTATCCACCTTCCACGGGGGCCGCGGTCGAGCTCGCCGAAGAACTGGATCGCCTTACGGCTCATCAGCCGGCGCCCGTCATTCCTTACGATGAACCGCTGCGCCCGGGATCATGCGTTTACTACCGTTACGGGCAGTTCCAGTTTGCTCAGAAGAGAAATGGCGGAACCAAATCCACGCTCACAATTGTCCGCCCGGATGGCCGACTGGTTCCGGACCGGCGGGAACCTGGCGCCGCCGTGCCGCGCTGGCTGGCGGATCCGTTTCAACGAAAAGCACCCGCCCCGGCGCCAGCCAAACTCACGAAGTTGGAAACGAGCTTCGGAGATTTCGAAGCCCTCGTGCAGCGTGGACGGGGCGGCCTTTATCGGGCTCTGGACTTTTCCACAATGCCCGCGAAAACTTGCATCATCAAGGAAGGCAGAAGACACGGAGAAACTGATTGGCTGGGCCGTGACGGCTTTGATCGCATCAAACGCGAAATGGAGTTCTTAAAAAAGGTCTCTCCGCTCGTCCATGCGGCGCCGAGAGTCATCCGGACTTTTCGCGCCAACCATGGCTATTACCTGGTCATGGAACATATTCCGGGCAAATCGCTGCAGGCGGTCATCACAAGTCGCGAGAGGATTTCGGCCAGGCGGACTCTGCGGTATTGCTTGCAAATGGCGCGCATTTTGGCGGACCTCCATTCCGCAGGCTGGGCTTGGCGCGATTGCAAGCCGGCCAATTTCTTGTGCCGGCCAAATCACGAGCTTCTGGCGGTTGATTTCGAGAGCGCCTGCCGAATGAATCAGCCGGATTCGCTCTGGATCGAAACACCCGGCTATTTCGCGCCCAGGCGAACCGTGGCCAACCCGGAAGCGGACGATCTTTACGCCTTGGGCGCTTCCATCGCCCAACTGGTCTTGAGAACGGCCCAGCCGCCAGCACCGGGGGTGTTTCTCAAATCCAAAACCAGCCAGCCAGGTCTGCCGACGACGTTTGTACAAGTCACGAAGAGCTTGCTGGAGTTGGAACCCTGCCGGCGTCCCGGCGCACGCGTAGTGGCGTTAATGCTGGAGCGGATTTGCGAATGACCAGTTTTGCGCATTTCTGCAAAAAATGTTCGACATCCGTTGGGCAAGCGTGAATTCTACCAGCGAAAGGTAATTAGATCCTTATGGCCACCAAAACAAAACCTGCAAAGAAAGCCCCGAAGAAAGCCGGCAAACTCCAGCTCAAAAACTTGAAGCCGAAGAAGTCCGGAAAGATGAAATCGGCGCTGGGCGGTGTCAAAGGCGCGCCGCAGTCGGTCGCTTGCGCCTCCTAAGGGGCAGACGACGCGGCGGCCCCTCCGGTCGATCCGTTTTCCGGCCAGCCGTTCGTGAATTTCAAACTGCCAAGGCCGCCGCTTCCGGCTTTTTCTCGGGGGCGACCGGGAGGTATTCCGGATGATCCGTGTGCGTCATTCGGCGGATTGTTCGGCGCAAACTCGGCC
>JBEKZM010000167.1:0-11233 GCA_049509875.1 Verrucomicrobiota bacterium | reverse complement strand
CTAGGCCGCGACCGCTCCCGCCGGGCTTTCCGAAAAACGTGCTTTTCAAATAAACGGGCGTATTGGCCTGCAAACACGTCAGTTCCAGCGAGGGTGCGCACTACCACCTTAGGCCCCTTCGGGGAAGTCATCCGCGCAACCGGGCCCATGGCCAAGGCTAATCCCATACGTTTTTCGACCAAATACCAGGATGATGAATCGGACTTGCTTTATTACGGCTACAGGTACTACAAGCCGTCAACAGGGACGTGGCTAAATCGGGATCCAAAAGGGGAAGATGGCGGGTTGAACCTTTATGTAAATGTCGGCAACAATGAGATTAGCCGAGTGGACCCCGATGGAAGGGGTTTTGTGGACTGTGCGCAAGCACTCTCAGACCTGGGTGCGGCAGAGGCAAATCTGGCAAAGCGATTGGCGGAGGCCGCTGCGGACATTAATGGGACGGGATTAGATGCAGGACATAAAAAAGCCCTACAGCAGGCTATGAATCAGGTGGAGAACGCTTTAGATAGAGTCGTGAAACATTGTGGTTGTGTGGTTGGTGCCGCCGCTTTAATTGCGGGTGCAATAGCACTGCTTGATGCAGCAGCGGCATTGTTGGCTGGACTAGTAATAGCGGCCTGAATTCAATCATGGATGACAATTTAAAGAAACAGATTCGAGAAACCCAAGCAGTTATGTTGGAGAACACGAGGTCATGTTTTTCTGAATCTGAGCAGGACAACTTACGATGCCTAATAAGACTAACAATAGAGTTTAATAGTTACCTTCAATTTTCCCAGGCCGACTCCCAAAATATTGATGAGTTGAAGTACCGTATCGAATCAATCTTCTCTGGAATCGAATCATTCTGTAATGTGAACGCGGCGTATCGAGTATTAGTTGGAGCGACAAGCAGTAAAATTGAATGGAATCAAGTCTGCTTAGCACCATTAGATGAAAAATTTGTTTTTATGTTTCGTGAGTTTAATAAGGAAGCAATCTTTGAGCGAAAGTGCCGACTGCTCCTGGATTTATTCAAGTTGCAAATTGTATTTGCAGGTGTCTTTTACAACTAAAGGCCGCCTCAAAACCGCACAAGTCTAACCGTAAATTATAGCCGATTCCTTCCGGTTTTCAGACAAAAAGCGCTTCACGCAACTTTTAGCTTCCGTTCGCACTTCGTCCCGTTTTTCTCAACCTATTATGACCGCTGCCATGACCGGGCAGCATCCCGTCACTGTCCGCTCAAACGTCCGGGTGATGTCCCGGCAGCGTCCCGGCAACAGCCAATCCGCGAACCGTCCATGACCAGTCCACCGCCAGGCAACGACCACGGCCACGGAAAGACATGACCGATTGGCTACGTTCCCGGCGAGCGGGAAACGGCGATGAAGTGAACGCCCTGGAAACTTGATTTTCGGGCAGACACCATCCCCTTACGTCAGTAGAGGCAGTGCAGGTGCAGCGGCGAAGCACCGTTGAAATGCGTTGAAGGGCGTTGCAAGTTCAACGGCATTCAACGCCTCGGATTAACGCAACTCAACACCGTTCAACGTCAGCCGTTGCCGTGAGAAATCGGCGGCCTCACAAGTGGTTGATCTTCGGTCTTGTTCGGGCTATTTCGGGATTTTTCGGCTATGACACTTACCCCGCCTCTGACGGTGAATCTGGCTGCCTGTAAAAAATCTGTGGTGTGCGTCAAATGCCGCCGGTGAAAACGCCGCCAGGTTGCTGGTGAAGTGGTGCAACGACGACGGAATGAAACCTGATTTGATGCTGGACGCTGTTCTCCTTCCCAGTGGAAGGGGCGGACGTAACAAGCGCCATTCCAGACGGCACGCCTGACCTCTAACGCTGTTAGTTCATTTTGCGGACGAGAATTATCCGATCTCTGGACGATGTTCGTCCGAAATCCGTTCGAGACCTGGACGATTTTTATCCGGGATCGGTCAACCTGCCGAACTCGTCGCGGTAGCCCGTCGCTTCATCCAGCGCCTCTTGTGCGCCACGCGGCGGGATGCCAGCGGCACGCCGGTTTTGTTCCTGCCGCAAGCGGTCGCGCTCGCCGCGTGCCGTCCAGTTCGCCGTCTGCTGTTTTTGCCGCTGCTCGATCATGGGCCGTCGCAGCTTCGCTTGAAAGTCGCGCACGCGCTTGTCCGGGCGGATGACCACGGACAGTTTGCCGCTGGCGATGTCATCGAACAGCCGCCGCCAGGACGGAGTGCCGCGATACTCGCAGCCGCAATCGGCGGCGATGCCCGTTAAAACCTGCCAGTCAATCTCATCGAGTTTGAGCGATTGCCGCTTCATGGAAAAAGTGAAAAGGTAGCTACCATGTTTACTGTTGTTACAAATAGACAAGGAAGGGGGACGGGGACGCCCCCGGCGCTCCGCGCCGGGGCCATCCCCATCCCCCGTTCCGTTCTCAGGATGTTCGGCCAATCCTGCCAGCCGTTCAAGCCTTGATGGCCCCCCAGCGCCGGGACAGGTGAGCATGGCTTCCCCTTAAAAGACTACGCCGCCAAACTCACCTGACCCGGTGCTGGCCCGAAGATGGTCTGGTCGTGAGTCCATTGGCTTTCCGATTGCGCCCCGGCTTCCATCGCAACGCGGAAATCCAATGGTCTCACCACCAGAAAGGGGCTGTCGCCGGGCCGGGAGTCGCACGAACCTCCGACCGCAAAAAACAGAGCCGAGACGGGACAAAGTTAGATGCAGCCGCGTCCACAGGCAAAGACCGGCTGCTACCAAGATGAGCTTGTCTCGGCTCTGCTTTTTGCTCGCCCTGGAAGTGGTTGATCTTCCGCCTTTTTCCGGCTCTTTCCGCTTCTTTCCGGTTCAAGGAAAGGCTTACGAGTTGCCGTTGGTGCCGTTAATTGCGCCCCGCGCGATCAGAATATCTTCCACCAGGCCGACCACCCTTTGCTGCTGACGACGTGGCAAATTGGAGGCGGCTTCAAAAAGCTGTTTCATCTTGCCGGTTGGCCCGGAGCCGCGCTGCTTGGATGGCTGCTGGCGTCCGATGAGAAAATCCGCAGTGACGCCAAACAACTCGGCCAGCGTGGCCAGTTGCTCTGCGCGAACCGCCGTGGGTTCACGTTCCCAAAAGGCATAGGCGCGATGCGAGATGCCGAGCTTGTCGGCAACTTGCGCTTGTGTCAGCCCCGCCGCCTCTCGCAACTCATAAAGCCGCTGGCCGAAGGGAGGGCGTTCCCGTTCGGAAGGGCGTCCGGTTTTCATGCCGGAACTATAAACGCTGTTTGTAGAGATTGAACAAAGTGCTTGCACGTTTGAAGAATATCTACAAACTTGCGGGCATGTCAAAACTTTCATTTTCCCGCTTGACGCCGATTGCAAAAACACGGCCTGCCATGAAAAAGTTCCCCCGCCCGCTGGACATCTTCGACTCGCCGGTCCTCGATTGCGTTTATGGCCAGTATCCCTGGGACGATTGGGAACGGGACGCGCTGGCGGCGGGCGTGCCGAAGGACTTGGCGGGGCTGGGCCGGTTGACTGTGCGCGAGGCGTATCAGCACGGGTGGGACGACCGCCTGAAATCGCTCTGCGGCTGGTATGACCGGGGCAGGCGCATGATACGGCTGGCGCTCCGTTCACCCGCGACCGCCGAAAAACGCTGGCAGCGGTTGCTCGACACGGACGGTTATCGCGGGGAGTACAACGAGAAAACCGGCCAATGGGTGTCCTGGTTATGAAAGTGGACTTCGACGAAATCAAGCGCACGACCGACCTGGTGCGTGTGGTCGAGAGTTACGGGGTGAAGCTCAAAAGGACGGGACGCAATTACGTTGGCCGATGCTGCTTCCACGACGACAAAACGCCGTCGCTCATCGTCACGCCGGAAAAAGGTCTGTGGCATTGCCCCGGTTGCGGCGCGGCGGGCAACGTCATTCAGTTCGTGGCGAAAAAGGAAGGCATCACCGACCGGGAGGCGGCGTTGAAACTGTGCCAGGCCGTCCCCGGCGTGAAAGCGGCGAGCACATTAAACCCGTCCACCGCTCCCGCCCCGCCCGCGCTGTCACCCGTAGAGACAGCCAGGCTCTTGCAACGCGTGGTTGGTTTTTACGGCAAGACGCTCCGCAAGGATCGTGCGGGACTCGATTACTTGAAATCCCGCAAGCTGGACGACCCGGCCATGCTGGACGTGTTCCAAGTCGGTTATTGCAACGGCACCTTGCCCGGCGTCTTGCCCAAGGCCGGGGAGATCATTGACGGGCTGAACACTTTGGGCGTGTTAAACCAGAAGGGGCAGGAACTTTTTCGCGGTTGCGTCACCGTGCCAATCTTTGATGCGACCGGAAACGTAGTTGGTGTTTATGGCCGTCGTATCCGTGACGACGAACCGCGCCACCTGTATCTGCCCGGCCCGCATCGCGGAGTGTGGAACGGCACGGCGGCGAAGACCAATCAAACGCTGTTTATCGCCGAGGCGATCCTGGACGGCCTGGCCTTGTGGCAGGCCGGTTTTAAAAACACCATCGCCATTTACGGCACCAACGGCTGGACGACCGACCACGAGCAACTGCTAAAGGAAAATGGCGTCACCGAGATTTTTCTTTGCCTCGACAACGACGACGCCGGCAGGACGGCCACCGAACGGCTAAGGAATGAAATGTTGCCGGCGCTGGTCAAGCGCGTCCACATAGTTCAATGGCCCGAGGGCATGAAGGATGCCGCTGATTTTTTCCTTAGCCGTTCCGCCACCGATTTTGCCAGGCAGTGCCTGGACCCAATCAAAGGGGCGGCCCCGCTTTCCCAGGAACGGCACGAAGCGCCATTGAGTGCAGACACCGTCTGCATGACGCCGGACGGCTTCACCGTGAACTACAGCGGGCGCAAGTATGAGCTGCGCGCCATTGAGAAGCCCGGCGCATCCCGGTTGAAAGCCACCATTCGCGCCGTCGGCAGCCAGAGTGGCCCGTGCGGCTCGCACCGCTTTGCGATTGATACCGTGGATTTTTATCTCAGCCGTTCGCGCCGCGGTTTTATGAGCGAAGCGGCCCGGTTGTTTGGCGAGAACGTCGAAGTCATCGAAGCCGACACCAACCGGCTGATTGAGCAGTTGGAAAGTTACGTGCAGCAACGCCAGGCCGCAGGCGCGTCCACGGTGGCCGTGGTGAGTGACGCGGACAAGGCCGAGGGGATGAAGCTGGGGCGTCACCCCGATCTCACGGGCGAGATATTGCGCGACATGGAACGGCTGGGGATGATTGGTGAGGCGACCAACAAGCTGATTGGTTATCTGGTGATGACCAGCCGGAAAATGCCCGACCCGCTGGCGTTGCTCACGCTTTCGGGCAGCGGTTCGGGCAAGAGCCATTTGCAGGACACCATTCTTTGCCTCTGTCCCGACGAGGACTTAATCAAGCTCACTTCGCTGACCGACCGGGCGTTGTTTTACAAAGGCGAGGACTCCTTGCGCCACAAGGTGCTGGCCGTGGAGGAAATCGCCGGAGCGCAGGGCGCGGACTACGCCATCCGCAATCTGATCAGCGCGAAAAAGCTGGTCATTGAAAGCACGGTCAAAAATCCGCTGACCGGCAAGCTGGAAACCCAGGTCAACACCGTGCATGGCCCGACCGCCGTGTTCCAGACGACGACCAACCCGCGCACCGACGCCGAGACGCGCAGCCGGTTTATTTTGGTGAGCGTGGACGAATCCGCCGGGCAGACCCGCGCCATCCTGGAGGCGCAACGACAGAGCCACACCTTGGATGGCTGGCGTCGCCGGTCCTTGCGGACGGCCACCATCCAGAAACACCAGGCCTTCCAACGGCTGTTGCGGCCCGTGGTCGTGGTCAATCCGTTCGAGCCGTTCCTGTCCTATCCCGATGAGCAGTTGCTGGTCCGGCGCGACCATCCCAAATATCTGCATCTGATTTTAGCCGTCACGTTCCTGCATCAGTTGCAGCGACCGGTGAAACAGGACGCCCAGCTTGGCGACTACATCGAAACCACCCTCGATGACATCGCCATTGCCAACGACCTGGCCCACCAGCTTTTTGGGCATTCGCTCGATGACCTGTCCCGTCCCAGCCGTGACTTGTTGCAACTGGTCAGTGATTACGTCGTCAAGAAAGCCGGTGGTGGTTCCGTGGACAAGGTGAGTTTTAACCGCCGTGAACTGCGCGAGGCGTTCCAATGGGGCGACACCCGCTTGCGCATCCACCTGGAAGAACTGGTGGAAATGGAATACGTCGTACCGTTGTCAGGCCGCTTTGGGCAGACGTATCAATACCGTTTGCTCTACACCCCGACCGACGAGCCAGGCCGCTTTTTGGCCGGACTCAAATCCGTGGAACAGTTGCGCCAGGAATCAAACCTCGCAGGTGTTTTGACCCACCTCGCACCCCAAAACAGCAACCTTGCACCCACCTCGCAGGTATCAATGTGCGAGGTTCAAAACGGTGTTCCAGCCAATAACGACAGGACTTCCACGAATCCACCGGCCAACCTCGCACCCTTTCCGGGGAAGTATATGGGAAAACCGCGCATCAATGGGGCGCACATATCCGTATCAGCGGGGGGTGCAGCATGAGCGCGTCAGACTCGCTGGAAACACAACGCGCCCATTTTCTTGAAGCCTTGAAGGTTCGCCGGTTCTCCCCGGCCACGATCAAGAGTCGCAAGGCTTCCCTGACCGTGTTCTTTGGCTGGCTCGCGGGCATCGGCATGGCCGACGTGCGCGACGTGAGCCGCCAGACCGTGCGCGATTATCAGTTGTGGTTGCAGGGACGCGGCCACGCTGTCCAGACCGTGCATGTCCACTTGCAGGCGTTGCGCCGGTTCTTTGAGCATCTGGAAAGCACCGACGTTATCCTGGTCAATCCGTGCGCCGGAATCATGCTGCCCAAACTCCCCAGCCGGTTGCCCAAGGTGGTGCTCACCCAGGGCGAGGCCCGCGCCTTGCTGGACGCGCCCGACACGCAGACCAAGATCGGCATCCGGGACAAGGCCGTCCTCGAAATGTTTTACTCGACCGGCATCCGGCTCGCGGAAATGGCCCGGCTGTCCATCCACGACGCCGATTATAGAAACGGCTTTGTGCGCGTGACCAAGGGCAAGGGCGGCAAAGACCGCGTGGTGCCGCTTGGTCGTAAGGCGTGCGATTACACGCGCGAGTATCTGCAAAAAGTCCGCAGTGAATGGAGCAAGGCCAACCGTGACGAACGCGCCCTGTGGTTGTCGTCCAAGCATCCGCACGGCCCGCTCAAAAGCCAGGCCATTGAAGTCATGGTCAAGCAGTATGGCCGCAAGGCTGGCCTGCAAACGAATATCACGCCCCACGTCTGGCGTCACACCTGCGCCACGCACTTGGTTGCGGACGGGGCCAACATCGCTTACGTGCAGCGGTTGCTTGGGCATCGCTCGTTGCGCACAACACAGATTTACACCCGCACCACCATTGCCGAAATCAAAGCCACTCACGCGCGAGCACATCCCAGGAGCAAGGCATGAAACTGGACGAACTGCTCCGCCGCTTTCAGGGTGACTTGCAAATCCGCAATTACTCCGCCCGCACCGTGACCGACTACGGCTACAGTCTGGCCTTGCTGCTCCGCTTTTTGGAACAGCGTGCCATCACCGACGTTCAAAGCGTGACCGCCGCCACGCTGACCGAGTTCCAACGCTGGATTTATTATCAGCCGACCAAATGCGGCGCCGCTCGTGGCGTCGTGAATCAAAACACCATCCTTGCCGCCGTCAAAAGTTTTTGCCGGTTCCTGAAAGCCGAGGGCATCCTGTCCGCCGATCCCGCCCAGGGCATCGCGTATGCCCGCGAACCGCGCCGACTGCCCCGGAACGTGCTCACGCCCCAGGAAGCCAAGCGCATCATCGAGGCCGTGGACACCACCACCGTTTTGGGCTACCGGGACCGGACCATCCTGGAAGTGCTCTACGCCACCGGCATCCGCAATCAGGAGTTGCGCCAGTTGAGGGTGGACGACGTGAACCTGGAGGAAGGCTTGTTGCGCGTCAACGACGGCAAAGGCGGGAAAGACCGCGTGACACCGTTGGGCCAGATCGCCAGCCGGTTTTTGGAAACCTACCTCAATGGCATCCGGCCCCAACTCGCCGCCGGCCGGAACACCAGTGCGTTATTCCTTTCGTTCCGGGGCAAACCCATTGACGCGCACAGCGTGGGCGACCTGGTCAAGCGTCACGCGAAACTGGCCAAGGTGAAAAAGCACGTCACGCCGCATGTCTGGCGTCATACGTGTGCCACGCACCTGGTCAAGAACAACGCCAATCTGCGCCACGTTCAGGACTTGCTTGGGCACGGCTCGCTGGCGACCACCGAGCGTTATCTGCAACTGACCATCGCCGACCTGAAAGAGGCCCACCGCAAGTTCCATCCCCGCGAGAAACCGTGAAAAAAGGGGTTGTCCCCCGGAGGCAAAAGGCGCAATATCGGCTCTGTGAACGGGACCCTGTCAGCTTCTTCATTTAGCTGTCTTGCCGACCGCCAGGAACGACGGCTAAGAAATGGAGTCCCCGTCTGTCCCCGGCTAGGCTAGGCCGCGACCGCTCCCGCCGGGCTTTCCGAAAAACGTGCTTTTCAAATAAACGGGCGTATTGGCCTGCAAACACGTCAGTTCCAGCGAGGGTGCGCACTACCACCTTAGGCCCCTTCGGCGAAGTCATTAGAAGCACAGGACCGATGGCCAAGGCAAATCCCTTCCGGTTCTCGACCAAGTATCAGGATGATGAATCGGACTTGCTTTACTATGGATATCGGTACTACAAGGCATCAACCGGAACGTGGGTGAGCAGGGACCCATCAGAAGAGGAAGGAAGCATGAACCTCTATTCTGCTTTTGAGAATTCTCCGGTGAACTTTATTGATCCGGATGGCGATTCGACGCTGGAAATTCCCGTGGGTCCACAGGACGATGGCACGGACCTTACAATAGAAATTGTCACAGATGACAAGGCTTGTGGTTTAGCGGGAATCAATTTTCTCCGAAAGGGCGGCATCGATGTTTACGTTTGGAAAATTAGTGCTAGCGGGTCAGTGTCTTACACATCCACTTGTTTTATTTCAGGGAATGTTCCGCTGAATTTGACATACGTGAAGAATCCCCCTCCAAATTGGGCTATGCGGAAACTTGCCAAGGATAAGCCGATAAAGGAGAGCGGATCTAAGGATATTCCACTCTGTGCGTGTTGCACGTTGCACATTTCCTGGAATGTGTCTGGAACAATAACTGTGGTTCCAGGCACAATTTCAGATCCCACTCCTCCCCCAGCTCCTCCCAAAAAATAAGATTTTATGAAATTGTTAGAGAGAATCGTTTTTATAGCGGCTTTTGCGGTTGTACTTTTGTTGCCATTCCTTCCGATGCTTTGGAATTCTATGGCTCCTGGATACTTCGCTTTTGCCGCCTCAGCGTGCGAGTTTCTCAAATCTATGGGAATGGCCTGTATATTTATTGGATTTCTATGTTCGATTGGGGCAATTATTTCGATATTTCGAGGGTGGTGGGGATCTGCGGGTTTATTTAGCAGTTTTGGTTTTTTTATTTTTGGTATTACAGGTTTGGTGGAGTTGTTCCATTTTAGAAATCCGGTCGGTTCTGGTTTGTGGGTGCTTACTATAAGTCTAGCGTCTCAGTCGCTTCTGAGCATGATTAGATTTTCGAGGAATACTAAGGTAAAGACGTGATGATGCATCCGCTATCATTTTGCAGAACTGGACATCCCGGCACTTTTCGCTCCCCAGCCTCGTCGCCAAGACTTGCCGGCATTCGCTTCCCCTTAAAAGAGCTACGCCGCGAAGCCCGGCAAGACTTGGCTCCCCCCGTGGTGTTCACTCGTTGAGCTTTCCATCGGCGTCACTCCACTGCGCTTTTTGAACTGGCCGCTGATCCGCGGCCCCTTCCCCTACGCGGGCGTCCAGTTCAAACGCTCCACTCCGTTCCCGCCGCCGTAAACTCACGAGAGAACCAGAAGTTGGCTCGCGTACCGCTCGACAGGGAGGGGCCAGGGTTCGCTGGCTTCCCCTGTCCGTTGTCGTGTTGTCCCGTTGTTCAGGTCGTTTTTGCTTCTGTTCGCCCCGTCCATCGCCTCCACCGACCGCCGTTCAGCCGGGGGGCCGGGCGTGGCGACCTTCCGAGGAACCCTTCCACTGGCCGCCCCGGCTGGCGGTCTCTCGCTGGCGAAGGCGACGGACAAGACGAACAGAGCACAAAAAAAAAGACCATGAAAACCAACACGACAATCAACAGGACAAAGAAGACGGTGAAGGCTCTGGGCCAATCCGAACAGTTCACAGCGCCGGAGTTCCACAAATACATCATTCTGCTTTGGAACGGCAGGGAGCAGGTGACGGTGTTTCCGTTTGAGATGCGGCACGCAGAAGTTTTTCACTACATGAAACGGGAATGCCCGGAGCTTGAAGCGGTGCGGGCGGGCTTTTTCTTTGTGGACAACGGTTCGGTGTGGTGTACGGGCGACAGCGAATCCCTGCAACTGTCATCCCGACCGGAGGACGCACGCGCCCTCGAATCCTTTTTTGCCAGCCCCGACCAACAGCCTTGGGATTTGGTCCGGCTTTGCGCCGAAGCCCAAGCCGCAAGCCGGGCAACCGCCGCAACGGCTTGCTGACATTCATCACCATCACAACAAAACAACTGGAAAAATATGTACATCAATCGAAACATCCGTTCGTTCAGCCGCATTGAGTTGAGCGACGAACAAATCAAAGTGCAGGCACCGAGCGTGTTTGCCGCCGCCCCGCAGGCTGGGGTATCGGAGCGATACACGTTCCTGCCGACTTCGCAAATCGTGAGCCGCATGAGGCAGGAAGGCTGGGCACCCGTGGAAGTGCAACAGCAGAGCGTGAGGCTTGAAGGCCGCATGGGTTTTCAAAAACACCTGTTGCGTTTTCAACGGCGGGACCAGATTGCCAGGCCGGGGGAATACACGCCGGAAATCGCGCTGGTGAACAGCCACGACCGGAGCAGTGCCTACCAAATCCACGGGGCACTGTATCGGTTTGTTTGCTCTAATGGCCTCATGGTGAGTGACAGCACCATTGAGCCGGTGAGCATCCGGCACAGCGGACGCGAGACGGAGGAAGTCATCAGTGCCTGCAAGTGTCAGTCCTGAATGGCCCTTAGTTAAGGTCTTGATATTTGCGGGGTCTGCCTTTCCAATATCGGCTACGATGGGTGATTTCCACGAACTTGCGGCGCGGTTTGTTGAGTAACGGATAAGGTTTTGGGCGGCG
>JBEKZM010000166.1:0-11132 GCA_049509875.1 Verrucomicrobiota bacterium | reverse complement strand
TTCGAGGCGGTGAAAGTGGTGCTGGAAGAGGCGGCGTCGGCGCAAGCGATGTCTTTGGAGAAAGGCATGATCGTCCTGTCCACGGCGGTGGCGGGCGGACCATTCATCGGGCTGCTGGGCACGGTCTGGGGCGTCATGTCCACCTTTGCGGGCATCGCGGAGAAAAACCAGGCCAGCCTCACGGCCATGGCCCCCGGCGTGGCGGCCGCCCTGGTGGCCACCGTCACCGGCCTGCTGGTCGCCATTCCGGCCATGTTCGGGTACAACTTCATGGTCACCACCATCCGGCACATGACGCAGGAACTGGACGGATTTGCGACCCGCTACGCCAATCAATTGGAGCACACTTACGTGGACAACCGCGACCTCGAGGAAAAAATTGCGGGTGCCCTCAAACGCCGCGACGCGCCCGTGCCCGCGGAGCTTCCGTAGGATCCGGGGGCCGATGTCATGAAAAAATGTTCCAAATCCGCGCACGATTCGCTGACGGAACTGAACATCACGCCGCTGCTGGATCTGGCGTTTGTGCTCCTGGTGATCTTCATCATCACCACGATTCCGCCCGTCAAGGACATGGACCTCGTGCTGCCCACCGCGGCGAAGCATCAGAAGGACGCGCCCCGGAAGGCCTTTTACATTTCCTTGCAAGCCGACGGCCAGCTCTTCTTGAACCAGGAAACCTTGAAGCTGGACGACCTGCTGCAACGGCTGATCAACCTGCGCATGGACGATCCGGATTTGAACGTGATTGTGCGCGGCGATGCCAAAACCAAGTACAAGCGAATCCGTGCCGTGTTGGACATCTGCCAGCAGGCCAATCTGGCCAAAGTGGATCTGGCCACCGAAATCGCGAAATAATTCAATAATCCGATAACGCCGTCCGATGCTGCCCCAATCCCACCAACGCAAAAAGAAGAACTCGTCGAAGGTCAACCTGACGATTTCATTCGTCTTCCATGCGGTGTTGATCGGCGCGTTGTTGTACTTTGCGGCGCGGGAAGGGTTGCTGGGCAAGAAAATCCAGAAAATCTCGGTGACCATGGTCAAGGAAAAGACGCCGGAGAAACCCAAGGAGCCGGAGAAGCCCAAGGCGGAGCCGCCGAAGGTTGAACCCCCAAAAAATGAGCCGCCGAAATATGAGGAGCCCAAGCCGGCGGCGGCGCCGGTGAGCGCTCCGCCGGTGGTGGCCCCGGAAAACCAGGACGTGGCCAGTTTCGCGTTCAGTGACGGGGCCAAGGCGGTCAACACCGAGAGCGATCCGGTGCAACTTTACAAGGGTTATGTGGAATATGTGTTGCGTTCAAAATGGAATCGGCCCAACAACCTGGCGGACGACAAATACCTGGCCGAAGTGCAGGTGAGCGTGGACAAGGCCGGCAATTTAAGCAATATCCAGTGGGAGAAAGGCAGCGGCGACAGCAAATGGGACCAGAGTATCAAGGACGTCTTCAAGGAGGTGCAAAGCATCGACCGGCGGCCGCCGACGAATTTTCCGCCGCAGGTGAGGGTCCGCTTTGACATCCAATCCGAGGAAACCGAGCCGATCATGACGCAATGAGCCTGAAGAAATCGACCAAGAAGGGCCACGGAACGATGACCGAGCTGAACATCACGCCGCTGTTGGACCTGGTGTTTGTGCTGCTGGTGATTTTCATCATCACCACGCCGCAGTTGATGAACAACCTGGAGATGACGCTGCCGTCCACCAAAACGCCGCCGCCGCAGCAGAAGCCGCCCAAAATTACGCGGATCGAGGTGGCGGCCAGCGGGCAGATCACGTTGGATGGGATGGCGGTGACCGGGCCGGAACTAAGGGCAGATCTCAAACCAGATCTCAAACAGATGAAAGCGGACAACCCGGATATGCCGGTGGTGGTCAAGGGCTCCGACGAGGTGGAATATCAGGGGATGGTGGTGGTGCTGGACACGCTGCAACAACTCGACATCACCCAAGTGGGCCTGGCCACGCAGTGACGAGCGTCATGCGTAGAACCTTGCTGAAATCGGCCATAGTTCTCGTTTTCCTTGCTGCGGCAGTGGCCCAGGCACAGATCGAGACGGCCGCGGTGACTGGGGGAGGACTCCGGGGCGTGGTGAAGCACGGCGTGGCGTCCTTCAAGGGAATTCCATTTGCCGCGCCGCCGGTGGGCGATTTGCGCTGGAAAGCTCCACAGCCCGTGCTGCCGTGGGAAGGCGCGCGAAACGCCGACGCCTTCGGCCCCGGTCCGATGCAAAATCCCGATTTTGCGACGCTGATGGGAAATTCGGGGCCCTTGAGTGAGGATTGCCTTTACCTCAATGTGTGGACGGCGGCGAAAGATACAGGTGAGCGGCGACCGGTGATGGTTTGGATCTACGGCGGCGCCTTCGTCAGCGGCTTGAGCAGCCTGCCGGTTTATGACGGAACGCGGCTGGCCGAAAAAGGCGTGGTTCTGGTGAGCATCGCCTATCGGGTTGGCCCGTTCGGGTTTTTGGCGCATCCGGAATTGAGCCGGGAAAGCGGCCGCGGGTCCGGCTGCTACGGTCTTCAGGATCAGGTGGCCGCCTTGCGCTGGGTCAGGGAAAACATCCGCCAGTTTGGCGGCGATCCGCACCGGGTGACGATCTTTGGCGAATCCGCAGGCGGGATTTCAGTGAGCATGTTGACCGTAGTGCCGGCCGCGCGCGGCCTTTTCCAGCGGGCCATTTCGGAAAGCGGCGGTTCCATGGCGCCGATCAAAACGGCGAACGAAGCCGGTGAAAATGTGCCGGCCCTCGCCCTGGCTGAAAAGGAGGGAGCCGAATTCCTCCAGAAACTTGGCGCCAACGACATCAAATCAGCCCGCGCATTGAGCGCCCAGGATCTTCAAAAGGCGGTGACGGGCTTTGGCCTGTTCTGGCCGGCCCGGGATGGCGCCACGTTGCCGGGGGACGCGCATGTGCTTTACGAACAGGGCAAATTTAATGACACGCCAATCCTGGCGGGGTTCAATTCGGACGAAGGCGCGATGTTTGTCGGTCCGGGCGCGACGCCGGAAAGTTTTGAAGTGCAAGTTCGCACCAACTACGGCCCCGCAGCGGATGCGATCCTGAAGGCGTATCCGCATGCCACGCCCGCCGAAGCTTTCAAGTCGTCCAAGGACATTTTCCGGGAAACCGCCTTCGCCTGGCCAACGTGGGCTTGGGCGGGATTGGAACGAGGCTGCGGCACCAACCACGCGTTCGTCTATTACTTCGACCATCAGACCACTTTTTCGCCCGAGGGCGCCAGCCACGCGGCGGAACTGGGATACGTGTTTCATAATCTGGGCCGCTTCTTTGGCGCGCCGAATTCGGACGACGTTGCCTTGTCGGATCTCATGAACTCGTATTGGATCAATTTCGCGACGGCCGGCGACCCGAACGGTCCCGGTCTGCCCGCCTGGCCGGCCTTTGACGGCCGGGAAATGGTCGAAAAATTCTCCGGCAGTTCGTCAGCGGCCGAGCCCTTGCCGAATCGGGAGAAGATCGAGGCGTTTGATGCGTATTATGCCTGGCGGCGAGACCAGGCTCGCAGGACCGTGAAATGACCAGGTAAGAATATACGATTGGAGGAACCCTGAAATTGGCGAAATGCCGGTTTTTGTGCTAATGATTATCAGAAGGAGACGGACAATGCCCGCTGGCAATGACAAGAAACGCCCATGGCTATCCCTGAACTCGGTGATTGCCGTGGCGGCAAGCCTTACCATCACCTATATGATGAGCATCATCATTGGGCTTTATTTGGATTTGATTTTGGCGCTTTATCTCGCGGCAACTTTCACCACACTGTGGATGGCGTTCAGAATATTGAAAGATCCGCATACAACGGACAAGACCTTCGATGAGTATTTTTACCAGGACCGGGACGACCTGCGGCGCAATGGACCCGAATGATCCGATCAATGCCGATTGGAGGGAGCCCCGGCCGTTCACCGGAACGCCAGCCAGCCGGTCGTTATCAGCAATCCGCCGAAAACGATGGCGGCCGCGGCGTCCGTCTGCGGGTTTTGCCAGGAGTTTGGCAGTGAGACCAAAACGCCGCCCAGCGCCAAACCGGTGACAAAGCCGCCAAAGTGGGCGACGACATCCGTCTCCGGGCTCAAACCGAAAAGAACGAACAGCATCAGCCCGGCAAGAAGGCCGCGGAACACATATTTTCGGCCGACCGCGCCGTGTCGCAGGAGGGTCACGGATTGCACCGCCAGGAGACCCAATCCGCCCATGACCATCCCGGATGCGCCCACGCCAAAATGTGGCTCAGGATAGAACACCAAGCCGGCCAGATTGCCGGTGGCGCCGGCCAAATACGCCGCCAGGAGGCCGGTCCCGCTGCCGTAACGGCCCATGACCAGGCCAAGCAGGACCACGCCCAGGGAGACATTGGACGCGAGATGGGCGACGTCCGCGTGCAACAGCATGGCCGTAAAAATTCGCCACCACTGGCCGGCGCGGACGGCCGCGCTATCCATACGGCCGGCGATGTCAACGCCTCGACCGGAAGCGAAGCTCACGACGTGGACCGCGATCAGCAGGAGGGCCCAGAGGATGATTTTCCAATCGAAATGAAATCCGCGCCAGGGCAGCGGCTGCCGCCAGTGCCAGTGGCGGTTTTCCCAAAGATAGAGCCGGATGGCCCGCATGGCCGCCGGGTGGTCCGCCGTGGAAACCCATAAACACCAGCCCCCGCCGTCCGCGCCGTCGTCAATCGTGGCGGCGATTCCCTGGCTCATCAGCACGAGACCCCAATCCATCGTTTGACGACGGTTGCGCGTGGGTATGCGGGTGTGATCGGGCAGTTCCATGCCGCGGGAGAAATAACATGAATGATGGTTGAAATGAATCGGATTTAAGGAAACGTTTTAGGCTCCGGTTCCGTCCATTTGTGTGACACTATGGCGCCTTTACCGTGGACCCCTTGACGACCGCAAATCCGGCTTTTTCGCAAATCCGCGCTGCCCCGGAGGGCCAATCCTTGCGCCCGGCGGTTCTGCGCGGACCGAGCCGGCCGGATTTGCTGCGCGAGGAAACGCTCGGGGACATTCTTGATGCCACGGCGCGGCGGCAGCCGCAGCAAACGGCCCTGATTTGGGGCGACCGCGCGATTACGTATGCCGAATTGGACGCGGCCAGCACTTTCATCGGGGGTGCGCTGGTGCGGCGGGGAGCGGCGCCGGGATTGGTACTGGGACTGTTTTTGCCGCGCGGCGCGGATTTGCTCATCGCCCAAGCAGGTATTACCAAGAGCGGGGCGGCCTGGCTGCCCTTCGATGCGGAGGCGCCGTTGGAGCGCATCGCGTTGTGTCTGGGCGCGGCCAAGGCGGTCGGCTTGGTGACTTGCCGGGAATGCCTGCCGCGGCTGAAGGATTTACCCGTCCCGGTATGGGCGGTTGAAGATTTGATCGAGGACCCGGAAGATGATGGAGAAAGAAAGCCCGCCCTCACCCCGGCCCTCTCCCCCGGGGAGAGGGAGACGATGTTCCCGCGTCTTGGCGTGGCGTCGGCACCGGATTTGCGCGGGTCCATGGGCCATGAGAAGGTCCAATTGGAACAGGGAACTTCCCCTGGACCGGAAGATGGACTTGGGCAGGGAGGAAGCCGGCCCTCACCCCGGCCCTCTGCCTCCGATCCGGCGTATGTGATTTACACTTCGGGTTCCACAGGGCAGCCCAAGGGGATTGTCATCAGCCACCGGAGCATTTGTCACTTTTTGCGCGCGGAAAACGAATTGCTGGGGGTGCGCGCCGAGGACCGCGTGTACCAGGGATTCTCGGTGGCATTCGACATGTCGTTCGAGGAAATCTGGATTTCGTATTTGGCCGGCGCCACGCTTTGGATTGCCCCGTCGACGGTCGTGGCCGATCCCGAGGCGATAGCCGAGACCCTTGGGCGCGAACGCATCTCGGTCTTGCACGCGGTGCCGACCCTGATGAGCCTGCTGCCGGAGGCCTTGCCGACGTTGCGTCTCATCAATCTGGGGGGCGAAGCCTGTCCCGAATCGCTGGCCCAACGAGTCGTACGGTCCGGCAGAAAGGTTTTCAACACCTACGGCCCCACGGAGACATCGGTCTCGGCCAGCCTCACGGAGTTGCGACCGGGCGAGCCGGTCAGCATCGGCCGGCCCCTGCCGAATTACGGATTGCTGGTGGTGGACGAACAGCGCCGGCCTTTGCGCGCGGGCGAAACCGGCGAATTATGCATCTTCGGGCCCGGTCTGGCGCTCGGTTATCTGGGGCGGCCGGAGCTGACGGCGGAAAAATTCGTGCCGAATCCGCTGGCGGACGGGAATCTGTCCGAGGCCAAAATGTATCTGACCGGTGATTTGGCGCGAATTGAGCCGGACGGACCGGTGCATTGCCTTGGCCGCGCGGACAGCCAGGTGAAAATCCGGGGTTTCCGGGTGGAACTGGACGAAATCAGCGCCGTGCTGGGCAGCCAGCCGGGCGTGGCGGCGGCGGCGGTGGCGCTGCGCCCACTGGCTGGTGTGGACCACTTGGTCGGCTTCGTGGTTTGCCCGCCAAAGGGCGGGGGCAAGGCCGCACAATGGCGCCTGGCGCTGGCGGCAAGGCTGCCCGGCTACATGGTGCCCACTCATTTTGAAATCATTCCGGCCTTGCCGCGGCTGGCCTCGGGCAAAATAGACCAAAATGTCCTGCGGGCGCTGCCGTTGACGAATCTGCCGGCCGATCACGGCGAAACCGCGGAGCCCCGCACTGCCGCGGAGGCCGCCCTCTTCGCGGCGCTGGCAAAGCTCTTCCCCGGCCGCACACTTGGCCCCGACCTGGATTTCTTCGACGATCTTGGCGGGCACTCGCTGCTGGCGGCACGATTGGTTTCCGATTTGCGCGGCGATGCGCGCTACGCGGCGTTGAGCGTGCGCGCGGTTTATCGCGAACGCCGGCTGGGCGGCCTCGCGCGCGTAATGGAACGACTGGGCGCGGAAAAGCAGCCGGTCCGGTCCGCCCGGCCCAAGCCGGTTCCCGCGCTGCGTTTCCTTTTCTGCGCGGTCGCGCAGGCGCTCATCATTCCGCTGTTTGTGCTGTTGCACATTGCGGACTGGCTGGCGCCTTTCTTCGTGTATCAATATTTAACCGGCGATCCGGGCGACAGCATTCCCCTGGCGGTGCTGTATTCGCTGGCGACCTTCGTGCTGGCGCGGTTTGTCAATTTCGGCATCGCCATCGCCGGCAAATGGGCCGCGGCGGGCCGGCTGCAACCGGGGCGCCATCCGCTGTGGGGCGCGGTGTATTTTCGCTGGTGGCTGGCGAACAAGTTCGGTGAACTGCCGGATGTCTTTCTGCTGGCGGGCACGCCGTGGATGCCGCTCTATTTGCGGGCGCTGGGCGCGCGCGTCGGCCGCAACGCGATGGTGGATATGATCACGCTGGCCGCGCCGGAGCTGCTGACGGTGGAGGATGGCGTGAGCATCGGCGCCTTTGTGAACATTGAAAACGCCCGCGTGGAGGGCGGCGAACTGGTCATCGGGCCGGTGCTGCTCAAGCGGGATTCCGTCGTGGATTCTTATTCCGTACTGGAGGAGGGCACCGAAATCGGCGAGCGGGCGCGGTTGTGCGGACAGTCGGCGCTGGCCGCGGGCCGGAAAATTCCGGCCGATGAGATTTGGGACGGCGCGCCGGCGCGGCGCACGGACCAAAAATCGGAGACCTTGCCGCCCCGCCCGGAGGTGCCCTGGGTGCGCCGGGCAGCGCTGGCGGGCTTGTTTGCGGCTACGGCCATCGCCGTGTCGGTCCTGTTCTTTCTACCCACGTTTCCCGCCTTCATGCTGATCGACTGGCTGGACGCCAACACGCTGAACGTGTTTGATTCCGGCGTCGGCGCGCCGGTGGCCTTCGGATTCTTCTTCCTGCTGGCGATTCCCGCGAGCGCCGTATTTCTCGGGCTGACCATGCTGTTGACCGGCGGCCTGCGCCGGCTGCTGCCGCCCCAGTCGGCGGGCCTGACGCCGGTGGATTCATTTGCCTACTGGCACAAGCGTGCGGTGAGCATGATTCTGGATTGCAGCCTGCGCGAATTGCACGGGGTTTACGCCTCGGTGTACGCGCCCTGGTGGCTGCGGATCCTGGGCGTCCGGGTCGGCCGCCACGCGGAGGTGTCCACGGCCGAAGGCATGGTGCCGGAACTCCTGACCCTGGGCGACGACAGCTTTGTGGCGGACGGGGCGATGCTCGGGGACGAGGAAGTGCGCGGCGGGTGGATGATTCTCAAATCAACGCGGATTGGCAACCGGTCCTTCATTGGCAACGGTGCTTACGTTCCCGATGGCGCGTCCGTGCCGGACGACGTGCTCATCGGCGTCCAAACCCGCGCGCCGAAAAATGACGAAATGAGGCCGGGCCAGACTTGGATGGGGTCGCCGCCGCTGTTACTGCCGGCGCGGGAAACTTTGACCGGCTTTCCGGAGTCGCTCACGTTTCGTCCGTCGCGGTGGCGGCGCCTGGGGCGGGGCTTGGTCGAGGGGCTGCGCATTGTGCTGCCGCTGGCGCTTATTATCGCCACAGGCTATCTGATTGTGGTGTTGATCCTGCCGGTGGCGGCGGCCAACGGCTGGGGATTCCAGACAGCCAACGCGCTGGCATTGGCGGGGTCGCTCTTCGGGGTCGCCTGCTTTCTGTTTGTGGTGGCGCTGAAATGGATTTTGGTGGGCCGCTACCGCCCGCGCGCGGCGCCGATGTGGACGCCGTTTGTGTGGATCAGCGAGGCGGTGACCAATCTGTATGAGTCGCTGGCGGTGCCGAATTTCCTGGACCTCCTGCGCGGCACGCCGATGCTGCCGTGGGCGCTGCGGTGTCTCGGCGCGCGGGTGGGCAAGGGCGTTTATCTGAACACGACCGACCTGACCGAGTTCGATTGCGTGAAGATTGGCGACGAAGCGGAATTGAACGCCTGGTGCGGGCCGCAAACGCATTTGTTCGAGGACCGCGTGATGAAGATCGGCCTGGTGGAAATCGGCCAGCGGGTGACCGTGGGCGCGCGGAGCACGATTTTATACGATACGAAGGTCGGCGACGATGTGCGGCTTGGTCCCTTGACGCTAGTGGCCAAAGGGGAGCATTTGCCGGCGGCGACAAGCTGGGAAGGATCGCCCGCCGCAGCCAAAGCGGAGTGAAATCCGAAGGTCCAAATCCGAAAAACCGGTTCCGACTGAGCGGAACGAGTGTCAGTCATTGCGAGGCTTTGCTGACTTCCAAAATTTCGACGGGACGCTGGACCAAGGTCAATTGCAGCCGAAGCCGTTCACGGGCTGCTTCAATGATGTTGCCCGGGTCGGGTAGGAATTGTTCGGCGTCAGGTTTGGCCAGTTCCAATTTCAGGCGTTGAGCCTTTTTGAGGGCTTGTTCTTGCCTCAATTCCGCCGGCAAGGCACTGGTCCAGTCGCCGTTGGGATTGGCTTTAATGGCCTGCCAAACCCTCTTATCCGTCCCCGTTTCCAATTGTTCGGTTTCCGAAAGTTTCCATTTCATGTCCACATAATAAATCCCTTTTAAACCTGTTTCATCCAAAACCGGCTTTCTCAATGCCGCTTCCAAGTACCACGCAATACCACCAACATGAACCGTTTTACCTGCGCAAGAGCCATGATGACTGGCTCGTATCGTCCAATTCCCATCACGTGTCCCACCCCCCGTTTAGCCGATGCCTTCGACTCATGCGGACACAAGGGAGGTGGTCGTTTATTGCGGAGCCAAGTGATAATATCGGCAGGGGCTAGCGGGGCTAATGTCTTGGTAGACCGAAACGGTTCCGTTGTTCGTGAGGGTGAACAAGGCGGTCCAGTTCGACAAGTTGGTGGAGGTTTCCAGAGTGAATTGAGCGTTTTCGGCACCCGTGATCTGCCAGTTGAATCTTGGCTGTGAATCTTCATTCAACAGCATCCGAAGCGTGCTTTGATTCGTGATACCTCGGGAGACCGGATAACTGATGGGGGCGTTGGTGGAACCGCCGAAGGAACCCCATTGGGTCGAGTAATCCCATGCAACATTTTCGGTGGACTCTGAGTCACTTACATACTCACGGCCAAGTCGGCTGAAATTGATTTGGACGGACGGTTGGATGACGCCGGGTCCGGCGCCGTTGAGGTTGCCGTTAGCCGTGGCATTGTTGATCCAATTAGTAGTGCCTGTCCTAGTGTACTCCGCCCAGAAAGAGGCCGCAAGGCTCCCCGCCGTGAAGAGGAAGTCGGGTTGGCTGATCGCTCGCGCCATCGATTGTCGTTGGAATAGGCCATTGGAGACAAAGGTGTCCGTGAAATAGTTGGTCATGGCGAGGAAGGCGCCAGATTGCGGGTCTTGCGGATGCGGGATCAAAGTGATTTTATCCACGCCCGGACGCCAGGCGCCGTTGACCCAGTTGGTTGCGCTGGTGCCAGTGCCGAATACGCCGGGCACGAGCGTTTCATAGCAAATATTGTTGGTCGAAAGCAGGTATGCCAGGCCGCCAACATCGTCGTAGGTTAACCCAGAGCAATAACTTTGTGTGTAAGGGTTATTACGGACGCTCGCGATGGCGCTCACGTATGGAGCAAGCGGGTCTACAAGAAATAGATCCACCCAGATCTGTGTTGCGTCATACGCAATTTCTCCGGTAAAAATATCATTGTTTATTCTCGGCGATGGAGCAAGGTCCGGGGGATAAAAGTTAAAGGTGCCGATGAAATCGTTGTAATTCGTGTCTTCGAATACTCCAAGGAAAAGGCTTCCGAAGTTTAACAAGGAACTGTCCCATTCGGTTATCACATAAACAGACCGGATGGGATCATTAAGCCCCAGATGTTCCAGGAGCACAGAAAGCGTAACGGTTTTCAGATCGAGGAGCGTTTGTGTCGCAGGATCGGTGCTTCTTTCCAATGCTGCATACGGGTAATTGCTGAGCACGATTTGGGAAGCGGGAGGCAGGTTGTTCAAGATTTGGATGGCGCCTTCCACGGCAGCTACGCCGTTAGTGCCGAAATAATCCAGGAACGACGGATCGAAACCATAGGTGACGAGGGGTAAATTCCAGCGGTAGCCTGAGCCAATTGGCATGGGACCGCCAACATCGTCGGCGGTAACCACTCCGTTGGTGATCTGCATCCAGGGTTGGATGGGGCCAATCAGGGCAAACGCCGCCGCGTG
>JBEKZM010000165.1:0-9502 GCA_049509875.1 Verrucomicrobiota bacterium | reverse complement strand
TTCATCGGTTGATCCAGAGGACGCTGACTACTCGCGGGTGCTCGAGCTGATCCACGAATTCCTGCCGGTGCACGAATTCGCCGGGCGTATCATCAGCGTGGCTGTTCTGCGCGAATTCGGATTGGTGGACAACCAACACGTCGACAACATTCTGGCCGCTGCTTTTTCAAAAAGCAGACAGGTCGAGGTGCCGACTTGAATCAGACGAAAATGAAAGAGGGACGTGCGGATGAAAGCGTTCTCTCCGAACTTAAATTCAGATCCCGTTGGCCGAGCAACTCAGGCTGCGGTCTGCAAAACCGCACACGTGAGTGCGAATCTCACACGGGACTCCATTTTGTGTTCAGTCCCTGAAGGCGATGTTGCTGGGCGACACATCAATCATGTGAATGTCCAGTTCCTCCAGAGCCGCCAGGACAGACTGGACCTTGGGCCAACGTTCGCCGAATTGCTCCCGTTTTTGGGTTTCCCAATCGTTCCAGATTTCGTCAGAGAACCCCGGTGGCGCGTCCAAATACGCACCAGCAAAATCCAATACAAAAGGGCGCGTGACCACGCTCATCTCGATCACGCGAAGCGCGTCGTCGGTCTGAATCAATTGAGGGCGTTGAAACCCAGGATTTCAGAAACCTGCGCTTCCTGCAAACGCAGGTAAACGGATAACTCGCGCAGAAACGGCTCCAGCTCGCGGTGAACTTTGATTGCCGTATTACCGCCGGCGGACTTGCCTTCCGCCACATAAATGATACCGTGAATACCGAAGCCGAGGCGCTCCGCGAGTAGGAGTTGCCTCTGTGACGCATAAGCAAGCGCATTTTGAATGACAGCCTCATCCATAGTCGAAACAAGTCAGGGTGGACATTCCGCCCAAGTAAAAATGCGTCTGCTCGTCAACGGATACTCGATTCTGGTTCGCCAAATGGGGCGTGACTTTCTTCTCATTGATTCTGCGGCAGACCATCCGCCGGCCGATGCCAGCCTGATTCTCCAGGTTGACCAGAACGAACGGCGTTGGAAGGTGCGCCTCCCACAGGGAATATCCGCTCATTCAAATCGGGTTGCGATATTGGCCGCCGGCAACTGACTTGGCCATTCTGCGGAATCTGATTGGCGCCAGCGAAGGTTTAAACCTCGATTCGGAATCATGCAGGGCAGTTTAGGGGCTGAAGCATAAAGGAACAATTTGATTTCCCTCCAGTCGAAACGTTTTCCACCACCCTGACCGTACCTTCCAAACCGGAATATCGGTGTCGGCATGATGAATCGGTTTGCGAATTCCTACCGCAAATGCATGGAGAAAGAAAAAACGCATTACATCCTTCGTTGTTTTTCGCGATGCGAACACCGGTGCCGGTCAGGACCGTCACAGGCCTGGCTGCGGCGGTTCAACTCCGCCTTCGTGTCGCTTTTTTCGGGTTGCAAACTTTGATAGTGAAGTCCCGGCTCTTAACCGGCGAGAACTCGGTGCAAATCCGAGGCGACCCACCATTTTCATGTTTGATTCCCAAGTTTTGATTTCGAATCGGAGATCGCGGAGTGAATCAGGGTTTTCGCTGGCTACCCTCTGAGCACCTCATTTTGCGCCCAGGCGGCGCGTGATGGATATCGAATAGACCTGCGCGCGAAATGCCGGTAATGGGTCATCAGACAATTCAATGCCGTCCGTGAGGTGCGTCGGATCGTAAATCAGCTGTTTCTGCGTTTCTGCGCTGTTGGGGTCAACGGACGTCAGCCGAATCGTCCCGAGCGCAACCCTTTTGCGGTCGTCGGGCCAGACGAGGGTGGCGTCAGAGGTTGGATCCGTTGCGTTTGCGATCTGGACCTGGAGGCGAAACTCCACCGGCCCTTTGGCGATTCGGTATCGAAGTTCATCAGCAAGAAAGTCCGGACTCTTCGCTGCCGCCACGGCCGGATCTAAATGCTGTTCCCCGGCCAACGGAACGATTTGGTAGCGAGTCGCCTGGCGTTGACCGCGGGCGTTCACGAAAATAAAGCAATTATTTCCGAAGTAGGAATAAGTGGCGAAGCTGGCCGGTTGCGGATTGGGTGTAGAAAGGAATCGCGCCGTGTTGGGATGCGCTGCGAGAAATTGCTCGAACGGAGTTGGTTTTGGAGTGTCCGGTCGAGTGGCCAGTAAACTGCCGAGAAAGCCAACGAAATCGGCCGGTGTTCCAGCAGGAAATCCGTTCTGGCCATTGGCCACGATGTCCGTGACTTCTCCGCCCGGCAGCTTAAATGCGATGGACATGCCTTTGGGGTTGGAGTTCGGATCGCCATCGGGAATCTGGGGCACACCCGTGGCATTTGAAAAACGCACGATTACAGGCACGGGCTTGCTGCTGAAATGTGAGGCGCGACTCAATTCTTTGGCCTCTGGTGTGCCTTCAAAAGTGCCTTCACAGACTATTCCTTTCGCATGCGCGAGCCGGAAGCCTGGATGATCCCCGAACGCTTGAAGAAAAAGATTTGCGGCCTGCTCGGCGAGGACCGCGTTGTTCGTTTGTGGCGTGCTGGTTGTCGACATAAAAGCTCCTCGTTAAGGTTTTCGCGAACGGTGTAGTCTAGGTTTAAATTGACAATTGCGCCAGTGACAGTTTGAAAAAAATTCCTGATATGAAACGTCATCAGGTCTTCGCAGGCTTCCGTAGCTCAAATTATTAGAGCGCGACGCTTCGAACGTCATGGTTGCAGGTGGGAATCCTGCCGGGAGCGCCATTTACGCCGCGTTAGCCCAACTACCAGAGGCGCTCCGCTCAAGACGGAAAGGTTGGGGGTGGAAGTCCCTCACGCGTCACCAATCACGCCCACGTAGTCCAATGCAGAGACGGCGCACTTAAAACGCGCACAGTGCCGGGCAAATCCGGCCGTGGGCACCAGTCTTCGCACCAAGCTTCGACTCGGTGAACCATTTCGGCCTGTAAGCATTAAAGTGATGCAACGGACTTTTAATCCGTTGAACGGGGAGCGTTACCCCGGCGGGCCACCAACCTTGGCTCGGAGCTTCGGCTCAGCCAGCCAATTGATTGCTGGGTCGTCTAAATCGTAGGACATCGCCCTTTGAAGGCGACCGTGATGGTGCGAGTCCATCCCCGGCAGCCAATCCCAGCCCGGTAGCTCAAAATCAGAGCAGCAGTCTTACAAACTGCGGACGTTGGAGAGTTACCAACAGGGGCTACCAATTTCTGCCTCGTTGCATAATCGTAGTGCGCCGGTCTCTGAAACCGGAGGTCTGGGTGCGATTCCCGGCGAGGCAGCCAATTCCCGCCATTCAATAAATAGCAAACACCTCCGGCGCGCAGCGCATTGGCCCTGCGCAAGCAGTTTATGAGCGACATATTGAAAAGGACGATCGTGCTGGTGCTCAACCGCAACTGGCAGGCGATCAACATTCGCACACCACAGGACGCGTTCTGCCAAATGGCCACGAACGCTGCCACCGCGCTGGACATAGAGCTGGGCGATGGTGGCCGTACGCAAGCACTTCGCCCGGTTACCTGGGACGAGTGGATCACGCTGCCGGTGCGCGACGGGGACCATGCCGTGCGCACGGCGCGTGGCGCCATCCGCGTGCCGACGGTTATTGTGGCGGTGAACTTTGCCAAGGTGCCCAAGAAACGCCCGAAGCTCAGCGCCAAGAACATCCGCGAGCGCGACGGCAACAGGTGCCAATATACCAGCCGGCTGTTGCTCCCGGCGGAAGGCAACCTCGACCACGTCGTGCCCCGCTCACGCGGTGGCGCGGACAAGAGACCGGCTTTGGTCATCGCGAGCGGATGCGCCGGGCTTTTTTGCGGCTCTTTGGCCAGTCGCCAATGGCGATGCGAAGGGTCACGCGCGCGCAGGTGGTATCGATTTGATAAAAATATGATACATTGCGCATGTTGCCATACGGATCGACAGTAAATGCCGTCCGACTATTCCTAAGAGTGTGTCTGAAAATCGGGTGGCACGGGCGTTAGCCCGTCGGGGTGGGCAAGCCGCCGTCCGGAACCGGGACGCCTGACTTGAGAATAAGCCGCTCTGATTGCAAACCGGGCTGGTCCCCATTCCTTCCGGCGGGTCGCCGGACAGTGCAGGCGGGTCACCTATGCCACCCGGAAATGAATATTGAGTCGCACATCGGTCGCTACATCTGTAGTGCGCGATAGAAGCGGGCGGGGTAATTGGTCCAATTGGGATCGGAAAAGTAATTGGTGCCGTTGACCAGCCCATTGGTTCGCAGCGGCTGCCACATGGGATAGGCCAGATTCGTGCAGGCGTCCACGACGATCGGGAGATTGGTGGCCCAGGAAACGGTGAAATGAAAACCGCCGGCGAGGATGCCGCGGTTAAGGCCGGCATTTAGGATTAACGGACTGGGCAACGTCCAGAAGGCCGTGGTCGCGCCGCCATAGGTATCGCCCCAACCTGTAGTTCCCGGCAGATAATAGACCATCGCATCGTCATCAAAGAACGTCGTCGAATTGGGACCGGGAGCATTGCCCGCAAAAAAGGCGCCGGTCAGGCTGGCGCATTCGGCGAAGGCTTCATCTCCGAGATTGGTGAGGCTGTTTGGAAGGAGGACGATGGGCAGGCTAAAGCAGTTGTCAAAGGCATAATTTCCGATGCTGGCAACGCCATGGCCCATTGTGATGTTGGTCAGGTCCAGGCAGCCTGCGAAAGCGTAGTCGCCAATGAAGGTTACGCTGTCGGGAACGCTGACGCTGACAATGCCGTGGTAGGCAAAGCTGGACATGCCGATACCGGTAACGTGATAACCATTCGTCGAACCGGGAATTGTCACCACGACGTTGGACCCGGTGTAACTAGTGATGGTCAGGGAGCCGTTGATGTTCGTAGAAGTGAATTGGGCCTGGGCCGCCAACGCCACAGCCAGGGGAACAGCCGCCAAAATTATTTTTTCCATGCGCATTAAAAGCCAACATACGCTCAATGTTCCAATTATTCATTTCTGGTCAATCAGTGATGGCTCTTCCAGCTTAGCAGTCCATGCCACCCCGTAGTATCCAAATATTCGAATTTGGCTGATTTTCAGCTCCTGAAACCTTCGAACCGTTGCTATACACTGTCACGGTTTTGCGACCGCAAAAAAGTCATTATCCGATCCGGATAATCCGTAAACACCCCGTCCACTCCCAGCGCCGCCATGGACGCAATATCCGCCAGCCGATTGATGGTATAGACGAAAACTCCTAGTCCACGCCGGTGCGCATCGGCCACCAATCCCGGCGTCACACAACGCTTTGAAGGATTTAGCGACCACACACCGAGATCTTCCGCGAACGCCGCCAGCCCGGGCGGCACTTTTTCAATCAACGCGCCTGCTCGAATTTCCGGACGCAACGATCTGGCCGTCCGGATTTGCTCGAGGTCGAAGGAAGACACAAGGAAATCATCATACTGCCAGCCGCCGGTCTGGACATACCGATCTATCAACCGCACCACCGGCGCTGCCGCGCCCGACCCTTTGAGTTCCACGTTAACTACGGCCCGGCGGTTCACGATTTCAAAGACTTCTTCCAGCGTGGGTATGCGCTCGCCCCATCCCGCGTCCAGCGAACGGATATGCTCAAACGACGTTTCAGCCACCGAACCGCTCCCGTTGGTGGTACGGTTCAGGGTGTCATCGTGGATAACGACCAGATGACCATCCACCCAATACACATCCACCTCAATTCCATTCGCGCCGAGTTCCAGCGCCTTGCGCACAGAGCGAAGCGTGTTCTCAGGTGCGTGGCCGCATGCGCCACGATGGCCAAAACAAAATAACCTGGACCCGGGCATTTTTACCAATGGCACGGCAGTAACATGGATTTCCTTTCCGCTCGCTGTCAATTCATCAATGGGATGATCGGCGCGGGTCGCCAGAGCCAGTTGTGCCGGCCCGCTGCCTCCACACCCCCATTCAAATCGGTCCGGGCTGTGGTTGTGAAAATCATGGCGAGGTTTGAGGTGCCAGCCATCCAAGGTGACAATCACCCTCGGTCCGTGCGTCTCCCTCGATGCTCCTTCGGGAGGGAGGGCAAGCCGGAACGAATCGGGGCCTTGGAAGCTTGGAAGAAAAAGAAAGAGGCCGGACACTACTCCGGCCTCCAAACTCAACAACGGATTATAAATTGTCAGTAGGGCACAACTCCCAACACCCAAAAGATAGCAGAACGCGGGATTTTGAAATGTCACCAGAGCTGGGTACGATCGGTGCGGGCGAGGGTAACCAGCCGGGCCTGGGAGTATGGGTGTGCCGGCTTGGAGGCGCAGTCGTCTGGTCAGGCGTCCTAGCGGCGAGGGCCAAAATCACCACCATGACGCCAAACAGGAACTGGGACAGGAACGCCAGCCGGAATGCGCCCGTGTAGGAGGCAACCTTGTTCCAAAGAGCCTGCTGGAGGGCCACGTCGCGCTGAAACAGCGCCCAGCCGTTGTCGACTTCAATTCCGATCAAGACATGCTTGGGGGTATTGACGAGCCGCCTGCTTCTCTCATCGATCAAAAAGAACACGGTGGAGCAAACGATGTGCAGGAAACCGCAGGCGAAGAGCAGCCAGAAATGGTTCGTCTTGTCGAACCCGGCAATCGTCGCTGCGGTAAACGCGGCCACGATGATGATGTAGAAATTAAACGTCTTCAGGCGCTGGTCGGCGATGAGGGTGAAGTGCTTCCAGGCGTAGTCAAAGTAGTCACGCTTGCTGAATTCCGACAGGGGCAAAGGCACTTCCTGCGTCGTACCGGCGGTTCGGTTGTCCGGCGGGGGTGGTGACGATAGGATAAGGTTCAATTTCATAGGGATGATTCTCCTTCCGCGGACTCGTTACCCGCAGTGGCGAACACAATTTCCGGCGCGAAACAGCGACACCACTCCCGGGCGAACTTGCGCTTTCTGGCTCCGCCAGTCAATTCGTAGAGGCCGTCGGACCGTCGGACGAGTTGCGCTGAGCCAAAGAATCCGATGATTTCGTCGGTTTCAGCCCGATTTGAATCAACGGGTGTAGTCAGTTTCATGGCGCAAGATTGCCACAAGAGGTTGGACATCTGCGGTCCAACCCTAAAGAAAATCAATCAGAAGCATGAGGGCGGCGACCGTCGCGCGCCTTGCGCCCCGCAATATTGCTACGCCCACCTGCTGCGGGAGGTGCAGGACTTGGAAAAGGAGTTTCCGGAGCACACCGCTTGGGTTCATTGTCCAGGCGCGTCAAAGACGTCGCTGAACCAGGAAAAATCGACAAGAAGGCTTTGATGGAGGCCACAAAGCCAGTTCCACCGCTGTTGACGCTGGCCTTGATGATAACGCGTGGTCCTGCACCGGGCGGTTGCGTGCGACAGCGTGAATTCACTCGCAGGCTTCAAAAGCAGATCGGCATGTTCCCGACAGAACGGGACCTTGAGCCGACGCAACCTGTTCATCGGTCCGTTTCGGCGAGTTAATTTCCAAGCCGACTATAGACCTTGCGCAAGGTTACCGCTACCATCCGTCCACCCAATTATGACTTTGCGATCAACAGTTTTTCTGACGTTGGCACTCACGGCTCTGACGATCCACGCTGCTGATCCGCAATGGCGACATCTTTCCAGCGCAACAGGCGATCTGCCTTTGCCCGGCCCTTCCACTCAACAAACCGGCGCCCTGGTCGCCGATCTGGCCAACGACGGGGTCAATGGTTTCGTATTGAGTTTTCGGCAGACGGCGCCCGCTTTGGTTTGGTATCGCCGCGTCACTCATGGCTGGGACCGATACGTCATCGAGTCCAATTTCCTGACCGTCGAGGCCGGCGGAGTGGTCTGCGATATAGATGGCGACGGCCATCCCGATATTGTTTTCGGCGGAGATTCGCAAAGTGATGAAATGTGGTGGTGGGAAAATCCTTATCCAAATTTTGATCCAAAAGTTTCCTGGAAGCGGCATCTGATCAAGAAAGGCGGCGCCACTCAACATCATGACCAGGCCGTCGGAGATTTCCTGGGCACCGGCAAGCCGCAAATCGCCTTTTGGAACCAGGGCGCCAAGGCGATTTTCCTGGCCGAGATTCCTCCTGACCCGCGCCATGCCGGGTTATGGCCGACGACCCAAATCTTTTCGGGCGAAGCCGGCGAGCAGAACAATTCGGCCTATCATTACGCTGAAGGCATGGCTGTTTACGATCTCGACGGCGACGGAAAGGTCGATCTCTTGGCGGGCAACATGTGGTTCAAACATCGCGGCGGGAAAAAGTTCGATGCCATCCGCATTGGCACCATTGGCGGGAGGATTGCGGTGGGGAAATTCAAACCGGGCAAATATCCGCAGGTCGTCATCGCGCCCGGGGACGGCATTGGCCCCCTCCGCTTTTACGAATGCGTGGGCCAACCAGAAAACAGCCAGGATTGGGTGGGACGCGACCTGCTGGAGCGCGACATGATCCATGGCCATAGCCTTCAAGTTGCGGACATTAATGGAGACGGACATCTGGATATTTTCGCGGCGGAGATGGCCAAGTGGACCGAAACGCGGCAGGATCCGGATAATCCGAACGCGACCGCATGGATTTTATACGGCGATGGCAACGGCAACTTCCGGAAGACGATTTTTTCCACCGGAGTAGATTTTCACGAAGCGCGGGTGGCGGATCTTACCGGCGACGGCCTGCTGGACATTCTGGACAAGCCCTATAACTGGAACGCCCCGCGAGTCGATGTCTGGCTGCAAGGACCCGCCGACGGTCACGCCTCCAGCGGGTTGACCGAATCGCTGGAACTCGCTGGACGGCCTATGGGGCTGGAGCTTTATAGTTTCCGCCGCGAAATCGCCCAGAGCCTGCCCGGCACATTGTCGCGAGTGCGTGAGATGGGATTTAAGGAGGTCGAAGTCTCCAGTTTATATGGGTTGGACGCCAAGAATCTTCGGAACGAACTCGAAAAGGTTCATCTGAAATGCACTTCCATGGTCGCGCAGTATGAAGAATTGGATGGAAAGATGGACTCCGTCATTCACGACGCAAAAGCGCTCGGGGCCGAATACGTGGTTTGTCCCTGGATTCCTCATGGAGACAAATTCACCGCTGAAGATGAGCGGCATGGCGCTGCGAGTTTCAATCGCTGGGGCGCAGATTTGCGCGCGTCGGGTCTCCAATTTTGCTATCACCCTCACGGGTTTGAATTTCAACCGGCCGGGGACGGCACCTTGTTTGACCGGCTGGTCGGGGAAACCCAGCCGGAAAACGTGAATTATGAGATGGATGTTTTTTGGATCGTTTATCCCGGCCAGAATCCCGTCGCACTCCTGGAGAAGTATCCCACCCGCTTTCCGCTAATGCATCTCAAGGATTTGGCGAAAGATACGCCAGGCAATCTATCCGGTTCGGCTCCGGAGGAATCGAGCGTCGCTTTGGGCCAGGGCCGAGTGGATTGGCCGACGGTCCTAGCCGCAGCACGGCGCGCGGGGGTGAAACATTATTACATCGAGGACGAAGCGGCCACCGCGATGCGCCAGGTTGACGTGAGCGTAAAGTACCTCACGAGCCTGCCATAC
>JBEKZM010000164.1:0-9673 GCA_049509875.1 Verrucomicrobiota bacterium | reverse complement strand
AACTTCGGCCGCAGGCACATAGCGCGTCTGGTTTTTACCCTTATGCCAGCATTGGAGCTTGTAAAAAGGCGGTTTGTCCGGCCCCTGGGACTGGACACAGAGTTTGCCCCGTTCCATGCGGGTGATGGAGTTGATCTCGCGGAGAATTTCTGGGCGGCGTGGTTCGCATTCCATATATAATATCTATACGACTAGATATTAAATGTCAAAAAAAATCCCGAAATTCAAATCTCTGAACTATTTTGCAACGCACCCGAGTATACTCCCAGGAGCGGTTTTCCCTCGCCAGTTTCAAGATGAGTTCTTTAATTTCAACGGCGGTGGGCGGACGTCCCGCTTTGCGGACGACATTCCCATTGTATTTCCGAGCTACCAGGCACCGATGCCGTGCCAGCAAGGTGTTCGGCGTCACCAAGCTGGCGAATCGATCCAGCGCTTGAGGCCCCAGCCGCTTGCCCTTGATCGCCAGGCGTTGGCGTTGGCCATCATTGAACCGCGGTTTCTTGCCCAGCAGTTCTTTAAGCACACGGATTTCTTCCTGTAAATATTCGATCACGTCCTGCTAGTTGCGATTCATCCAGCCGAAAACGCAGATCAGCAAAAATGCTAACGGATTCATCGCCACAAAGTGGCAGCGCCAGCTTCGATCTGCCAGCCTCCATTGCCATCCCGAAACCCATTAAAAACGGGGCAAGTGCAGCCAAATTTGAATATTTGGACACTACGGGGAGATTTCAGGTGGCACTCATCTTAACCAATCGAAAATTGAAAGAGACCGATCGCGTCGTCCATGTGACGAGGAGTCGCGGGAACGTCATTTGCATCACCGGTGCAGCTTTTGCACGGCGTCATGGTTTTGTAGTTCAGTGTCTTTGTCGAATGATCGTGTGCGCAAGAATTGGTTGATCGCGAACAGCACCACCATTATCGGCGGCAAAACAAGATAAGGAAACAAGCTGGTAAACCGGTGCGGCGGTGATCCCACTGGAACGTCGCACGCAATTTTCACGGCGTCGCTCCCGCGCTCAATGAATGCCTGCAATCGCCAGTTGCCAGCAGTGCCGAATTTGACCGGAGCCGCATAGAGCAATTTGTTCGACGCCTGTTGTCGAGTTGCTACCACCGTGAACTGGGTTTTGTTGGTTGCCGACGTCCCGTTCAAAAGTGTCATACTGCATATGTCGGACCTTGGTTCGATTGCTCGCATAGCTGAAGCCGCGGGAGCTGTGAATACCAATTTCACCCTGGCATTTAGGATCACATCGCTCGAATCCCGCCCCAGAACCAGAATGCTTACGTCAGCCGGACAATCCTGCACTAATTCCGGCGCCGTGAAGATTGTAATCACGAACGGCCCTTGAATTTCACGAAAGCGAATCATGCCACCATCGGCATGGGCATCACTGGAAGGCAACCACAATGAAAACAATACCGACAGGATTTTGGCAAATTGGACAGTTTTCATATCATGGACATTGCCTTGGAAAACCCACGCATTTCCATCGGCTGTAGAATGATCCAGACGCCGGTAACGTAGAGAATCATTGCGACAACCGCCCACGACGCGGACAACCGCAAAATGTCCCGCACACGCGGCGCATAGACCCGAGCAGTGCGCCATACCAGATAAAGTGTCAGCAACAGCCCCGCGTCGAGGAGAACCGTTTGCAAAGAGCGCACGGTATCAGCGCCAAGCAGCGGCGAAGAAGGTTCTATGGCCGGCAAGCTTAACAGATGCCACCCAGTGTCATTCGCGGCACGTTCAATCGTTGCCAGTCCAGAATTCCAACCGACGGCGAGATGGAACAGGAAATGTGCAGTCCACATGGCGACACCGAGTGGAACCAAACACATTGAAAACCGACAAAATAATTCACGGACTGAAACCATCGCCCGGCTCGCGGCGTAACTGGCATATGCAGCGAACATCGCCAGAATGACCGGTAACGGAATCAAGGCGATGAGAAGCATACAGCTTGTGATTGGTCGGGATGATGAGAAATCGAGACGGGCCGTAAGGCTGTCCCGCATAGAAACGACGGGAGACGTCATTAATGAGGCATTCGCAAAGGCGGCGAACACAAACACCAACGCCATGGTTCCGATGTCCAGTCTGCGAGCGAGGCGGCCGATGGATGACCTTTGTGGATCGCGAACAATGTCCATGCCCGGAGCAACCCCGATCACGCCGATGTTGTCGTGCGGGCAGGCGCGGACACAATCGAGACAAAACGTGCAGTCAAGGTTGCCCGATTTGCGCGGGAGGTGAAGTTCCATTTCGCAACCGTGCTGGCGCTGGTTTCCTCGCAGACAGTCATGGGTCTGGCAACTGGCGCAAATACTGGCTTCGCGGATCTTGACTTCGAGGGGCGAAACAAGGGAGGCGACAAATTGGAATTGACCAATGGGACAAACATATTTGCAGAAGCTCGCGCCGCTAAAGAGCGCGTCAATGGCGAAGGCGACGAGGAAATAATTGATAATCAACCAAGCTGTCCAAATTGGCTTGTCCCAGAGGCCAAAGATTTCGTAACTCCAAAAAAACAAAACAAGCATGGCAATACCGAACCACTTCGAACGCAATGCTGGCGGCCAGAAACGTTGTCGAATGCCAAGACGCCGCCCCAGCTCGCGGAAAAGCATGAAGGGACATGCCATGCAAAAAAAGTTGCCGGCAGCCAACAAAACAATTACGACCAACGCGCGCCAATAAGTCCAAGGCAACACGCCGGCAAGATTGGCTGAACTGACTTGCGGTCCGAATAGCCCATCAGCGATTACCGCGAGGGCGATGATGAGCAGAACCGCTTGCATGAAGCGCCGGGTGGAATGCGCTCTGAAAATACTTCCGATCACCGGCACAGACAACAAGTCAAACCTTTGGTTGGCGAAAGCGGCTGTTGATTTTGTCTGGCGAATCACGGGAATTGACGCAAGTGCCGGATTTCGGGCAGGAAGTTGAACTGAACACAAACTTAATTTGGAAGGAACTTTTTGCGGACGGACCAGCAAATGACTCGGTGAGAGAAATTGAATCACAATGAGAGCGGCTGGAATCAAAAAGACCAGCGATCCAGGCACCCACATAATCAAACCGGCGCAACTTTGGTCACCAAGAGCGCTGGTCCCGAAAAGCCGTGGCACATCCAAATACCAGCGATAAAGCACATGATCGGAGAAAGTCAGGATGACTGACAGTGCGGTATTTACCAAATCCGCTGCGAGCAGATAAAGCGGCATTGACCAGGCTCGCCACTGCGGACGGCTTGGGAACGGGCCAACGACTGGCCACCAAAAAAAGAGCGACGCCCCGAAAAAGCAGGCATGTTCGACTTTGTGCCATCCGGGCGAGCGCAGCGCGAAATCAAAGGCCACCGGCAGATGCCAGGCAATGAGCGTCACGGCCATGAAAAACCAACAATTCAATGGATGCATGATCGCGTTGACAGCCCGACGCAATCGGGGCCAGCTTAAAAAAGGTCCCACTCCATCGCGTGCAAATTTCCGAGGCAGTCCGCGAATGAGCGGCAGAAATGGCGCGCCAAGCAGAATCAGCGGTGGCGCCACGAACATCAGCAACAGATGTTGCACCATGTGCGCCGAGAGCAGCAGGCCGGACATCGCATCGAGCGGTGAATTGATGGCGATCCAAAGCATGCCGAGACCTGCGGAAAACGCGAACGCGCGCCAGACCGGAAATCGTAGCGGCAAGGTTCGGTGCAAAATGCGCCAGCCACGGAGATATAAAACCAGTGATGCAATTATGCCAGAGGTCATCTTCGGGTCGAAAGACCACGAACTAAATAGTGCTTGGGCGGTCGGTGACATCGGCTCACGGTTTCGTCCCGTCCGCGGTCGTCGGAGACGCAGGCAACGCGCTCGCCAGCGATGCGTCGCGCGCGGGGTTTTGGTTTGGTGGATGTAGAGATTCCAGGAACGCCACCAATGCCGTCGTCTCCGCCGGACTAAGATTATCGCCGTAGGAGGGCATATTGCCCCCCCCTTGCAACACCTGGCGAATGAATTGATCGCCGGTAAGTCGCGTCGCGACGGTGTCCAGTGCCGGACCGCGCTGGCCACCTGCTCCGCCGAGAGCGTGGCAGTTTCGACATTGTTTGGCCTGGAAGACCAGGGCACCCTGTCGTTCGAGGGCCGAACGGCCTGTGAGCAGCTTTTCGGGAACCGGGGTGCTGCTCCACGCATCCATTTTCGGAGACCATGGGGCGTAAGTCCCGAGTTGAGTAAGTGCCGCCAGTGAGATAATCAGGAGCAGGACAGTCAATACCGCCACTGGCCGGCGACGCCAACTTTTTTCGCCCGTGCCCGAAATGAGTGGCATAACTATCAAAAAGCCGATGGCAATTGCGGGTCCAAAAATCAAGAGCGGCGTTTCCATCTTTGGGGGCAAAAGCGCCAATGCCGTGTAGGCCCAAAGAAAAAAGAAATCCGGGACTGGCACCGCTTGTACCACCGTGGGGTCGGGCTGTCCCTTGGGGCCAATCGGCCCGAAAAACCAAGCACACACGACCAAGGCCAGAATGATCATGCCAGAGAATACGAGGTCTTTTCGGAAAGCATCCGGCACAAACGGCACGCCGTCCTTGTGCGTCAGGTCGTGATACTCCTTGAGATAAGTGGAGCGCTTGACGACGCGACCGGGCATCGGCCATTCGTTCACGCCCAGCTTGAGCACCAGCAGCAAATGCACACCGACGAAAGCGATCAACATTCCCGGAATGAGGAACACATGAATCGTAAAAAAACGAGACAAAGTTTCGCCCGCAATAATTGGTCCGCCCAGCATCAAGTGGACGAGGTGCGTTCCGAGGAGTGGCATCCGGCCCATTACGGAAGCACCAATGCCAAGGCCCCAGTATGCATCCTGGTCAAAGCGCAGCACTTGTCCCGTGAACGCCATGCCGAGCGTCATCAGCAGAAGGAAGACGCCGACAATCCAAGTCAGCTCGCGCGGAAATTTGTAAGCGCCGAACATGAATACCTGCACCATGTGAATTAGCACCAGAGCGACCATAAAGTTGGAACCCCAGCCATGCAGTGCACGGATAAACCAGCCGAAGCTCTGTTGATGGTTCAATACTTGCAAACTCGCCCAAGCTTGGTCGGCGGATGGAACATATACAAAGGCGAGACAGACGCCGGTGACGAACTGAAAAATCATCAATGTGAGACTGGCGCTGCCGAAAACATAGGCCCAACTGGCAGTTTTGCGCGGTACCGGGTGCTCCATCAAATCTTTGATTGGCCGGCCGATTTGCAGGCGCTGGTCAAACCATTCTCCGAGATCTTTGATCAGGCGCATAAACATCTTTTCGGTTGATTGTCGGAAGCCTGGCTAGGCGGCGATGCCAGCGTGGGAACTTGCCCCGCCTTGATCCACAGCTCACCTCCTTCAATTTTGTAGTTGTATTCAAAAAGGCCGCGCGGCGGCGGCCCGGATGCACGCGCACCATTGGCATAATACACGCCGCCATGGCATGGGCACATGAACAGTCCCGATTGCGGATACCAGCGCACCGGACAGCCAAGATGAGCGCAATTGATGGCGAACACTTGCAGCTGGGCGGCAGAGATCCGTCGCACCCAACAAGGGATGTCCCCGGTAGCGCCATCCCATGGACGAACGAAGGGATTCCGATAAGTCGCCAGCCGCGTTTCGCCTTCAGGGAATTGCGTAAGCGAACCGAGCGTCACCCACTCCACTTCCTTTTCCATTTCTTTCCGCTTAGCCGGGCCGAAAATGTAACCGACCACGGGCACGGTGAACAGAACGGCCGCAACCGCATTTAACCCGATGCCAAGCGTCATCAACATCTGGCGGCGCGACACTTTTTTGGGGGTCGCTTGGCTGGGGATGAAAAATTTATCTTCCTGGTCGAGTTCAGTCATAAATGCGCTCCTAGCGTTGCTTTTGAAATGGGTCGCGGCTTGCGTACGGCTGGCCGGGATTAGCCTTCCGTTGCGCAATCAGCCACGCTACAACATCCGTGACTTCTTGCGGCGTCATCGCCCGACCAGGCACATCATTGCGCCAGTCTGGATGACCGAGGTCCGGACGCCCCGCGATGATGGTGAGTCGCAAATTTTGGTCGCTCACGAGCGCGAGAAATGAGTCGTCAATAATTGAACTTCCCTTGGGCGTGCCTTTGCCCGCAAGTCCGTGGCATCCCGCGCAGAAAGTTGCGCAAACCTGCGCGCCCCTTTGAACATTGCCCGGTTCCGCTGTCGCGTAGGGGGGCGGGCTTGCGCCAGGTATTGCCTTCGGTTTCGCCCAGCGCGCTCGTATTTCGTTGACGAGAATTTCAATTTGCCCGTCCGTGAGCGTTCCGCCCGCGCTTGTTGCAAACGCGGGCATGAGCGAACCCGAAACCCCGAGTGCCGTGGCGCGACGAATTGTGTCGTCACTTGCCACCGCGAGATAAACGGGATTCGCCAGCGCAAGTGCCACGTTGCCTTTGCCGTCGTGACCATGACACCCCGCGCAGTTTTCTGCGTATAGGAGCCCGAAGTCGCGCACCTCCTCCGGCTTGAGTACAATGTCGGCGACGGCCGGTCGGCCGGGCGGGCGACAGCCGACGCAAAGTAAAATCGCGACCACGCCAAAAATCAGGAATGACGGGCGTGCGTTCATGCGGATGATCCTCCTTGATCCTTGTCGTCCGGGACTCCTGGTGCTTCAATGCCCGAGCGCATGGCGAAGGGCAAATGCTGCAGGGTGGCCGTTTTTTCATGCAGTGCCACCACCAAGCCAGCAACGAGGCCGAAGGCAAATTGTGATGCCATGAACCATTTCCAATCAATCCGCGCTTGCAGGGCTGGATTGATAATGGCGAATCCGGTGTATAAAATTCCAGACCAGAACAAAGGCGCCAGAATTCCGCCCAGCAAAATCGGATGACGCGGGAGCATCGGCAGTGTAACCCCGTATAACAGCCCGACCAAAGCGGACGTGACAGCGTGAATGATGATGGCGAGCGTCAGCCCTGTGCCGCTGAACGTGAGAAGTTGGTCATCGCTCATCGCCGAAATGTTGGCCGAGCCCGCGGCCGCAAGCAGGTTGATGGGATACCAGATACTTTTGTGGAAAATGAGTCCGTAGAGGATCGCCACCAAGGCCATCGCCAGGCCGCCAACCACTCCACCACGAATCCCGGCTGTATAAGGATAAGTTTCCAATGGCAGCCTTGCGCGATGGCCCAGTTCGCCCACTTCGAGATGCCGCACTTTTCGGCTGGGAGTGGCCAGGACCAATCCTTCCTTCTCAATGGTCACCGGCTGCTGCGCCTCATGTGGCAGAACCAAACGAAACCATCCAACCAGTCCCATGGCCAAAGTGATCGCTCCCAAAATCGAAACTAAGACGTGCGTGACCAATCCGGCAAGCATCAAAGTAAATCCGAACGCGGCGATCAAGGGCCAGCCCGTTGAGGCGGGGACTTGAATGACTTTCTCCGGCACTTCTTGTTCGTTAGAGTTCATGAATTTATTTTGTGTTAGCGTCCAATGATATAAACAACGGTGAACACGACGATCCAAACCAAGTCCACAAAATGCCAATAAAGAGCCAGCACAGATACGCGGCCAGCGTGTTCTTGCCTCACCCAACCGGCGATGGCAAACGCCATCACCACCGACAGGGCGAGTAAACCCACGACCACATGTGATGCGTGCAGACCAACAAGCGAATAAAAGGTTGTGCCGAAAAGGTTGGTCTGAATCGTAAATCCTTTATCGTAGATTAGGCGGTGCCATTCGCGCGCCGTGCCGATCAGGAAACCGGCCCCGAGCGCAATGGTCATCAGCCACCAAAAACTGAAGCCTTTTCGGAGGTCTTTCCTCAATGACCGCAAGGCCAAGGTGATGGTCTGGCTGCTCGACAAAAGACAAATGGTGTTCACAATCGGTGTGTGGAGAATTTCTTTCGGGGTCGGGCCGGCGAGGTCTTTTCCAAGATAATACAAATAGGCGACGACAAAGATGGTAAAGATGGTGCTCTCCGCGATAATCAGACAAACCATGGCTACCTCGCCTTTGGGTGGAGACCACTGGGCGCCTGCCTCGTCGGAATCTGTGGTTGTAGTCGCTGTCATGACAGGTTCGTTCCGTTCATTCGTATTTCCAATCCGGGTCGCCCGGGTGCTTGATATCCCAGAGCGGCCGGCGACTTTTGACGACGGGAGTTTCCACGAAATTATATTCTGGCGGCGGCGAACTCGTAGCCCACTCAAGTGTCCACGCGTCCCACGGGTCCTTCCCGGCCGGCTTTCCTTTGCGCAGTGATCGGAAAACATTCCAGATGAAGATGGACGTGCCGATCACTTGGAAGATCACGCCGACCGTGCAAACGAAATTCCATATTCCCCAACCGCGCCCGGCTTCGTATGTGTAGATGCGACGGGGCATGCCCAAGATGCCGGGAATGTGCATCGTATCGAAGGTGAGATGGAAGCCGATCAAGAACAGCCAAAAATTCCATTTGCCCAGCCTTTCGCTCAGCAGACGGCCCGTGGCTTTGGGAAACCAATAGTAAACAGCCGCAAAAATCATGAAAACCAGCGCGCCGACCAGAACGAAATGAAAGTGTGCGATGACGAAATAGGAATCGTTGAGTTGCCAGTCGAAGGGAACCGCCGCCAGCATGATGCCGGTCAGGCCGGCGATCAGAAATTGAAACAAGAAGGCGATGCTAAACAGCATCGGGGTGTCGAATCGCAATTTTCCACCCCACATCGTTGCGAGCCAGTTGAATATTTTAATGCCCGTCGGAACACTGACCAACATCGTGGAAATCATGAAAAATGTATTGCTGGTTGAGGTCATTCCCACGGTGAACATATGGTGCGCCCAGACCCCGAGGCTGACGAAGGCAATGGCAACGGTTGCTCCAACCATTACCGGATAGCCGAAAATCGCCTTGCGCGAAAAGACCGGAATAATTTCCGAAGCAAATGCAAACGCGGGAAGGACCAGGATGTAAACTTCGGGGTGGCCAAAGATCCAAAAGAAATGCTGCCATAATACCGCTGAACCGCCGGCCTGGGTGTCGAAGAAATGGGAACCGAGAAAGCGGTCGAGCAATAACATGATTTGAGCCGCAGTCAGTGGACCGACCGCGATTAACACCATCCCGCACATGATAAGATTAATCCATACCAGAAGTGGCATCTTCGCCAGCGTCATGCCACGGCAACGCAGGCAGACAATGGTGGTGATGATGTTGATGGCGGTGGCGATTGAACCAAAGCCGCTCACCAGGACACCAAGAATCCAATAATCTGTACTGTGCCCTCTCGAGAATGCCTTGGCCGTAAGCGGGGAATAAGCAAACCAGCCGACATCAGGAGCACTGCCGGCACCGGTCAATCCTTCCCCGCCGATGTAACTGAAGTAGAGCAAAAGACCCCCCAGCGCACTCAACCAAAACCCGAAAGAGTTCAGCCGCGGAAATGCAAGGTCGCGAGCCCCGATCATGAGCGGCAACAAATAGTTCGCAAATCCGAGGATCAGCGGCATCCCGACGATAAATACCATCGTCGTACCATGCATGGTGAACAGCTCGTTAAACACTTGAGGCGACACGAAATGATTGTTCGGCACGGCCAACTGGATGCGCATCAGACAGGCTTCCAGTCCGCCAACCACTAGGAAAATCAAG
>JBEKZM010000163.1:0-9727 GCA_049509875.1 Verrucomicrobiota bacterium | reverse complement strand
CCCGCATGGAACGGGGCAAACTCTGTGTCCAGTCCCAGGGGCCGGACAAACCGCCTTTTTACAAGCTCCAATGCTGGCATAAGGGTAAAAACCAGACGCGCTATGTGCCTGCGGCCGAAGTTGCCTCGGTGCAAGCGGCCTTGGCTGAACATGAGCGTTTTCAGGAGTTGGCAGAGGAGTTCGTCGAGTTGACCGTTCAGCAAACCCGAAGCTGCGACGCGAGCGAGCGAAACAAAAACTCCAGATCATCCAGGCCGAGCGCTATCAGGAAACCGAGGCGTTCTTAAAGGTTTTTGACCAGCGTTTGTCACCAGGGCAGGAGTTGTCGTGCGAATGGATTGAGACGACCTTGCGGGCGGCTTTGCTCAAGGATGGGCGTGGCCTATTGGAAAGTTTGCTGGCGAAATTACCTCAACCCCGCCGGGCGACTCAGCCGGGGGAGCGAATTTATCAGGATCGGGCCAGCGAGATTTTGAGTCTGTTCGGGCTGATCACCTTGCGCCGCGACTATTACCATCGTCCAGGGGACCCCGCGGGCGGTGATTTTCCGCTGGACCAGGCGTTGGGCCTGCAGGAGCACTGCACCCCGGCGGCGGCGCGAATGATTTGCCGCACGGCGGCGCAATTGCCTTATGTCGAAAGCAGCGGGCAATTGGCCGAATTGGCGGAGTTGGCGGTCGAGCCTTCCCGCATTCAACGGCTGGTCTTGGCGACGGGGACAGCCAAGCAAGACTGGGTGCACCGTCTGCCCTCGCCCACCGTCCCGGTCGCCCCAGAGTTTTACGTGAGCATTGAGGGCACGGGCGTGCCGATGGTTCCGCCGGAACTGGAGGGCCGGGCCGGAAAGGGGGCCGATGGCCTGGCCAAAACCCGGGAGGTCAAATTGGCGGCATTTTTTACCCGGACCAAAGTCGATGAGGAAGGCCGGCCCGTGCGCGATCCCGATAGCACCACCTACTTGGCCAGTTTTGCCAGCTCCGATGAATTTGGCCCGCTGGCTCGTCACACCGCCTGGCATCGTGGTTTGGATCAGGCCACCCTCATTGGCACCGTCAATCCCAATGGAGCGTCCGCGATGACTTATTTTTTATGCGGTTTGGTGGTGACTTCAAACAGCGATGCCAGCTTTGGGGTGGCGAATTCAGTTTGGGCGACGAATGGCGGTGCGATTCTGCCGGAAGTGGGGGGGACCGGGATTTGCATTTGCCACCAACGGCCTGACTGCCCAGGGTGGCGGTTTCGGAGCCCATTGTTCTGGCGCAGCACCCGAATATCTGATATTAGTTGCGTGATTGAGCGATATTACGTGCGTGCTTGAGTCCGTCGAGCAAGGCGACCCCAAGGCTGCCGATGCATCGACGCCGTTCAAGCCGGGGTGGTCAAGCGGCTCTGGTTTGTGGGCATGACCAACGCCGAAGCCGCCCAGGCTCAGGACCCACCCGAGTGCAAGGTCAAGTATTATTGTCCGTTTGATCGGCTTTTTTCGCACTGGAGGGTGAATGATTAAGTCTGCCTATGCCCGAGCTAAACGAACGCGAGATTGAGGTGTTCAACGTTGCGCTGGAATTGCCTGCCGGCCAACGGGCTGCGTATCTTGAAGTGGCTTGTGCCGGCGACGCCGCCCTGCGCCAGCGCCTGGAAGCCTTGCTGGCCGCCGCCGACCAGGCCGGAGAGTGGCTACCCAACGCCAACGTCTCCGCCAAGGCCACCATGAAACTGGATGTGCCCGCCGTGCCGGACGACAACGTGGTGGGCCAGCTCATCGGCCGCTACAAGCTCCTGGAAAAGGTGGGCGAGGGCGGGTGCGGCGTCGTTTATGTCGCCCAACAGAACGAGCCGGTGCGCCGCCGCGTGGCCCTCAAGGTGATCAAGCTGGGGATGGATACCAAGGAGGTCATCGCGCGCTTCGAGGCGGAACGCCAGGCGCTGGCGATGATGGATCACCCCAACATCGCCAAGGTTCTGGATGCCGGCACGACGGAGACCGGCCGGCCTTACTTCGTGATGGAATTGGTGCGCGGAATCCGCATCACTGATTATTGTGATCAGAACCAGCTTTCCACCAAGGAACGGCTGGACCTGTTTATCAAGATTTGCCACGCCATCCAGCACGCACACCAGAAAGGCATCATCCATCGGGATATCAAGCCCTCCAACATCCTCGTCACGTTGCACGACGGGGTGCCGGTGCCCAAGGTGATTGATTTCGGGATCGCCAAGGCGACGGAAGGCCGGCTGACGGACGCGACGGTCTATACGCAGTTGCACCAGTTCATCGGCACGCCGGCCTACATGAGTCCGGAACAGGCGGAGATGAGCGGGCTGGACATCGACACGCGCAGCGACATCTACAGCCTGGGGGTCCTGCTCTACGAGTTGCTGGCCGGCAGCACGCCCTTCGATGCCAAGAAACTAATGTCCTGCGGCTTGGACGCGATGCGCAAGATCATCCGGGAGCAGGAGCCGGTGCGCCCGAGCACCCGTTTTGCGACGCTCCAGGGAGCGGACTTGACCACCACGGCCAAGCGCCGCTCAACCGAAACGTCGAAGCTGCTGCACCAGCTCCGGGGCGACCTGGATTGGATCGTGATGAAGTGCCTGGAGAAGGACCGCACGCGCCGTTACGAGACGGCTAACGGGCTGTCGGCTGACCTCCTGCGGCACATCAACCATGAGCCTGTGGTGGCGCGGCCTCCAAGCAATGCCTACCGATTTCAGAAAATGGTGCGGCGCAACCAGCTGGCCTGCGCCGCCGCCGTCGCCGTCGCCGTGGCGCTTTTGCTTGGAGTGGTGGCGACGATCGGGGCGGAGCGTGAGCAGACCCGGTTGCGCAAAGAAGCGGAGTCCGAAGCGATAAAGGCCAGGAGCGAAGCGGAGCGCGCGAAAGCGGCGGAAACGGTGGCCCAACAACGGCTGGCCGAGTCTGAAGCGATCTCCAAATTCCTGAAGGAAGTGTTCCAAAGCCCGGAGCCGGCGCGCGACGGCCGGACTATAACCGTCGTCGAAACTCTCGGGGCCGCAGCCAAGAGGTTGGACACCCAACTGGCCGACCAGCCCGCGCTCCGGGCCAAACTGCAATCAACCCTTGGTCTGACCTACCGCTCGTTGGGCCTCTACCGCGACGCCATTTCGCTGCAGGAAAAGGTCCTGGATTACAACCGGGCCGCCTTCGGCCCGGAACACCCCGAGACCCTCATGGCGATGACCGAACTTGGGAATTCCTACTTCGCGGACGGCCGAAGGGATGAGGCCCTGAAGTTGCGGGAGCAGGTGCTGGCATTGTTCCGCAAGGTTAGCGGGCCGGAACACGTCGATACGCTCGTGGCGATGAACAACCTTGGGAATTCCTACGAGGAGGCCGGGCGCCAGGACGAGGCGCTAGAACTGAGGGAGCAAGTGCTGGCGTTGCGCCGCAAGGTCAGCGGGCCGGAAAACGTTCAGACGCTCAGGGCAATGAATAACCTGGCAAATTCCTACAACGATGCCGGGCGCCAGGACGAGGCGCTAAAACTGCGGGAGCAGGTGCTGACGTTGCGCCGCAAGGTCATCGGACCAGAACATCCCGAAACAATCAGCGCGATGCAAAACTTGGCGGGTTCCTACGATCTCGCGGGGCGGCGGGAGGAGGCGCTCAATCTGCGGGAACAGGCGCTCACGATCAGCCGCAAGGTGAGTGGCCCGGAGCATCCTAAAACGCTTATAGGCATGAACGAACTGGCAATTTCCTACGACGAGGCCGGGCGCTGGGACGAGGCGCTAAAACTGCGGGAGCAGGTGCTGACGCTTCGCCGCAAGGTGCTCGGAGCGGTGCATCCGGACACGCTCGCTGCGATGAACGACTTGGCGCGCACACTTGCTGCGAGCAAGTCGGCGGAAATTCGGAATGGAACAAACGCGATGCGTCTGGCGGAAGAGGCGGTCGCGGCGACCCACCGCACCAACCCGGATTTTCTCGACACTTTGGCCGCCGCTTGCGCGGAGACTGGGCAGTTTGACCGGGCTGTGGCTGCGGAACTGGAGGCCGTGGGCCTGGCAAAGAGCGAGGAGAACAAAAAGGATTACGTGTCAAGATTGAAGCTATACCAGGCAAATACGCCTTACCGGGACTCAGGAAACCCGCTAGAAGGAATCAAACCATGACTTGAAGCTGCTATGGCAATATTCCCTCGACGCCTCCAGGGCGCCTCAGGCTGACCGCGTCTTGGCTGTAAATTTTTCTGTGCAGTTTTTTGGCTTGGGTGCATTATGCAGGCACCTCCGCCTCAGATGAAACTGATCAAAAACACAGGCAATGACCGGGTGATGGAAGCGCTGCACAGTGTACTTTCCTCATCGTCCAAACTCGACATCGCCACGCCGGCATTTTCGGTTTTTGCATTTGCCGAATTTGCTGCGCAATTGCAGGGCCTGTCTGCTTGCCGCCTCGTTTTGCCCGACCGTTCGCACACCGAGTTGCAGCTACTTGGCTCGGAGGCAGACCGGGCGTTTCGCAATCAGCTTACCGCCCGCTGGTTCGCCCGCCAGTGTGCCGCCTGGATCTCCAATCGCGTCGAAGTCCGCAACACGCAAACCGCGCTCCCGCAATCCAGTCTGATTGCCACCGACTCCGATGCCAACTTGAGCCGCGCCATCACCGGTCATTGTCCCTTTACCACCGACGGCCTTGGTCTTACGCCGGGTAATCCGTTGAGTTTGATTCAATCTTCGGAAACTCCCGACGAATGCGCCACGCTACAAGCATGGTTTGCCGGATTATGGGACAGCCTGCCCGCGTCGCCCTCCGCCAAGCAAAATTTATTGGCGCAGTTGGCCACCGTCACCGACCACAAAGCCCCGTCGCTTGTCTACTACCTCATCCTGTACCATCTGTTCAAAGACCTCGGTGACACTCTGGACGAGGAACAGATCGTAAAATCCGCGACCGGAATCCGCAATACGGTCGTCTGGAAAAAACTCTTCAAGTTTCAGCGCGATGGCGTCGTTGGCGCGATAGACAAACTCGCCCGCCTCGGTGGTTGCATTATTGCCGACAGCGTCGGCCTCGGCAAATCGTTCGAGGCGCTTGCTGTCATCAAATACCATGAATTGCGAAATGACCGCGTCCTGGTGTTAGTTCCCAAACGACTGCGGGACAATTGGACACTCTATAAGGCGAACGACAAGCGGAACATCCTCGCCTCCGACCGTTTTCATTACGATGTCCTAAACCATACAGACCTTTCCCGCGACGGTGGCATGTCCGGCGACATTGACCTCTCGTACGTCAATTGGGGCAACTACGACCTGGTCGTCATCGACGAATCCCATAATTTCCGCAACAAGGCCACCCACAAGGACCGCGACACCAGGTACGACCACTTGATGAAACGGATCATCAAGTCCGGCGTGAAGACCAAGGTGCTCATGCTCTCGGCCACTCCGGTCAACAACCGCCTTGCAGACCTTAAAAATCAAATTGCGTTCGTCACCGAAGGTGATGATGCGGCGCTCGCCGGGCAAAATATCCCCAGCATTGAGGCCACCGTGCGCCAGGCGCAACTTCAGTTTAATCGCTGGCTCGCGCTGGAGGAAGCCGACCGCAAGCCGGCCAAGTTGATGGACATGCTCGGCTTTGATTATTTCAAGCTGCTGGATTTGCTGACCATCGCCCGCTCGCGCAAGCATATCCAGAAATACTACGGTACGGAGGAAACCGGCGAGTTTCCAGAGCGGCTCAAACCCATCAATATCAAATCCGACGTGGATGTTGCCGGGGCGTTCCGGGCCATCCGCGAAATCAACAACGAGATTCGCCGGCTAAATCTCAGCGCCTATGCCCCGCTGCGGTATGTGTTGCCGAACAAACAGGCGGCCTACGACGAGAAATACAGCACCAAGATTCGCGGCGGCGAGAGTTTCTTCCGCCAGGTGGACCGGGAAGAAAGCCTCGTTCATTTGCTGCGGGTCAACATATTGAAGCGGATGGAAAGTTCCGTGGTGTCCTTCGCGCTCACGTTGAAACGCCAGCTTGCCGACGTGGACAGCCTTTTGGAACAGATTGATGCGCGCCCACCGGACGTTGAGGAAATTTCCATTGAAGACGTGGACGTGGACGATCCCGCATTTGAATCGCTTCTCGTCGGGCGCAAGGTAAAGGTGCTATTGCAAGACGTTGATTTGATTCGCTGGCGGCAGGATCTGGTTGAAGATCGTAACCGTTTGGACACGTTGCTTTCAGCCGCCACCGAAATTCTGCCAAAACGGGATAAAAAGCTTGAAGACCTCCGTGCCGTCATTGAGGAAAAACTCAAGAATCCGACCAATCCGGGCAATCGCAAGATCATCGTTTTTACCGCTTTTGCCGACACCGCCCAATATCTATATGGCGAATTGGCTGGCTGGCTGAAAGCGGCCCACGGTATCGAATCGGCGCTGGTCACTGGTGCCGGGCGTAATAAAACCACGTTGACGACCATCCGTACGGACCTCGCCAGCATCCTCACGTCATTCTCACCGCGCTCCAAAGAACGCGGTGAGGAATTCGCTGCGGACGGTGAAATCGATGTGCTTATCGCGACGGATTGCATCAGTGAGGGGCAAAACCTTCAGGATTGCGATTTTCTCATCAATTACGACATCCATTGGAATCCTGTCCGCATCATCCAGCGATTCGGGCGCATTGACCGTATCGGCTCATCCAATGCGCGCATCCAGTTGGTCAATTTCTGGCCCAACATGGAGCTTGAGGAATACATCAATCTGGAACAGCGGGTCAGCGGGCGCATGGTACTGCTCGATATTTCGGCTACTGGTGAAGAGAATATCATCGAGCAGCAGACTAACAACCAAATGAACGACTTGGAATATCGTCGCAAACAACTACTCAAATTGCAGGACGCCGTTATTGACCTGGAAGACCTGTCCAGCGGCGTGTCCATTACGGACCTCACGTTGAATGATTTCCGCATTGATTTAGCCCGATTTCTAAAAGACAACCTCGCCCGGCTCGAAAGTCTGCCATTTGGTACGTTCGCCGTTACCACCACTCATGGCGACGATGATTCTGCCATCCCACCCGGTGTCATCTTTTGCCTGAGGGCCGTCGGACCGGCGGCAATGAATGCCGCCGAGCCCGGATATCCGCTCGCACCGCATTACCTCGTCCATGTCGGCGATGATGGTGCGGTACTGCTGCCCTTTACGCAGGCCAAGCAGGTTCTCGACCGGCTGAAAAAACTTTGCATCGGGCGTGACCTCACGGACGACAGTGCTTGCGCCCGGTTCGACCGAGTCACGCTCTCGGGCGAGAACATGAGCGCCACACAGCAACTTCTCGCCAAAGCCGTCGCCAGCGTAGTCGGCAAAAAGCAAGAACGCGCCGTCGCCAGCCTGTTCACCCCCGGCGGAACGCATGCCATGAAAGGCGAGTTCGCCGGCATCAATGACTTTGAAGTCGTGTCATTCCTTGCGGTGCTGCCGGAAGGCGGGACAAGGGGAAGAGGGGAGGAGGCGACAAGGGGACAAGGGGAAGATGAGAAGAAAGGAAAAGGAGAATGAAAATCACGTCGCACCGGGAGTTGGAGGTTTGGATCGAAGCCATGGACTTGGCGATGGATGTATTCGCCTTGACCAGGAATTTCCCTGCCGACGAGAGGTTTTCGCTTACCGACCAGATACGACGTTCATCCCGTTCCGTCGCCGCCAATCTGTCCGAAGCGTGGCGCAAACGTTACGAAGCTGCCTTCGTAAGCAAGCTGAACGACTCCGAAGGCGAAGCGGCAGAAACCCAAACTCATCTCGAAATTGCCCGCCCTTGCGGCTATATGACCACCGATCAATTTCACTCAATCGACGCCCGCTACGAAACGCTCCTCGCCCGTATCGTCACGATGTCCAGCCACCCGGAGAAATGGGTCCTGCGCGCTAAATCCCCTCTTCCCCAAGTCTCCTCTTCCCATCTTCTCTGGAAATGATTTTGGCGCCCATCATCACGGCCCTCGCATTACCGCCGGAAACCCGGATCGAGCAGCGCGTGCCCAAAAAGCTGCTGCTGGAAAACGGTGCGCCGACAGCCAGCGATAAACGGCAAATCAGTGAGGGTATTGAGGAAATACTTTGGCATGCGGCATTGAAGCCCGCCAATTTGGGCGTGCCAGCCTACCGTGATACCATGCGCGAGTACTTGGAAATTGCCGTTCTCACCGTCGCATTTCGTGCGGCAGCCAAAACCGGCCGTTTGGTTGAGTTGATTCATCGCGCCATCCCGTATCCAGTTTTACTGATTGCCACCATGGGTGGAATGGCCACCGTCTCCGTGGCACACAAACGCTGGTCGCAGGGCGAAACCGGCCAGGTTGTCATTGAAGAGCTCCGGGCCACGGCTCCTTTCCAGCCAGAAAATGCCACGGCGGAAACCTCGCAATTCCTCGCCCGGCTTGCGGTCAGCAGTCTGCCGCAAGGCAATTTATTTGCCCTCTATCAAAGCTGGCTGGATTCAGTCCTGGCATTGGAAGCCGCGCAAATCACCGGCGCTTTTGTCCCACCGCCGTCCGCAGAACGCTCGGCCATGCTGCGCGACAGCCTGGATGCCCGCGCCGCCAGCCTGCGTGACCTCGCCGTGCTTCGCGCCCAGGCCGAAAAAGAAACCCAGCTCAATCGCCGGGTGGAATTGAATCTCGCCATCAAAAAGCTTGAGGGCCGCATTGCTGAAATTGCCCGAAATCTTTAATCTCAGACCAACAACATGCAAAAGCTGACTGCCAACGACCCCGAGACAAAAACACCGGATTTGGCTGCCGAGAATCTCGCCAAACTCAAGGCGCTGTTCCCTGAAATGGTCACCGAAGACGGCGTGAATGTGGATGTGCTGAATCAGTTGATTGGCAAGACCGTCACGGATACGGAGGAAAAATACGGCCTCAACTGGCACGGCAAGCGCTGCGCCCGCCAGATGGCGCTCACGCCAAGCACTGGTACGCTGCGGCCCTGCCTGGAAGACAGCGTGGATTGGGACAAAACCCGCAACCTGATGATTGAGGGTGACAATTTGGAAGTGCTCAAGTTGCTCCAGAAATCTTACGCCGGGAAGGTGAAGCGCATTTACATTGATCCGCCGTACAATACCGGCAAGGACTTCGTCTATCCCGATAACTTCCAAGACAACATCAAAAATTACCTTGCCCTTACCGGTCAGACTGGCGAGGTCGGAGAGAAACTCTCCTCAAACACCGAAGCCTCCGGACGCTTCCACACCGACTGGCTCAACATGACGTATCCTCGCCTCAAGTTGGCACGGAATTTACTCCGGGAGGATGGGGTGATGTTTGTCAGCATCGCGGACCACGAAATCCACAATCTCCGTTCCGCGATGGATGAAGTGTTCGGGCCTGAGAATTTCATCGCCACAATAATTTGGCACAAGATGGACAGTCCAAAGAACACAGCGTTCCACTTCAGCGAAGACCACGATTATGTTTTGGTCTTCGCAAAAGAAGCAGAGACATGGCGACCGAATGGTTTGGAGCGAACCGAGGCGATGATTGCCCGATACAAGAACCCTGACAACGACCCGAGAGGGGTTTGGCTATTGAGCGATTTGGCTGCTCGTAATTTCTATGCACAGGGACGCTATCCAATCACAACGAAGAGCGGGAAAGTCATTCCTGGTCCACCCGCAGGGAGTTACTGGCGAGTGAACAGAGAAAGGTTCGATGAGTTGGACAAAGACAATCGTATCTGGTGGGGCGAG
>JBEKZM010000162.1:0-9876 GCA_049509875.1 Verrucomicrobiota bacterium | reverse complement strand
CGTTCGTCACGGTATGGATTGTAATGCTCCCATCTTTCTCTCCAACCGCATATTTCTCCAAGTTAAAATCAAAACCCACCAGACGGTCCACGGCATGTCCCTTGAGGATAACCTCCTTGGCAACCCGCAGGTCGGACACTGCCAGGCTGGCAATGGCTTCATTGCGAACCGCGATATCTGGGCGGATCGCCGCCGCCTTGCGCACGGCGTCCAAACTGGCGAAGCGCCGACCGGCTTGGCTACTTGTTCTCAGCGCGCGAGCTTCGGCCAGATGGGAAACTCTAAGCTCTTCGGTGGCGTCATCTTTCGCCTGCCTGATCTGCTGGGAGGCTCGCTGGATACGAACGACCGCCACTGTCGAAATACCCAAGCCGGCCATAAGCGCCGCAATTACAATAATGCCAGCCGTGAAAGTCACCTTGTTACGTCGAACCAGTTTCTGCAGCCGGTAGAAATTGTTTGGTGGACGGGCCACGACCGGTTCGTCAGTCAGGTGGCGCTGGATGTCCATCGCCAGGCCATTGGCCGTCTCGTACCGGCGCGTGCGGTCCTTCTCCAGGCACTTCATCACGATCCAATCCAGATCGCCCTTGAGCTGGTGTAGCAGCTTCGTCGCGTCAGTGGATCGGCGTTTGGCGGTGATGGTCAAATCCGCTGCTTGCAGCGTTGCGAAGCGGGTGCTTGGGCGCATGGGCTCGTGCTCCCGGATGATCTTACGCATCGCGTCCAAGCCACACGACATCAGTTCCTTGGCATCGAAGGGCGTGACGCCGGCCAGCAACTCGTAGAGCAGAACTCCCAGGCTGTAGATGTCGCTCCGCGTATCAATGTCCAACCCGCTCATCTCCGCCTGTTCGGGACTCATATAGGCCGGCGTGCCGATGAACTGATGCAACTGCGTATAGATCGTCTCTTCGGTCAATCTCCCTTCCGTCGCCTTCGCGATTCCAAAATCAATCACCTTGGGCACTGGTACGCCATCGTGTAGTGTGACCAGAATGTTTGAGGGTTTGAGGTCGCGGTGGATAATACCCTTCTGGTGTGCGTGCTGGACGGCGTGGCAGACCTCGATCAACAGCGTGAGGCGCTCCTTCGTGTTAAGCTGGTTCTGGTCGCAATATTCGGTGATCTTGATGCCCCGGACCAATTCCATCACGAAGTAGGGACGGCCAACTTCCGTTGCGCCGGCATCCAACACCTTGGCGATGTTGGGATGATCCATCATGGCCAGCGCCTGGCGTTCCGCCTCGAAACGCGCGATCACCTCCTTGGTATCCATCCCCAGCTTGATCACCTTCATGGCCACGCGGCGGCGCACCGGCTCGTCCTGTTGGGCAACATAAACGACTCCGCACCCGCCCTCTCCAACCTTTTCCAGCAGCTTGTAGCGGCCGATGGTCTGGCCCACCACGTCGTCGTCAGACGCGGCGGGCACACCCAGTTTCAGGGATGCCTTGGCTGCGGCATTGCCCTTTGGCGGAAATTCTTCAGCCTGATTGTCGGCGGCCAGCAGGGCTTCCAACCGCTGGCGCAGGGCGGGGTCGCCGGCACACGCCACCTCAAGGTACGCAGCCCGTTGGCCGGCCGGCAATTCCAGCGCAACGTTGAATACCTCAATCTCGTGGTCGTGTGGCTCGGACATAGGCAAACTCAATGGCTCGCTGTTCGGTGCGAGAAAAGCAGATCAAACCGACAATAACAACTTCATTTGTGCTGCGAGACGAGTAAATTTCACCGTCTTGTTCCCCTCGACTTCATCGCTTATCGCTGAAACATTCGAGCGCTGTATTCTCCTTCGATCACGACCGGGAGAACGGGTGAGCGGAGCGATATTATGCCTTGCTCAACGATTGTAACCAAATTATTGTTGAAGGTCGTAAGGAACGTTTCTGAGAGGAATCAGCCACAATACTTATCGAGAATTATGAGTGAATTCAAATTTTATTGTTCTCACTGCGACCAACCGCTGAAGTGCGATCCGTGCCATGCCGGCCGGCAGATTCAATGTCCCGCCTGCAACCATTTGATCCGCATCCCGAACCCGCCAGCGGGCACCGGTTTCACGCACGTCGAGCCGGAATCCGGCCAGACTTGGGCCACACATGTGCCGCGGGGCACCAAAGCCTGAAGCAGTTGCACCGACGGAAAATCAACGCGGCTGGGAAGCAGAACTGCTGACATTGGCCAATGCGCTTTACGGATTAAGCCCAATTTTGGCCAGGACTTGTTGGATTTCCTTGAGGTTCCAAATAGCAATCTCTCCGTTGGAACGGGAGACGGCCAGTCGCCGACTGTCCGGACTCCACGCCACCCAATAAATGGTGCCGTTCTGGTCCGGCAACGAATACAAAAGACTCATGGTTTTTGCGTCCCAGATATTCACACCCAAAGCCGTGGGTGAGTTCATGGCAATTTTGGTATCGTCCGGGCTAAGGCAAAGGGACGGGCCCCCAGGCGATGCGTGACCGCGTTGGGAATCGATTGGTGAGAAGGATGAAATCTTGGTTCCCGTCGCAACGTCCATCGTAACGACCTGTTTTCTGAATGAACGCAACAGCAACTGACTTCCGTCGGCTGTCAGACTTTCGAGCTGGGGGTAAAATTCGCCCGGGCCGAAAATATCCGAGGTCAGAAGGCGAGACGGGGCCGCGGTCTCAAATTTCCAAACATAGACCCCTGGCGGATCCAGCGAATTGTAAACCAAAGACTCGCCATCCGGCGTAAAATGAAGGTTGTAGAAACGACCGGGGAGGGACTTTGCCAACCTGGCGTCAAAGCCATCTTCGGTGCCGGTGGAACTGCCGCCTTGAAAGGTCCAAAGTTGGATTCCGGGATGGTCGCCAATGGTCCTGGCCAATGCCAGATAACGATCATCTGGACTGAACTGCGCTGAGCATGTCCGTGCAAACCCATTGGCAAGCAAGACGCGCAGTTGTTTTCCGGTGCCTGCATCGTAGAGGCCGACCCACGGGCTTGTGTAATCCGTCGCGACCAGAAAGCGCCCGTCATGACTGTAGGCCACACACTGGCCCGGGCCGGGTAGTGCATTAGATTCCCAAATGACACGACCAGTCAGCGTATCTTGGATTCTTAAGATGCGGTCCTTTCCAACCGAAGCAATCCGCGTCCCGTCCGGGCTGAAGGCTAACCCCGGCACGCCACCGTCGTGTCCGGGCAGGCTCAACTTCTCGGGGGTCGAATCCAACCGGTAGAGACTGGCATGGCGCCCTCCAGAGGCCAGTAGGAAGCTTCCATCCTGAGCAAAAGCGACTTCGAAAACGCGGTCAGGTTCATCGAGCTGTGCGACGTCCTCGTTTCTGAGCCAATCGGCCAGACGAACACGGCCTTGTTGGAAAATCGGCAAGGCGACCAGTGCGCTTCCAAACGAGAAAGCAGGGCGTGAAGGCGCATTAAAATACTCTCTGAATTTCGATGCGAGCTGGAAGTGGTTCCCGGTATAAATCGCAACGCCCAGCTCAGAAAGGCACGAGAGGCATCTTCCATCGGAGCTGAACCCCAGAGTGGCAAAATGCCCCAAGTCGGGCTCCAGGCGTTTTATCTTTTCCCCGGTTTTCAAATCCCAAAGATCGATCACAGAACTGGCTGCATTCGATTCTTCCAACGCTTCGACCGCGAAGACGCTGCCGTCAGGGGTCAGCGCAGTTTCCGGGATACTCTGCCCATTCGCCGGGATTGCGAACTCCTTAACCACGTTCTTGTTCTTAAAATCAACCAGCCGGCCGGAACTCAGTTTCAAATCAAAGACGGAAGCAAACAGGCCGTTGGTTGCCGGCAAACAATCGTAAGCGCCGGGCATCGCAACCGTCTCAGCGCCACCCCACCGGCCATCTGCGCTGCAAGACCAGACTCGGACTTGGGATGCTGCAAGTACGGTGGGGAAGCTAAACGGTTTCACCAGAGGGTGAAGCACCGACACGAGTTGATCTCCCGTCGAACTAAAGCATAACGTTGAGGGGATACCCATGATCTGGCCATTGCCCTTAAACTGGGCGACGTCGGCACCGGAGGGGAGTTGGCGCAAAATAATTGTGGAATTCCACAAAAGGAATGCCACCAAATGCCCCGTGGGATCTACGCGCGTCAGTTGAATCGATGTATTGGTTGGAAAGTCGGTGAACACCGTTGGCGTAAGGCCAACGAAATCTCCCAGGCAGGCCAAAGCCTCCCGGCGCAAATCTGTGAGGTCCTTCTGCGGCACGTTAAGAGCCCGAGCTTCATTGAGCATCGCGAATACCCGGTCCCGGTAGCCGACGTGACGGACCAAACGGGTGGCGCGTGCTTGGTCCAGAAGCGAATCGTAGAGGCGTTGCTCCGCCTTCGTCCGCTCATTGGCTTCCCCAGCGCGCGCGCTTTCGGCGTCCTGGCGCAAGCGGGCTTGCGTACGTTCCGCCGCCATCGCTCGCGATCGAGCCTGGAGCTCTTGCAGGAACATCCAGGTCGAAATGGTGAGGCCGGCGATCAACGCGAGGCCAATGGTGGCGGCGGCGCCGAAAACGACCTTGTTGCGGCGGACGAGTTTCTGGAACCGATACATTTGGCTCGGCGGCCGGGCCAAAACGGGCTCATTGTTGATGTGACGCAAGATGTCGAAGGTCAGGCCGTTGGCCGTCTCGTAACGGCGCGTGCGGTCCTTCTCCAAGCACTTCATCACGATCCAATCCAGATCGCCTTGAAGTTGGTGCAACAGTCTCGACGTGTCGGTCGAACGGCGTTTGGCTGTGGTGGTCAAGTCCGCTGCCTGGAGCGTCGCGAAACGGGTGCTCGGACGGACCGGCTCCTGCTCCCGGATGATCTTGCGCATCGCATCCAAGCCGCACGACATCAGTTCCTTTGCGTCGAAGGGCGTGCTGCCGGCCAGCAACTCGTAGAGGAGGACGCCGAGGCTGTAGATGTCGCTCCGGGTATCAATGTCCAACCCGCTCATTTCCGCCTGTTCCGGACTCATGTAGGCCGGTGTGCCGATGAATTGATGCAACTGCGTATAGACCGTTTCAGCCGTCAACCGACCTTGGGTAGCCTTGGCGATGCCGAAATCAATCACCTTGGGCACCGGCACGCCGTCGTGCAACGTCACCAGGATGTTTGAGGGCTTGATATCCCGATGGATGATGCCCTTCTGGTGTGCGTGCTGGATGGCCCGGCAAATCTTGATGAACAGGTCCAGACGTTCCTTGGTTGAAAGCTGGTTCTGGTCGCAATAATCGGTGATACGAATGCCCCGGACCAATTCCATCACAAAGTAGGAACGCCCGGTCTCCGTGGTCCCGGCATCCAACACCTTGGCGATGTTGGGGTGATCCATCATGGCCAGAGCCTGGCGTTCCGCTTCGAAACGCGCGATGACCTCCTTGGTATCCATCCCCAGCTTGATTACCTTGAGGGCCACGCGGCGGCGCACCGGCTCGTACTGTTGGGCAACATAGACGACCCCACACCCGCCCTCGCCCACTTTCTCCAGCAGCTTATAGCGGCCGATGGTCTGGCCCACCGCGTTGTCATCCGGCCCGGCGGGCAAATCCAGTTTTACGGTTACCTTGGGCAGCAATTCCTCAGTCTGGTCTGCGGCAACCAGCAGCGATTCCACGCGCTGGCGCAGGGCGTCGTCGCCGGCACACGCCACGTCGAGATACGCAGCCCGTTGGCTGGCAGGCAATTCCAGCGTAACGTTGAATACCTCAATCTCGTGTTGGTGTGGCTCGGACATCGTCAAATCCAATCATTCACTCATACGATTGTTTATTTGGGATGGTCGCTTGTGTTCGCATCGCCGTTGAGCAGGGCCTTGGCTTCGCGCATGAGGGACTCGGCGATGATCCAGTCGATCCAACCTGTACCGATATCGCCGCCATCGAGCCTTCCTAATTTTTGCTCGGTTTCGGTGCCCGCAGCCAAGGCGGAGCGGGCTTGCTCGATGTGTTGCAAGTGGAACTGGGACATCGCCAAGACCATATACGCTTGAGTATTGAACTCCAATTCGGACCCACCGTAAGCCAAAGCCCTCATCATCCAATTCGTCGCGCTGGCGAAGCGGTTTAAGCGATACTCAGCCAGACCTTTACAGCATTGAGCGTAGAAGTTGTTGGAATTCTGCCCTTCAGCCATCGAGATCTCGACCAGGTGGGCAATAATGTCGGAACTTGCCCCCGACACAGGCAAAATCAGGCAGTCCTTGGCAATGCGGTGAGCTGTCGCTGGGTCGGTTGTCTCGCCGAACCGCTCCACGCTTCTGCGGCAATTTTCGCGGTAAGCGTCAAGTTGGCCGGTCTGCACCAAAAGCACGGCCAGCCAATGCCACAATTCATGGTCCGTGGGGTCGATTTCGATGGCCTGTTGCACCGTGGCGATGGCCGCGGTGAAACGACCGTGCCGGCCTTCCGCCTCGGCCCGCAGGCGCAGGAAACCGATGTCGTGTGGCTGACTGACAACGACTGACGCTTGGGTTTGGTTGAGAAATTGTTCTACTTCATTTTCTTTGGGTTCCGGATTGACGACACCAATCAGATTGGTGCGACTGAACGCGTCGCCTGCGTTAGCATTGCCTTCGATGAGGGCTTTGGCTTCTTTTAGGAGGGATTCGGCGATGATCCAGTTAACCCAGGCTTTGCCGATATTGCCAGTTTCGAGCTTACCTAATTTTTGTTCGGTTTCGGTTCCCGCCGTTAAGGCCGCGCGGGCTTGCTCTACGTGTTGCAAGTGGAACTGGGACATCGCCAAAACCAAGTACGCACCCATATCACGCTCCGACTGGTCCCCAAGCCTGTTCAAAACCTCACCCATCCAATTGGTTGCGCTGGCGAAGTGGCCTTGACGAAACTCGGCCAAACCTTTGCAGAATTGAAAGAACGGCAGATCGGCTGAATGTTGCCCTTCGGCTATAGCCGTGTCGGCCATGGTGTTGACCGTGTCGAGATTGGCTCCCGAATCAGGCAAAATCAGGCAGTCCTTGGCAATGCGGTCGGCCACGTTGGGATCGGCTGACTTTGAGAACCGATCCACACTTTCGCGGCAATGCGCGCGGTAAGCGTCCAGTTGGCCGGTTCGCACCAGAAGTACGGCCAGCCAATGCCACAACTCGTGATCGGCGGGGTTGATTTTGATGGCCTGCCGTACCGTGGCGATGGCCTCGGTGAAACGACACTGTTGCGCTTCGGCCTCGGTTTGCAGCCGAAGGAAACCGATGTCGTGCGGCTGATCGAGAATGATCGGCGCATGGGCTTCATTGAAAAGTTGTTTCGCTTCGTTGTCTTTGCGCTCAAGTACGAGGACATTGATCAGAGCGTCGAGAGTTGTAGTAACGACATAGTCATCGCTATGAAAGATTTTCCGTCGTATCGTCAAAGCCTCGCGATACAACGGCTCGGCCTCAGCCCATTTGCCCTGATCGCAAAGCACGTTCCCCAGCTCCCCCAGCGTATTGGCGGTAAACGGATGCAGGCTGCCAAGTAGCTGCCTATGTAAGGCCAGCGCTTCACGAAAGGCAGTTTCAGCCTCGGCCGTTTTATGCTCGCGGGCGAGCGCCATTGCCAAGTTGTGGAGAGTGTCACCCACTCCCGAGTCTTGAAATTTACGTTCCATGGCAAGCGCGTCGCGGTACATGGCTTCGGACTCGCTCAGCCTGCCCGAACCCATGAGCACGATTGCCAATCCGTTGAGCGATCTGGCCACTTGCACGCCTTCACCGCCGTGGAGTTTTTTGTTGATTGCCAGCTCTTCGCGGAGCAGTGGTTCTGCCTCAGTCCAATTTTCCTGGTCGTATAAACTTATTGCCAGCGCCCCGAGCGAGTTAGCCACTGCCTGATTCTCATTCCTCAGCAGTGGACGTTGAATCGCCAGTGCTTTGCGCAGATTATGCTCCGCCTTCTCATCTTGATGAAGATCAAGGTAAATGGCGCCAATATTATAGAGCAATTCCGCTTCAACCAATGGCTGGTTGGTTAGTTCCACGCTTACGCGATCGGTGGCTTTGTCCAGTATTTCACGAAGGATTGTCGTATCCCGGCCCAACGCAACCGATGGTCCGACACCTTGAAGCATTTCCTCAAGGAACCTGGCGACCTGTTTGCTCCGCTCCGCTTCGATTTGAGCGGTCTTCCTGTCGGACTCGGCTTGCTGGCGCAATCGGGTCTCGCTGGCCTGGGCGGCTTCAGCCGCCTGTCGCAAACCCCTCTGGGCCTGTTCAGCAGCTACTGCGCGTTGATAAGCCCGGCTCTTCTCCAGGTATTGCCAGGTGGACAGACCCAATCCCATGAGGAGCGCCGCCGCCACGGCCGCAGTGGCGGCGAACGCCAGCTTGTGGCGGCGCGCCAGTTTCTGCATTCGGTAGCCGACGCTGGGCGGACGAGCGACGACCAATTCGTTCTGGAGATGGCGCAGGATGTCCATCGCCAGGCCATTGGCCGTCTCGTAGCGCCGCGTCCGATCCTTCTCCAGGCACTTCATCACAATCCAATCCAGATCGCCCCGAAGCTGGTGCAGCAGCCTCGAGGTGTCGGTTGAGCGGCGCTTGGCCGTGGTGGTCAAGTCCGCGCCCGGGAGCGTCGCGAAGCGGGTGCTCGGGCGGACCGGCTCCTGCTCCCGGATGATCTTGCGCATCGCATCCAGGCCGCAAGACACAAGTTCTTTGGCGTCGAAGGGCGTGCTGCCGGCTAGCAACTCGTAGAGCAGGACCCCCAAGCTGTAGATGTCGCTCCGCGTGTCAATGTCCAGGCCGCTCATTTCCGCCTGTTCGGGACTCATGTACGCCGGCGTGCCAATGAATTGATGCAACTGCGTATAGACTGTCTCATCCGTCAATCTCCCTTCAGTTGCCTTGGCGATCCCGAAATCAATCACCTTGGGCACCGGCACGCCATCGTGCAGGGTCACCAGGATGTTGGATGGCTTGATGTCCCGATGGATGATGCCCTTCTGGTGCGCGTGCTGGATGGCCTGACAAATCTTGATGAACAGATCCAAACGTTCCTTGGTTGAAAGCTGGTTCTGGTCGCAATATTCGGTGATTTTGATCCCCCGGACCAATTCCATCACGAAATATGGCCGACCAGTCTCCGTCGTGCCGGCATCCAATACCTTGGCGATGTTGGGATGATCCATCATGGCCAGCGCCTGGCGTTCCGCTTCGAAGCGGGCGATCACCTCCTTGGTATCCATCCCCAGTTTGATCACCTTGAGGGCCACGCGGCGGCGCACTGGCTCGTTCTGTTGGGCCACATAAACGACCCCGCACCCGCCCTCGCCCACTTTCTCCAGCAGCTTGTAGCGCCCGATGGTCTGGCCCACCACGTCGTCGTCAGACGCGGCGGGCATACCCAGTTTCAGGGATGCATTGGCTGTGGCATTGCCCTTGGGCGGAAATTGTTCGGCCTGACTATCGGCGGCCAGCAGGGCTTCCAATCGCTGGCGCAGGGCGGGGTCGCCGGCACACGCCACCTCAAGATAAGCAGCCCGTTGGCCGGCCGGCAATTCCAGCGCAACGTTGAATACCTCAATCTCCTGGTCATGTGGCTCGGACATAGTCAAACTCAATGGCTCGCGGTTCAGTGCGAGAAAAGCAAATCAAACGGACAATAACAACTCCATTTGTGCTGCGAGACGAGTAAATTTCACCGTCTTGTTGCCCTCGACTTTCATCGCTTATCGCAGTCACATTCGAGCGCTGTATCTCCTTCGATCACGACCGGGAGAACGGGTGAGCGGAGCGGTATTATGCCTTGCTCAACGATTGTATCCAAATTATTGTTGACGGGCGTAAGGAACGTTTCTGAGAGGAATCAGCCACAATACTTATCGAGAATTATGAGTGAATTCAAATTTTATTGTTCTCACTGCGACCAACCGCTGAAGTGCGATCCGTGC
>JBEKZM010000161.1:0-9932 GCA_049509875.1 Verrucomicrobiota bacterium | reverse complement strand
CCGCGATGCGGACCTTGGACATTAAGCCACCCTCACTGTGACCGGCCGCTCCAAAAAACAGCCAGTGGAGTCGGCTCGAAAACAGCCACGCCTGTCGAATTCGCTGGTGATTGAAATAGAAAGCCGCCACAGGTAAACCGCGGCGGCGGCGATGAAAGTTGGAACGATTATTTTCGGCGGCGGTAAAGCAGCAGCGAAAGGCCGCCCAAACCGGTCAAGGCCATTGTGGAGGGTTCGGGGACGCTGGTGGTGGTGTATTCGAAATTTGGCCCAAAGACGCCGGCGTTGAAGGCCCCATTGGCATTATCGGGGTAGTCGAAGCTGGTGGTCAACGCACCGAGTTCGGCGCTCACAACGTCCACGTCCGACGAGGTTTCCGGGGCAGAACCAAAAACAACAAAATTGTCGCAGCTCCCGCTATCGGTCGGGTACCAGGCTGAGATCACATAATCCTGCCCGGCGGAGAGGTGGATGTCCGAACCCAGGGTGGCCCAAGCGAAGCCGTTGGAATCCGGGGTGGCGGTCTCGGAGACTGTGGCGTTGCCTAAAAGCTGGCCCGAGGTGTTCCAGATACCGACTTCATGGTCAGAGGTGAACCCCAGGTCAAGCAAACCAAGCGCGGAGACTTGTGCGTTCTGGTTCAGTTGGAATTCCCAACCCAAGGAATAGCCATCGCCAGCGCCGCCAACCATGGATCTGATATAAGTCTGGTCAACGCCGGTCAAGGCGTCGGTGTCCTGGCTATAAGCCATGGTTGCCATCATTGGGGCGATACCGCAGATTGCGCAGAGTGTGAACGTTTTTGTTTCCATTGTTTCGAGTGCTTTCTATTAGTTTTTTCTTCGTTTTGGGCGTTGATTATCGGGTCTTCGTGCCGGGTGTGACCGACCTGATTCAAACCTTGTATCGGAGTGGGGAGGAAAAGCTTAAGCAGTTTTTCAAATGCGCGCCTTATATTTTCGAAAACATGAAGACAACACTGATTTCTTACGGTGGGGCCGCCGGCCAAGCCCATCGACCTTCAGTATTTCAACAGCTACCTCCCGGTGGCTGTGATGACCGAAAATGCCACCGGGACACCGCATCCTCAGTTAAAGGAATGATGTAGCACTCGGATGGCAGGTCGATCACGGGCAGGCGCGTGCCATCCGCCTGGCTGTAACAGCCCTGCCCCACGTACCGCTTACAGAACGCGGCCAGTTCATCGAATGCCGCTTCCAGCGAGTCGCAAGGCTCGGGCTTAGTCGCGAGGCCATCCGGGCCAATGACGATGTATTTGTCCATGGTCTTGTCCTTTCATGCTGGCCACGGGTTTACTGCTTGGGGCCAGGACAAAGGATATGTGTCGAGTCTGTTTTCTTGGTCCGTTTCGGCATCCGATACACGGCTTAGCTCTGCCATCGTCTAAATTCAGATGGGGCTTAACGGAAGAGGTTCACCCTCCTTGGTATAAACCATTGCAGATATTGCGCAGACGATGATGCTACAACTCATCCACCACCGTCGCTCTGAAAACACGCCTCTGCCAAGACAATCATCAGGTCCTTTGAACACGCGGTGCCCCGGCTTTTTCCCAGCGAGCTTTTTATTGCCTCGACCGCATCACTTCTGGCGTGTTCGCAGATGGATTCGGCAATCTGCCACCCCGAACGCCAACCGACGCCGCCAGGGCCATTGTGGAGCGGATTATGGCTCGCCTGCCGCCTTCCCAACGAGCGGACATCACACCGCAAATCAAGTGGGAAATCGTGAAGGCAGTCGCAAACAACCACCGGGAAACTTGCGAGAATATTACACTGGGTTGAAGGGTAAAAAAGCACATGCTAAAGGCCCCTAACGCAACGGAATCCGTAGTAGTCGTCGGCTTCGGACGGGACGTCGGCGTGGCGATAAGCGCACCGCGAGACGTCGGCATAGTCGGCCCAAAGGCCGCCGCGCAATACACGCCCGCCCCCAGTCGCCGCCCCCGTTGGATTGGCGCCTCCCAAATAAGGACTGCCAGCCGGATACGGCGGTTTCCCATACCAGTCCCAACACCACCCATACACATTCCCCGCCATGTCATAGAGACCATAGCCGTTCACATCAAAAGACCCAGCCGGACTCGTCAACGGATACGTCGTCGGACTCGTTCCCCCGATGCTGCCAATGGAATTGTAACCATTCGGCCCCCGGTCATAACTATAGAAATTGGTGTCGCCGTAGTAGTTGGCCTCGCTTTCGGAAATCAAGTTGCCCCAGGGAAATCGCCGCCCGCTCAACCCGCCCCGGGCCGCCTTCTCCCACTCCGCTTCCGTCGGCAAGCGGTAGCCATTGGCCGCCCAGTTCACAAAGGGCGTCACATCGCCGGTCTTATACATCTGCGTCAAACCAGCGTCCGTGTAATAGACCGGCGTCAGCCCCGCTTCCTGCGAGCGCGCATTGCACCACTTCACACAGTCGTACCAGTTCACGGTCTGCACCGGATGGCTCGCCGCCTTGCCCGCACCGGCATTGTCAAAGTCATACCCATTGAAGGTGGTGGCGTAGGTATAAACCGCCTGCCAAATGCCCAGGTTCACCAGATTCGTGTCCATGAAAAAAGCCGAGACGTAAACATTGGTGGGGTTGGCGTCCGTGATGTCGCTATCACCGATGGAATTACCCACCAGAAACGATCCTGCCGGGATCAGCACCATGCCCACCGGCGGATTGGTGTAAACCAGCCGGAAGAACTTGGCGGGGGTGGTATTACTAACGGTGATGGCCGTCACCGGCACGGGATATTTTTCGGTGGTCCAATTGGGCAGCGCCAGGTTGGTTGTGCTCTGCAAAATATAATTCGACTTGCTGCTCGTTGGCCAATAAAGCACGAATTGCCCGCCCGCGACCGGGGCGACGCCCAGGCTCGTAACTTGGGCAGTTGTTTGGCGGACGCCGACGATGATCACCAGCCCGATTAACAGCGATTTCAGTTTTGATTTCATTCCAACTAGCATCTCCTTTTCGATTTGTAGCCCATGACCAGCGGGCCTCACTTCCGCGATGTTCGTCTACCGGCACAAGTTTACAAGTCCTTTTTCCAACCCGCCCTCGGTCCGACACCAATTGACCATTAACCATTCAGGCGCCATCATCAGCGGTGGTTGACTGGTCAGTCCAGCAATCTCGCCGGACTGCATAACGGCGACTTGTCCCAGACCGCCGAGTGGAAAGACCGGCCCGACTGCAGGGCGAGGGTTAAAATTGAAGGAATGATCCCGGTCCACGCGGGCCGATGGCGGTAAAGTTGAAACTGAAGCCGCTGCTCGGTGCAGGGTTGGCAACGACCAGTGAAACTAAGCCGAACGTGGTGCCAACTGGCTCGTAATTTATTACGCTGATTTGAACCAGAAAATAAATTGAACTCTGGGTAAGAATTTGCGCCGAGTAGGTATTAAAACCGGTTCCGTTTGCAACTGAATTGGTGGATTGGACTGTCACCGTCACTGCCGGGGTACTAAGCAACACGGCACTCGGGACGAGACGAAAGAATTGCACCATATAGAGTCCGCTGCCGACTGGCTGGACAGTAAAATTGGTTCCCGCCGCAATGCTGCCATCGGCATTGACAATGCCTGAGATCATGCGCAAGCCGCTGTTTTCTGAACTGGCGACTACGTCATTGGTGCCGATCAACAGCGCCCCGGTGAACCTGTTTGAGCCGGTGAACGTCTGGTTGGGCGCGGCCAGTAGAGCCACATTTGTCAAGCCGCTGCCATCGCCGGTGAACCCGCTGGCGTTAATCGTGCCGTTCACATCCAGCGTGGCGGCGGTATTGTTGGTGCCGATGCCGACCTGGCCATTGCCTTTGACGCGCATGGTTTCTGTTAAGTCCGCGCTCTGACCATAGCCAAAAGCGATGTCCGACGAAAGCTGGTCGGCATAAATTTGGAGGAGCGAATTGGAGACGCCAAAGCCGTAGTGATTCGGCAACTGGCCATAAAGCGAAATTTTATCGCCCACCGTGTCTGGCAGACTCAGCGGAAAATTGGGCGTGGCTGTGCCGATGCCGACGTTGCCGGGGTTGATGATTTGATTGCCGGCAAAGGTGTTGCCACCCGCGAGCAACGCCGCACCAGCCAGGTGTGCCGCTGGAACTGCACCCACAAAATTGGTTGCATTGGCAGACTCGGCGTAAACGGCATACGGTGTGGCGTTCAACCGCTGGCGGGGGACGAGCGTGGTGAAACTGCCGGCAGCGTTGGTGCCCACAGCCAATTCCAGCCAGTCGTTCCCAACAGCGAACATGCTGCCGAAGTCCACCGTGGTGGTGAAAAGACCGTTGCTTACCCACTGAGAACCGCCTAAATCGTATATCGTAAATCATTTGCGCGGGCCTTATTTCCCGACCTTCAGCACGTCCAAATTTTCCCGGCTTTCCTGAAGCAGGCTGGCGAGCTGTGTCATCTGGACCGGCGACAAGGCGAGCGGGGGATAGGGCTCAATTTTCAAGTAGTCCTGCACCGCGCCATCTTTGCGGAAGCTTTCCGCGATGACGCGCAGGCCGGCTCTGGTGGTATAGCTGGCTTCATAGCCGCTGAGCGTGGTGAGGTCATTGTTGACCTTACCGAGGGTTTTGACGGCATCTAGCAGCGGACCGGCTTCGTCGTCGTCCACCAAAACAACTTCGGGCGGCAGTTGGGGGCCTTCGACTTCGATGATGAGGCCGTAAATCTTTTCGCTGCTGGCCAGGTCGCGGGTTTGTTTGCAGCCCACGGACAACTCCGCCGCACCGAGCGGGATGGCACCGACGGGGTTGATGCCCTTGACAATGACCACGCCGGTGCGGGCCTCGAAGGTGCCGATCCGTGTGTTCAACGAATTGGTGTCCTGGGCCGCCACTGGCCACGTCAGGGCGCAGAGTGTGGCCGCCAATAGATTTTTTAGTGTGTTCATCATCCTGCTAAATTGGATTGCGCCCAATGCACTGTCAACACGGGCCGCGTTTCGGGCTTTCCGGGTCAAGTCCTGATTTGAATTTGTCCCTTTGTGCCTGGTCGCACTTCGGAGTTGGGCATTGAGTGTTGGATTGAAAGTTGAATATTTCGCAATGCGAAGTTGGCAAAGTAGGGCGCGTCGCTCCGCGCGCGCTGCGCCTGCCAACCACCGCCATCTCACCCTAAAAATCCGAACGCGACCAGTAGTTTTAGACACCCCCAGGTTCTAAAATGACAAAATTACCGTCGAGGATGTGCCTGCCAATCATTGAATCGCCGGTCACGCGAAGGGCAAAGGCATTCCGGGCGTCACCGTTTGGCACTTTAAGTCCAATTTGTGATCCGTTTTGAGCTGAAATCTCGCATAAAGAAAGTGGGGGACCGGTCGCCCTCAAAAAATTTAACTATAAATAACGTTGATTATGCAAAAGACTTCTCTTCACCATATCTTGCCTCTCTTTATGAAGTCTGTCCAACAGGATGCGAGATCGACCCATTTTCGCAATATTGCCTTCACTCTGACCGAACTCTTGGTGGTGATTGCCATCATCGGTATTCTCGCCGCGCTGCTGGTGCCGGCGTTAAACGGCGCCAAAAACCAGGCCGCTAAAACAGCAGATCTCAACAATTTCCGCGAAATAATGGTCGCACTGCACATTTATACCGAGGACAACCAGAACGTGCTGACGTGGCCCAATTGGGATTATGGTGGTGCCATGCCGGATGGCACTGCCCGCGCCGGATGGCTTTACACACCGGACCTCTCGGCCAGCGGAACGAATGTTTTCCAGGCCCCGACAGGCTTGCTTTGGGCCTCGCTCCATGCGCCCAAAAGTTATCTTTGTCCAATGGACCGGCCAGATCAGGCGGCTTATTCCGCGGCGGATGACAAGATGGAAACACGCGCAATGCAACTTTCCAGCTACATCATGAATGGCGCGGTGATCGGTTTTCGTGCGGGCTACCATTCAAATGCAATACCAGTGAAAATTCTGCAAATGCGGCCCGGCGATTGCGTTCTGTTCGAGGCGGATGAGCGGGATCCTTGGCATTTCAACGACGGCTCAAGTTGGCCATCGGAAGGCATTCCGGGTCTCAGCACTCGGCATTTGCAAGGCGCGACTTATGCAGCCGTGGACGGTTCGTCGGATTATGTGCGTGATGTGGCCTGGATAAACGATGTCAACGACACAAACAAAAACCATTTGTGGTGCTATCCCAACACCAGCGATGGCGGCGATCCGGTTTACGGTCATGTAAAATTGAAGAACTAACGAAGCAGGTCCTCAGACCGTTGAACCAAAGTGAATCTTGAGACATAACTTGCCCCAACAGAACTCTGCCGGTCCGAAACCCTGCCTCGTTAGGAAAAGCATCGAGGCGCAGGTCAAGCCGCATCCGATACCTGTCCATCGAAAACAAAATTCCTCGCCGAATGTTCTTTTGAGGAGGAACGTCGATTTCCTTCAGGTGACGTTGTGAAGGTTAAGCGGATACGTTTACGGCTTGGGAACATAGAAATAATACACGGCGGAATAGGGCACCCGTGCCTCCTTGCCCAGGCTTGACTGATCGCAACCGCCGGCGGGCGCCTTTCCTCCAACTGTCTCCAATCGTTGGATGCTGGTCACGTGGCTGAAGGTCCCGGTCCCTTCGTGCTTCTTCACATTGAGTAGCAGCCATGGAATTGCATTCGTATCCGGCGACAGCTCACGGCCTTTGACCTCCCCGACGATCTTGCTGCCGTCGCTGGCCTCCCATGTCGGCCCACCATAATGACGCCCAAGCCTTTTCCCCTTTGCATCAAACAAATCTGCCTCCGGGGCCCTAAACACCCATTCATCATGGGTGCTGTCATTTTGGTCCACCCGGCACTCGTAAATTTGAACGCCCGTGGCTTTGGCGGAGAACAACACCACTTCGTTCGAGGGAATTTTGATGCTATCCCCGACGACTGGAGCGGACAATTGCCCCGTCAATTCGGTGGAGCAGGCCGTCATGAAGATGGCAAACCATCCACGCGTCATTGATGTTAAAATGCAGCATTTCACCATGTGGGTCTTTCAATTGACTGGTCTTGGGCATGTTTTGAGCCTCTCCGTAAAATCAACCACGATTGCCAAGCGATGTCAACCGGGACCGGAAACCGAAACGTCAACTGGCGTTCCCGAGGTTTGGGGAGAACCGCCCTGGTCAATGACCCCACCGTTTACCCATTCCAAAACAAGGGAAAAATCAGGTTTGGCGTAATTTCCCTGACCATCGAGCAGATGATTTGCTGAAATTCAGGATGGAAAACGATTTGAAACTAGCTTTTGTGCCGATGAACATGATCGGTGAGCGGGCCGGAAGGTTCGAGGACCCGGTTTTGGAAAGGACGAAACCTGTCTTTGAATATTTTGGACTGCCCATGCCTTCCTGTCGCCAGCGCAAGGCCGTCCTCCTCGCGACGCCCGCGATTTTTGTCCATTTTGACAGACGCATCCCACCGGCAAGCTGCAGCTCGGGGATTTTTGCCAGGGTGCCCGAGCGAAAGTGCGCGGCTGTCGATGGTCCGTATCCTGCTGACTGCGACCGGGACCTGACAACTCAAATTCATGCCAAAAATCATTTCACTCCTTTTGCTGATCTCGCTCGCTTGCCTGCATGCCGCCCCCGCCCAAACACCCGCACCTGCTTGGCCTAACCAGCTCAGATTGTCCGGGCTGAGCGGGTCGGCGAATCAACGGCTGGCGATCATCAATGACAAGACCTTTTGCGCGGGTGAGGCTAAAGAACTCAAAGTGGCCGGCCATGCCGTGCAGCTGACTTGTCTGCAAATTGGGCAGCAATCCGTCCGGGTCCAGATTCAGGACGCTGCTGGCCCGTTCGAGCTGACCATGTCCGGCGAGGTCATCTCGCTGGCGCCGCCCCTCCCCGCCGCATCGCCGCAGCAAGTGGCCCCGGTCGAGTCGGCGCGAGCACCGGCTCCGCTAAAACCGCCCGTCTCCAATCCGACTGCAAATATTCCGCAGACGGTCGGGAGCAGAAGCAACTTTCTTTTCACCCCGTTCCTGTTTGTTGGAGGAGTCGTGTTGGCATTCTTGGTTGGCGTTGCCTTGGGTGGCTGCGCCAGACTTTTGATGGTTGAACATAAAAATAAAAATATCGGCGAGGCGCTGGTAGCCGAGACCATCAGCCAGCAATTCAAAGGTCGCCATTTGCTTTTGAACAACATCACCCTGCCAGCCGCCGGCGGCACGACCCAGATTGACCACGTCCTCATCGCTGACACTGGAATTTTCGTCATCGAAACGAAGCATTATTCCGGCTGGATTTTTGGCCACCCTCAGGAAAGTCAATGGACTCGTCAGCATTATCAATCCAGAATTCGGTTCCAAAATCCGCTTCATCAGAACCACGGACACATAAAGGCGCTACATACACTGTTCGCTCTGCCGGACGAGTTGTTTCATTCGGTCGTGGTGTTTACTGGAGAAGCCCAGTTCAAAACCGAATTGGGACCCGAAGTGTTGCATTTATCCGGATTGGTGCCGTTCCTATCTGCCGCGCGCCCCGTGGTGTTTGATGAACGCCAGATGGCCTACTTTGTGGGACTGATCGAAATGCAACGCGAACGGCGCGCTCGGGAAACAGATGAGTACCACATCAACTACGTGCGCCGGAAAATCGCCGCTAAAATCCCCAAGGGCAGCCCCATCCTTTCGCCACCAGCAATTTAACTCATTTCGCGTGATAATCCCCATTCCCGGTCCATGAGCCGGTGCATGAGGCGGTGGACCTAGTGTTTAAGGATGATGCTCACGCACATTGCGCGTTGAGGTGTACGCAGCACTTGGCCACTCGTCGCCCAACCATTGCCGCCACCATGTCCCACTTCATTCGCGGCGTGATATTCGTTCTTATTAGCGAGGCAGATACTCCTGGACTTCGAGATTCCAGCCACGCGCCAATTTCTCCACCTCCGTCTGCCGCACTTTGGCGGATGTTTCAGCATTAAAATTCGCGGAAAGTCCTTTTGAGTTTTGGGCGGACGCGATATAAAATAAATCAATGCCAGTTGCTGTTCGTCAAACAATTATTTGGGGGAGCATTCTGTTTTGAACACTTCTTTCAAAAAAGGAGTTGCGCGTGTCCGGCTTGGAGGAATTTCCCCGGCGGCAGCACGATGGCTTTGCGGCTCGGGTATTTATTTGATCGTGTCCTGCGTGCTCAATGCCGCTGTCGACTCGGCGAAAAATTCCTCGTCGCCACGAGCAAAAATTGATTTCACGCGCGAAGTGAGGCCCATTCTGGCCAGCCATTGTTTCAAGTGCCATGGCCAGGATGAGGGCGCACGCAAGGCGAAGCTGCGACTGGACGTTCGAGAAATCGCCACCAAGCCGGCGAAGTCGGATGCAGCGGCAATCGTTCCCGGCAAACCGGACAAGAGCGAAATGGTGCGCCGGATTTTCTCCACCGATGAAGACGAGCTGATGCCGCCGCCGGGCACCAAAAATCCGTTGACTCCAGCTGACACGGAAATTCTCAAACGCTGGATCGCCGAAGGAGCGGAATACAAACCCCATTGGGCTTTCATCGCGCCCAAACAGACGTCCCTGCCAAAGGTTCTTGCCAAAAACTGGCCGCAAAATGCGATTGACCGGTTCGTGCTGGCGCGATTGGAGAAGGAAGACCTCAAGCCGTCGCCCCGCGCGGACAAATATACATTGGTTCGCCGGCTTTATCTCGACCTGATCGGTTTGCCGCCGACGCCGGCGCAGGCGGATTCGTTTGTGAATGAGGCTTCGCCGGCCGCCTACGAACGGCTTGTGGACAAGTTGCTCGCCTCGCCGCATTTTGGCGAGCGCTGGGCGCGGCGCTGGCTGGACCTTGCTCGATACGCCGACACCAACGGTTACGAAAAGGATCGCCCGCGTTCCCTATGGCCGTGGCGCGATTGGGTGATCGCCGCGCTGAATCGCGACCTGCCCT
>JBEKZM010000160.1:0-10140 GCA_049509875.1 Verrucomicrobiota bacterium | reverse complement strand
GTGAAGAACTGAAATAGGAATTTCCCTACCCTGCTTACCGCGTGTAAGCAGGGTTTTTTGTTTCCCTGATACTGAAGTTAACCGACAGCAACGAAAGGTGAAATTACTGTGAACAGATTTAGAACGACGTCTTGCTGATGTCAGACAGCACCAAATTAAAGCTGGCGCAGAGGATGAGAAACTCCTCACCGGTGAACTCTGTTCACAGGTTGCTCATGAGCGCGCCGCCATGGTTAAGAACGCTTTTACAATTTAAGGGCTTCGGAGGAGGTGTGCCCCTAAACACCGAAACAGCCGCCGTGAATCCGCGGGTTGGTATCTCAATGAGATAGCAAGAGGTGTTTGTTCTTTATTGAAATGGCACGGGCCGGAGGCGCAAAGACGTCTCCGGCCCATTACTTTCGTGGTTGTGATTTAACAGGTGCTTGCGCACGGCCATCGTAGCGCGCCCCGTCCGACTCACGCTTAGGTCGCAGTTTTAATCATGCTGCGAGACCCCCTCGGAGTCGGCGGAAAATCATGTCGCTGGTGCGTGCGAGCGCGCCCTGATTTTCATGGACTACCTCCCGCGCTTTTGCTCCCAATGTTGTGCGCCGATTAGAATCGTGAAGCAGCTTGGTCAGGGCGCTTTCCAATTCTCGTGCATTCTGCACCTGGATGGCGCCACGTCCTGTCACAAAAATGCGCGCCACGTCGGAAAAATTTTGCATGTTTGGGCCGAAGATGGTGGCTATTCCCAGGGCTGCGGGCTCGATGGGATTTTGGCCGCCCTTGGCGGTGATGCTCTTACCGACAAAAACAATGGTTGCGGTTTGGTAGAAGTTCATCAATTCGCCAATGCTATCAACAACGAGACAGTCTATTGCGCCGACACTGAGTTCTGTGTTCGACGTGACAATTGAGCGGAACATGAATTTTAGGCCAAGCTTTTTCCAAGATGCGGCCGACCTCTTGAGCCCGTTCATGGTGCCTGGGTACCAGCACAAGGAACAGGCTGGGTAACTTCTGGCGAAGCCTTTGAAATTGGTTTGCCAGCATCTCCTCTTCCCCGTTGTGGGTGCTGCCGCCCAGCAAGATTTGGGTATCGGTCGAGACTCCAACTTGAGCGAGGAGGGCGGCCGCATCCAAGGGATTGCGCATGGCGGTCACGGCGGTATCAAATTTAATGTTGCCAGTGACTTCGACATTTGCAGGCTGACATCCCACCTCAAGCAAACGCAACGCGTATTCCTGACTTTGGGCGCCAACGGCTACGAACGATCCAAACAGTTTTCTGAAAAGGAACGGGCATTTCAGATAGCGAGGATAGGAGCGGTCGGAAATTCTTGCATTCGCCAGGAAAAGCGGAATTTGCTGATCGGCCGCCTTCCATATGAAATTTGGCCAAATCTCAGCCTCAACAAAAATGATGGCTTTGGGTTTGATCGTCTCCAAGGCTCGACGTACGCAGGTTGGAAAATCAATTGGGTAGTAGATTTTGGCGACGTGGCCGGGAAGTCGCTTTTGGAGTTCGCCCATTCCTGTAGTCGTTGTGGTTGATACCAGAAATTGCAGGTTCGGCTGCCGGGATTCCAAAACGCGCACAAGTTCGGTGCAGAGCATAATTTCGCCGACGCTGACAGCATGGATCCAGATCACATCGTGTTCGGCAGAAAGACGTTTGACGTTCTCGTCGTAGTACCCAAACCGCTGCAAAAACCCCTTGCGCCAATTTCCGCGCCGCCAGAGCCGAAAAAAATAATACGGCGATGACAACGCGAACAGGAATGGAAAGATCATGTTGTAAATGACCCGCATAGGGCGATTTTCCACTTAATTTTGGGACTCTAAAGCATTTAATACGTCGAGCGCCAGCATGCGCAGCCGGGTCTCCAAAACCCAGCGGGCTTGGGGCAGCACCAAGGCGGCGTGGCAATTCTCTGGGGTCGTGGCAGACAAGCAATGCACTTGCCTTGCAAGCAAGCCTATACGGGCGCGTTACCCGTCGATTCCACCAATTTAAACTGCGGGGAGAATGAGATTCAGGCGAGCCCCATAAGCTCAGCCTCTGTGGGCGCGACTCCCACCCCCGCTACCAATATATATACGAGAAGTGATCCGGCTGCCGGTCTGTAAAACCGGTGTCTTCAAACAAGCTGGAAGCGACGACTGGAGCGTTACCAGCACTTCCCACCAACCTTCGCCAACGCTTCGTCTTTAGCAGGCCATTTCGGACTCGTAGCTCAATCAGAGGAGCAACCCGTTGACTGCGGGAAGGCTGAGGGTGCAAGTCCCTTCGGGTCCGCCATTCTATCGGAGTGTAGCTCAGTCTTTAGAGCGCCCGGCCTGGGACTCCCGACAAGTCGGGACAGGTGGAAATTCTGCCATTCCGACCATTTTCAAGTTGCTGCCGTGGTCGAAAATATCAGGCATCCGTCTTCTAAGCGGAATCATGCAGGTGTGGTGGCCGCGTGCTAACACTCCTGCCGGCAGCGCCATTGCCGTTGCTCAGTCGGATAATAGTAGTCCATCCGGTTGTTACCCGGTTTGTGCTGGTGCGATTCCAGCCTGAGCAGCCAATTTAAGTGCCCCGCCAAAAGTTCAGCAGATGGTGTCAAAGTAGTCCCGATTCCGAATCGGTATTATGCCGTACAGTGTTGGTGCGAGTCCAACCCTGGCAGCCAATTCACGGCCAGATCTTACAAAAAGCCTTGCTACAAATTCGGAGGGGCACTCCTCCCAACTTTCAGACAGGCTCTAAGGCAACATCAAAACGCGAAACCCAGTATAAGCGTAGCGGCTCCACGGCGCCCCGTGGCCGCGCGCCGAGCAGCGGCAGAGCGCAAGATCCTCGTCGTAACAGCCTCCGCGAAGGATTCGCGTCGCCTCCGGTGATACAGTAGATCCGGGAGGAGGGCCCAAGACCTCATCGGAACACCATTGAAAAACGTTGCCAATCATGTCATATAAGCCCCACGGATTCGGCTTGAAGCTGCCCACAGGCGCGGTGAATACATACCCGTCATCGAACGGAAACCAGGAGGCATCAGGCGGTTCCCCTCTGTGGGATGACTGGTCCGGCACGTTGGCGTAACCCTTCAGGCTGGCTGGATCATTTCCGGTGAAGAACCTATTCGTCGTTCCGGCGCGGCACGCATACTCCCATTCCGCCTCGCTCGGCAGGTGCACCTTCATTGTCGTCTTTGTGCCCAACCATTTGCAAAACGCCATCGCGTCGTTCCAGCTCACGTCCCCCACCGGGAAGGTGTCGGTCATCGACCAACCTGGATTGCGCCAGGTATATTGCGGAAAATAACCTTCGAATCGGTGGCGCGTTGCGTTGTAACCGTGGCCTCCCTGGTAATGAGGCCGTTGATCGGTCTCCGCGTCCGTCTTGTATCCGGTTTCGTTCACGAATTGTTTGAATTGACCCAACGTGACCGTCGTCCGCCCCAGATAGAAACCGTGCTCAATGTGCACGAGCCGCTGCGGCTTTTCGTCCGGCTCGGCCAACTTGTCCGAGTCAGGTGCTCCCATCAGGAACTGTCCGGGCTTGATCCAAATGAATTCCAATGCCTGGCCACCGGCAATTCGAAGAGAAAGCTGATTCGTGTTGATCTGCGCCGATATTCTCATGGAGCAAAGCAACAGGCAGACGGCATGGAACAATCGCTTTAACAAACCAATACACAAAGATTGCCCAATAGTCCGAGCAAAGCAAATTCAAGTAAGACAGGCTCAGTCAAGCAAGCGGCCAAAGCGAAATCATTGCAGTTTTCTCGCGGATGGTTGGCCGAGAAATGATGCCCGGTCCCTAAATCCGAGTAAGCCAACGGGCTACATAGGGGCGATTCCTACACCATCCGCAAATATCAACCACCAACCTAACCAAATTCATGACCATTAACCTATTATTGCCCAAGTGGCTGACGCGTAGATTCGCCAGACGACGGCCCAGACGGGCGACTCCGGCACAGTTGAAGCAGCGCCAAGTGCTGCCAACCCTGTCAAAACCAAAGCGGCAATTCGTCCGCTTTCAAGACGACGACAGCCCACCGGGTTACCGCATCCAGTGGCGTCAGTAATCGTTCCACAACCAACCTCAACTCAAACGAAAGGCAGTTCCATGAAGCCCATACTTCGGTATCGAAGCCAAATGCTCTTTCGTCAGAGCATTCAACCAAAACGCATTCTCCGAATCCGCCCGGCGAAGCTGAAATTCATCTTCCGTCCGACGCGATTCGGTGTGAAACCCAAAATCAAATTGCATGAATGCCAAACCTATTGAGTCCAAGTTCGCTGCGATGGGCGCGCGCATCAAAGTGCGTGAAATTCCCTCGCGCTGGCGACAGGGCAACAGTACCTGGATCAGACCGCGTGACTTTGCGGTGGACATCCAGCGCGACGGCGCAGGCGAGTTCTTCGAACTCCGCGTGCCAACGCATCTGAGCGAGGCCCTGGACGTTTGCGTGATGCAGGTTGAGCCAAAGCAGCGTCATTTGCTGCTGGGCGTCCGTAAAACCGGCGGAGAGCCGGCTTTCGACCGCTTCTTGTGCGGCCACGACGAACGTGAATGGTTCGTTGCTGCTGTACCGGGTGGTGCGTCGAGCGTGCGCCAGGCCATGGAGGCACTCCAGCCGCAGGAAGTTCAGGCGGCATTGACCCGCAACCAGGACATCCAATGGGGCTCTGTCTCCACCATTCAGTTAAAGGGCAAAGGTCGCAAACTCCGTGCCGTGCCGCTGCTCAAGCCCCTGGCTGCAGACTTGAAGCGCTACATGGCCGAGTTGCCAATTGAACCGATGACACCCATCTTCGCCAACCGTTTCGGTCAACAGTTGACTCGCTCCGGCGCGGAAATGCGCCTCGGCCTGGCGATGAAAACAGCCGTCAAGCAATGCCCTTCGCTAAAGGGAAAGAAGGTGTCGCCCCACACCTTTAGGCACAGCACGGCCATGCATCTGCTGCAAGCCGGCATCGATATCACTGTCATTGCATTGATGCTCGGGCACGAGTCGCCCTGCACCACACACCACTATGTCGAGTTGAACATGCAGATGAAGGAGCAGTGCATGCGCAAACTCCATCCAAACCACGCCAAAGTAGCCCGCTACAAACCGAGCGATCGAGTGATGGCGTTCTTGGACAGCCTCTGATGATTATGCGGACATCCCGGGCGGAAAAACCCAGCAAAACAGCATCGTTCGGTTGCATGTCCGCATAATCACCATCTCCGCATAAGCTCCGTTATGCTGACATCAGCATAACGGAGCGTTACCGCGCGGGACGACCAATCAAAACCAAAGATGAAAGGAAATCCCAATGAAAATTGCAAAAGCTCTCAAGCTGAAAAACCAACTGGCCGGCGAAGTCGCCCAGTTGAAGGAACGGCTCATCAAGCAAAACTCCCGTTCCAGCAAGCAGAAGTTCGACTACGACAACCGCGAAGTGTTGGCCCGATTGCGCACCAAGGTCGCCGAGTTGGTCAAGGTGAAAGCCGTCATCGCTGCGGCCAACGCGGAAATCTATGACAAGATCTTCCGCCTGGCCGAACTTAAGGGCATGGTCACGACTTTCACGGGTCTCGACACCAAGGCCGGCGTGTTCCACGAGGGCGGACGCTTTGGCGACGCGGGTTACGAAGTCGAATACATCGCCCAAATTGGCAAGGTGGATGTGGATAAACTGGTCGCCGAGTTGAACGCAGAGATCCAGTCGTTGCAGGACGCACTGGACGAATTCAACTTAACCCGCAGCGTGAATCTGTGATTCCGCTGGCGGTCTTGCTTTAGGTGCGCGGTGGCGAAGGAAAGCCGCTGACGAAAAGCTGTCAAAACTAGGACGCTCTGAACGTTCCTGGATTGGACTGAAAATCCAATTACCTCGCTGATATTGATGCCGAGTTGTCAAACCACATCGGTCAGCCTGTGCAAAACTCAAGCCGCAGCCCGCAAAGCTCAAGCTTCATAGACAGCCTTTCGCGGTGGCCGACCCGAGCTGCCGCGCACCGTTACTTCCACTGGAAGGTGTAGTCAGTCTGCACGCCGGTCTGAAAAGCCGGAGGTGTCGGCGCAATCCCGACTCCAGTGGCCAACTTCCCCAACCTCAACCCGCTTCTGGCGGACACGAATTGAAACATGAACACCGTGACTCAAACTCAGGTGCGCCTTTTCGCCTCCTCCAAAAGCTGGATCGAAGGTGAAGCGGTGCGCCAACTCAATGCCACTTCGAAGCTCGATGGCGTCCGCTACGCCGTCGGATTCCCGGATTTGCACCCGGGCAAGGGCTCGCCAGTCGGTGCCGCATTCGTCACCGCTGGGGTTATCTACCCGCACTTGATTGGCGGCGATATCGGCTGCGGGATGGCGTTGTTCGAGACGGACATGGTCCGGCGCGATGCCAAGCTCGACCGTTGGGCCGAGCGGTATTTCCACTTGGAGCATCCGTGGGATGAGGAAGTGGGCGAATTCCTCGCCGAGCACGACCTCGAATCCACGGGGTTCAACCGGTCCTTGGGCACAATCGGTGGCGGCAACCACTTCGCTGAAATCCAGGTCGTGGAGAAAGTCCTCGACGCCGACGCGTTCAAGATGACCGGCTTGGCCAAACAGCAGCTCGTAATGCTCATTCACAGCGGTTCGCGTGGTTTGGGTGAATCCATTCTGCGCAAGCACGTGGACCAGCATTTTGGTGAAGCTGTGGAAGCTGATTCGGTCGCGGCGCAGGAATATCTGCGCGGTCACGAATTGGGGGTACTTTGGGCCAAGGCGAATCGCGAACTCATTGCCCGCCGTTTTGCGGCAGGTCTTGGGGCAGAGGTCGCACCCCTCTGGGACGGTTGCCACAACAGCATCTCGCGCCAAGAATTGGATGGCGAAAATGTTTGGCTCCATCGCAAGGGTGCCGTGGATGCCCAAGCCGACCTCGTCGTCATTCCAGGCTCGCGTGGTTCAATGAGTTACGTGGTGAAGCCCATCGGTGATGGTGCCAGCCACGCATGGTCGCTGGCTCACGGTGCCGGCCGCAAGTGGATGCGTAGCGCGGCCCGCCAGCGCATGCGCGAGCGCTTCAGTGTGGACGAACTGGTCCAGACACGTCTGGGCAGCCGGGTCGTTTGCGAGGATCGCGATCTGCTCTACGAGGAAGCGCCTGCCGCGTACAAAAACATTGAAGCTGTGATCGCGGACCTCGTTGCTGCCGGACTCGTGTCCGTCATCGCGACGTTGCGACCACTCTTCACATACAAGACGCGCAAGGTTCGCCGCTATTAGCGCGTCCTCAGGTCCACGGAGGGCCTATACCACAAGGTTAATGCGGGCCTGTGAGCCAGCGACTTTGTGTTTTGCTTTCCATGACCATCCATTTCAGTCTGTGAATGCAAAGCAGCTCAAGCGTCCAGCCCTTCAAGCTGGTCCTAGCCGGTGCGAGTCCGGCCACGGACACCACGATTTGCATCGAGCCAATTGGCGCAATGCCAATGGTGGCCCGGCGCAAGCCGCTCTCAAGGTGTAATTAGACTCTGCACAGCTTTGCGAAAGCTGAGGTTCGTGGTGCAATTCCACGTGAGAGCGCCAATTTCCTAAGCCCCCGTGCCTCAGTAGCAACAGGGCGGGTTTCGTAAACCCGTATTCGTCGGTGCGAGTCCGACCAGGGGCTCCATTTTGATCAGGATCGTGGTGTAATTAGCAGCATCTCTCCCCGTGAAGGAGACGGTCCGGGTGCAAATCCCGGCTTCCTGACCAATTTGAATCCGTTATCGGACGGTTCCGGCTGACTCGTTGTTCGGCGCTGCGAGAAGCTTTCCGATCGTTTCGAACAGATCCCCCACGGTTAAAACTGTTTCCCACTGTTCATCTGGAATGGAAAGATGAAAACGCTCCTCCACCGCCATGGCGATTTCAATTACCGTCAGCGAATCCGCCCCAAGGTCATTCTGGATTTTCGCATCGGGAGTCAATTGCGCCCTTTGGACGCCGAGTTGCTCGACGAGAATGTCAAGGATCGCCTGTTTGTCTTTATCCGATAGCATGTTGTTCATAGCGGGTTCACTCTACTCCGGGACGCCAAGCTTGATAGTTTGATTACCACCTATTACATTACTAAGCAGTCATGTTTTTAAAACTCTTTGCCGAAAGCGGGCTTTCGCTGGACCGCCTGAAATCGCTATTGGAGGTGGGTGCCGCTGGCAGCATCGTGAAGGCAGCCGAGGGAGACCCAGTCAGGCAAAGCCAATACAGCCGGCAAATCAAGGAGTTGGAGGACTTCTTTCGCATAAAGCTCATTGAGCGGCAGGGAAAAGGGACTCGGCTTACGCCCAGCGGCAAGGAACTCGCACGAATTTCACGGTTCTTCATGCTGGGACTTTCAAATTTTCAGCGCGGCTGTCTGGCGGAGGAACAGGCGTTCCGGATTGGCGCCAACGCCACTTTCATCCGTCATTTTCTGTTGCCGGTGCTGTCTCCATCACAGAAACCCGGTGCGAGCTATGCCACCGAGGTGGTCAGTGACAATGAGATTGAGCGTCGCCTCCACGACCTGACGTTGGATTTTGGAATCGTCGGCAATGCGGCGATCAGCCGTCCGTTGCAAACGAAAGTCCTGGGAAAATGGAAGCTGGAGTTATGGGTGCCGAAAGCTCTGCGCCTTGACGAGACTGGGGCCCGGCGAAGTTTTCACGAACAGCGGTTGCCTTTGGCTTTGGCGGGAGGCGAGCTGGATGGCTTGGCCCTGCCTGCACTGGTGAAATATCCGGCACACTTGGCGTGCAGCAATTTTCTAGAAGCAGCGGCCGCCCTGGAGCAACAGGAACTGGGGGCGTTTCTCCCGGATTATCTTGCGGCCGACGGCAGATCAAAATCGTTCATGCAAGTCCGCATTCCAAAGATAGACTCACTGACTTTTCATTGCCATCTAGCTTGGAATCCGCGATTGCTGCGGTTAAACCCTCACGCCACGCGCAGGCGTGATTTACTCGCACGTTTGCTTTCCCAGCGAATAGCTAGATGAAAACCGCTGGGCATTTTTTGGCTTTGGATGGGCCGAAGTTGATCGTTTATCCTCCACAAAATAGGAGGGCGTAGTGTCTTGGTCGAAAATTCAAGTGCTCCGGGTTCTATTCCCGGCATGGAGTGCCTCCGCTCGATCACGCCACTTGCCCATCAATTTTGCCTGCACAACAATTGTCGTAGTGCTTGGCTACCAACATCGGCAATCGCTCTGTTCAGACACTGGGTTGTGCGGACCGCCCCGTAGTTCAACTGCGATAGAACGACCGGAAAAAGTCCGGGGGATGTGGGTTCGATTCCCATCGGGAGCGTCAATTTTGACGGGCCGTTGAGTTTGGGTTATCTGGTAACGCGGGAAACCGCCAACGGGTTCGAACCCTGCCCCAGCCACTTGAAGGCTGGGTTCCCAGCTCGCCTCTTGTCCGTCGTTCACTTGAAAGGGCCGATCGAATGCAGGTTACCGCCTCCGCCATATGGAGGCGTAGCTCAGAGGTAGAGCGCCCGATTCCAAACCGGGAGGTCGCGGGTTCGAGTCCCGTCTTAAACATGTCCCTTGTTCACACCTTGCCCTCCAAAAAAATGCGGAGCGCGTCTCCTGGCAATTTGGATGCCGTGCGCGTGCTCCGCGATCAATTTCGACGGGTCGCAGGATTGGGTTATCGCCTTTTAAGCGCGTGGTCGCCGGTTCGAGTCCGGCCTCCGGCTCCAGATGCCGGGGTAGCTCAGCGGTAGAGCACGTTTCCCAGTTCGTCTTTTATCCGTCGGTGTGTTTCAGCGGGCCGTAGATCGTGGGTTACTACATCAAGCGGGCCCTGAAATTGGAAGCGGCCTTGAAAATGAAGCCGAAGGTTTTGCGCCTTGAATTGATCGGCGAAGGCGAGATCTCCGCCGATATCGCGCTGCTCATCCGCTCGATCCTGACGAACCGTTTTTCAGAAACGCAGCTCATCACCAACGCGCGATCGAGTTTGCAAGGCGGCGCCGTGTTGTTGTGGTTGTTGGGCGACCGGCGAAGTATTCGCGACGATGCGAGGGTTTTCTTTAGACGCAATCCGCTGGCCGATGAGGATCCGGTTGAAGTTTATGCGGGTTTGGGCGCCGCCGAACCGAAATACAGGGATTCCTATTCATCGGTTGATCCAGAGGACGCTGACTA
>JBEKZM010000016.1:0-75390 GCA_049509875.1 Verrucomicrobiota bacterium | reverse complement strand
AACCTTATCCGTTACTCAACAAACCACGCCGCAAGTTCGTGGAAATCACCCATCGTAGCCGATATTGGAAAGGCAGACCCCGCAAATATCAAGACCTTAACTAAGGGCCATTCAGGACTGACACCGCACCGGGATTTATATCGGTTTGCCCGGGCGGAGCGGGCGTTAAGATGCGGCTTACCAGAACAATTCGCGCATAAGGCGGTGATATCACGTATTATTTGTCATCCGCTTGGCGACGCGAGAGGTGCAAATTGCCGGACTGGTTCTTCATCGAGCGCCGAATAGCCCGCGGCGGCTTTTGCTGACCGAACAGGTGCCGATCCAGCTTCTGTAGAGATATGTTCCGCCGTGATTTTACAACCCCGAGCAGGAATCCGCACGTGACGCGCAGCCCACACGATTGACAGCCCGTTTGTGGGTTTCAAATATATTCAATCCCTTGGCGTGATTGGCCGGTCGTCTGCGCCATTACTTGCTGAAAGGACACCATCATGATCGAAATCAAATCTTTCCAAAATCCGTCGGCGCGGTCGCGTCGCGCATGTTTTCTTGAAACCTGCAAATCACGCCCTGGCAGGAAGCTAGTCTTGCCTCGGCTCATGCGACTGCTTTGGACAGGCGTTCTCGCGTTTACCACTTTTGGCGCCCAAGGCGCGGCGGTCTTAACTACCCTTCATTCATTCGCGGTTTTCACAAACGGGGCGTTTCCCACATCCGTTCCGGTGTGGGGCAGCGACGGGAGCCTGTATGGCACGACTTCCGGCGGCGGCACCAACGGCGGAATAGGCATTGTCTTCAAGATCGGCACCAACGGGGTGCGGACCACTTTGTATTGACGAATACAGTCCGGGTGTGGGAGTTTTGTTGCGACCATAGTCCACTGCATAATGTCCATTCCTATAACTTATGAACAAAATACTTCGTCGCGGGGCCATGCTCCTCGCCATCCTGAATGCATCCCTCGTCACGGCCCTCGCCCAAGGCACGGCCTTTACCTATCAGGGCCAGCTTGGCAGCTCGGGCAGCCTGGCCAACGGCAGCTACGATTTGAAACTGACCTTGTTTGATAACGCGACGAACGGCAATACCATCGCCGGGCCGGTCACCAATACTGCGGTCGCGGTCAGCAACGGGCTTTTCACGACGACAATTGATTTTGGCGGCGCCTTTGACGGGAATCTCTATTGGCTGCGCCTACAGGTACGCACGAACGGCGGCGGGGCATTCACCACACTTTCGCCACGCCAGCAGTTGACACCGACGCCGTATGCGGAATTCGCCACCACCGCAAGCAACCTGAGCGGGACGATTTCGTTCGCCCAACTGCCGCCTGGCCTGGTCACGAATCAGGAATCGGCACTGACGTTGACCGGCAATTTTTCCGGCAACGGTGCGGCCTTGACCAACGTGAACGCAGCTACGCTGAACGGTCTGGCTTCGGGAAATTTCTGGCAGCTCGGCGGCGACAACATCAGCGCCGGCCAGTTTATCGGCAGCACCAACAGTCAGCCGGTGGAGATTTGGGCCGCCAGCCAGCGGGCATTTCGCGTGGAGCCGGACACAACCGGCAGCGGGTCGCCCAATGTCATCGGCGGCTCGGTTGGCAATTTCATGAATGCCGGCGGGGTCATCGGCGGGGTCATCGGCGGCGGCGGGGCGACCAATTACAACGGGGCATCCTATCCCAACCATGTGGCGGCGTATTACGGCAGCGTGGTCGGCGGCTATGGCAACACCATCGTGGCTTTTGCCAATGCCGCCTTCATCGGGGGCGGCGACAATAACTCGGTGGCGGGCAACTCCGCGGTGATCAGTGGCGGCGAATACAACCGCATCAAAGCGGCGGCTGATCATGGGGTGATCGCGGGTGGCAGCTACAACACCAATGGCGGCGAGTTTGGAGTGATCGGTGGCGGGCAAAACGATACCGTGGCCTCAAACAATGCGACCGTGGCCGGCGGCTATGCCAATACGGCGTCCGGGCAGTATTCTGCGGTGGCGGGTGGATCGCAGAATACGGCCAGCGGCGGGAATTCCGCCGTGGGTGGCGGCAGTTTGAATACTGCGGGCGGTGTCAGCGCCACGGTCGGTGGCGGCACGGCGAATTCCGCCGGCGGCACCAGCGCGGCGGTCGGCGGCGGGGTTTTCAACAACGCGAACGGCATTTATACCACCGTCGGTGGCGGCAGTTTCAATTCTTCCACTCTGGATTACGGGACCGTTGCAGGCGGACAAAACAATGCGGCGAATGGAATCAACGCGGCGGTTGGCGGTGGCTATGGCAATGCCGCCCAAGCGGATGGTTCGTTCGTTGGCGGTGGCGGTTATGATGGAACCGCGCAGGTCGGGAACGTGGCGGGTGCCGGAGGTGCCGTCGTTGGCGGCGGCGTGGCCAACCTCAACACCGGCATGGACTCGGTGATTGTCGGCGGTATTTCCAACTACATCTCCGGCCCAGGTTCATTCATCGGCGGCGGCGGCTATGACGGTGACAGCTACGTGGGCAACTTCATCGGCGGCTACGCGTCTACCATCGGAGGCGGACTTGACAATAGCATTCCCACCGGCCCTGGTTACGCGGTTATTGGTGGCGGGGCGGATAATTATGCCGCAGCGAATTATGCAGCGATAGGAGGCGGTTCTGGCAACTATGCCGCTGGTGAATGGGCGGTGGTGCCAGGCGGAGACCATAATCAAGCTTTTGGAGCCGGTTCGTTGGCGGCCGGCACTCTTGCAAGCGCCGGCTATGCTGGCTCGTTTGTTTGGGCTGATTCCACCGCAAATGGCGTTCAGGATTCAGGGCCGAATCAATTTGTGGCCCGGGCGAGCGGGGGTTTTTACTTTTACACCAGCGGCGGCGGCGCAAAGCTGGCCAGTGGCGCGACCTCCTGGACCACGATTTGCGACCGCAGCGCCAAAAAGAATTTCAAACCGGTGGACACCGAAGCCGTGCTGGACAAGCTGGCGGGCGTCCCCATAGAACAATGGAATTACAAGTGGGAAAAGGACGGCGACGTGCCCAACATCGGCCCAATGGCGCAGGATTTCATCGCCGCGTTCTATCCCGGCCGCGATGACAAAGGCATCACCACGCTGCAATTCGACGGCGTGGAACTCGCCGCCATCCAAGGCTTGAATCAAAAAGTTGAGAAGCAGCAGGCGGAATTGAAACAAAAGGAAGCGGAGGTGGCGGAGCTGAAGGCGCGGCTGGAGAAACTCGAACAACTCATGCTTAAACAAAAACCCAACTGAAAGGGCAATGACTATGAATAAACCGACCCTCATCATTCGCGCAGCGCTTCTGCTGGTCCTGGCGGCCATCAACCCCCGACTCTCGACCGTCCTGGCCCAAGACACGGCCTTCACCTATCAAGGCCAGCTTTGGGACGGCGGTTCGCCGGCCACCGGCAGCTATGATTTGAAGCTGACTTTGTTTGATGCCGTCACTAACGGCAACTCCGTCGCCGGGCCGGTCACCAACACGGCCGTTGGCGTCACCAATGGGCTGTTTACCACGGTGATTGATTTTGGCAGCGCCTTTGACGGGAATCTTGATTGGCTGCGCCTTCAGGTGCGCACGAACGGCGGCGGGGCGTTTACCACACTTTCACCACGCCAGCAGTTGACCCCCACGCCGTATGCGGAATTCGCCACCACCGCAAGCAACGTGAGCGGTACGATTTCGTTCGCCCAACTTCCGTCCGGTCTGGTAACGAACGAGGAATCGGCACTGACGTTGACCGGCAGTTTTTTCGGCAACGGGGCCGGCTTGACGAACTTGAACGCAGCGATGCTGAATGGTCTGTCGGCGGGAAGCTTCTGGCAACTCGGCGGGAACAATGTGACCGGCGGCGAGTTCATCGGGAGCACAAACAATCAGCCGATAGAAATCTGGGCCGCCAGCCAGCGGGCATTTCGCGTGGAGCCGGACACGACCGGCAGCGGGTCGCCCAATGTGATCGGCGGATCAGTTGGCAATTTCATGAATGCGGGCGGCGTCATTGGCGGGTTCATCGGCGGCGGCGGGGCGACCAATTACAACGGGGCATCCTATCCCAACCATGTGGCAGCGTATTACGGCAGCGTGGTCGGCGGCTATGGCAACACCATTGTCGCTTTTGCAAATGCCGCCTTCATCGGGGGCGGCGATAATAACTCGGTGGCGGGAAACTCCGCGGTGATCAGTGGCGGCGAATACAACCGCATCAAAGCTTCGGCTGATCATGGCGTGATCGATGGAGGCATCTACAACACCAATGGCGGCGAGTTTGGAGTGATCGGTGGCGGGCAAAACGATACCGTGACCGCAAACAATGCGAACGTGGCTGGCGGCTATGCCAATACGGCATCCGGGCAGTATTCTGCGGTGGCGGGTGGATCGCAGAACACGGCCAGCGCCGTAAACTCCGCCGTGGGCGGCGGCGGTTTGAACACGGCGGGCGGGGCCTCCGCCACTGTCGGCGGCGGGGCGGCCAATACTGCCGGTGGCACGAGCGCGACGGTCGGCGGAGGAACCTTCAACAGTGCGAGTGGCATTTATTCCACTGTCGGCGGCGGCAGTTTCAATGCTGCCACTCTGGATTACGCGACCGTCTCGGGCGGAGAGAGCAACGTGGCGGACGGAACCGACGCGGTGGTCGGCGGCGGCAACGCCAACCTCGCGAACGGCATTTATTCCACAGTTGCGGGCGGACAAACTAACTCGGCTGTCGCAGCCAACGCGGCGGTCGGCGGCGGCCGGGGCAATCAGGCGCTGGCCCCATTCTCCACCATTGCCGGCGGCGGGTTTAATCAGGCGTCTGATTTTTCCTTCGTGGGCGGCGGCTATTACATTTGGGCATTTGATTTTTCCGTCGTGGGCGGCGGCAACGGCAATTGGGCGTCTAATTATTCCGTCGTGGGCGGCGGCGACAGCAATATCGCCACGGGGGAGCAATCCGCCATTGGCGGCGGTGGCGCCAATCAAGCCATGGGAACGAGTTCCACGGTGAGCGGTGGCGATGAGAATCTCAGCACCGGCGAAGGTGCGACCGTGCCGGGCGGTGAAGCAAATGTTGCGATGGGCATGGACAGTTTCGCTGCCGGCCTGTCAGCGACGGCCCAATATGATCATTCGTTTGTCTGGTCCGATGGATCCGGGGACGGCAGTGACCTGTTTTTTGAAGATACCGGGCCGAATCAATTCTTGATCCAAGCCACCGGCGGCGTGGGCATCAATATGAATACACCCACTGGTGACTCCTTGAGCATCGGCGGCTCGATGCGGATGAATAACAACGTCATTTATCTCCGCGCCGGCAGCGACCAAAACCACGGCCTCCGTTATGTCGGCAATGGCACGACTTTCGGCGGTATTTCCCCCGACGGCCCGGTTCTGTTCGGCTACTCTGGCGGCGCGTTGGGCACGGATCAAAACGGGACGACACACGTTGCTTTGCAATGGACGACAAGCAGCGTGACCGTCAGCGGCACGTTCAACAACAACAGCGACCGCAATGCGAAGGAAAATTTTTCAAACGTCCGCGCGGCGCACATTTTGGAGAAAGTCGCGCAACTGCCACTCTGCGAATGGAGTTACAAAACAGATTCCGCCACGCGGCACATTGGCCCGATGGCCCAGGATTTTTACGCCGCGTTCAACGTCGGTACGGATGAAAAGCACATCGCGCCGATTGACGAAGGCGGCGTGGCACTGGCCGCCATTCAGGGATTGAATCAGAAGCTGGAGGAACTTAAAACCGATTTGAAACACAAAGATGCGGAAAACGTGGAGTTAAAGCAACGCCTCGCCGCGTTGGAAAGAATTATTCTCGGTCAAAAGCAAAATTGAAAAAATATATGAAATCAACCTACCCCAGCCGGACCGCACACCTCCTCGCGCTCATGAAAAAGGGCGATGACGCCTTCAACTCCCGCGAGGTCGCAGGGATGAACACGGCACACCACCCAGACATCATCGCACACGTCATGGGGATCGCAAAGCCAGTCAAAGGACGGAAAGCGCACGCCGCGATGATTCAGCAGATGATTAGCGTGTTCCCCGACATCCACATTCACAATGATCCATACCCAACCCAGTTTGGAAGCGGCGACTGGATCACCGTAATCACCCGCGCCACCGGAACCTTCACCGGAGAGATGAAGCTGCCCGACGGCAAGGTGATCGCCCCGACAGGAAAAGCGTTCGACCTCGACTTCAGCACGACGGCCCGGTGGGAAGGCGACGAGCTCATTGAAGAGTTCGTCTTCGTGGACCCCGCTCTGCGGGCGAAGCAGATCGGCCTCGCCTAGCATGGACTTGGGTTTATGGCTTCACCATCTTTTTGCCATTGGGTTTTCCATTGTTTGTTTTGTTTACGGTGATTTTGCGGCGTGATCCTATTCTTCGCCATCAGGTGTAACCCTGCCGCCGCGACGGGCGGCAAATTTCCAAACAAACACTTTCCTTTCCGTCCTCCGGAAAGGGCGCGAAGCGATAAAGCCAGCGCAGCGTTGTGAACGTGTCCAGTGGCCATGCCTCTGGCGGCGGGGTTTGGAGACGGCAGCAGAGTCCCCAACAAAGCGCAAACCGGCTGAACCGTTTCCAGTCCAGCCGGCCGTTTAATTTGTGCGGTGCATCAATCCTCGTCCGGCATCACGGTAATGGCGGGTTGCGGGTCGTCCATGTCCAGCGGGCCGCAAGTGGCGATGAGTTTCACCAGCCGGGCGGCGCGGTTGTCGTTGCGCACGTAGATTGCAACGGGGATGCGGTCGCAACCTGGGCGGGCGCGGAGGATGCCGAAACGGGCCTTAGTTTGTCCGCCGCCCCGTCAGGACGGCCTTTCTTTTCCGCCAGGCACCCGGCGCTGCGTGCCGGGCTAATCTCCGGCGTCGCTCCGCGACCGTATTCCCTCAACCCATTACAAATGTCGAGGGAGGGACCTTTGAATCGTCAATCGCCGATCGTCAATCGGCAATCCGCCTCTTCGCTCCCCCGAATGTGGTATTCTGTCAAGAACGGGACGGGCTTAACTTCTGGGAAATTGAAAACCACAGTATCATGGATTCACGGGGCGGTGTGGTCGCTGGCGGCCGCGTGTCTTGGCCTGGTGCCCGCTCGGACGTCCGCCGCGCCGTTTTCCCTGGCCAATGACCGGGTGGCCTTCACCTGCACGACCCGGGACGACATGCTCTGGCCGGATTCGCTGAAGGACCAAAGCACGGGCCAGTCCGTGAAACTGGGCGGCGAACTGTTCAGCCTGCTGCTGACCAACGGCGATTTCATTCACGCGGCGGATTTCAAGCTCGCGGGTTCCGTCCGGCTCGAACGGCTGGCGGCGAACCCAAACGCGTCGCGGCTGGCCGAGCGGTTGCCGGGCAAACAGCTCACGGCGGACATGGCCGGCGCCGACGGCAACCTCCGGGTGACGTGGCACGCCATCTTGCGCGACGGCTCGCGCTATCTCCGGCAGCAGTTTGTTTTTCACGCGGAGAACCGGGATGTGCCGCTGAACGGAATCATGCTGCTGGAGACGCCCTTGCTCGGCACGCATGCGACGGGCACTGTGGATGGTTCCCCGGTGATGACGGACACGGCGTTTTTCGGGATTGAGCACCCCCTGTCGATCAACCGCGGCGAGATGGGGTACGTCCGCTGTTTCCTGCCGCGCGGCGCATCGTTGCCGGCCGGCGAAAGCTATTCGGCCTCCGTGGTCACCGGCTTTGTGCCCGCCGGCCAGGCGCGGCGCGGTTTTCTGCTCGGCTACCTGGAGCGGGAACGGGCGCATCCGTACCGCCCCTTCCTGCATTACAATTCCTGGTACGATCTCGGCTATTTCAACAAGTACAACGAAGCCGGCGCCTTGAACGTCATCAACGCCTTTGGCCAGGAACTGGTGGTGAAGCGCGGCGTGAAACTGGATTCGTTCTTGTTTGACGACGGCTGGGACAACGACGCCACCCTCTGGCAGTTCGACCGGACGAATTTCCCGAACGGGTTTGCGCCGATTCGCGACGCGGCGGCAAAATACGGCGCCGCGCCCGGCATCTGGCTTTCGCCGTGGGGCGGCTATGGCCAGCCGCATGCGGACCGGATCCGCTTTGGCACCGAACAGGGCTTTGAGATTCGCGATGGAAATTTTTCGCTGGCCGGACCGAAATACTACGACCGCTTTCGCTCGCTGTGCGTGAGCGTGGTGACCAACTACGGCATCAACCAGTTCAAGTTTGACGGGATCGGCGAAAACACCGGCACGGGCGGCGGCGGCGCACAGCGGGATTTTGACGCGATGCTCCGGCTCATCGGCGAATTGCGCGCGCTCAAACCGGATATTTACATCAATCAGACCACCGGCACCTGGCCGTCGCCGTTCTGGCTGCTCTACGCCGATTCCATCTGGCGCGGCGGCGAGGATCACTCGTTTGTCCCGGGCGACGCGCCGGAGCGCGAGCGCTGGATTTCCTACAAGGACAACGACGTTTATGACGAGGTCGTCAGCCGGAGCGACCTGTATCCGCTCAACTCGCTGATGCTGCACGGCATCATTTACGCCCACAAGGCCCATGGGCTGAACTACGACACGAACAACATCTTCCGGTCCGAAGTGCGGGCCATGTTCGGCAATGGCACGCAGTTGCAGGAAATGTACATCACGCCCTCGCTGCTCACGCCGGAAAACTGGGACACGCTCGCCGAGGCCGCCAAGTGGTCGCGCGCCAATGCCGACACGCTCGTGGATACCCACTGGGTTGGCGGCCGGCCGGCCGACCTCGAAGTTTATGGCTGGGCCGCTTGGTCGCCGAAAAAGGGCATCTTGACGCTGCGTAATCCGGCCGCGCGAATGCAGACCATCAACATCGATCCGGCGAAGGCATTTGAGCTCCCGGAAGGCGCTCCGCGGAAATATTCCATTGCCAGCCCGTTCAAGGATCAGACCGTGGAAGTAACCGGGCTGCGCGCCGGCGAGGAAACGAGGTTCAAACTCCAGCCGTTTGAGGTCCTGGTGATCGAAGCGCTGCCCGTCAACCCCTCAACAGATGCTTCGCGATAAGGAGCCTGATTCTTAGCGCGGTCGCCGACAAATCTGCCGAACGGAAAGTGACAAATTGCAGAAAGGGCGCGGTTGGCAGGCGATATTTTTTGGAGTGAGCTGGCATTGGTTGGCAGGCGCGGCGCTCGCGGAGCGCCGCGCCCTACCTTCGCGGACTCCGCATTGCGATGGTTCCGCCCTCCGCGTTCCGCATTCCGCACTCAATTCGCCCTGGCCCGCCAGCCACCACCCCCAAACGGGCCATGGCAGAATCCGCCGCCACATGGTATGATGGGCCGCTTAGTTCAAGGTAAAGGAACGCAAGTCTTATGAATCCAGCAGCCAGCGAGCCATGAATCACGTTGCCAACATCGGTCAACCGTGTTCGGCGAAAACTTCGCGTGACACGGCGTTTACACTCATCGAACTGCTGGTGGTTATCGCCATCATCGCCATTCTGGCCGCCATGCTGTTGCCGGTTCTGGCGCGGGCCAAGGAAAAGGCCAAGGCCATCCAATGCGTCAACAATGAAAAAGAGATCGCTTTGGGCTACACCATGTATTCGTCGGATTTTCAGAGCTATTTGCCGGTGGCGGGGCAGAATCGGGGCGACGGCACCGTCTGGCCGGCCGAATGGTACGCGGAGATATCAGTCTATTTCGGCAAAGGCACCACGAACATCACCACCCTCAGCGCGGAAGGAACGCTCCAAGCGTGTCCTTCCTTCAGCACCAACCTGCTCAAGGGCGTCGGGTTGACCACCGATCCCAATTTTCTCTCCTACGGTGGCTATGGCCACAACTGGGATTACCTTGGGTACTACGACAACGCTGGCACGGCTGGGAACCCGGGCTGGAATCGCCAGAAAATCACGGCCATCACCAAACCGGCCGAGACCATTTTGAACAATGACACTTTCGACCCCATACCGTCGGATTCTGGGTCGGTGCACATTGAAACCTTCGGCTATTCTTATCCCCCATCCGTCATCCACAGTTACCTGCCGAACCCGCCCGGCCGGGGCTATACCCGCCACAACCTGGGCGCGAATTATTCGTGGGCTGATGGCCACGGCCAATTCTACTTGTGGAAGTACATGACTCCCTATGGCACCACGGGCCTCGACTGGGACTGGTATTGGTTGGAAACGAAATAACGTTTTGAATACCACAAACGGGGGATTCCGCCGCCGGCCGGCCGGGCTTATGATGGGCCGCGTCTAAACCAAGAACCGTTGGCCGGATGATGGCCGGCAATCAATTCATTGCCAAACCCCATCAGCCGCCAAACCGGTTCGCGAACGCGGTTGGGCCGCGGGGAAATGTGCCGAGGACCGGCGCGGGGCCCGGCTCGCTTCATTCGTCATCACGGACCTGACATGAAGAAAGTCATTTTTTTGGCCTGCTGCCTGGTGGCGTGCGGCTGCGCCCAGGCGGAACTGCGCGTGCCCGCGTTCACGGCTTACCTGGCTCCCGATCCCGATGCGGCGGAGGTTTCGGCCGAAGCCGGCATTACCGGGTGGATGAATCCCGCCCTCCAAGTGCTTTGGTTCGGCGAAATGAGCCGCACCGGCACGCTGGACTGCGCGGTGGAATTTCGCGTCCCAGCCGGCACGAAAAGCCGGTTGCGCCTGGCCGTCGGCAACCAGTTCCGTGATACAGAAGTGTCCGGGGCGGGCGATCAGGTGGTGAAGGCGGATTTCGGCTCGTTCGACATTGCGGCCGCCGGTTACCAAAAATTCACCCTCGAATCCCTGAACGCCGCCGGCCAGCCGGCGGGCGCCGTGCAAACACTGGTGCTCGACGGCCCTGCCTCCGACAGCGCGCATTTCAATCTCAAGCCCCGCCGCAATGCCGCGTCGGTGCATCTGACCTATCCCACTTCCGGGCAGGGAGACATTGACGCATTTTACTGCGAAGCAACCGCCGTGGAAGCGCCGCTCTGGACTTACTTCGAGGCCTGCGGCTGGCATCGCGGCTATTTTGGAATGCAGGTCAACAGTGCCACCGAACGCCGGATCATTTTCAGCGTCTGGGACAGCGGAGGCGAGCCCGTCAGCCGCGACCGGGTTCCGGCTGAGGACCGCGTAACCCTGATGGCCAAGGGCGATCACGTCTTCAGCGGCGACTTCGGCAACGAAGGCACCGGCGGACATAGCCACCTGGTCTTCGACTGGAAAACCGGCGAGCGACAGCGGTTTTTGGTGACGGCCAAACCGACCGACGCGACGCACACGGTTTATTCCGGCTACTGGTTTCATCCCGGACAAAAAAAATGGATGCTGATCTCGAGCTGGAAAGCGCCGAAGGACGGCGGTTATTTGCGGGGTCTGTACAGTTTCAACGAAGACTTTGGCGGCAGCAACGGGCAGCTCCGCCGCAAGGCGCGGTTCGGCAACCAATGGTTTCGCACCGCGGACGGCCGCTGGCACGAACAGACCACCGCCAAGTTCAGCCACGACCCGACCGGAAAGGCGGACCGACTGGACCGCTTCATGGGGGTGGAAGACGGACAATTCTTTCTCTCCAACGGCGGCTTCGTGCCCGGTTTCACGAAATTTGGCGAGTTGTTTACGCGCCCGGCCACCGGCCATCCGCCGGCAGATATTGACGCGCCGCTGTTCTCTCGCGAGTGACTTGAAATCAAACATGAACAAACTTATTGCCTCGGCCCGGCGGCAGGCGTTGGCCGTTGCCGCATCGATGGTCCTGACCGCTTGGCCGGCGGCCGCGGCCACATTTACCATTGGCGACAAGGACTTTTTGCTCGACGGAAAGCCGTTTCAAATCAAGGCCGGGGAAATGCACCCAGCGCGCGTGCCGCACGAGTATTGGCCCGACCGGTTGAGAACGGCGCACGCCATGGGCCTGAACGCGGTGTCAATTTATGTTTTCTGGAACCAGCACGAGCCGCGTGAGGGCGAATTCAATTTTTCCGGTGACGCCGACGTCGCCCAATTCGTGCGGCTCGCCCAAAAGGAGGGTTTGTGGGTCATTCTGCGGCCCGGTCCCTATTGCTGCGCGGAATGGGAATTTGGCGGCTATCCCTGGTGGCTGCTCAAAGCCCATGACCTGAAAGTCCGCCGCCAGGATCCGCGCTTCCTGGCGGCGGCGGGGACCTACCTGAAAAAGCTCGGGCAACAGCTCGCCCCCCTGCAGGTCACGCGCGGCGGGCCCATCATTTTGGTGCAGGTGGAAAACGAATACGGCAGCTACGGGAGCGATCATGCTTATATGCGGAAAATTCTGGAGCTGGAGCGCGCGGCGGGCTTTGACGTGCCGTTCTTCACGGCGGATGGCGGGGGCAACATGATGGCCGCCGGCAGCCTGCCCGAAGCCCTGCCCGGTCTGAACGGCGGGGGCGGGCCGGAGATCATGAAAGAGATCGGCAAATACCGCCCGACGGGCCCCTGGTACGTGCCGGAATTTTATCCCGGCTGGCTGGACCATTGGGGCGAGCCGCACGCGCAGATCGGCACTGGCGGACTGGTCCGGGAAACCGAATGGAAACTGACCAACGACGTCTCGTTTTGTTATTACATGATCTACGGCGGCACGTCGTTTGGCTTCATGAACGGCGCCAACTATGGGGGTCACTTCCAGCCGCAGCCCACCAGCTACGATTACGACTCGCCGATGGACGAAATGGGCCGGCCCACGGAAAAATATTTTGCCCTGCGCCAGCTCCTGGCAAAACATCTCGCGCCGGGCGAGACCTTGCCGGATGTCCCGGCGGCAACGCCGGTCATTGCCCTCCCCAAGATCGAACTCACCGAATCCGCCAGCCTCCTGGGTCAGCCCGGCCGGCCGGTGAAAGCGGACCATCCGATGAGCTTTGAAGACCTTGACCAGGGCTACGGCTACGTGCTGTACCGGACCAAAATTTCGGGGCCGGTGAAGGCGCTGCTCAAGCTCAAGGAACTCCGCGACTACGCCGTGGTTTGCCTCGACGGCCGGCGCGTGGCGGTTTTGGACCGGCGCTACCGGCAGGACACCACGCCGCTGCAAGTGGATGCCCCGTCCGCGACCCTGGACATTTTGGTGGAGAACGGCGGGCGCATCAATTATGGCGGCCAGTTGCCCGACAATCGCAAAGGCATCACGGAATCGGTCACCCTCGGCAACCGGGAATTAACCGGCTGGGAAATGTTTCCGCTCCCGTTCGACCGGGTTCCAACCCTCAAGTTCCAAGCAACGGCAGCCGCCGACGCGCCGGCGGTGCATCGAGGCAACTTCGACGTCTCCCAGTTGGGTGACACGTTCCTGGACCTGCGCGGCGGGGGCAAGGGCATTGTTTTCATCAACGGCCACAACCTGGGCCGCTACTGGCACATCGGCCCGCAGCAGACGCTCTATTGCCCGGGCGTCTGGCTCAAAAAGGGCCGCAACGAGATCGTGGTATTTGAGCAGTTGCTTAACGAAGTGTCCGGCATCGCCGGATTGACGACCCCGATTCTGGGCCAGCTCAATCCCGATGAAAACGCGCCCGCGCCGCGCGGCGCCATGCAGGAGCCGAAACTGGGAGCCGCGACACCGGTAAAGGAAGGCAGCCTGGCCGCCGGCGCGGCGGCGCAGGACATCACCTTCGCGGCGATGAAGGCGCGCTATTTTTGCCTGGAGGCGCTCTCGTCGCAAAACGGCGATGACTTCACTACCCTCGCTGAACTGGACGCGCTGGATGCCGCGGGCAAACCCATTTCGCGCCAGGGCTGGAAGGTTCTTTACGTGGACAGCGAGGAAACGGCGGCGGAATCCGACCAGGCGGAGAACGCCGTTGACGGCCAGCCGGACACCTTCTGGCACTCGCTCTGGAGCGACGCGCACCCGGGGCATCCACACACGCTGGTCCTCGATTTTGGAACGGAACAGGAAATTTCCGGCGTGCGGCTGCTGCCGCGGCAGGATTCGCCGAACGGGCGCATCAAGAATTACCGGATCTATCTCGACACCCGCCCGTTTGAGTGAGAGGTGGAACCGGCTGGAAGCCGGTTCCACCCGGCTCCGCTTGTAACCAGCATTGGTGACATGCAGGGGACGGAAAATGGTGTACACTTTTGATGTTGTTCGGGGCGGCCAGCCGCAAAATTTTAAAGTGTTGTTGTAAGAGGCCGGAGTAGTGTCCGGCCTCTTTTCTTTTCTTCAATGAGCATCCATCCCGAGGGCTTTCACCAGGAAGGCCCATTTGTCGGCGGCTTCGTCAATGATCTTGGCGGTCGGCTTGCCGGCGCCGTGGCCGGCCCGGGTCTCGATGCGGATGAGCACCGGCGCGTCGCCCGCCTGGTCCGCCTGCATCGTCGCCGCAAATTTGAAGCTGTGCGCCGGCACCACGCGGTCGTCGTGGTCGCCGGTCAGGATGAGCGTGGGCGGATATTTCGTGCCGGGCCGGACATTTTGCAGCGGCGAATAGGCCCGCAACGCGCCGAATTCATCCGCCTTGTCCGGCGAACCGTATTCGCTCATCCAGCCCCAGCCGATGGTGAACTGGTTGAAACGGAGCATGTCCAACACCCCTACCTGCGGCAGGCACGCGCCAAACAGGTCCGGCCGTTCCGTTTCACACGCGCCGATCAACAGGCCGCCGTTGCTGGCCCCGGAAATGGCCAGCTCCTGCGACGAAGTATAGCCGTTGGCAATCAGCCATTCGGCGGCGGAGATGAAATCGTCGAACACATTTTGCTTCTTCAATTTCATCCCGGCCTCGTGCCACGCCTCGCCATATTCGCCGCCGCCGCGGATGTTCGGCACGGCATAGATGCCGCCCATTTCCATCCACACCAGATTGGCCACGCTGAAGGCGGGCGTGATGCTGATGTCGAAGCCGCCATAGCCGTAGAGCAGCGTGGGCGCATGGCCGTCGTGCTGGACGCCTTTTTTCTGCGTGATGAACATCGGCACGCGCGTGCCATCCTTGCCCGGGTAAAACACCTGCGTGGTTTCGTAGTCCGCCGGGTTGAAATCCACTTTCGGCGCCCGGAAGATTGAATTGGTTTCCGCCACGAGATCGTACCGGTAAATCACGCCCGGCGTGGTATAGCCGCTGAAGGAATAAAATGTCTCCTTGTCCCCCCGTTTGCCCCCAAAACCGCCGGCGCTGCCAATCCCCGGCAGGGCGATTTCATGCCGGAAACTTCCGGCCAGCGAAAACACCTTCACCTGGCTGTGCGCGTCCTTGAGGTAGGAGCAGATGAAGGAATTGTTCACCACGTCCGCGCCCGTGAGCGTTTCCGCCGCCTGCGGGATGAGTTCGCGCCAGTTCAGGCGTTGCGGCCGGGTGATGTCGATCGCGATGACGCGGCCCCGGGGCGCATCCAGATCCGTACGAAACCAGAACACCGGCCCGTCGTTGTCGATGAAACCGTATTGCGCGTCGAAGTCGTTGAGCAACTCCACCACCGGCGCGCCCGGCTGGGTCAAGTCGAGATAGAACACGCGGTTTCGGGGATCAGTGCCCTGGAAAATGGAAATGATGAGGTAATGGCCGTCGTCCGTCACCTCGCCGCCGAATCCCCAGTCCTTGAAGTCGTCCCGATGGTAAATCAATTTATCCGCCGACTGGGGCGTGCCGAGGCGATGAAAATACAGCTTCTGATAATAATTTACCGCCGTCATTTTCGTGGTCGCCGAGGGTTCGTCGTATCGGGAGTAAAAAATGCCCGTGCCGTCTTTCGTCCACGACGCGCCGGAAAACTTGACCCACTTCAAATCATCATCCGTGTCCTTGCCCGTGCTCACCTCCCGGATTTTCCATTCCTCCCAATCCGAGCCGGCCGCCGAAATGCCATAGGCCAGGTAGCGGCCATCGTGGCTCACAGAGGTGCCCGCCAGCGCCACCGTGCCGTCGCTCGAGAGCTGGTTGGGATCCAGCAGCAGCCGCGGCGGGCCGTCCAGCGCGGGCTGCGTGTACAGCACGCTTTGGTTTTGCAAACCGTTGTTACGCGTGAAGAAATACGAGCCGCCTTCCTTGAACGGAACGCTGTAGCGCTCGTAATTCCAAAGCTGTTCCATCCGCTTGTGAATGGCCTCGCGCTGGGGAATCTGCCTGAGGAAATCGAAGGTGACCTGGTTTTGCGCCGCCACCCAGGCCTTGGTCTCCGGCGAATTGTCGTCCTCCAACCACCGGTAAGGATCGGCCACAGTCACGCCGTGATAGACATCCACCTGGTTGGTCGTGCGGGTGGTTGGATAGCTCACGGCCGCGCACAGGGACCCGGCTCCGGCTGCGAGAGCCGGCCAAACCAAAATATTGGCAAAACGCATGGGTAAATGATTGCAAGTAAAGACCGGCGTTCAATATTAATTGTGCGCGAGGAACCGCTGCTTGCATCCCGGTTCGGAAATATGATACAGAGCCGCATGGACCACAAGAAAGCGGCCGTTCTCGCCGTTATCGAGGCGGTGGTGGTGATGCGCACGTCTCAAGCCTTGTCAGCACCCGCCACGTACCCGCTGGAGACCAATGTGATCGCTGCGGCGGGATCTTTCGTGCCTGGCCCGGCGGGCCGCGTGTTCAACGTAACGAATTGTGGGGCCTTTTGTGACGGCACCCATGACGATACCGCGGCGGTCCAAAAGGCGATCAATGCGGCCGAGGCGGCCGGCGGAGGCGTGGTGGAATTCCCGGGGGGCACCTGTCTTCTCAATTCCTGCCATCCGAGCAGCCATCCCTGGTTCTTCTACAATCTTCTGATCGGCTCAAACGTGAAACTGAGCGGCACGGCGGGCGCCAAGCTCCTGCAGGGCCCGGGCGGCAGGCATCCGCCGGCAATCCATGCGAGAGAAGTGCGCAACACGGTGCTGGCATTCGGCTTGGATTACGCCACCGTCCGATTCCAGAATACAGCCTTCAATGGCGGCTTTTTCGGGCTCAAAACGACCACTGCCAATGATTCATCGGTTACCCTCAGGGACGCTGCCAACGCGGCGATTTTCAGGGTCGGGGACTATGTGGCCATCTATAGCGCAACGAATGGGGATGTGATTCCGACGGAGATCTCGCCGGTCATTTCCATCAATAGCGGCGTGGGAACCCTTGGGCTCAGGGACCCGCTCGCCCGCTCGTTCGCAAATCCTTTCCTCGCCAAAGTGACCTCGTTGGCAACGACCAATGTGGGTGTCCAACACCTCATCGTGCAAGGTGCCGAACCGCTTGCGGTGACCGAGGCATTTGGGTTCCAGGCTCAAGATGACCAATTCATCAGCGATACTTCAATCGGCGGCTGCAATGTGTTTGGGCTGAACTTAAACACCCTGCGCAATTTCCAATTCGTCGATTGCGTCTTCAGCCCGGTTGGACCGGCTTGCCCGGCGCTTGAATTGGCCCAGCGGAATAGTGCCAACGGACTTTACGCCGGCAATACCTTCATCGGGGCCAGCGCGGGGTTCGGAGAATATGCGGCGCACATCCGATTCACCCGCAATCATTTTTGGATACACGCAAATCCCTCGGTCGTGGCCGGCATTTTCATCGGCGGACTTGATGTCAATTTCGACCACAATGAGGTGCAGTGCGGCAATGTTACCGGCGGTTCGGGCTGGGGCGTGGTTCTGGCGGATTTTATAGGGCCGGCGGAATATGCTGGTTTTGTGGGACAAATCAGGATAGCCACCAACACCTTTCGCTGCCAGGCGGACGGCAATGCTTGTCTGGGAATCTTTGGCGCGGACACGTCGGTAACGGGCAATACCATCGTCGCGGCGGGAAATGCGCTGGGGATCCATGCGGAAGGCCCCTTGCTCCAGTCGAATCGAATCCAGGGCAATACTATTTTATTGGAGTCAGGGGACGGCATCCTCATGGTGACGCCTTCGACTGGCGGCAGCGGTTCGGTTGTCACCGGGAACACCATCTCAGGGGCCGGCGCCCATGGCATCCATGTGGCCGCGCGCGGTGCCCCGAACCTGGGGGGCATTGTGGTCTCAAACAATTCCATCAGCGGTTTCAAAACTCCCCTGTACTTCCAATAAGGGGTCCTCCCCTTCGTCATTCGCCATCCGTCCCCCGCCACAATTGCATTTCAGCCTCGCACAAGTGTCACGGAGGTCTATACTTTGACACAATGCAAATCACGGGATAATTGATGAAAATCTCCATTCAAGAACTCATGGATCGCAGCGGGGTGGCCTTTGGCACGAGTGGCGCGCGCGGGCTGGCCACGGCCATGACCGATCTCGTTTGCTACGCCTATGCCCGTGGATTTCTCCAATACCTGGAGTCCGTCGGCGAGATCAAGCACGCCGGTGAGCGAGTGGCCGTGGGAGGAGATTTCAGACCCAGCACCGACCGCATTATGGAAGCGGCCTGCCGCGCCGCGGAGGACCTGGGCTATCGGCCGGTCAATTGCGGAAAGGTCCCGTCGCCGGCGCTGGCACTGTTCGGTCTGGAAAATAAAATTCCGTCCCTGATGGTGACTGGCAGCCATATTCCCGATGATCGCAACGGCATCAAGTTCAACCGCTGCGCGGGCGAAATCCTGAAGGCCGACGAGCGGGGCATTAGCAGCCAGGGGGTGGATTTGGACGATTCGCGTTTCACCGCCAACGGACGATTTGCCAGTCCCGGCGCGGCTCCGCATCCGGTTTCCCCGGAAGCCGGCGAGAATTACGTCATGCGATACCTCAATTTCTTTGCGCACGACGCCCTGCATGGCCTCCGGGTCGGGGTTTATCAACATTCCGCCGTTGGGCGCGACGTTTTGGCAAAGATCCTCTCGCAACTGGGGGCCCAAGTCACGCCGCTGGGCCGGTCGGACCGGTTCATCCCCGTGGATACCGAGGCGATCCGCCCGGAGGATGCGCGCCTCGCCGCGGACTGGGCGCGGACTGGCAATTTCGATGCCCTGGTTTCCGCCGACGGCGACAGCGACCGTCCTTTGGTGGGCGATGAGAAGGGCGCCTGGCTGCGCGGCGACATCGCCGGCATCTTGTGCGCGAGATTTTTGGGGGCGGATTCCGTCAGCACGCCGGTGAGCTGCAACACGGCCGTGGAAAAATGCCGCTGGTTCCGGGAAATCCGCCGCACCCGGATTGGCTCGCCGTTCGTGGTGGCCGCGATGACAGAAGCCGCCGCCGCCGGCGCCAAACGGGTGGTGGGCTACGAAGCCAACGGCGGATTTCTGCTGGGCTCGGACATCGCGACGGGCGGGAAGACACTGCGGGCTCTGCCAACGCGGGACGCGGTGATCGTCATCCTCGGCATCCTGTTGCTGGCCAAACAGCAGCGTAAAAAAATCTCCGAACTGGCGGCCAGCCTGCCACCGCGGTTCACCGCGAGCGACCGCCTCAAGGATTTCCCAGCCGAAAAAAGCCGGGCGATTCTGGACGGCTTTGGTTCCGGCGCCGAAGCCGCCGACAAGGCGGCGCTGGAAAAGATGTTTGGCGGGATTTGCGGTCCGGTGGCCAGCGTGAACCGGACCGATGGGTTGAGAGTTGTTTTTACCAACGGGGAAATCATTCACCTCCGCCCCTCCGGCAATGCGCCGGAGTTCCGCTGCTATGCCGAGGCGAAAACCGACGAGCGCGCCCGTGAAATCACGGCCCGTGCGCTCGCCCGGATCAACGCCTGGAGCGCGCCCGTCTCGAGCGCTTCAACGTGATTCCGAACAAAACGCAATAAAATACTCCGAGAGCACCTAGCGCCAGTGGCCCGTTATCCATACGCGGTGAGGTCCGTGCCCCTCCCAATGCGCGCCAACCCACACGGCGCCGGGATGCGGACGGGAAACCCAGTGGCCGCCGACCCAGACCCAGCGGCCCTGCCATTCCCAAACGCCGGGCACCCATAACCATACATCCAGCGGTCCCGGTGCCACCGTAACGACCTCCGTTTGCGGGGCCGGAGCCGGAACCTCCTGCACCACCACGGGAGCTGGGGCCGGAGCCGGCGCGTTGCGATAAACCACCTCGCGTTCCACACAGCCCGCGAAAAGTGGCAGGCTCGCTCCAATTAATATGCCTCTGACCAAACATGATGTTTTCATATCCAATCCATTAGACAGCACCGATTGCCAATTGTTTGAAGATTTCGCCTGTCAGTGCCCCGCCGCGGCCGGCGGCCCTTTGGCGTGTTGAACGCGCTTGAAGAGGAATATCAAGGGCACGGCGCCCAGCGCCAGCACGCCAAAGAGAAAGAAGTTGTCCACAAACGCCCACAAGTGCGCCTGCTGGTCCAGCAATGAATAGACGGCGCCATAGGCCTGGCGCGTGGCCGTCACCGTGTCCGTGTGCTGCGACAACATGCTCCTGCCCGCCGCCAGCCGCTGCGCCAGGGCGGGGTCGGTGGGCGTGAGGTGCCCGACCATCAGCGCCTGATGCGCCTGCGCGCCGCGCGCAAGCATGGTGGTGACGAAGGCGATGCCGATGCTGCCGCCCAGGTTGCGCATGAGATTGTAGAGGCCGCTGGCGTTGCCAATCTGCGCCTGCCCAAGCTGGCTCATCGTGGCCGTCGTCAGCGGCACGAAAATAAAGCTGATGGCGATGCCGTTGACCACGCTGGGCCAAATGACGTCGATCTGGCTGACCTGCAGGTTGATGCGGGCGAGGAGGAAGGACGAATAGGCCAGGGTGGAAAAACCGATGAACAACATCCAGCGCATGCGAATTTTGCCCACCAGGCGCCCCACAAAAAAGGTGGTTATAAAGGCCGCCAGACCGCGCGGGCTCATGGCATAACCGGCTTGCAAGGCGGGGTAGCCCATCAGCGTCTGCAGAAACAGCGGCAATTGCGCGGTGGTGCCGTAAAGGATGGCCGCCAGCGTGGTCATTAAAATCAGGCCGACGGTGAAGTTGCGGTTTTTAAAAACATGCAAATCAACGAGCGGATGGTCGGTTTGAAACTCCCACCAGACGAAACCGAAGAAGGAAACAACGGAGGTCAAGGTGAACCAGCGCACCCATTCCGCGCCGAGCCAGTCGGCCTCCTGCCCCTTGTCCAGCACGATCTGCATCGTGGCGAGCCACACCGCCAGCAGTGCGAAGCCGATATAATCAATCGTCGCCTGGACGTTGCGCTTGATATAGGGCGGATCCTCGACCACCCATTTGGCCAGGACCACCGCGAGAATTCCCACTGGCACGTTGATGTAGAAAATCCAGCGCCAGGAATAGCTGTCGGTGATCCAGCCGCCCAGCGTCGGGCCCAGGATGGGCGCCACCACAACGCCCTGCGCGAACACCGCCATGGCCGCGCCGCGCTTTTGGATCGGAAAACTCTCCAGCATGATGGACTGCGCGATCGGCACCATCGCGCCGCCGCCCAAGCCCTGCAGAATCCGCGCGATGACCAGCGTGGGCAGATCCCACGCCAGTCCGCACAACACCGACGAAAACGTGAACATCGCGATGCACGAAAGCAGGACCCGTTTGCGCCCGAAATAATTTCCCAGCCAGCCGGTCATCGGCAGCACAATGGCGTTCGCAACCAGATAGCTGGTCAGAATCCACGTGGCTTCCTCGGGCGTGGCCGAGAGGCTGCCCGCGATGTGGGGCAAGGCGATATTGGCGATGGAAGTGTCCAAAACTTCCATAAACACCGCCATCATCACCGTGACCGTGATCAGCCAGGGGTTATGGCGCGGATGCCAGACTTGTTGAGCGGCGTCGGCCATCGAACACTATGCCTCGCCGGCTTTGCGTCCGCCAACGGCGATGACAATGGACCCCGACACGCCGGCGAGGGCGAGGGCGAGCAGCACGCTGGCCCAGTCCGGCAGGACGAACTGGCTGATGGTCACACTGGGCGTCACCGACAGCCCCGGGCCAATGACACGGCCGGCGGGCAGCGGCTCGTCAAACACAATCTTTACCGGCACGCGCTGGATGACTTTCACATAATTGCCGGTGGCATTTTCCGGCGGCAAGAGGCTGAACTGCGCGCCGCTGCCCGCCTGCACGCTGTCCACGTGCGCCTTGAACTCCCGTCCGCCCAGGGCATCGATGGCCACGCTCACCGGCTGGTTGGTCTGCATCTTCCTCAATTGTGACTCCTTGAAGTTGGCCACTACCCACACCTCCGCCGGCACGATCGACAGGATCTGCTGGCCCCCCTGCAGATAGTCACCCACCTCGACCGCCTTGCGCGTGATCCGCCCGTCGGTGGGCGCGAAGATTTTCGCGTACGACAAATTCAATTTGGCGACCGCGATATTGGTTTGCGATTCGGTCCATTGCGCCAGGGCCATGGTCGCCTCGTCGCGCGCGGCCACCAGGGTGCGTTCAGCCTCCTCCACCTTGGAATCATCCTCCTCGACCGTTTCCAGCGCGGATTTAAGGTCGGCTTGAGCCCGGGTGTCGGCCGACTGCAGGTTGTCGAATTCCTGCTGCGAAACGGTTTTCTGCTTCAGTAAATCCGCGGCGCGCTCGAAATTGGTCTCGGCGATCTGGGAGCTCGCCCGGGCGGCGTCGGCATCGGCCTGCGACTTGCGGGCCTCGGCCTCGGCGGTGGCCACCTTGGTCTGCATCAACTGGTACCCGGCGAACATCGTGCGGTAGTTGGCATTTTGCGATTCCGCGGCAGCTTCTTTTTGGGCCACGGTCAGGGCGCTGTCCGCGGGGTCGATGTCCACCAGCAGATCGTTCGAACGCACCATCTGGTTGTCATTGACGTACACGGCGGCCACCTGCCCGGAAATCCGCGGGGCAACGGCGGTAATGTGGCCCGCGATGAACGCGTCGTCGGTGGACTCATGGGTGAAGAAGACGACGAGGTAAACGATCCCAAAATACAGCAGCACGGCCAGCACGAGGGCGCCCGGCAGGACAAACCTGGGTCTCGTAAAATTGGGGCGGCCGTTGGCGCTGCCGGCCGGTGCCGGGGCGGACTTTTCTTCACTCATAAAGCACCCGGTTCGGCTTGCAACGAAGCTTCGGCACTGTGATCCTTGGCGATCAATATGTAAATGGAGGGCACCACGAGCAACGTGAAAAAGGTGCCAATCGTCATGCCGCTGACGAGCACAATGCCGATCGAGTTGCGCGCCGCCGCCCCCGCCCCGGTCACCAGCGTGAGCGGGAAATTGCCGGCGATCGTGGCCACGGTGGTCATCAGCACGGGCCGCAGCCGCAGCATGGCGGCCTCATGCACCGCCTCGAGCTTGGGCCGGCCCTGACGCTGAAGCTGGTTGGCAAATTCCACAATCAAAATGCCGTTTTTCGCGATCAAGCCCACCAGCGTGATGAGGCCCACCTCGGAATAAATGTTGATGGTGGTGGTCCAGCCATTGGTCCAAAAAGGAATATTCGGGTTGGGCATTTTCAGGAAGCAGAAGATCAGCGCGCCGAAAATCGCCAGCGGCACGGAACCCAAAATGATGATGAAGGGATCGCGGAAGCTGTTGAAGAGCGCCGCGAGCACCAGGATGATGAGCACGACCGCCAGCATGAATGCGGGCAGAAACTTGTTGCCCTCGGTGCGCTGGAAGCGCGAATCGCCGGTATAATCCAGCTTGTAGCCGCTGGGCAGCATTTTGGCGCATTCGCTTTCCAGGAACGTCAGCGCCTGTTCCAGCGGCACGATGGCCACGCCGCTCAGCTTGACGGAGTTCAACTGCTGGAACCGGTTCAGGGCCCGCGGCGTGGTGTGTCTTTCAAGCCGCGCAAAGGTGCTCACGGGAATCATCTGGTTCGCCGGCCCGCGGACGTAGGTGCTTTCCAGTTGTTCGGCCGTCAGCCGCGAGCCGCGCTGGAGCTGGGGAATGACCTTGTAGCTGCGGCCCGCCAAGTCGAAACGGTTTACGTAATTGCCTCCCACCAGGGCCGCCAGATCCGAACCCACGCTCTGCATGTCCATTCCCAGCGCGGCCACCTTGTCGCGATCAATCACCAGGCCGACTTCCGGCTGGTCCACCTTGGTGTCAATTTGCGGCGGAAAGGCGAACATCCCGTTGGTGGCGCATTTTTGCTGGAGCTTCTGCGCAAATTCCAGGATCTGCTCCGGCTCGGCCGTGGCGGAGAGCACCAGGTTTAGCGGAAAGTTCTCGGCGCCCGTCGGCAGCGGCGACGGCGTGAGCAGGAAGGTGTGGATGCCGGGAATCTGATTCACCTGGGCCTGTACCAGCGGAAGAATCTGGAACACGGTCCGTTTGCGTTCTCCCCAAGGTTTGACCACCATGCCTCCGAAACCCGAATCCGGCATCGTCAGTTGAAAAATCTGCTCGGTCTCAGGCACCTTGGCGAAGATGCGCTCCACCGCATCGGCGTAATACAACACTTGTTCGATCGACGCATCCGGCGGCGTCTCCAGCGCGCCAAAAATCACTCCCTGATCTTCCGCGGGCGCCGGTTCCTTGGCCTGCCAGGCCATGAGGAACATCGGAATGGTCAACAGCGTCAGCCCGATCCAGACCGCATAGACCATGGGCCGGTGTGCCAGCGTCCAGCTCAGCACGCGGCCATAAAAGGCCTTGAGTCGGTCGAAGCCCCGGTTGATGCGGCCGGCCAGCCCATGATCTTCACGCTCATGGCTCAACAACACCGACGACATCACCGGGGACAATGTCAGGGCCACGATGCCAGAAATGAAAACCGCACCGGCCAGCGTCAGCGCGAATTCGCGGAAGAGCGACCCGGTGAGCCCGCCTTGAAACGCAATCGGCGCGTACACGGCCGCCAGCGTGATGGTCATGGCGATGACCGGCCCCACCAGTTCGCGCGCGCCCAGGATCGCCGCCTCGAATGGCTTCTTCCCCGCGCGCACATGCCGCTCGACGTTTTCGACGATCACGATGGCGTCGTCCACCACCAGTCCCACCGCCAGCACGATGGCCAGCAGCGTGAGCAGGTTTAGCGTAAAATCGAAAACCTGCATCAAAAACACCGCGCCGATGAGTGACAGCGGAATCGCCACCAGGGGAATCAGGACCGACCGGAACGAGCCCAGGAACAGAAAGATCACCACGGACACGATGATCAAGGTCATCACGAGCGTTTTGATGACCTCGTGCAGCGCGTCGGAGATGTACTGTGTGGCGTCATAAGCGATACGCCCGCTCAGGCCGGTGGGCAGGTCCTTTTGGATGGCGGTCAACTCGGTGCGCACCTCGCGGATGACGTCGAGGGAGTTCGCGTTGGGGAGCACCCACACGCCCATGAACACCGCGCGCTCACCGCTGAAACGCACTTCGCTGTCGTAATCTTCGGCGCCCAGCACCACGTCCGCAATGTCGGCCAGACGCACCAACTGGTCGCCCGTCTGGCGGACCACCAGCTTTTGGAATTCATCCACCGACCGCAAGTCGGTGTTGGCAGTCAAATTTACCTCCACCAGTGACCCTTTGGTGTGGCCCACGGCGGACAGAAAATTATTCGCGGCGAGCACCTGCCGGACTTCGTTCGGGCTGATGTTGTAGGCGGCCAGCCGGTCCGGTTTGAGCCAGATGCGCATGGCGAAGGTGCGGCCCCCCAGGATGTCCGCCTTCTGCACGCCGGGCAATGCGGTCAGGCGCGGCTGTACGACCCGCGTCAAATAGTCCGTGATCTGGTTCGCTTCCAAAATGTCCGACGAGAAACTCAAGTACGCGGAGGCAAACTGCGAATCCGCCGTGGCGATGGCCAGTGTTGGGATTTCCGCCTCCGTCGGCAGGTCGTTGCGCATCTGATCCACCTTCGAACTGATTTCCCCCAACGCCTTTTTGGAATCGTAATTCAACCGCAGATGCACGGTGATGGTGGACAGACCCAGCTTGCTGGCCGATTCCATGTAATCGATGCCGTCGGCCGCCGCGATGGATCGTTCCAGCGGCTCGGTGACAAAGCCGCGCACCAGATTCGCGCTGGCGCCCACATACACGGTCGTCACCGTGACCGTCGCATTTTCGCTGAGCGGATATTGCCGTACGTTGAGCGAGCGAATGGCCTGCAGGCCGGCCAGCAAAATGAGCAGGCTGACCACCACCGCCAGCACTGGACGGCGGATAAAAATATCGGTAAACGATTTCATGCGTCCCGGTTACCTTGTTAGCTGTTGGGCGGGGTGGGTGTTTGCGAGGCCTCCGGCGTCAGGCTGTTGTTTTCCCTGACGCTGGCGCCGTTGTGCAATTTGAAGACGCCGGCAGTCGCCACGCGGTCGCCCACCTTGAGGCCGCTTTCCACGCTCACAAAATCACCGCGCGCCCGGCCGGTCCGCACAAACGCCTGATGGACCACGAGATTCGTTGAGCCGACCTGGACCGGTGCCACAATGAAGACGGAGTCGCCATAGGGCGCGCTTAGAATCGCCGTGGCGGGAATCACCTGCACCGGAATTTCCCTCGGCAGGATGACGGTGACCCGGGCGAACATTCCTGCGCGCAGCAACTCGCCGGTGTTTTCGAATTTTGCGCGGACCCGCACGCTGCGGGTGGCCAGGTCCAGGTCCGGGTTGATGGCGGTGATTTTACCCTCAAAATCGTTGGTGGGATAGGCATCAGACACCGCGCGCACCCGGAGGCCGGTTTGCAACTTGGCAATCTCCTGCTGCGGGAGGGAAAAATCCACGTACACGGGCGAGAGCGACTGCAGCGAGACAATGCTTTTGCCCACGTCAAGCTGTTCGCCCAGGTTGACCAGCCGGATACCCAGTTTTCCCGTGAAGGGCGCGCGGATGGTTTTCTTTTGAATGGTCGCGTGAATGTTATCCGCGTTGGCCACGGCCTGTTTCCAGGTTGCGTCCGCCTGATCCACCTCGGATTGTGAAACCGTCTTGTCGCTCTGCAATTTCTTCTGCCGGTCCACGGTGACTTTCGCCCATTCCGACTGCGCTTGAGCGGCGCGGAGCTGGGCCTCCTCCGACGAAGTGTCCAGCCGGACCAGCAGGTCGCCCTGCTTGACCGCGGCGCCGGATTCAAAATCGATTTCGCTGACGGTGCCGGCGATCTCCGGCGACACCATCACCCCTTGCGCGGCGCTGACCGAGCCGACGGCCGTCAGCGTGTCCGGCCAGGTCTCCTCCCGCACCACGGCGGTGGCGATGGTCTCAGGCGGCGGCGCAAACATGGCGGCCGCGCCGAGCATGGTCTTGATCTGTAAAGCCTTGACCGCCGCCAAGGCGCCGAGAACCACCAGAACGATTAGAATGCCAATCGATAATTTGCGTATCATTTTCTCCCTTTGGTAATTGGATGGAAACGTCTTGCGCCGGATTTGGGCCCGGCGCCGGCCAGAAATAATTCCACAATCCGGCGGGCTGTCAACTCATCCGGCTCGCAGTCCCGGCTGACCAGATGGCCGACGATATAAAAATTCGCCAGCCCGTAAAGGCCGAAAGCCAGTTCTTCACTGCCGAAGCGGTTGCTGAGCTCGCCTTTCTTCTGGGCCTGCTTGATGAGGGAATGCACGAACTCGAAATTGCGTTCGCATTTCTCCGCGCAGCCCGTGTCCTTTGGCACCTCCCCCGGCGCGGCGAACATGGTGGCAAAGGAGATCCGCATCAGATCGCGATTCCTGCGGAAATAGGCAAACAGCCCCGCCAGCGCCGCCTCGAGCTGGGCGCCGATCCCCTTCTGCCTCTCCGTGGCCGCGCACAGGATCCGGTAGCGCTCGTCATGCGCCTCGTGCACCAGGGCCTGGAACAGGCCCGCCTTGTCTTTGAAGTGGTAGTACAGCGCCGGCTTGGACAGTTTCGCCTCGTCCACGATGTCCTGCACCGAGGTGGCCGCGTAGCCGCTGTTGGCAAAATGCTTCAGCCCCGCGCGCAGCAGTTGCTGGCGGGTGTCGGAGTGGTTGGCCGGCTTGCCCATAAACTTACCGAACGGTAGGTAAGTTTGGCGGCCATGTCAAATCATTAGAGTTGTCTCCGGCCGGCCGGGCGGCCTGTTTTTTCGGATTCCCGCTCGTCCCTCCGCCCGCTTGGGTGGCGGCTTTGCCGGGCTGCTTTTCGAACGGACCGGGTCGGGTGACCGGCGCTCCCAACTTTGCGCCTTTGCGTCCCGCCGTCTTTGCGTTAAACATGTCTGGTGCAAGTGCGCTTCCTTCTGGGCCCCGCCGGCAGCGGCAAAACCTTCCGCTGCCTGGCCGAAATCCGCGCCGCCCTCGCAGCCTCGCCGGATGACCCGCTGCCGGTCATGCTGCTGGCTCCCAAACAGGCCACGTTCCAACTCGAACGCCAGTTGCTGACCGGGGAAAGCCTGGCTGGATTCACCCGGTTGCACGTCGTGTCTTTCGACCGCCTCGCGGCCTTTATTTTTGAAAAACTGAACGCCGCCCAGCCCCGGCTGTTGTCCGCGGAAGGCCGGTTGATGGTCCTGCGTGCGCTGCTGCGGGAGCACCACGGCGACCTGAACCTCCTGCGCGGCAGCGCCCGGCAGCCCGGCTTCGCGCAAGAACTCGGCCAGCAACTGGCGGAGCTGCAGCAGCAGCAAATCGGTCCCGCCCGGCTCCGGGCTGCCGCCGCCAAAACCCCGCGCTTGGAATTGCGCGCCAAGCTCCTGGACCTCGCCCTGCTCACGGAGAAATATTCGGATTGGCTGCGGGCACATGACCTGCAGGACGCGGACTGTCTGCTGGACGCCGCCACTGACCGGCTCCGTGCCAGATCCAACGACGGCCGGCCGCCGTTCGTCATCGAGGGACTTTGGATGGATGGTTTTGCCGAAATGACGCCGCAGGAACAGGCGCTGCTGGCGGCGGTCGTGCCCCTCTGCCAGAACATCAGCCTCGCCTTCTGCCTAGAAACCGAGCCGGCCCCGTCCGGTTCCTGGCTCTCCATCTGGTCGGCCATCGGCAAAACCTTTCAGCAATGCCGCCAGCATTTGGCCGCGCTGCCCGGATGCCAGGTGCGGACAGAGATACTCCCTCGGGTTCCCGGGAAAAATCGTTTCCCCGAGAAATCCGCCCTGGGCGCGCTGGAGGCGGGCTGGACCCTGCCCGTCATCGCCGACCTCGAAATTACGGATTTGCCCTCGGAGATTTCCCTAACGGCCTGCGCGACGCCCGAAGCGGAGGCGGTCTATGCCGCGCGGGAACTGCTGAAATTTGTCCGCCAGGACAACCGGCGCCGCTTTCGCGATTGCGCCGTGCTGGTTCGCAACCTCGATCCCTATCACCGGCCGCTGGCCCGCGTCTTTCGCCGCTACGAGATACCCTTTTTCCTCGACCGCCGCGAAAACGTGGCGCACCACCCGCTGGCCGAACTGACCCGCAGCGCGCTGCGCACCGTCGCCCACGACTGGCAGCACGAGGACTGGTTTGCCGCCCTGAAAGCGGGCTTCACGCCGCTGGCGGAAACGGAAATCGACCGCCTGGAAAACCTGGCCCTGGAATTCGGCTGGCGCGGCCGAAAATGGCGCCAGCCGCTGCCGGAAGCAGGCGGCGAGCGGCTGCGGCGGCTGGTCATCGCCCCTTTTGAAACGCTCCACCAACGGCTGCACGGCCAGAAATTGGAGCCCACCGGCACGCAATTGGCGGAGGCCATCGCCGGGCTGTGGACAGATTTGAAGGTGGAGCCCGCCCTGGCGAAATGGGCCCTGGCGGAGAGCGATGCCTCGTCGGTTGCCGTCCAGTCCACCTCGCTGCATCAAACCGTTTTCGAACAGATGACGTCCTGGCTGGAAAATGTCGCTTTGGCCTTCCCGGATGATCGGCTGCCGTTGCGCGACTGGCTGCAGGTTCTCGAGGCGGGCCTGGCGGCGCTTTCGGTGGGCGTCATTCCGCCGGCGCTGGACGAGGTGCTGGTGGGCGCGATTGATCGCGCGCGAAATCCGGATTTGAAATTTGCATTGTTGCTGGGCTTCAACGAATCCGTCTTCCCCGCGCCGCCCGCCGCGCCGGTGATTTTGACGCGTTCCGACCGTGAAGACCTGGATTGGCAGCATGTCGCCCTCGGTCCCCGTGTGCTGGACCAAATCTCGCGCGAGCGCTATCTCGGCTACATCGCCTGCACCCGCGCCAGCCAAAAACTCGCGGTCACTTTTGCGCGGCAGGACAGCGGCGGTCGCGCCTTGAATCCATCGCCATTCGTGGCCCATTTGCGGGAGCGTCTTTCGCCGCTTGAAGTCACCGAATTTTCCGGCGCGGCTGATTGGCGCAGCGCGCAACACCCCGCGGAACTGGCGGAGGAAATTCTACAATCTTCGGCTGAACTGTCAGCCAAAGCGACACCAGCTTGCGAACAGGGCCATGTTTCGCCCGAAAGCAGGGAGCGTTCCTCCCTCTCCCCGGGGGAGAGGGCCGGGGTGAGGACGGGCCTCCCCTTTGCTCAGACCCAACTTTCGTTTCATGCTGCGGGGAATTCTTCCTTTTCCGAATTTCTCGCCGCCATTCCTGCCATCCAATCCCTCGCCGCCAGGCTTTCGCAGTTGCGCCAGCCGGACGAAGCGGCCCACCTCTCCCCTGCCCTCGCCGCAAAAATCCACGGCCTCGTCCTGAAGTCCTCCGTCAGCCGCCTGGAAGAATTCGCGCAATGCCCTTTCCGCTTCTTCGTCCACGTCGGGCTGCGCGCGGAAGAACGGCGGACGTATGAACTGGACGCCCGCGAGCGCGGCAGCTTTCAGCACGAAATCCTGCGGAAATTTCACGAGGAACTCGTGGCCGGGAACCAGCGCTGGCGGGACCTCTCGCCCGGCGAAGCCCGCGAGCGGATCGGCCGGATTGCCGCGGAACTGGCCCCGGTTTATCGCGAAGGTCTGCTGCGCGCGGATCATGAAAGCCGCTTTGCCGCCCGCGCCCTGACCGCCGCCCTGCAGGATTTTGTGGAAACCCTCGTGACCTGGATGCGCGGACAGTATGAGTTCGACCCGGTCAAGGCCGAAACCGGTTTTGGCTTGGGGGACACCTCCTTGCCCGCGTGGGAAATCGACCTGGGACAGGGCCACCGGCTCGCCCTGCGCGGGCGCGTGGACCGCATCGACCTCTGCCGCGCCGGCGACCACTCCCTGGCCGTGGTCATGGATTACAAGTCCAGCCTCCGCACACTGGACAATGTTTTGATTCAGCACGGCGTGCAATTGCAACTGCTGTCGTATCTGGCGGCCGTCCGGCGCTGGCCCGTCCAATTCTTCGGCGCCGAACAAGTTGTTCCCGCGGGGGTGTTCTACGTGAACCTGCGCGGGCAGTTTGAAGGCGGGGCGTCGCGGACTGAGGTGCTGGCCGGCGCGGAAACCGCCCGCCGGCTGGCCTACCGTCACACCGGCCGGTTTGACGCCGCTTTCCTGGATCACCTCGACCGGCCGCGGGCGCGCGACCAGTTCAATTACGGGTTGAACACCGATGGCCAAGTGCGGTCAAATTCCACCGAGGCGCTGGCGGGCCGGGAATTCATCGGCCTCCTTGACCAGGTGGAGGCGCAATTGCGCAGGATCGGAGAGCAAATCTTTGCGGGCGCGGCGTCCGTGGACCCGTACCGCAAAGGCGCCGTGACGGCCTGCGATTACTGCGATTACCGCGCCGTGTGCCGGATTGACGACTGGACCCATGAGTTCCGCGAATTGCGGGCCATGGAAAAGGAGGGGCCGGCCGGATGAGAACGATCACGAGCATGGGGAGGAGGACGACAATAAATTGAAAACGCATTTGAAAATTTGCCTGCTGGCTGCGAGTCTGGCAGTGACCGGCTGCACGGCGGACCCAACCAACAGTCCGGCGGCCCTGAACAATTCGACCAATTCGACCATGACATTTCCGTTTCACCGAACCGAGGAGGAATGGCGCAAGATTTTGACGCCCGAGCAATATCGCGTGCTGCGCGAGGCCGGCACCGAGCGGCCCTTCACCGGCAAATACTGGAAGACGGCCGAGCCCGGCGTATATCGTTGCGCCGCGTGCGGGGCGGTGCTGTTCACATCCCAGGACAAGTTCGAATCCGGCTGCGGCTGGCCCAGCTTTTCCGACCTGGCCGCGAAGGGCGTGGTGGTGGAGCACACCGACGACAGCCTCGGCATGCGCCGGACGGAAGTGCTCTGCGCCAATTGCGGCAGCCACCTCGGCCACGTCTTTGACGACGGCCCCGCCCCCACCGGCCTGCGCTACTGCATCAACTCCGCCTCGATTGAGTTTGGTTCGGATAGCAGCACGAACGCCCCAAAGAAGTGAGGCACCGGGCGTAGCTTCGCCCCATTCCGAACTCCGCACACAAACCGGCCTACACCGGTTTCAACTGGTCCGGCCCGCCCGGGGCTCCTTGGGCCGCCTCCACCAGCGACCGGATGCGCTGCGCATCCGCCTTGCGGTGGCCGTGGCTGGTAAACGGGTCGGTGCCGCCGCTGGACTCGATCAGGATGTCCGACCACAAAACGCCGGTCTTGACGTGCACCGACGCCACTTTGGACATGCTGATGCTGATTTCATCCTTGCTGAACCAAGACCGCTTGTGGCGGACGATGGCCCGGTCGTTGACCTCTATGATTGTCGGAAACAGGTGGTTCCCGCGCGTCCAACGGCTGGCCTTAAATAATTCCGGTTCCATGCCACCAGCATAAGCCAAGGCCGGCACCGGGCCAATGGTTTTTAAACCTCCTGGACACGGTCACCGCGCCTTTCCGCTTGATTCCGCCCCGGGATCGGGCCATTTTGCCTTCAGAAACCTCGAAAACTGAAAGGTCTTTTCGCCGTTTTGATAATTTGGCTTAACCCGGTCTAGGAATTGGCCGAAGTGGAAGTAATAAACATATCGCGCCATGGCGGTAGTGCCTTAATATGTGGAGCGAGGCATTTATGCCGCTTCATCGTGAACTTGCAAACAGACATTGAAGCGGGCTGAAGCCAACGCTCCTGGCGCAAATTAAGGCCGTGCCGCCACACACCATTATTTGGCCAATGCCACAACGAATCGCAATCATGATCAATCGATGCCCCGAGATCCGCAAATGAAACCTGTGCTTTAGAACTATGGATCCAGCCACCATGCCGGCCGCAAACCGCGTTTTGATCATCGATGACAACGTGACAATTCACGCGGACTTCCGGAAGATCCTGGCGGCTCCTGAGGCAGCCGACGACCAATTGAGGAAGGCGGAATCGCTGCTCTTTGGCGAAGCGACCGAACCGGCGCCCTTCCAGGTGCCGCTCTATCGGATTGATTCGGCATCCCAGGGCCAGGAGGGTTTGCGGCTGGTGGAGCAGGCGACCAAGGATGGCTGCCCCTACGCGCTCGCCTTCGTGGACGTGCGGATGCCGCCTGGCTGGGACGGCATCGAAACCGTGGATCGCATTTGGAAGTTGGATCCGGATCTGCCGGTGGTAATCTGCACGGCTTATTCGGACTATTCGTGGCCGGACATGATGGCGCGGCTGGGGCACTCCGACAACCTGGTGGTCCTCCGCAAACCGTTTGAGGCGGTGGAAGTGCTGCAATTAGCGCATTCATTGACGCGCAAGTGGCTTCTCGCCAGGCAATTGCGCGCGCATCTTAAAGAGATGGACGCGCTGGTGGCCCAGCGCACGCGCAGCCTGCAGGAAACCAACCAGGCCCTGCAATCTTCCGAGGAGCGTTTTGCGAAGGCCTTTCGCAACAATCCCGTGCCGTTGCTCTTGTCGGACGCGTCGGAAGGCCGGTGCGTGGACGTCAATGACAGCTTTCTGGCCTTGACCGGTTTTAAACGCGAGGAGGTGCTGGCGCGCACGCCGGAGGCGCTGGAGATGTTTGTGCGGCCGGAAATCTGGCACCAAATTCGGGAAGACGTTTCCGCCCAACGTCCCGTGGACGGCCGGCAATTGGAATTGCGCACCCACGACGGCAAAACGGTCACCGCACTGGTTTCGGCGGAGCCGTTGGACCTGCAGAATCGCCCCCACCTGTTGATGTCGCTGCAAGACGTGACCGAACGGATCAACATTGAAAACCAATTGCGGCAGGCCCAAAAAATGGAAGCCGTGGGACAGATTGCCGCCGGCATCGCCCATGACTTCAATAATATTCTGGGCGTGATTCAAGGCCACGCCGAGTTGCAATTGAACGTCGGCCATCGTGACGAATCGCTGCTGGAGTCCCTCCAGGAGATCGCCAATGCCGCCAACCGGGCGGCGTCCCTGACCCGCCAGTTGCTGGCGTTCAGCCGCAAACAAATGCTGCGGCCGCGCGCGCTCGATGTGTCGGAAGTCCTGGCCAATCTCGACAAGATGCTCCAGCGCATCATCGGCGAAAACATTCAGCTGCATATTCAGTGTGCGGAAAGCCTGCCCCCCGTCCTGGCCGACCAGGTCAACCTGGAGCAGGTCGTCATCAATCTGGCCGTCAATGCGCGCGATGCCATGCCCCGGGGCGGACCGCTGACGATCCGCGCGGAACTTGCCGTGGTGGATGCCAGTCACAAGCAGCTCCAGCCGGATGCCATTCCAGGCACCTTCGTGAAACTGAGCGTTGCCGATGCCGGCGTGGGCATGGATCAAAATGTGCGGCGCAAGATCTTTGAACCATTCTTCACGACCAAGGCCGTGGGCAAAGGCACCGGCATGGGACTGGCCACGGTTTATGGGATTGTCAAACAGCATCAAGGTTGGATTGAAGTGGAATCCACGCTGGGCGCGGGCACGGTGTTCATGGTCTATCTGCCACCTGCGCACGGCCCGGTCAAAAAATCCTTCGAATCGGGGACGGATTTGATCAAGGCGACCGTTACCAAGCCACGCACGATTTTGATCGTGGAAGACGAGCCCGCCTTGCGGGGCATGGCGGAGAAGATCCTAAAACGGCTGGGATACAATGTGGTGACGGCCCGGGACGGGCCGGACGCCCTGGAGATCTGGCCCCAAATGCAGGGGAAGATTGACCTGCTGTTCACCGATATGATGATGCCCGGGGGCTTGACCGGGCGGGAATTGGCGGAACGGCTATTACACGACCAGCCGGGGTTGCCAGTCGTTTATTCCACCGGCTATAGCGTGGATTTTGTCAATCCGGATGTAAAACTCATCGAGGGTGTGAACTTTCTCTTCAAGCCTTACGACGCTACCGCGCTCACGCGGATCGTCAAAAAAGCGCTGGGCGGCACGGGTTGATCCCGTGCCTATGGGATATTAGCCACTCTCTCCAGGTTTCTGATCCTGATTTAACTGGCGCGGGGCATCAGAAAAACCCATCATCAGAGTCATGCGATGAACCGGTGAACACCCGGGTCCCTCCACCGGTCAATTCCTCGTTGGAAGCACCGTTCACCCGCATAACCGAAAACATAATCGAATGAAATCCGTATTCTGTGGCACCGCCCTGCTGGCATTGGCGGTGGCCGTTACAGCCACAACCGGCACGATCAGTCAAGCGCAGGGACAATCAACTCCGCCGGCGGCGGCGGAGGCCGGCGCACCGGCGGATATCGTGCCGGGCAGCCCCCTGTCGGACGTGATCAAAATGCTCCAGGCCGGCGTCGATGCTGCTACGGTCAAAAGCTATATTCTCACTTCTCAAAGCCCATTCAATCTGGACGCGGACAAGATCGTTTACCTGCGGGACATGGGTGCGTCCCCAGACCTCATCAATGCGATGATGGACCGCGACAGGGCCTTGTCCGGCGGCGGCGCGATGCCCGCGCCCGCCCCGGTGCCGGATTCCGCCCCCGTCGCCGCGCCCGTGGCGCCGGACACTTCGATGTCGCCCCCGCCGGCGGACATATCCGTCGATTATTTTAACAACACTCTGACGCCCTACGGCGCGTGGGTGCAAGTGGACGGCTACGGCCGCTGCTGGCGGCCGACGGTGGCCTTTTATAACGTCGCTTGGAGCCCGTATTGTGACAGCGGCCGTTGGATCTACAGCGATTATGGCTGGTATTGGGATTCCGATTATTCCTGGGGCGCCACATTCCATTACGGCCGCTGGTTCCGGAGCCCACGCTTCGGCTGGTGCTGGTATCCGGACACCGTTTGGGCGCCGTCGTGGGTGGCCTGGCGTTCAGGCGGCGATTATTGCGGTTGGGCGCCGCTGCCCCCTTTTGCGGTGTTCGTTCCCGGCGCCGGCTTCTTCTACCGGGGTGCAGCCACAGGCGTGGATTTTGATTTCGGGTTGGCGGCCGACTGCTTCGTCTTCGTGTCGCCGGCTCACTTCTGCGACCGGCAGCCGCGCTCCTTTTGTGTGCCGCGTGAACGCCTCACCGAGGTGTTCCATCGGACGACCATCGTCAATAACTATAGCGTCAACAACCGGACCCTCGTCAACCGCGGCTTTGGGCCGGAGCGCATCGCCGCGGCCGCGCACCGTCCGATCGAACCGGTGCCTGTCAGCTCGATAGCCAACGCCGGGCGCCAGGGTTTTCGCGGCCCGGGCTTTGAGCAGACCCTGCGCCCCGTCCCGGTGGCCCGTCCCACCGGTCTGAACGGCAATGCAGTTCGTCCCGCAGCGGGGAATTACCGTTTCCCGGCCCCGGCTGCACCATCGGCCGCGGCCAACCGCGGTGAATCCCAAATCTCCGTCCATCAGCCACAACTGCCGCAGCAACAGCCTCAGACCCGCAGCGCGTTGACTGAGTCCAGCCGCGTCATGGCGCCAGACCAAATTCAGAATCGCGCCGCGGTGACGGCCGGCGGCGAGGCCGGCCAGCAGCGGGCCGGGTCGCAATTCGAACAACGTCAGGTCAACGTCCCGGAGCAGCCGCACCCCGGCAATGGCCAGGTGCTGGAGCGTAACGCCAACCAACCGGGCCAGGGCAACGCGCAAGGAGCAGCGCCAGCCCAGACCCGCAATTCGGGCAACAGCGGCAATAACGGCGCGAACAACGCGAACAACAACCAAAATCAAAAGAAACCAAACCCATAGGCTAATTTGCCCAGGCAGCGCCGCGGCGGCAACGTCGCGGCGTTTTTGCTTTTGCAGGCCGGCGGACGCTGGCAAGCTTTTCGCGTGGGAATTTCCCGGCAACAATTTGAGCAAATGACGGCGCGTCTGGCTGGCAAGCCGGCGCGGGCGGCCACGGTGGTGCCCCTGGCCGCGGTCCGCTCAAAGCTGGTCGAGCGTACCATCCTCGGCATCGATCCCTCGTTGCGCGGGACCGGCTTCGGCGTCATCCGCTCGAGCCGTTTGCACGCAGTGGCCCTGGCCCACGGCACCGTGGCCTGTCCGCGCGATTGGAACCGGTCGCGTTGTCTGGCCCAAATCGCCCGGACCATTCGGGACCTCATGCTGGTACACAGCCCGGAAGTTTGCGTCGTGGAAGGCTTGTTCTTTGCGCAGAATTTGAAAACGGCCATCGTCATGGGCGAGGCGCGCGGCGCGGCGCTCGCCGCGGTTGCCGAAAGCGGCGTGGAGATCTTCGAAATCGCCACGCGCAAGGTGAAGCAGGCCATCGTGGGTTACGGTGCGGCCCAAAAAATCGCCGTCGCCAAGATGGTGCAACGCATGCTCGGCCTGGCGGCCCTGCCGGCGCCCGACGCCGCGGACGCGCTGGCGCTGGCGCTGGCCTTCGCGCAGGACCAGGGCCGCTCCAGCCGAAACACGCCGAAGAAAGTTTGAACCGGGGCAATGGAATCACGCCAACTTCAATTTTCAAAGTCCAATCCCGAATCGGTTCGGGCGCGGCTTGGCGGACCGTCCGCGGCCAAATGCGAAACGCCTTTCCTCAAACCATGATCACGTTCCTGAACGGCCAACTGGTCGAAGCCCTGCCCACCCAGGTGGTGCTGGACGTGAACGGCGTCGGCTACGAAGTCCTGATTCCCCTGTCGTCCTTTGACAAGCTGCCGCCGCCCGGCCAGCCCGTGAGGCTGCTCACACAGCTCATCGTGCGCGAAGACGCGCACATCCTGTACGGTTTCATGTCGGCGGCCGAACGCGATTTATTCCGACTGCTCATCAACAGCGTCAGCGGCATCGGCCCCAAGACCGCGCTCAACATTCTCAGCGGCATGAACGTCGTCGCCTTTCGCGGCGCGGTCGCCAAAGGGGATGTGAAGTCGCTGTCCCAAATTTCGGGTGTGGGCAAGAAAACCGCGGAGCGCATCGTGGTCGAATTGAAAGACAAAATCGGGGCGGCCGGCGCGCTCGAGGCCGCCAGCGCCCGGCACGCGCTTTCGCCGGCCGACCAGAAGACGAGCGATGCCACGCTGGCGCTCATGGCGCTGGGCTTCAAGCAAATCGAGGCGCACGATACCGTTCGCGCCGCGCAAGCGATGCTGGGCGCCGCGGCCACGGTCGAAGAGATCGTGCGCGCGTGCCTGAAAAAAGGCTGAGATGTCCGCCCCCCCTTCCCAGAGGACCAAGCCCAGCCGGCCACGCGACCGCTCCGGCGGCGTGGTGGTCCCACACCAGGCCAAGTGGCATCAGCGGATCGCCGCCTGGTTGATATTTGCGACCATTCGGACGGTGGGGCTGACGCTGCGCTACCGGTGGGTCAACCGCTCCGATTTGTTCGCCGGCGAGCCGCCCGGACCGGCGATTTATTGCGTGTGGCACAACCGGCTGGTGCTGTGCCTGCCGACCTACCGCGGCTTTGCCCAAGAACGCACGCACACGCCGGGGATGGCCGCCCTGGTCAGCGCCAGCAAGGACGGCGCCTTTCTCGCCGGCATTCTCGAGTGCTTCGGCGTGCAACCCGTGCGCGGGTCGTCATCCCGTCGCGGTCCGCAGGCGTTGTTGGAACTGACCACCTGGGCCGAGCGCGGCTACGACCTGGCCATCACGCCCGACGGGCCCCGCGGACCGTGTTATGTGGTCCAGGATGGCGTCATGTCGCTGGCCCAGTTGACGGGCCTGCCAATCATACCATTTACCTACAATCTGGATTGGAAAATCCGCGTGAAAAGCTGGGACCGGCTCCAGATACCGCTGCCTTTTTCGCGCTGCGAAATGAATTTTGACAATCCCATCCGCGTGCCGCGCGAGGCGAGCGACGCTGAACGCGAAGCCTTGCGCCAGCGGCTGGAGTCGTCGCTCCGCGGCATGTCGCGCGACTGAGAACCATGATCGCCCGCGTCAGTCTGGAAATCGCGTTGCGGCGCGAATTTGACTACGCCATTCCGCCCGCGCTGGCAGGGCAGGTGGACGTGGGCAGCCGCGTGCAGGTGCCCTTTGGCCACCGCAATATCCTGGGCGTGGTCACGGCGATGGCCGAGGAGTCCGGCCACGCCAACCTGAAGCCCATCCTCAAAATCATCGGCGGGCAAACGCTGGTGACACCCAAGGTGTTGAAGCTGGCGCGCTGGATTGGCGAATACTATTGCTGCGCGCCGGAAACCGCGTTGAAATCGGTGCTGCCGGAAGCCGTCCGCAGCGAGGAGGCCGGCTGGCGCGAGCGCCTGTTCGTTCGCCCGCTGCCGATCAGCGGCGTATTTCCAGTCCTGCCCAAGCGGCAGCGCGAGATTTGGAACCTCATCGAGGAACGTCGGGAGATCCTGCTCTCGGAACTCGTCGAACTGGCCGAGACCACGACCGCAACCGTCCGCCGATTGGAAGATCGCGGCCTCGTTGAGATCACCTCGGAGATTTCCGAGCGCGACCCTTACGCCAACGAACAGATCCTGCCGTCCCAGCCGCTGACTCTCAATCCCGAGCAGGCCACCGCGCTGGCAAAGATCACGGGCGCAATTGATGAAACGGGTGGAACCGGCGTCCCACTGGGTGGAACCGGCGTCCCGCCGGTCGTTTCGGACGTCCCGCCCGAAACCGGGGAGAGACCCACGCCTGTCCCAAACGCGGCCGCATCACCCTTGACCACGCCCCAACCGAATCCGGCCGGAGGCCAGATTCAACCGGCTGGAAGCCGGTTCCACCCGCAGACATTCCTGCTCCACGGGGTGACCGGCAGCGGCAAGACGGAAGTCTATTTGCAGGCGATTGCGCATGCGCTGGAGCGCGGCCTGGGCGCCATTGTGCTGGTGCCGGAAATATCCCTGACGCCGCAGACGGTCGAACGTTTCAAGGCGCGGTTCAGCACCGGGAAGCTGCAAACGCTGGTGGCTGTGCTGCACTCGCACCTGAGCGGGGGCGAGCGCCACGACGAATGGCACAAAATCCGGCAGGGGCGGGCCCGCATCGTCATCGGCGCGCGCTCGGCGATCTTTGCGCCCGTCGAGCCGCTCGGGCTCATCATTGTGGATGAGGAACACGAGCACACCTACAAGCAGGAAGAGTCGCCGCGCTACCACGCCCGGGACGTGGCGATCATGCGAGGCCAGATGGAAAATGCGGTCGTGGTGCTCGGCTCCGCCACACCCTCCCTCGAAAGCTATTACAACTGCCGGCGCGGCAAGTTCGCCCTGCTCGAGCTGACGCAGCGGGTGGACGACCAGAAAATGCCGCGCGTTCGCGTGGTGGACATGCGCCAGGCCGGGCGCGACGGCAAAGGGCCGCCAATCTTCTCGCCCCAGTTGAAGGAAGCCATCACGCAGCGCCTGGAGCGCAAGGAGCAGACGATCCTGTTTCTGAACCGGCGCGGCTACTCGACAGCTCTGATTTGCGAAAAATGCGGCCACGTTTGCGGCTGCCCGAATTGTTCCCTGGCGCTGACCTATCACCGGCCCGAGCAGGCGCTCCGCTGCCATATTTGCGGCTATCAGGAGCGCGTGCCGTCGGTCTGTCCGAATGAAAAATGCCGCAATCCCGGCATCCGCTACTCGGGCCTCGGCACACAAAAGGTCGAGGATGTGCTGGGGAAGCTTTTCCCCCAGGCGCGCGTCCGGCGCATGGACGCCGACGTGATGAAGCGCAAGGACGATTACCGCCGGGTGCTCGGCGAATTCCGGGCGGGCAAGATCGACATCCTGGTGGGCACGCAAATGATCGCCAAGGGACTGCATTTCCCGAACGTGACACTGGTGGGCATCATCTTTGCGGACATGGCCCTGCATCTGCCGGATTTTCGCGCAGGCGAACGCACCTTCCAACTGCTCGTGCAGGTGGCCGGCCGCGCCGGCCGCGGCGACATCGAGGGCGAGGTTTTTGTGCAGGCGTTCACGCCCTTTCACCCGGCCATTCAATTCGCGCGGCGGCATGACTTCCTGGGTTTCTACGAGCAGGAGATGGAATTTCGCGAACAGCTGAAATATCCGCCCACCGGCCGCGCCGCGTTGCTCACCCTCAAAGGACGCAATGAAGACAAGGTGAAGTTTTCCGCCGAATACGTGAAGCGCGAAGTGGAGTCCAGGGTGGTGCCAGGAATCAAGTCCAACCCCGCCGCGGAGGAAACGGCCACGGACCCGGGGCGGGGCATTCCGGATTTGGTGATAGCAGGTCCGGCGCCCGCGCCGCTGGTGCGGGCGGAAAATTATTACCGTTACCACCTCATGCTCCGGACGCGCGCGATGAGCCGCTTGAGCCGCGCGCTTGCACAAATCACCGCCCAACTGACCCTGCCGGACGACGTCACGCTGGCAGTGGACATCGATCCGGTCGATTTCGGATGAACGGCCGGCTCATTGCCGTTCGTATTCGCCTTTGCCGAGGCGCTTATAAACTTGAAAGCCGGCCTTTTTGGCATCGGTGACCGACAGGGGCTTCAACTTGTGCGGCGTGGTGAAACCGGAGATGATCTTGCGCACCGGCTTCTTGCAGGCGGGACATTTTACCAGCGGCGCAGCGGACAGGGGACGCTTCAAAGTAAAATGTCCGCCGCAGATTTTGCATTCACCCTCGGTCAATTCATATTCGTACAGCGGCATAAAGCCAGTATAAGTCGGCGGGCCGGTTCTTTCAAGCCGGCGTCCTGATCGGCAGCAACCGCAATTCAAGACCGCCCGCAAAAACCCGCCAATTCTCTGCCGGGCGAAGTTGTTCGGGAGCGCGGGGGTCCGTGACCCGCAGCAACGTCGCCCGTCAGAAAGCCCGCGGATACGCAGGACCCCGCGGAGTTTGGAGTCGCTTCGCCCGGAGCGCGGGTCAGTGAAGCGCAAAAGGGCTTCCTTGAATCATCCATCCAATCGTCGGTGCAGATCGTGACGATGAAGACGGAGGTTCTTTACCACTCTGCAAGTTGGCGAAAACTTCTTTTGCCTTTTGAGGCAGGCTTCCAAATGCGGATTGGGCAAATCGAAGGACATCAGCACCGCGGCGGGATCAAACTATAAGCCGGAATCAGGCCCAAAGGAATTTTTTTGGGTTGGACAGCATTTGTCCAACCCCTCCGGTTAAGATGGGTTCGTGAAAATAAAACATTAATCAGAACCTTATGAGAAAACCAATGACCATGACGCCCAAAAAACTGGAGGCCAACCGGCGCAACGCCCAAAAATCTACTGGCCCCAGAACCCCCGAGGGCAAGGCGGTTTCCAAATGCAACGCCCTCAAGCATGAGCTGCTCGCCCAAACCGTGGTCGTGCGCGGCCAGAAGTCCCTGGAATCTTCCGTTGAGTTTGAGGAGCTTTGCCGCGAGTTTTACGCGGACCTCGCGCCGGTCGGTCCGCTCGAGGAAATGCTCGTGGATCAGATCATTCAGGCCAACTGGCGGCTGCGCCGCGCCCGCGAGGCGGAGGCCGGCGAGATCTCCCTGAGCGTGGACGAAGGCCACTGGCAGCGACACCGCCCGGATCTGAACATGATGTGGTTGCAATGGGAGGCTGCGGGCGACCCTGTCTGGGCCATGGAGAATTCAGCCATGGGTACTGCCATTCTCGCCAACTGGCTGCGCGAAGTGCGCGCCAAGGTGGAGGCCGATGGCGAACTGACCGATGCCGCCATCAAAATTCCTTTCTCCGGCAAGCCGAACCGGTTGGCAGTGGAATTGGAATTATTGCGGCTGGAATGTACACCGCCGCCTGCTGGCGCCGACCCGGCCGTCAACCGCGCGGAAATGAAAACAAAATTGCTGGCGGCGATTGACAAAAAATTGGCCGCGCTGGATTGGCTTAAGCGGGATTGCGTGGGACAAGAACTGTCCTTCGAACAGGGACGGCAATCCGCCGCGGTGCTGCCATCGGCGGCAACCCTGGAAAAAATTCTCCGCTACGAAACCGCATTGGAACGGCAGCTTTACCGGGCCATAAACGAATTGGAACGGTTACAGCGCCGCCGTCAGGGTGAAAACATCCCGGCGCCCCTGACGATGGAGGTGTCCGGCCAGCCGTGAACCATGAAAATTACGAAACGAACCCAAAAGAAAATTAACGTATATTATTTAACTACAATTGGTTAGCACTATCCGGATGGCTCCTGGACGGAAAAACGAACCCAAAATACCCAAAAGTGTCTTAACTTGTGGCAGGAGCACGGGCTTCAGCCCGCTTCAATGGCCATCGGCAAGTCCACCCCCAAACGACATTAAATGCCCTCCTGCCCGCGACCAATTTTGGTGGCAATGGTTGCCAGCCGAAAGACTGGCCGCGTGCCATGTGCTCACTTTCGCGCCGCGCGACCACTGCCAGCACAAAACTTTTGCGTGAGTTTAGAGACGATCTGTTGGATGCTTCCGCCATGGTGTGTCTTCGACCCAGGGAGTGCGACGAGCGGCGGCTGGGACCGCCGAGCCGCGGGCCACGGTGGACGTATCTGCCGGAGCAACAGCCGTGGCTGAGCGGGCCGGGCCTGGAACCGGCGGGCGCCTCCGTATGACTGGCAGCGACTGGCAGATCGTGGCCTTTTCGGCGCGGATGGCGGTCTGCAGCACGCTGCTTATTTTGCCGCCGGGCGTCCTGCTGGCCTGGGTGCTGGCGCGACGCCAATGGCCGGGCAAGGCGTTCGTCGAAACGCTGGTCTCGCTGCCGCTGGTGCTGCCGCCCGTGGTGACAGGGTTGGTGCTGTTGCAACTCTTTGGGTTGCATGGTCCGCTGGGACGCTGGCTGCATGCGCAGTTCGGAGTGGATGTGGTCTTCACGTGGAAGGCGGTCGTGCTGGCACTGGGAGCGATGTCATTTCCCCTGTTGGTCCTGTTCGCACGGGCGGCCATTGAAGACGTCAACCCGGCGCTGGAACAGATTGCGCGCACGCTCGGCGCGGGCGAGTGGCGAGTGCTGATGACGATCACAATGCCGTTGGCCCGGCGCGGGATTCTCGCGGGCGTGCTGCTGGCCTTTGCCCGCGCGCTCGGCGAATTTGGGGCCACCATCATGGTGGCGGGGAACATCCCCGGCCGCACCACCACCCTCCCCGTGGCGATCTATTCATCGGTCCTCATCGGCGACGATGCGCATGCCTGGACGTTGGCGGGCATTTCCACCGTCATCGCGTTTCTGGCGCTCTGGATCGCAGAGCGATTTTTCCGGAGGCGCAGATGAACCCGATTCTCCAAGCCAATTTTTCAAAGAAGTTCGCCTGCGGCCCGGTCATTCGGGCGGACGCCTTCGAGGTGGCCGCCTCGGGCGTGACGGTCTTGTTCGGGCCATCGGGCTCGGGCAAAACGACCATCCTTCGTTGCCTGGCCGGATTGGAACAGCCGGACGCCGGGGAAATCGTCTGGGGGACGCAAACGTGGTTTGCCGACGGAAAAAATGTGACACTCCCGAGGGACCGCCAAACCGGCTTCGTGCCGCAGGAGTATGCGCTGTTTCCCCATCTGACGGTCGCAGCCAACATCGCGTATGGCCTGCACGGGCGCAGCGCGGCGGAAAAGCAATCGCGCGTGGAGGAAATGCTGGGCTGGCTGGGGCTGGACGGCCTTGGATCCCGATTGCCGGGGGAAATTTCGGGGGGGCAGCAACAACGGGTGGCCCTGGCCCGCGCGATGGCGCGCCGCCCGAAATTGCTACTGCTCGATGAACCGCTCACGGCCCTCGACACGCCCACCCGCCAGCGGCTGCGGGGAGAATTGCGCCGGCTGCTGCGGCAACTGGCCATTCCCACCGTGGTCGTCACTCATGACCGCCTGGAAGCGCTGTCGCTGGGGGATGATCTGGTGGTCTTGGACGAAGGGTGCATGGTCCAACGCGGCCCCGTGCAGACGGTGTTCAGCCGGCCGGCGAACCTAACGGTGGCGGGCATCGTGGCGGTGGAAACCGTGCAGCCCGGGCGCGTCGTGGAATCGCAGGACGGCCTGGCCACCCTGCTCGTGGGCGCCGCCCGGCTCACGGCCATGGCCGATGACCTGCCGCCGGGGACGACCGACATTTTCGCCTGCATCCGGGCCGAGGACGTGATTCTCTCCATCGACCCGGAGTTGCATTCGAGCCCGCGCAACCGCCTGCCCGCCGTGGTGCGCGCCGTCGTGAGCGAAGGGCCCCTGGTGCGCATTGAACTGGATTGCGGATTTCCGCTCACCGCGGTGCTGACCAAGCAGGCGTCCTTGGAGATGGGGCTGAAGGAGGGCTCTCCGGTGCTGGCACTGGTTAAAGCCCCCCAAATCCACCTGGTGCCGCGCGGGCAGTGAAGCTGCCGCCGTCAGCGCAGTTCAACGGTGTCGCCGATTTCGAGGGTTATGTCCTGGCCGTTCGTCAGCACGCTGGCATCCAGGACGGCGCTTTCGCCATTGCGGGTGATGACGATTTGGTTGGGCTGGTCCTGGCCCACATAATTGGCGGTGATGATCGCCTGCGCCAGGGTGAGTCCCGCGACCCAGGGGACATGGGGATGCTGGACGAGCCCGACGATGGTGACGCCCGGCGCGTCGGCTTCGCCCACGGCCTGGTGCTGCTGCAGCACAGTGTTCTGGCCGGCCAAATAGGCGTTTTGCTCGCGCAACCGCGCCGTGGATTTGGTGGTGCAACCGGCGGCGGCCAGCAGCAAGATGGCGAACCAGATTTTCATTCGTAAATTCAATTTAACACGGATCGGCAGCCAAGGTTTCACTGAAAAAAACGGTCTGGCACGATTTATGGTGTAGTATGTGGATGCTCCTATGACATTCCCAAGCCAAAACCGTATCACCCGAGGCCGACGATTGTGTGGGCTTCTCGCTCTGCTGTGGATGAGTCATTTTTCAGCACACGCTGACCTGATTATTTACACCAATTCGTTGAACTCCAGCTGGCAGAACTGGAGCTGGGCAGCCGTCAATCTCGCCAATACGACCCCGGTCCACAGCCCGCCTCATTCCATCAGCGTCACCGCCAGCAACTCCCCCACCGACTGGCAGGCGCTTTATCTCGACGTCTCCGCGATGGACGTGAGCAGTTATACGAATTTGACCTTTTGGGTCAACGGCGGAACCGGCGGACAAACGGTTCAGGTACAGGCGATGCTGAACGGCAACGGGCAGGCGGCCATCACGGTCGGGCCGCTGCCGGCCAATCGGTGGGAACAGGTCAACTGCCCCCTGACGGCCCTGGGCGTCGCCAATCAAACAACCTTTACCGGCTTCTGGATTCAGGGAGTCGGCGGGGCGCCCCTGCCCACGTTTTACGTGGACGATATCATCCTTCAATCCGGCGCATCCGCGCCGCCGCCGACCAACGCGACGGTGACGGTGCAGGTGGATGCCCAGGCGAACCGGCACCCGATCAGCCCCCTGATTTACGGCCTGGCGTTTGCAGGGTCCAACGACCTGGATACCTTGAATTTCACGATCAACCGGTCCGGTGGAAACAGCGAGACCCGCTACAACTGGCAGATCAACGCGCACAATCTGGCCAGCGACTGGTATTTTGAAAGTTACCCCGATGCCAGCGCCATCGCCGGCGCCACGGCCGATGACCTCGTGGCGAATAGCGAAGCCGCCGGAGCCCAACCCATGATCACCATACCCATGATCGGCTGGATGCCGAAACTGAGTGCCAACCGCGCCCTCATCCCCAGTTATTCGGTGGCCAAATACGGCGCCCAGACGGGGACCGATCCTTATTATCCAGACGCCGGCAACGGCATCTCCGCCACCACGGGCGTGGCGATTACGAACAACGATCCCAATGATGCCAATTTCCCCACGAATTCGGCGTTTCAACAAACCTTCGTGCAGCATTTGCTGGGGCAGTGGGGCGCCTCCACCAACGGCGGCGTGCAGTACTACATCATGGACAACGAACACAGCATCTGGTTCTCCACACACCAGGACGTCCATCCCATCGGCCCGACGATGCAGGAAATTCTGGGGAAGATTCTGGACTACGCCAGCATGGTCAAATCGAACGACCCCGCTACGCTCGTCTGTGCGCCGGAGGAGTTCGGGTGGTCTGGCTATTTTTTCAGTGGCTTCGACCAGCAATGGTCCGGCCAGCACGGCGATTACAACACGGCGGATTATCCTGACCGCGCCGCCAACGGCGGCTGGGATTACATGCCCTGGCTGTTGAACCAGCTTCACCTGCACGATTCGAACAACGGGCAACGACTGCTGGATTATTTCACGCTGCATTGCTACCCGCAGGGTGGCGAGTACGGGGACGATGTTTCGCCCGCGACCGAAACCCTCCGCAACGAATCCACGCGCCAACTGTGGGACACGAATTACGTGGATCAAAGCTGGATCGGGCAGCAACCCGCGAACAACATCCTGATGCTCATACCCCGGATGAAAGGCTGGGTGTCCAATTACTACCCCGGCACCAAGATCGGGATAACGGAATACAACTGGGGCGCCGAGGCCTTCATCAATGGCGCCACCGCGCAGGCGGACCTCCTGGGCATTTTTGGCCGCGAGGGACTGGATCTGGCCACGCGCTGGACAACCCCCGCATCCAACACGCCGACCTACCTGGCCATGGAGATTTACCGCAATTATGACGGCCACAAATCTGCCTTTGGCGACGCCAGCGTCCTGGCGGCCGTTCCCGACCCGGACGGTCTCTCGGCCTTCGCAGCCATCCGCACCAACGACAGCGCGCTCACCGTCATGGTCATCAACAAGACGTTGAGCGGCTTTACCCCGATGGCGATAAACGTCACCAACTTTGCCAACAGCGGCTCGGCGCAGGCCTGGCAGATCACGGCGGGCAACATCATCAGCCGGCTGGCCGATGTCTCCTACTCCGGCGGCGTGGTCAGCAACCTGTTGCCGGCCCAGAGCATTACGTTGTTTGTGCTGCCCACCGTTAAGAATCTGTGGCTGCGGCCCGGCACCAACGCGCCGCCGCACCAGATGGAATTCTGGCTGGACGGGCAAGGCGGACAGAGCTACACCGTGCAATCGTCCACCAATCTCTCCACCTGGGCCATCGTGAGCACCAACACGCTCGCCACCAATTCGTTCAGATTCCTCTTCAGCACCACAAACAGTTCAGGGATGTTTTATCGGGCCGGGCTGGTTTTGCCGTAATCCTCAATCATCCGGCGGCAGTTTCACGGCCCAATCAGGATAAGGGTTCTGCGTGCCCATGGTGGCGCGCCAGAGGATGTGGTTAATTAGATCCTCTGGACATTGGTCCGCCTTGGCGAGCGGCAGGCGGGCGGATTCACGCGCGTCTTTCCGCAGTTGTGCGTCGGCGATTTTTGCAGGCGGGGGATTCATTTCATCCAGCGGCACGAAATTCGTCACGGCGCTGTAGGCCGTAAAATCAGGGGTGTTGGTGAAACAATCGAACATGGGGGTGGCGGTGGCATCCATCTGGTTCAACGGCGGCAGCCCCAACATCAACTCCATGGTGCGCAGCAGGCTGGTTTGATTGTACTGGGTGCTGACGGTGACGTGCCGTCGGGTGAAGGGACTGGCCACATAGGCCGTCGTACGGTAGCCACTGACGTGGTCCCATCCGGACGAGGCATCGTCTTCCACGGCAAAGACGCAGGTATTCGTCCAACAGGAGCTGTGGCTGATTGCCTCCACGATCCGCCCCAGCGCCAGGTCGTTATCCGCCACCTGCGCCGCCGGCGTGGGCGCGCCGTAGGCCGTGCCGCTGGTGTGATCATTGGGCAGCCAAATCATCACCAAATTGGGGAAATTGCCGGCGTGCGCGAATTGTTTCAATTCCCTGGAAAATTCCGCCGCCCGGACAACATCCGGCACGTTCAGGTCCCAGCCGACGGTGTTGGTATCCAGATAAGGACGCAACGATTCCACGTCCGGGTCGCAGCCCACAACTGCGTGACCCGTTTGGTCGAGAAAATCGTGATAAATGCCCAGCCAGTTCACGCCGTCTTTGGGCAGCGGCCCGGTCCAATGCGTGGTCGGCGAGGCATATTCCCCGTAGTCCCGGAATGTTTTGCCATGTCGGAGCGCGTCGTTCCAGATGAATCCAGCCGACGAAAACGCCAGCGCATCCCGGTTGGCCGGGCCGAAGCCGCCGCAGGGATAGCTTCGCGGCCACGCGCCGAAGGCGCGCTCGATGTAATCCGAGGCCATCGCGGTATCGGTCCATTGATGGCCGTCGGCGCTGCACAAGCCGGAACAGTAGGTGTTGTCCAGCAGCACAAAATCCCCCACCAGCTTGTGTTCATTGGGCGTAACGCGCCGGCCAAAATTGCAAATGGCCGCGTCACCGTTCCCCGTTCTCACATCCCCCAGCACCTGGTCATACGTGCGGTTCTCTTTGATGATATAAACGACATGCTGAAACACGCAGGGCTCGCCGACGCGTTCGGGAACCGGGCGCGGTGGTTGATCGTTACGGACCGGCAGGTTGGCCTGCGCCAACAAGGGATACCGCAGGTTCGCCAGAGCCGCTTGCGTCAATTTAGCCAGTTGTTTGGCCGACGGAATGGCAATCATCGAAATCGTGCAAAAATCGCGGGCGCCGGCCAGTTTGGTGTTGGCCGGACCCAGGTCCTTAAGGTTGGCCACATACAGCCGGTCGTTCCGGGAATTGCAGGCAATGGCAGCGGGAAACCAGCCGGCCGGAATCAAACCAAGCAGGGTGGAGGCACCGGGCTTGAATTGAAAAACCGCCACGGCATTTTGCGTGCCGTTGCAAACATAGAGCCGGTTTCCAGACGAGCCAAAAGCCAGGGCATTGGGCTGGGCCCCAAATGGATCGCCCGGATTTTGGCGGGCACAGATCGTCTCCACAATCTGATCCGTACTCGTGGCGATGACGCTCACCGTGTCGCTGCCGGCGTTGGCCACGGCCACATATTTTCCGTCCGGGGTTGGCGCCAATGCGCACGCATGCTGGCCGGTCACGATTTCCGTACCATTGGTACCGACGAGATCGATCACCGACACCGATCCCTCGCGGGCGATGGATCGCGAGTCCACGCGCACGAGCGTGCCGAGGCCGGCCGGCCCAACGGCATCGCCGGCCTGCGGGCGGCGCCCGCCCCAGTTGCTCACGTAGGCCTTTTTGCCGGCCAACACCACATCCAAGGGCGCCACGCCTACCTTCCAAGTGCGCAGAATTTTGCCGGTTGCCGCGTCCAATTCGGCCAACCCATTGGAAAGGTTCAGCGCGACATAGACCTTCCGTCCATCCGGAGAAACAGCGATGCCGGCCGGAATTTCCGCCTTGCGGCCAGGGGCGTTCGCCGACGGCAGCGCGAAGGAGGCCAACGGCGAAACCTGGTGGTCCCCGTTCACCGCGAAAACCTTGACGTCGCCGTTGACGTTGGACAGATAGAGGCGCGACCCATCCGGCGAAAAGGCCAGCCCCGCGAAGCCCAACTGAGCGCGAGGATCCGGATCCAGGATGCCGGCGGCCAGGGGCGTTCCGTCGGAGGCCTGGCCTAAGGGCAGCGGCACATGCTGAAGCAGCTTCCCGGTGGCCGTCGCCAGCACGAGCAATTCGTGTGTCTGGCCGGCCACCACCAGCAATCGGCGATTGGGGCTCAAGGCCAGCGCGTGCGGACGGATGGCTGGGATCTCAAACTGGTACCCGGCGGGCGAAAGAATCTGGTTCGCCGGCGTGATGAACCGCCCGTCCATGTGCAGCCCCACGCTGTCCGTCGTGGCATCAAACGTGCCGGCGAGATCGGTGGCCGGCTCGGCGCGCGCAGCCAGCGAGGCCAGCAGAAGTCCCAGCGCCCAGCCTCTCATACCGGACCATTCTTGGAGGAATTCGGCGATCTCGAACCCTCGTCGGAGCCCCGGGCGCCAAACAGGACGTTGTCGTGCCGCAATCGGTTGAGCAGCAGGATGACCACGAATAACATCAAGAACCGCATTGGAAAATTCCACAGGAAGACCTTTAGAAGGCTGACATTATAGTGGGACGCATACTCGTCGATGGAGGCCACCAGCGCGCCCAGCAACGCCATGAAGGCGCCCCAGCCAAGGTTCAGAAACAGCGTGACCAGCATGGCCGGAAAAAGGTACAGCGCCAGGAAGGAGACGCGCGGGCCGGTCCGAATATCGCCCCAGGCGATGGCGAAAAACCACAGGGCGCTTACCAAAAGGATCGCCCAGTTTCGGCGAAAGTTCGCCGGCCGGCTGCGCGGCAGCACCAGTTCGTCAAAAAAATCCTGCTGCTGGTGAATGCGATCCGCGAGAAACACGCACATCTGCAGTATAATGAAGCGCGTCATCCCATTCCACCAGAGCAGACCAGCCACGCGAATGCCCGGATCCTTGGCCGCCGCGATCAAGGGGCCCGCCACCGCCGCGGCGACGGCGAAGAGCGTCCCCCAGTTGCGATTAATTCGCCAGCTTGCCAACAAGCAGGGGACGGCGAAAACCGGCAGCAATGAAACATGGCGGGCGTAAAAATATTGCAGGCCGGCCGACCCCGCCAACCAAGCACTGCAGAACAGAATGACGGCGTATTTCGACAGCACCGAACGCGAGGGTTGTTTGACGGCAATCAACTGCGGTTCCCAGAACACGTTGGCTAGTTGAGACCAGGCGGATTTCAATTGCACCAGAGCATCGGCCCACAGCCCCGGGGCGGGCGAAGCCGGTACCAGGACGCGGGCGCGCGCCGGCGCGCCGCGGTGGTCCGGCGGCGGCAAAAAGCCCCATCGTTCCGAGAGCAATTCGAACAGTTCCTCGACCCTTTGGAGGCCATCCAGGGGCTTGAAGACCCAGCGGTGGTGGAGGAGGTAGGCCAGCGCGAGCGGCTTGATGGTCGCTTGGATGCCGGCATCCTCGGCATATTTTTGGAAGCGCGGTGACTGGAGCAGATCTTCCAATTCCGCAGCCACTCGTTCCACAGAATGCCGTCGCGCCAATATCGACGTCTGCACGACAAAATGGAACCAGTCCCAGCCGGGAATGCCCTGCAGATGGGCACGCTCCCAGTCGAACGCCTGCAACTGTCGTGAGTTGACGGCGCGGATGTTCCAAGGAGCAAAATCCCCGTGGTACAGGGTCGTGCGAAGGCTTCTGCCAGCGAGGGCCGGCCGCAGCGCCCGCCAGGCCGCGGGCGCGGCGTCGGCGGCCTGGGCGTCGAGCAGGCGCCAGATCTCCAGACTTTCCAGAGGAATCGCCGGACCTGGATTGATCCAAGCATGAAAGAGTATTTCCATCCCGAGATCATTTTCGGGACTGTCGCCTGGAAAATAGTCCGTGGCAAACGCGGACAGCATGGGCGTGGCGATCCGGCCGGTGATGCGAACGCCGCCAAGCATATTGGCGGGAAGCATTTCCAACAGGTCGGCCTCGCGCTCGGTGGTGGCGCGGCCAACGGCGTCCAGTCCAATTTTGACGACTTTAATGGGGCGATTGGTCTGGTCGCAAACCAGCAACACCAGCCGTGACCTTTCACAGGCCAGCCCGCCAAATTTGATGGCTGGCGTGGGGAGAAGGTCCACCGGCACCCCGGATTGGTCCGACAAAAAGCGGATCATCCGCGAAGCGCCGCTGGCTTGGAAGTCAATCCGGTGGAAGACCGCCGCCGCCGGTGTCCCCAACACCAGCGGCAAAGCGGCGCGCCAGATTTTCGCCCGCCGCCGTTGGGCGGAATAGAGGGCCAGGCTGACGCGCGGGTTCGCGGGCGCAATTGGCAACAGCAGAAACGGAAGTTGCCGCCGTTGAATCAGCCGCCAGGAGAACAGGCGCGACGGCGCCGCCGGCTTGTCATCTTGAAAAAGCTTCGCGATGGTGGTTTGAACAGTTTCAGGCATGGTTACGATCCAGGCAATCGAATAGCCGCGGCATCTTGTAAAGCCCCCTCAGGCGGGCCGGCACACAAACAACAGGTCGATCGACCAGTTGCGCCAGAAGTTCTCGCCGGCCAGAAGTTTATCCGCCAGCGCCGCCGGAGCCCGCAACGGCGTGCGGTAGAAGGTGGGCGGCAAGATACCAAAGCCGAACTGACGCACGACCTGAAAACCGCATTCGCGCAGCAGGGCTTTGGCTTCCGGCGATGACATTTCGTTAAGCATGGCCCCCGTCGGGCGGGATTGTTCGCGCCAGCGCCGCCACTGGAGGGCCGGGTGCCGCAGAGAATGGGAGTTGCCGTGGACATTGACCAGCAGAAGGCCATCCGGCTCGCGCAGGACCGCTCGCAATTTGCCCAGTACGGCTCGCTGCACGGCCGGCTCCACGTTGAGCAAAAAGCGAAAGGCGGTGATCAAATCGTAATTATTCTGGAGCAGCTCCGGTTGCGACAAAATGTCGCCCACTTTGAGCCGCGCCTTGCGGCACTTGGCACGGGCTAGTGCCACCATGTTTTCGGAGCTATCGATGCCTTCCGCTGAATCCACCAGTGATTCCACCGCAGCCAGCACCCGGCCCGTGCCGCAGGCGAAATCGAGCAGTTGTGCGGGCGCCGGATGGGTGCGTTGGTAATCCTGGATGATCCGCCCAACCACTGGGCGCTGCCAGTGCCAGATGCAAGTGGAATAGCTGCCGGCTCCATATTCCTGAAACTCGTACGCCGCCGCCGCCGCCGGGTCTTTGAAACGGGTGGAATAGTTTATGGTTTCTGGCATGGGCCGAAGAGTGGTCTCAAATTGCGTAATCGTTCAGCCGGTTTTTCACGGCTGCCAAAATCTCCTGATAACATTCGTCAATGCCCAGGGCAATGGTGTTCACATAGTTCTCCCGCTCCTGGGGGCGGGGCACATCGAACGGGTAATTGATCAGCTGGTTGACCTGGCCCTCGCGCGCCCGCTTGTACAGGCCTTTGGGATCACGCGCCATGCAGATATCCAGCGGGGCGTGGATATAAAACCACATCAGCCGGTCGCCCAATATCCCCGCCACCAGGTCCCGCTGCTGATGTTCCGGAGCCATGGTGGACACCACCACGTTGATTCCCTGATCGGCCAGCAGCCGGGCAATCTCGGCGATGCGCCGGTGGTTTTCCAGGCGCGCCTCCGATTTGAATCCCAAATCCGAGCAGAGCGTGGCTCGAATGTCGTCCCCATCGAGATAAACGACGGGAATTTCGCGGTCCGCCAAGCCGTCGCGCAGCCGCAAGGCGAGGGTGGTTTTGCCGGCGCCGGATCGTCCAAACAGCCAGAACACTTTCGTCAATGAGTTCATAAGGATTTATAAAGAAAAAGACTAGCTCGCCGGTCGCGTTAGACAAGCGTTACTTTGCCTCATGTCACGAAAAGCAGACGTCCAGAGGCCGCGGATAGTTTCAGCGAAGTTCCAGAAACGCCTGGCGGACGGCCTGTTTTCAAATTCCGCCCGGAGCGCGGCTCTGCGACCCGCAGCAGCGTCGCCGGTCAGGAAGCCTGCGGATTGCGCGGGAAGCCGTGGCATTCGGAGGTTGCTGCGACTCACAGGGAGCCGCCCTCCGGAGGAACTTCGCCCGGAAGAGAGTTGGCGGGTTATGCTGGGGGCCTTGAATGTTGGACGCTGCTGCGGGTCACAGACCCGCGCGCCGGCCAAAAAGGCGGCCGGCCGCGCTTTTACAATGACATTTTGCCGGAATGATTTTACATTCCCGCGCATGGGCAGGCAGCCATTGATTTTAGTCACACCCAGTATTGAAAAGCACGGGGTGGAATTCCACGATTTATCCGCCAGCCTCTCGTTGCGTTACAACCACGCAGTGTTGCAGGCCGGCGGCATTCCGGTCACCGCGCCGACGACGACGGACCGCGCCGCCCTGGCGGAGGTGCTGCGGCGCACCGACGGAGTGCTCCTGACGGGCGGCGACGACATCAATCCCGCACTCTATGAGGACAAAGTGCCGCGCAAAATCCTCAAAACCGTCGCGCAGACGCCGGATGGAGGCACGCGGGATCTGGTGGAGTTGCTTCTGATTGAAGAGACATTCCATCAGCGCAAGCCGGTGCTGGCCATTTGTCGGGGCCACCAGATGCTCAATGTGGCGTTTGGCGGCAAACTGGTAATCGACATCCCGCAGCAGGTGCCGGGGGCGCTGGGGCACGCGCGCTTGGACAAACCCTTCGACGTGGTGCATGAAGTGGCGTTGACAGCGGGCTCATTAGTGTCCAAAATCTGTAACACGCCTATTTTGGGCGTTAATAGCACGCACCATCAAGGGGTGTTGGAGCCAGCGGGGCCATTCGCCGCCACTGCCCGGAGCAGTGACGGCATCGTCGAAGCAATGGAATTGAGGCCAGAGTGGTCGGCGATGCTGCCGTTTTTGTTGAGCGTGCAGTTTCATCCGGAACGGTTGGTGCAGAAACATGTGCGGTATCGGGCAATTTTTGAGAAATTTGTGACAGCCTGTGCTAAACCTATAAAACCATGAAAGGCAAAATATTAATCGTGGACGACGAGGCGGACTTGCGCGCCATGCTCAAATCCATTCTCGAGGACGATTACACGGTAACGATGGCCGAGGACGCGGCGGCCTTGCAGCGTTTTTACACGCAGGACCCGCCCGATGTAGTGCTGCTCGACCTTAAGCTGCCGGATGCCAATGGGCTGGACCTGCTGCCGCAAATCAAAAAGACCTGGCCCGAAACCGAGGTGATCGTGTTGACCGGCGAGGCAACTTTTGATGCGGCGGTGCAAGCCACCAAACGCGGCGCCTACCATTTCATCAACAAGCCATTTGACACACAGGCATTGCAGGTGACGATTGACCGGGCTATTGAAAACCGGCAGCAAAAGGAGGAAAACAACTCGCTGCGCCGGGCTCTCTCCACGATGAGCGGCGGGTCGGCCCCGATTTTTCAGAGTGCGGCCTTGCAGTCGGTGGTGCGCACGATCGAACGCGTGGCGCCGAGCGATGTCACCATTCTCATCACCGGCGAAAGCGGATCGGGCAAGGAGGTGATTGCCGATCTGATCCACTCACTGAGTTCGCGGGCCAAGAACCGGATCATCAAAATCAATTGCGCCGCCCTGCCGCGCGAACTGATCGAGAGCGAACTGTTTGGCTCCAAGAAGGGCGCCTTCACCGGGGCCAACACGGATCGGCAGGGGTTGTTCCGCCAAGCCGAAGGGGGCACGCTATTCCTGGACGAGATTTCCGAAATGCCGATTGACACGCAGAGCAAATTGCTGCGCGTCTTGCAGGACCAGGAAGTGCGCCCGGTGGGCGACACCACCAGCTATAAAATCAACTGCCGCATCATCGCGGCGACCAATCGCAAGCCGGACGAGGCCATCAAGGATGGCAAGCTGCGGGAAGATTTGTTCTACCGGATCAGCGCCATTTCCGTGCATCTGCCGCCGTTGCGCGAGCGGCGCGACGACATCATGCCGCTGGCGAATGCCTTCCTGAAGCGGTTTGCCGCCCAGGCCAACCGCACTCTGCGTGGGTTCACCACCCAGGCGGTGGAGCGCTTGACCAGTTTCGAATGGCCGGGGAATGTCCGCCAGTTGCAAAACGAAATCCAGCGCGCCGTGCTGTTGTCGGAAGGGCCGGAGGTCAACGTGACCGATCTTTCCATCAGTGACGTCAAGTTCGTGCCCACCGAAGGACATGACACCAGTTTTACGCTGCTGGAGGGCGTGGAGCGCAACGCCATCATCCAAATGCTCAAGGAAACGGGCGGCAACAAGCTCGAGACCGCCAAGCGCCTGGGCATTGGCCGACAGACCCTCTATAACAAAATAAAAGCCTACGGCATCGACGTTTGAACCGCCCGGCCGGCTTCCGGGCGCAGGCGCCGGCCGCCGGCAGCTTTGGCAAGGGTCTCGAATGCCGAACGGTCCCGGCTGTCAGATACCCAATGAAAACATTGCTCATTTCACTGCTGGCGCTGGCTGCTTTTGCCCGCGCATCTGCCCAGGTGACGTTGGAACTGGCCCTGGACCAGGAGCAATTCCTACCGGATGAAGCCGTGCGCCTGACGGTCAAAATCACGAACACATCCGGCCAGCAATTGCATCTGGGCGCCGATCCGGACTGGCTGACCTTTAGCGTGGAATCCGAAGACCAGTTCATGGTGTCGAAGAACAGCGACGTGCCGGTGGTGGAGCCGTTTGACCTTGAATCGTCGCAGATGGGGATCAAGCGTGTGGATTTGCAGCCGTACTTCCAAATGGGCCGGATCGGCCGTTACAAGGTCACCGCCACCATGCGCGTCAAGCAATGGTCCTTGACCGTCAACAGCAAGCCGATGCAATTCGACATAATTCACGGCGCCGAGCTGTGGTCGCAGGATTTTGGCATGATGGCGGCCAGCAACCAGCCTCCTGAATCGCGGAAATACACGCTGATCAAGGCGAACTATCTGCGCGAACAGTTGCGCTTGTATGTCCAGGTGGGCACTGGCGACGGATCGCAGATCTACAAGGTGGCGCCCTTGGGACCGCTCGTCTCCTTCAGCGCGCCCGAGGAACAGGTGGACCGGTTGAATCAGTTGCATGTGCTGTGGCAGACCGGCGCCCGTTCCTTCAGCTACGTGGTGGTCGGCACCGGCGGCGCGACCGTGTCCCGCGATGTTTACGACAATTTCAATTCCCGCCCGCGCCTGTCGGTGACCACGAACGGCGACGTGGTGGTGAACGGAGGAGTGCGGCGGCTCAAGCCCGAAGAAGTTCCACTCGTGAAATCACCAGCCGAGGCCGCCCCGTCAACATCCGTCCCACCTTCGAAACAATAATGGGAGACAGCACGCATGGCGCACGGTCAATCCGCCTGGGCACGCGAAGGATTTCGCTGCCCCGGCGCTACGCTGGGTGGCGGTTTGGTCGCAGCGCGACCACTACCAACCGGGCGCCTTGCAACCGGACCGCGAGTTGTCCCAATTCGCAGCGCTCCGCCGAAATCCACGGCTTGCTTGATTTCATTGCGGCGCTGGCTGGCCACGCGCTGCGGATTGAGACGATCCGCGGTCCGAGGGCGGCCGTCGTCGCAGCGCGACATCTGCCACCATCCCTCCATGAGACACGCATAAGGACCAGGCTGTTGGCATGAATCGTCATTGTCATCAATGCGGAGAACCGTGGAGCCTGAACGGGAACCCGGGCCGCGGGGAGGTCTGCATGAAGTGCCGGGCCGACTTGCGGGTGTGTTTGAACTGCGCATTTTACGACCCGCGCGTGGCGCAGCAATGCCGGGAGCGCCGTGCGGAACCCGTGCTCGAAAAACACGTGGGCAACTTCTGCGAATATTTTGAATTCGTCCAGCGCAACTGGGTGTCCAAGGAAGTGGAGAACTCCCGGGAGGAAGCGGCGCGAGCCCAGTTAAAAAAGTTGCTGGGTGATTAATTTGAACACTGGGGCCATGAAAGTCAGCGGGTTTACCTTTTTGCGCAACGGCCAGAAGCTCGGCTACCCTTTTGTGGCCTCGATCCGCTCCCTCCTGCCGCTGGTGGATGAATTCGTCATCGCTCTGGGCCCCTGCGACGATGACACCGGGGAAATGATCAAGGCCATGGGCGACGCCAAAATCCGAATCATTCCCACGCAATGGAATGAGCGGATTCGCAACGATTATTCGGTGAAGGGCTTTGTCTTCGGCCAACAAAAAAGCATCGCGCTTTATAATTGCACGGGCGATTGGGCGTTTTATCTGGAAGCCGATGAGGTGTTGCACGAGGACGACCTGCCGAAGATTCGCGCGGCCATGGAAAAACACCTGGACAATGAGCGCGTGGAGGCGCTGGCGTTTGATTACCTTCATTTTTACGGCAACCGGAACACGGTGGTCTGGTCGCCCGGGTGGTATCGCAGCGAGGTCCGCATCCTCCGCAACACCATTCCGGCTTGGTCCAGCGAATCGCTTTTTTTCAATGTGGTGGTCAACCACAAGCAGTCGCGCTATCCGCGCGCCGCCCACACGGGGGTGACGATCTTCCATTACGGCTGGGTGCGCAGCGAGGCGCAGATGAATCTGAAGGCGGGCGCGACGCACAAATATTGGGCAAACGAGCCGGCCGCCCGGGTGGACTATGCGGCAATTGACGGAACCGTCCTGAGGTTATTTTCGGGCACGCATCCGAAGGTCATTCGAGACTGGCTGCCGGCGGCCGACGGAATTTTCCCGGCGGACCCGAAACACCAACTGACGGCGCGGGAAAAGAAGCATCGCCGCATGCTGTGGCTGGAAAAGGCTGTTGGCCTGAAATTCAACAAGAAACACTACGAATTAGTGGATTGAGCACCCGGGCGGTTTCGGCCAGCACGACGGGCACGCCGATCTCCTCGATGTGATTGGGGCGCGCCGGCAGCACCGCCCAATCGGAATGTTGAAAGGGAAAACAGGCGCCGGGATTGGCATGCCGCATCAGCATGATCACCTGGCGTCCCAGCGCGACAGCGAGATGTCCCAGGCCCGAGTCACCGCCGAGCATCAGGGCCGACAGTTGCACCAATCCGGCCGACCCGAGCAGCGGCAAATCCGTGACCACGGGAAATCCTGCCTGCCGGGCCGGTTCCAGCGGCGAATCATCCGCCGGCCCGCCGACGAAAATCACCTGCACGCCCGCCGCGCGCCAGTGGTGCGCCACGGCCAGAAAACTCCCCAGCGGCCAGTTTTTTTGGGCCGTGCTGGTGAGTGGCTGGATGACCAGCGTTGGCTTTTCCTGGTCCAGGGAATTCGCGGAAAAGCAGGCGCGGGCGGCGGCCCGGGCGTCGGCAGGCAGCGAGAATTGGTTGCCGGGCCGGCGACAGTCCACGCCGCAGCCGGCCAGCAGTTCCAGATTCCAATTCGCCGGATGCACCTTCTCATTTCGCACCAGACCGCGCGTATAGGCCCAGCGGCGGCCGGGACCGTAAACGCTGCCCCAGCGGCGGGGGGCGCCGGTGATCCGGCACAGCCAGGCCGTTTCGCCAAATCCCTGAAAATCGACCACCAGGGAGAACCTGGCCGCCCGCATCCGGTACAACAGCCCAAAGAACTCCCGGCCCATTTTCACGGGGTTGCCGCCCCGCAGCGCGCCGCGATCGAGCGCGATCGTTTCGTTGACCGCCTCGAAGCCGCGCAGCAAGGTTGAATTTTCTTTTGCGGTCAGGAATGTGATTTTGGCCGCCGGGAAATGCTCGCGCAACGCATTGACCGCAGGCAGCGTGAAGATCACGTCGCCGATGGACTTGATCCGGATGACCAGGATGTTTTCCATGGACTATTGGAGATGGCGGTGAAGACCGTGCTCACAGCGCGTGATTCTTTCGCGGACAGCTGTTTCCAGGAGGCCGTCATTGGCTGCCAGTCTGGCCCGGCTCGCGGGCGGATGCCACAGGTGGAAACACAGCGCGCGCCCGCGGAGATCCAGCCGTTCACAGCCGGCATTCAACAGTCGGGCGGCCAATTCGGAATCCTCCCGTCCCCAGCCGGAAAAATCCTCATTGTAACCGTTGACCCGCACCAGATCGTCGCGCCAGACGGCCAGATTGCAGCCGCGGATGCCGCGCAAATGGTTTTTTATCCGGCGGACGGCAACCGGCCAGCGGAAGGAATTTTTCAGTCCCGATATTTGATTTTGCAGGAGGGCTCGCCGGCGGTCGGCTGCGAAATCCTTCTGGCCAAACCAGGTGGCGGCTTCCTGCTCCACCAGCGCCCGATGGCCTTGGACAAACGCGCCCCGCCGGCCGAACGCGGCATGGTCGGCAACAAACCAGGGATGAGGCACGGTGTCGCCGTCGAGAAAGACCAGATAGTCGCCCTGGGCGGCGGCAATGGCTTGATTCAGGATTTGGGCCCTTCGAAAATCCTCGTGCGGCTGCCAGACGTGGAGTGAACGGAACTTTTGCCGGGCGGACCAGCCGGAGAAGAGATCGCCAGTCGGCTGGCCGGAGCCGTCGTCGGCCAGCAATACTTCATCCGGCGGCACCGTCTGGCGCGTGACGGCCGCCAGCACACGCGACAAATATTCGGGCTGATCGAAGGTATTGAGGACGAGGGAAATTCTCATGGCGCTTTGCGCGATTGTTCCTGTGCCCGTTCGATGACCTTGGCATAACGGGCTACCGTGGAAAATGCGTTAACCCAGGCAATAAAATACCCGGGCCAGCCGTCCAAAAATCCCCGGCGGATAAAATAGGCGCGGAAGAACTTCCAAAACGGCCGGACCGCGAGATCGGTCCAGCCGACCGCGCGGCCGCGAAACTCGCATTGGCGGACAAAGAGGGAGCTGACCACCTCAATTTTACCAAGCATCTGGTCAATATTCTCGTTGCTGTAATGGAACAGGTCGCCCCGGAGCCGGACCACGTCGCCTTTGAGGACCAGTTTTTCATGCGGGTCACCCTCCCATTGGCCGGCGGTTTTGCGCCAAAGCCGCACCTTTCGGTCCGGATACCAGTCGCCGTGGCGAATCCAGCGCCCGGCAAAAAAGGAGAGGCGGGGAAAGCTGTAGGCGGCGGGCAGAGCGTCGCCACGGTGGCCTTGAAAAATAGCGATGATCTCATCGCGCAACTTCCCGGACACCACTTCGTCCGCGTCAATCGCCAGCAGCCAGGGCTGGGTGGCGTGATCCGCGGCAAAATTCCGGTGCGCTGCGTGACCTTTCCAAGGCTGGCTGACCAGCTTCGCGCCCCACGCCGATCCGATCGTGTCCGTCCCGTCGGTCACGTGATCATCAATGGCCAAAACGATTTCGCAGGTCCAATCCTTCACGCTGTCGAGCGTCGCGCGGATGCGATGCGCCTCGTTGCCGGCGACGATACAGACGGAGATGGGCAGCTTGGTCATGAAAATGAATTCGTGGCGTGGATATTAGCCAATAAACGAAGGATTTCAAATTGGATTAAGCCCGACGTGCGCCACCGGGTGCCTCGTCGCCCTGCCCTGGCAGCGCGGCTCTGGGAACCGTAGCAACCTCGAACTACTGGAATACCCTCGTAATTCGTAATCTTCTTGACAGGCGAAGTTGTTGCGGGTCGCAGACCCATAGGCATTAGCCTTATTCAGTGAGGAAATCAGCAAAACGTAGCGTTTTTTGCCCAATTTGCAAAGGTTGCTCAGCGCGCAGAGACGTAAAATACCTTGTAAAATAAGGTAATATAAGGTTAACGCTTATGGGTCGCAGACCCGCGCTCCGCTACCGTGACGCATGGCCTTTCGATTGGCGTGGCGGTGTCGAGTTGTTTTTCCGGGCGGCTGGGAAGCCGCCCTCCACTTCAGGAAGGGACGCTTGACGCTACACGCGCGAGCGTCGAGGTCCGGGTTTCCGCGACGAGCAAAATCGTCTTAAAGCCAAACCCATAAGCAGGGCAATGCCGATCGTGCCTAAAATCAGATAGCTGACTACCCCACTTCACTGGCGAGTTCTGAGTTCATAAAATGGGACTGATGTGGTGTTGCAGTACGGATAGCAAAGCGTTTTCCCGGAGGTGAACGCGACCGGCTGTTGGTCTTAGATGGAAGATCAGCGGGGAGGACCTGCCGCGCTCCCTCATTTCTGGAAACAGAACGTCGGCCACGAAGGCAAGAGCGCGCCAATCGATGTGGGCTGGCCTTCCTGAAGACCAGTTCGCTAGAGTCAGCGTGAAGGTGTCACCGCTTATTCCGGGCGCGACCAGCCACACTGGACAGGTGGCGGCTTTTAATACATGGCCAGCCGTGTTGCGATGCAGCCATTTGCGCCAACCGCGACAGCCGTGAGTGGTCATCACGATCGCGTCAGCTCCATTTTTCCGCGCCTCCTGGGCGATGATATCCGCGGGGGAGCCGGTACGAACGACGGTTTCAACCGGCACGCGCGAACGGAACGGGGCGGCGATCGCGGCCAGTTGGGCTTGGGCCTCGCGGAGGATTTCCTCCAACAGCGCCGCCGGCTCGGCGAAGCCGCAGCGAACAACGTGGAGCAAAACCAGGCCCGCCTCGCAGGCTTCGGCAAAATGGGTGGCGATCGCCGGTCCGGCGTACGCTCCGTCGGACAGCGCCAATGGCACGAGGATTCTCTTCATCAATCAGCCAACTTTTAACCGCGCCCAAATCGTAGCATGGGGTAGCGCAACCGCTAATTAAGACCGGGAACCAACCCGTAAAGAAAGTATTAAGGCGGGGAAATCGGCTCGGCTGTCATTTTCTCGGCGGCCCCCACGAGATCCGCGGTGGCGATGCCCGACAAAAAGCGGGTGCCCGCCTCGTTTTGGCCGACGATCACGCGAAACCGGTCGCTGGCGGGGAGCCACTGCCGAATGCCCGGATTGGGCCAAAACCAGGCCACGGTGGGAGTATTGGTCATGACCGCGAGATGAAACGGGCCGGTGTCGCCGCAAAAATGGACCCGGCTGTGCTGGATGACCGCGGCAAGCTGCACCAGGTTCAAATTGCCGGCCAGGACGCGCCACGGCCTATGCGGGAGGAGGGCCAGCAGCTCGTCCAATTTTTCGCGTTCCCGCGGCGTGGGCGCGCAGGAAAGCGCGAGTTTTTTGTCCGGAAATTTTTCCCCCAGCGCCGCGATCAACCCGGCAAGCTGGCCCGGCGGGAGTTCCTTGGAATCGGCGGTGGTAAATGGGCTGATATGCAAATACGCGTCGGTTTCGGCGATGTCAGCCGCGCGCAGGCCGGCCGGATCCACACGCGTGTGAAATTCCGCGTCCGGGAAGGGGAAGCCGGCCTTTTGCAAGCAACGGCACCGTTGCAAATAAACCGGCTCCTCGGTGAAGGGATGGGAGACGTACGCGGTAAACATGCGTTTCCAAAATGGCGGCCCGCCGTCATCGGGCAGGCGGCCCAGGCGCGCGGGCGCGCCGCTCAAAAAAGTCAGCCAGCTTGAACGGTCGGAGCCATTGAGGTTGATGACCACGTCGAATTTCCCGCGGCGCAGGCGCGCGACCAACGCGAGGTTCTCGCGCAGGGTGGCATGGCGCGGGTAACGCATGTAACCCCAGACGTGATCGACCCACGGCACGCAATCCAGGAGCGACGTGATGTGAGCGGCAACCGTGACGTGCAACCCGGCCTGCGGATAGGCCTGGCGCACGAGCCACAAAGCGGGCAGCAGGTGCACCGTGTCGCCCAGAAAGCCAAGGTCGAGCACCATGACTTTCCGGGCGGCGCGCGTCCGTTCAAAAAAATGTTCCGCATCGCTGGCCGGCATGGTCAAAAGCCTAACGCGGCGGCGGGACGGCACAAGCTGGAATGAAAAAATCTGCTTGCGCTCAAGCCGCCGAATAGTGGACTTCTATGGGTGGAGATGGAGATTTAATCGAGCATACACCCGCCATGAACTTCAAAACGTTTCGCCGAAGTCTTTTGTCCGCCTCGTGGCTCTGTCTGACCCTGCTGGCACCCGTATCGTCACGGGCCGAAAACCGCGCTGACTGGCACTATAAAATGCGGATCATCGTGCCCAAAAACTATATCTGCCGCCAGGCCACCTCGCCCATCACGATTGACGGCAAGCTGGATGAACCGGCCTGGAACAGTGCGCCGTGGACGGACGATTTTACGGACATCCAAGGCCGCACCAGACCGGCCCCGCGGTTTCATACGCGGGCCAAATTGCTGTGGGACACAAATTATCTCTACATCGCCTCCGAACTGGAGGAGCCGCAAGTGTGGGCCACCCTGACCAATCATGACTCGGTCATATTTTATGATCCGGACTTCGAGGTTTTTATGGATCCCAAAGGCGAAACTCAGCCGTATTACGAATTTGAGATGAACGCGCTCAACACCACGTGGGATTTGATGCTCACCAAGCCCTACCAGGACGGCGGCGAACCGCACAATGAATGGGAAATTCCCGGCGCCAAGACCGCCGTCCTGGTCCGCGGCACCTTGAACAACCCCGCCGACACTGACCAGGGTTGGACCGTCGAGATCGCTTTTCCCTGGTCCGTGCTTTCCCAACATGCTCGGCACCCCGGCCCGCCGGAGGAAGGCGAGCAATGGCGCCTCAACTTTTCGCGCGTTGAGTGGCTGATCACCGTCACGAACGGCGCGTATCAAAAAGTGCCGAATACTCCCGAGGACAACTGGGTCTGGTCGCCCACGGGCGTCATCGACATGCACCGGCCGGAGATGTGGGGACTCATTCAATTCACGAGCCGGCCGCCGGCGGAAAGTGTCCCCGCCGCGGGTATCCCCGGCAAACCCGCCCGCGATCTGGCACTGGAAGTTTATTACGCCCAACTGGACCTCTGGAAAAAGCACCAAATCTGGGCCACCAATTTCGCGCAACTGGGCTGGTCGGTGCCGGAACTTCCGGCCGGGGTCGAAATGCCGGTGCTGGCACCCACGGCTGACGGCTACGCCTGTTCGGTTGCCTTCCATGACGGTACCAACGCGCACGTCTGGCGCGTCCGCCAGGACCGCCTCCTGAAGCTGGACGCACCGTTGCCGGTGGCAACGGAGTTGTTCGTTGCGCAGGCCACTGAAAAATTCGGCGACGTGGGCCGCCGCGCGGCTTATTTTATCACCGACAACATGCCCCCGGCCGATCGCTCCTCCCTGACTTGCGATTTCCTGATGGACAACCTCGAATTAGCGCTCCAGGCGCGCAAGGAGTTTCCGTGGGCGCAGGCCCTGCCGGAGCGAATTTTCTTCAATGATGTGCTGCCTTATGCGTCGCTCGATGAGCCGCGCGACCCGTGGCGCGCGGACTTTTACAAGCTGGCATCCGGCATCGTGCATGATTGCACCAACGCGACCGAGGCGGCGCAGGCCATCAATCGCGATCTCTTCAACCGCCTCAAGGTTCACTACAACCTCGCCCGCAAGCGGAACAACCAGAGCCCCCAGGAATCGATCGAGCAGGGGAAAGCCACCTGCACCGGCCTGTCCATCATCCTGGTGGACGCCTGCCGCGCCGTCGGCGTGCCCGCCCGTGCCGTCGGCGTGCCCGAATGGGTGAACAAGGAAGGCAACCATACCTGGGTCGAAATTTGGGATGGTGACTGGCATTTCACGGGCGCCGACGAGTTCAACCAGGCCGGTCTGGACCGCGGCTGGTTTACAAACGACGCCGCCCTCACCGCCCGCAGTCCGAATCCGCTCAATCAAATTTACGCGACGAGCTGGAGGCGCACCGGCGAATATTTTCCGCTCGCCTGGGATCTCGACTCGCGGCAGGTGCCGGCGGTGAACGTTTCCGCCCGGTACGCAACCCTGCAACCGGACACCAACGCGGTCGCCACCGTCGTCCATCTCCGCTTCCGCGAGAAAGCCGGCGGCGACCGCCTGGCCGTGGAGGTCGAGATGCGTTCGCCGGCTGACGAAGTGCTCGCCACCAACCGGACGCGGGCCGGCGCCAGCGACATGAATGACATGCCCGATTTTACCCTCCCGAAAAATGTCCCCAGTGTGGCCTTCCGCTTTATCCGTGAGGGCGTGGCGCGGGAGAAAATCGTCTCCTGCACGGTCTGCGTGGAATCGCCCACACTCGATCTTGCCTGGGATGAGCTCGCGCCCGTGCCGCCGGCCATCCTGGCAGCCGAAGCTTGGCTCGCCCGTCCCGCTGCCGAACGCGGCACGCCGCCGGACCCGACGTTTTCGCGCGAAGATGCGGCGCGCCTGATAGCGCTTACCTGGGGCGACGTCGGCAAGACGCGCGCGCCTTCAGCCCGGGAGGAATTGTCCGCCAAAAATATTGTCCTTGGCGAAAAATCGCTCAAATGGATGGAGCGTACTTTCGGCGACGCGCCCGATGGTTTGCACAACCTCTGGATCACGCTGCACGGCGGCGGCGAGGCGACCGCCGGGGAGAATGACGCCAACTGGCACGGCTACTATGGCCGCTACGAATTTCCGCCCGGCAGCATCAACGTGGCGCCGCGCGCCCCCGCCAACACCTGGGACATGTGGCATGTGAAGTGGGTGGACCCCTTGCTCGACCGCTTGATCACCGACTTCGTCTTGCAGCGGGGCGTGGACCCGAACCGCGTTTACCTTATCGGTTACTCCGCCGGAGGCGACGGCGTTTACCAACTGGCGCCGCGCATGGCCGACCGGTTCGCGGCGGCCACCATGTGCGCCGGACATCCGAACCAGGTCACGCCGGACGGCCTGCGCAATCTTCCCTTCTTCCTTTACGTGGGCGGCGATGATTCCGCCTACAATCGCAACGTGGTGGTCCGTGAGTTCAGCGCCAAAATGGATGTCCTGCAAGCGGCCGACCCGGACGGCTACCCGCATCGCCTGACGGTCTATCCCGGCCTGCCTCATGGCATGCAAAATCGCGAAGCCGAGGCCATTCCGCGCATGGCGCCGCTCCGCCGGGTCGCTTGGCCGAAACGGGTGGTCTGGAAACAGAGCGGCAACGCCCTGCATGCCCGGTTTTACTGGCTGCAGCGCGACGCCGATGCGGTGCAAGTTGACGACCTTTACACCGCGCACGTCGATGGCCAGGACATCGTCATCGAGACCCCAGCCACCGGCGGCAAGATGACGCTCCGCCTGTCGGACGATTTGCTGGATCTGGACCAGCCGATCCGAGTCCTGGCCGGCGGGAAAGCCATTTTCGAAGGCAAAGTCCCCCGCTCGTTGGCTGCCATTACCGATTCACTGGCGACCTGCGAAGACCCGGCCCTCGCGGCCACGGCGCTACTGCCGGTGGCGTGGTGACAAGCGGCATCGCTCGCGCTGCTACCACGTAGTGGCATGGGCATCTTGCCCGTGCTTTTCAACCCCGGCTTCCGACTGCGCGCCAGCGTCTAGGACTTCGGTGGCAAGCAAAGCGCGACACCGCTCTCATGCGGGCTGCGGTCCCCATCGATTCACTGCCTACCGTGCGGACGAAAGCGCGCTTCGTTCCTTACCAACCTGTAATCTTCCAGCAATGTTCCCGTCATCATGGTTTTGGTCAAACCGTTGTAATTTAAACCAAATAAATCAAACGATACAAATAGACCAAAATAAAATTATGAACGCAGATACAACCAATCGATTTCGCAACCGGATCGTCATCGCGTCCCTCACCGCCGCCCTGATCGCCGGCGGCGCCGCCGTGGCCCTCTCCAGCGAAACTGACAAATCAACGGCCTCCGAACATCCCAACGTAACCGTGCCCTTGGACGAAAATGCTGTCGCCCGGGATACGCTCCCGCACGGGAGCTATGCGCCCATCGTCAAAAAGGTGGCCCCGGCCGTGGTAAAAATCGAAACGACCACCACCATTAGGAACTCCTCGGCGCAGGACATGCCCGGCATTAACGATCCATTCTGGCAACAATTCTTCGGCCACCAATTCGGCCGCCGGGTGCCGCAGGGTCCGCAGCATGAACACGGCATCGGCTCGGGCGTCATTGTCACCAAGGACGGCTATATTCTCACCAACAATCACGTGGTGGACGGCGCCAGCGAGGTGAAAGTCAGCCTGACGGACGGCCGTGAGTTCACCGCCAAAGTCGTGGGCCGCGATCCCAAGAGCGACATCGCCGTCGTCAAGATCGCCGCCGACAACTTGCCCGTCGTCCCCCTGGCCGACAGCGACAAGGTGGAGGTGGGCGATGTGGTCCTGGCCGTCGGCAATCCGTTCGGCGTGGGCCAGACGGTGACCAAGGGCATTGTCAGCGCCACGGAACGCGGCGGCATGGGCATTGAAGACTACGAGAACTTCATCCAGACCGACGCCGCCATCAATCCCGGCAACTCCGGCGGCGCGCTGGTGGACATCGACGGCCGGCTCATCGGCATCAACACGGCCATTCTGAGCCGCTCCGGCGGCAGCCAGGGCGTGGGCTTCGCGGTTCCTGCGGACACCGCCCGCGGCGTCATGCAAAGCCTCATCGCCTACGGCCACGTCACCCGCGGTTACCTCGGGGTCATGATCCAAAACGTCACGCCCGTGCTGGCGGATGAGTTCAAGCTCAAGGAAAACACCGGCGCGCTCGTCGCCGACGTCACACCCGACAGTCCGGCCGAAAAGGCAGGCTTCAAGGATGGCGACGTAGTGCTTGAGTTCAACGGCAAGAAAGTGGTCGACAGCCGCCACCTCAAGTTGGACGTCGCCGACACGAAACCCGGGTCCACCGTACCCGTCGAAATCCTGCGCAATGGCGAAAAGCAGACCCTGAAGGCCACCGTCAAGGCCTTGCCCGGCACTGACGAATTGGCCAGCGCCACGTCGGACACTGGCAACGACACCGGCACGCTCAACGGCGTCGGCGTTGCGGATGTGGACCAGCAGGTGCGCAGCCAGTTCAACATCCCCAAGAACGTCACCGGCGCGGTCGTCACCCAGGTGGATCCCTCGTCCGCCTCCGCAGAGGCGGGCCTCAAGCCTGGCGACGTGATCGAGGAAATCAACCATCATGCCGTGAAAAGTGCGGATGATGCCGTGAACCTGACCTCCAATCCGTCGGACAAGCGCACCCTGCTGCGCATCTGGGCGGACGGCGGCAGCCACTACGTGGTGGTGGATGAAGGCAAGGCGAGTTGATCGCGCTTGGCAGCCCGTTAATAAACGCCGGGTGAGGGCATGGGCCCTCTCCCGGCGTTCCTTCGAAACTTTAACTGGCTCCTGGCACACCCCGGCGCCCTGGTCAAACGAACCGGCGCTCCCTATGTCGGCGAAGGCTGCGGATTGGTAAGATCCGCAGCTTTATTATGACTTCGTAACTGGTCTTGGCGTCCGATCCGCAACGGGAGCGTCCAAGCTACCTGCCGGGGCTGATCGGCATCGCCCCAGAAGGGCTTTAATTCTTCCGCCAGCGCAGGCAGCGGGTTGCGGCCGGTCGCTTTAATATAGCGATTGGTGGCGGACCAGGTGCTGAGGTAGCCGAGCAGTTGTTCCAGTGTCCAGTAAACTTCCATTTTAAAGACGGGCGGAGTAATTTCGGCGAAGGGGAACGAAATCGCCCGGTAGCCGCTTTCGATGAGCTTGCGCTCGGGCGGCCAGTAGGGGCCGACCGTTTCGGAATAATATCGCTGAACGATGGGATTGACCGACTCGCCTTCAACGGTGTGAAAGCCGTAGCCCCAGATAGCCATCACTCCGCCCGGGGCCAGCACCCGTTTAACTTCGGCATAGAAAAGCGGAAGATCAAACCAGTGTAGGGCCTGCGCCACGGTGAGCAGGCCGATGGAATGATCCGGGAGACTGCTTTGTTCGGCGAGCGCCACGCGGTAGTCGATGCGCGGATGAGCCGCGGCGGAGCCAATCTGGTCCTGGCTGCCGTCGGTGGCGATGACGCGTTCGAAGCGTTCGGCCAGATCAACGGAGGCCTGCCCGCTCCCACAGGCGCAATCCCAGACCGTGATCGTGCGCGGAACGAGCGTGGCCAAAAAATCGAACAGCGCGGAAGGATAGGACGGGCGAAAGTCGGCATAGCGGCTCGCGATGGCCGAGAAATGATCGTGAAAAGAAGCACTCATACGCATAAATCATGGATGGCGTTCATTGAAAACTCAACCCGAACATTGAAAAAACAGTGGGAATATGAGATCGTGTGCGAAAGTCAGGCAACCAAACAGGATAAGATACGATATGAAAACCTTTATCACAATTCCATTGCGCGTGGCCAGAAGGTCGCCCGAATCCTTAGCGAAAGCCCGAATCCTTAGCGAAAGTCTCGAACGATCAAAAAGTCTTGCCACGATGCTCTGACCGCGATGAGATTCGTGTTAAAGACGACTTTTTTGGCTGCCGGTGAGTTTTTTGCAGCTGCTTTCGAGAGCGGAGGAGAAAAATGAGGATTCTGAGGCTGTGCGTGAAGACACCTCAGCGGGTTCGTCCTTGCGGGCAAACTGCGCGGGCTGGTTGCAGATCAATCAACCACTATGCCGAGTCCACGGCTTCCCGGACCGGACGACCGGGTTTGCGCTTGGGTACCCACTGATCGACAAAGAGCCGCCACCAACGCAGCCAGCCTGCGGGAATGCAGATGTGGGCGACTTCATAGCGCGCGTGCGTACTCACGCTCACCGGCACCGTCAACAAATAACGGATGATCGTCCGGATGCGCCAGCCCTGCGCGTCATCGGGCAAATCCAACACCTTCAGGCTAATCAAGATGTTGTAAGCCAGCATGGCGCTGGCGTAGAACGCCTGGTTGGCAATCAAATCCTTGCACGGAGGATGGTGCAAATCCAAGCCGCTGAGCACTTCACTGAAACCCTGTTCCTTGGCCCCTTTGAGGCGATGCCGCTCGAAGACGGCTTGGGGACTGTCTTGGTCCCGGGCTTGGCACACGCGATAAGCATACCGCCACATCAAGTCCCCGTCTTTCTTCCAGCGCACCGCCGCAAACTTCTGTGCCTGCGCGCATTCGCCCGGCTGGTGCTTGACCCAGGCATATTGCTCCTGCGGCTGTTCGGCTGGCGGCAACGCGCTCCATTGGCTCTCGGGCAGTTCAGCGGCCAGGCGGTCCAGTTTGTCGGTCCACTTATTGTAGCTGATGCTCCAACGGCTAAACCCGGCCTGTTCAATCCGGTTGAGGTATTTGCCCGCGCTGGAGCCACTGTCGGCATAGAAGTAATTGTTGCGGTCTTGCCAGCGCTGCTGATGTTCGCCCAGCAAGACCGGCAGGTGCTCGCTGACGTCTCCCGCGCCATCGAGAATGCCGTCCAACAGCCACGGCCCGTACCAGAGGGTCTGCCAGCTCAAAGCGCGGTTGCCTTCATAATTGATGCGCGCCCCCTCAAAGTGGTGTCCCTCCACTTCGATTTCAGTATCGTCAAAAAACAACTCCACCTCGCCGCCCTGAAGCCACCGTCCCGGCTTGGCCTGCCGACTGGCCCAATCCACCAAATCGGCGTTGAGCCGGTGCAGCGTCAGGACGCTCTCCTTGGTCTGATGGCGCAACCACTCACCCAGGGTGGTTTGGTCGGCGCTCTTAGCCAACCCGATTAGTCGCATCAACACACGGTCCTGACCCAAACGTTCGGCGTCGGCCAGGGAGGCCCCACCGCTGGTCAGCGTGAAGATCAACTGGGCCACCTGGGCGACGGGCGAAAAACCCGAACCGGTTCGCTGGCGAGGATCCAGGGAGGCTTCGTCATGCAGGCGTTGCCACAGTCCAAAGCGCCGGCAGAGCGCGTCCACGAGTACCTGGCCCCCATGGGCCGTAGCTTGGTTGGAGTTGGTCAACTCCAGGTGGAGATTGGATTGGAGATTGGATTTTCGTTTCGTAAAAGCCGACATGGCATTATATCACCATATTGGTGATGTAATGTCAACACCTTTTTCACCTGCTTGTGCATTTTCACTCATCTGGCTAATGATTGGGGTGTGTCGGGGCCGCTGACAATTATTGGAAATCGGCGTTAATCTGTAAAGTCCTGCCGAAAACCGGATTCCATGCGATTATAGTCGTCGATTTCATTGGGCGCGAGCGGTTGCGCATTGCCGCGGGGGACTGTCACTGCCTTGGGCACCTTCCAGCGCCAGTGCTCCACATGGCCGTCCACGAAGGAAAAGTCGCAGCCTTGATTGTGCCGGTTGGCGGGTAGGTCCCACCACTCATCGCCGGCCCACGCGTCGGTCGCCACCGGAATTCCAAATTGGTCGTCCATGATTTCATCCTGATGCACTTCAATGAAGGCCAGCAGATTCGCAGGCGCCGGATTCCGCGGTTGAACGGTCTTGCTGTAATGCGGAACGTCACTTGATATCTGGCCGGCATAACTGATCCCGTCGATCGACTGGCTCAAGTTGTAGCTCCGGATGCGCGGCTGGGGGAGTATGGTGCCGTCGGGCGTTTCCAGGGTTGATTGATCAGCCGGGCATTTGTAAATGCCGGGAGAAGAATTGTACTGGTAAAGCAGACCGCCCGTGATGCCCGTGAGGTCGGCGCTGTACGGGGCTACATTTGTGCACCATGAAGGCCCGTCGTCTCCCGGAAATGGCTGCATGGTGGTGAGGTCAAAGACGAAATCATTGGGCGGCATCGAGTCTGAATTGTCCCCGGCATAGAGCTGAAAACAGAGTTGGAGTTGCTTGAGGTTGTCCAAACAGGACACCCGCTGCGCCTTTTCCTTGGCCTGGCTCAACGCTGGCAACAACAGTGACGCCAGAATAGCGATGATGGCGATGACCACCAGCAGTTCAATCAGCGTAAAACCGCCGGCTGATCTTCGCGGCAAAATGCCTTTGAACACTGGGCCAGACATGGGCGTCGTTTCCTTCAATTGTCCGTCAGTTGTTTCATGGCATTCTCGATGCGCTGGTAATCGGGCATCTGGCCCGGCGTAACGTCCTGGGAATACACATCGCAAATCATCGGAGCGCGCCATTGCCAGCGCTCGACGTGACCATCCGCGAAGGACAGGCAGGCTCCCTGGTTGTGACGATTGGCCGGCATGTCCCACCACGTGTCCGGCGCGGAGTAGGGGAGGGGCGGGTTGAGCGGATTGCCAAATTGTCCGTCGTAAATGGTCGCCTCATTTTCATCGATAAAAACAAACAGCTCGTTGGGTATCGGATGGCGAATGAGCGTGAACTTTGACCAGGCCGGGATGGCGGACCAGAGGGTCAAATCCCCGCCCGACAATCCAGCGGGCACATAATTGGGATAGCCGTTGATTGACTGGCTCATGTTGTAGCTGCGCCAGCGCAATTGCGGCAGCGGCTGCCCAGCGGGAGTTTCCAAGGTGGATTGATCCGCGGGACAATGATAAATGGCCACGGACGTATTGTATTGAAACAGCAGGCCGTTAACGATGTTGGACGGATTGATCTGCGTGGCCGCCGGTCCGTTGATGCCGTCCAGACACCAGGAAATTCCTTTCGTGTCAGCGCTAGCCGTGGTTCCCAGCGAGCCAATAAAGGCCACCGAATTGTTCGGCGCCAAAGCATCATTGTAGTCCACGCTGTAAAGGTGGACGCACCCGGCCAATTGCTTGAGGTTGCCGACGCAATTGATGGTTTTGGCGCGGTCCTTGGCCTTGCTCAAAGCCGGCAGCAACAGCGACGCCAGAATCGCGATGATGGCAATGACCACCAGCAACTCGATCAGCGTAAACCCGGCGGCAGAGGTGTTTTTTTGGCCTAGGTTCATGGGCGGATGAAACACGCCAACTCCCCGAAACCTATTCCATCCGAGCACTTTCGCAACCGAAATTATCAGGATATTGTCAGCCTTGGGCAAGCAGGGCCGGCGTGGGGCGGGGTATTAATCTCTCCGGGGAGAGGGCCGGGTGTACTGGACGCGGACAAAATTACGCAAGTGCCTGCCGCACGGAGGCGGCGTGGCGCTTCGTTTCTGACCGCGCTCTAAGACGCCGGCGCGAAATACCGGGCTCCCACGAACGCGAAGAGTTGTTGGACTGCGGCGGCCCTCCGCCATTTTCGGACGACCTTTTTCCTTCTCCTTCCACCCAGGGTGGCTCGTTCCTCGTAACGCGGTTGCGGGTCTCACAACTTCAGGTCCGCGTCTGTGACCGCCCCTTGGGAGGCGCTGGTGACGGTGTGGGCGTACTTGGCAAGCACGCCACGGGTATAGCGCGGGGCGGGGCGCTTCCAGGCCTTACGGCGCGAGGCCAGTTCCTTCGCCGGAATCTCCAGCGTGATTTCGCGCTTCTCGGAGTCGATCGTGATGGGATCACCGTTCTTGACGAGGGCGATCGTGCCGCCGACATAGGCTTCGGGCGTGATGTGGCCGACCACGAAGCCGTGGCTGCCGCCGGAGAAGCGGCCGTCGGTGATCAACGCCACGTCCTGGCCCAGGCCCTTGCCCATGATGGCCGAAGTGGGCGAAAGCATTTCGCGCATGCCCGGACCGCCCTTCGGCCCTTCGTAGCGGATGACGATGACATGGCCTTTCTTTACCGTGCCGTTCAAAATGGCTTTCATCGCCTTCTCTTCGGATTCGAAAACGATAGCCTTGCCGTTGAAGCTCAGGCCTTCATGGCCGGATATCTTGGCCACCGCACCTTCGCTGGCCAGATTGCCCCGCAGGATGACCAGGTGGCTGTTCTTTTTGATGGGGTTCTCGAAACCGTGGATGATCGTCTGGCCGGCGGGGTAGGGTTTCACTTTCGCGAGCGTTTCGGCCATGGTTTCGCCCGTAATCGTGAGCGCATCGCCATGGAGCAGCTTCTGGTCAAGCAACATCTTCATCAACGGCCGGATGCCTCCAATGGCCACCAGTTCGGACATCAGGTGCTTGCCGCTCGGCTTCAAATCCGCGAGCACGGGCACGTGTTTGCCGATGCGCGTGAAGTCGTCGATGGTCAGCTTGACCTTGGCTGCGTGGGCGATGGCCAGCAGGTGCAGCACGGAGTTGGTGGAACCGCCGAGCGCAATGACCACGGTGATGGCGTTTTCAAAGGCCTTCTTCGTGAGAATGTCCAACGGCTTGATGCCAAGCTGCAGCATTTTCACCACCGCGGCGCCGGCCCGGCGGCTGTCGTCCTTCTTGGCGGGCGAAACGGCGTTTTGGGCGGAGCTGTTGGGCAGGCTCATGCCGAGCGCTTCAATGGCGCTGGCCATGGTGTTGGCCGTGTACATGCCGCCGCAGGAACCCGCGCCCGGGATGGCGCATTGCTCCACCGCCCGGAATTCCGCGTCCGTGATTTTTTTGTTGGCGTGCGCGCCGATCGCCTCAAACACCGACACAACGTCCAGTTTTTTCTGCGGGTCCGTGGTCAGGCAACCGGGCAAAATGGTGCCGCCATACACGAACACGGCTGGACGGTTCAGCCGCGCCATGGCGATGAGCGAGCCGGGCATGTTCTTG
>JBEKZM010000159.1:0-10374 GCA_049509875.1 Verrucomicrobiota bacterium | reverse complement strand
TTCCACCCATTTTTGCACTCAGGGTGCCGATTTGGTGCCGGTGGCGGGACTCGAACCCGCACGACTTTTTACGGTCCCAGGATTTTAAGTCCTGTGCGTCTGCCATTTCGCCACACCGGCAAAGAGAGGAAAGGATGACGACGAAAGTCGAAATGCTCAAGGGAAAATGGCAGCGGTGGGCAGGGCACCAGCGTGACGCACAGAACATTTTGGCCGATGCCAACGCATGAAAAATCCGCGAAAACACCTCTATTCAGTTTAGGGGACGAGTCGTCGACGCCGGCGTTTGGCACAGCTCAATTTCCCATTAGCATACGGCCAACCGTCGCAACACTTTCGCGCACTCGTCTGCGATCCTCCGGGTTGCCGGGATGAAAATCTGCGGCACGAATTGTGCCGTCTTGATCGGCTCCAGAAAAGTCTCTTTGCAGCGCTTTCAGGGCGAACTCGTAACCTGTATTGCCGGCCTTTGCCTTAGCCCGAAATGCCGCCACAGCCGCCTCGGCTCCGTCCACGAAACGCGTAAACATATCTCATTTACCAAACGAACGACAAATCAAATGGGAAATCCCGGATTAAAGCTTGTGGTTGTCGGCGAAGAGTGGGAAGAACGATTTGCGGCGGAACGTAGCCAGATTTGGCCGCGCGCGATTCGTTCGTCAAGCACAATTCTGCACTGGAAGCACACGGGAACCGCGAGCGTTACCAAACCCTGAAAGCCCCATTCATCAGGCAGCTTGAAAACCGAATGCTGATCTCGCCGCGATTTAAATGTTATCATGACATCTAATAAATTGAGTCTTTTGGTAAGGGTAGCTTCGGAAACGAAAGTCCGGTTTGAAATCACTATGGCCACCGTGACCGGAAACCTGTGGTTCTTCGTGAAGCAGTTGCGTTCAAGATTAATATTGTCGCAAAACACTTATTCGGGTGCATATAAACTTGATATTGTTTCCGCAGCCAACTGTTTTTGGGTCACTGATTGGCAAGGGGCAGTGTTGCATTGCGCCATCGTAATCTGGTATTTTGAGAAGATAATTTCAGTGTAACTCACCGATGCCGCGTCATCACGGTGCATGCAGGTAGAAAACGGGCCGCAGACCGGAGCATGCGAACGGTGCAATCGACGGAGCCACGCAAGCCTGCCAGCACTTTTTTGGCGGAAGGCGAGCCTGAAAGTTTTTGACCGAACCTGCTGTGCGGTTGGCTCATCATAGCCGGAAGAAATCCATTGCTGCGATTTCCAGTGTTGTTTTCGACAAACAAGTGATCGCAAGTTCCAGCACCACTGGTAAATCTCCTTTTGGGCCGGGAAAATTGCCATGAGCCGAAACGGATTGATTTGTTTTAAAGGAAGTGTCGTGAGCATCCGGGAAACCCCGCTCGCCGATATTTGCGCAGCCACGGATTTAACGACCTCGCCACGGCTGACGGTATTGGCTTTGACGGCATGCCGCACTGAATACCAGTTGATTAATGCAAATGTGGCGCCAGTATCATTCAATGCAATCCATGTCCCGCCGCCGGGTTCAGCAGGACTAATTACCGCACGACCATCAAGCACAGATCTTCGCGGCAGCACGCCTTTGGCGCGCGATAGTTTTTCATCGCGATTCATGGCCAGCAAATAGCCGCGTTTATTCGCAATGAAGCTCACGGTGCACATGGCTCAATCCGCCTCGGGGTACGTTGCGGCTAGCCGCGAGTACCCGCGCCATTGGTTCCAAATCACCGACAGCTTTGTGGGCGAAAAGCCGCGCCGCCGGTTCGCTGCGCCGATGGCGAAGACCAAATCCCATTGGTGGAACAAGGTCTTATACGCGGACCGCAGGGAGTTTCGCGCGTCGTAAATGTGGGTGGCTTCGGAAGAAGCGCCGTTCAATTCAACGATTTGAAAATTTCTGCCCGCGCGCAAGTCGTTTTCGTCCGGGTACCGGATGTCATAGCGGCCGATATAAAATTCGTCCAATTTTTGCGAAATTTCATCAACGCGGGCTTCAAGTTGGGGCGACCAGAGTCTCTGGCCGTCGCGAAAGATGCAACCCTGCGCATGGTTCCCGGCTTCGACGAGCCGGACTGACTCGCCTGCGGGCAGCACTTCGTTCCGGCGTGGAGCCAGGCGTTTAAAGTAAATATCCGCAATGAACCGGGCACGGGCGTCGCGATCAATCAGCTCCGCAATGGTATGCTGGCCGTCGCCAACCACCACTGGAAAGATTTTATCCGTAATTGCAAAAATTTTCCCGTGCGGTTCGTGTGGGAAGCGATAATAGAAAATTCCAGCTTCAAATGGACCGGGAGCATAGCGTTGAACAAGCAACGGGGCGGCGGTTTGCCGCAAATAATGCTCAGCCTGAGCCTGGGTGCGAATCAGTTTGACGCCGGCCCCGCGCTGACCCACATCTGGTTTGAGAATGAATGGGAACTGCAAATGGAGGTGCGCGCGAATCTCTTCCACCGCACGCAGGCGGGTTTCCCAATCGCCCGCGGCGACCAGGCCGGCGGTAGCAGTGAAATGAGGACTGGTTTGCGCCAGGGTTTTCAAAGTCACCATTTTGGATTCGCCAACCAGTCCGCCGGACAAAATTCCAGGATTCGACGCGGTCACCACGGTCAGACCGCGATATTTGATTGCCAGCCAGACACAATAGAGCGCCACCGGCGGATAAAACATCCAGGGTGGCCAGAATTCCCAGTGCCGCCAGCGTTCCAGTTTCACCATGACTTGTCGGAGATCCACGCTGGTGTCCGTGCGGCGGAGCAACTGAAAGAAGAAAAACAGCGCTGCGCCGAGACCAAGAAAAATCAGACTTCCGTGTTTGTAGGCGTTGAGCCATTGAACGAGTTGTGCGCCTAGGGATTCCGCCAGCCATAATATGACGAGGGCCCAGACGAATGCCGCCGCACCGGTGACCGTCAAAAATTTCAGCAACGGGAGGCGCAAAAAACCGGCGGCGAGGTAGGTTGGCAGGCGCGCGCCGGGAACGCAGCGGCTGAATATTAAAACGTAAACGCCACGTTCGGCAAACCACTCCTCACAATGCAAAACTTTGGAGGAGAACCTTTTGAGTGAAGACCGCTCAAACCATTTACGTCCGCCAAACCTCGCCAGCGCATACAGGCCCCCATCACCGAGCCAGATGCCGAGGAAACAGGCGGTGAACGCCGCCGTCCAGGAAATGGAATGATTTGCCAGCAGCAAACCCGCACCGACCGCGGCGATGTCTTCCAGGACAAACGTCGCGAGGAAAATACCCAGCGCTTCCCATAACGGCATCCATCCGGCAACGGCGTGCGGCGCCAATGGCAAAATCTCGGTCATGAAAATCACGCCGCAATTTGGGAGACTTCGGCCTGGTATTTGAGCGTGGATGGCGCGACGCCAAACCCGGGCGGAATCTTCACGCCCGTGATTCCGCTCATCACGCCTATCAGGGCGTAGTGATGCACGGCGTGTGCGACGGAATACATGATCTCACGACCAATTGTGGAGCGTGAAGCCTGTGAACCGCCTGTCGAATAACTGGTCATGCAAGTGACAACTAATGTGCGGGCGAGAAAAACTGGGTCGAGTTTCGCGTAGCCTTCACATAATTCGCGCGTCGCATTCAGCGCGGCGAACTTGTCGGTTTCCACAAGCGTGCCGCGTTCGCGGTGGTCGTAGTTCAGGTCGCCGGCCGCCGCGGCGTCGAGCACGGTGCGAAAATGGTCCATGCAATGCCGGTAGTGGCCGCCGATGGAGGCATTAAACGCCGCCGGCACTTTGCGGTTGTATTCTTGGTCGTTCATTTCCGCGAGCAGTGTTTCGCCTTGCCGCAAGATTTCTAAGACCGACTGAATCAGTTCGCAATTTTCATTGGGAGCATTCGGATTCATGTTTCTTTGGATTTGATTAACTTTGAGATGAATGGAATCTGGCGGCGGTGCAAGATTAACGTGACCAGGCTGCAAACCGCGACCGCCAGTGCAAGGCCAAAGAGCAGCCCGCCGTCATTCTGGACCACAATGCCAAGAACAGTCAGGTGCGAGACAATTGCACCGCCCATTACACCTAGCGCCAGCAAGGCGCCAGCCCACGCGCGGGAGTTGATCAGCAACAAAATGGATGCGATGAGTTCGGCTACGCCCGAGCCGTAGCGTCCCCACGGCTCGATGCCGACCTCGGTGAAAATATAAACAGATTCCGGCGCGCCGGTGAATTTGAAGAACAGCGTTTGCAGCAGGATCACCGCCGCGGTGAGCCGGCAAAGCCAACTGATGACGCGTTGGGATTTAGGGAGCGATTCCATAAAATTTGAGGTTTGGTCATTTCAGCCCGAAAAACCTGGCGAATTAATTTCCTCTTTTGGCAACGAGACCGGGCCAATTGGCGTCGGCCTTGGCGAGATTGCCTTTGGAATCCTTGTTGAAATCATCGCGAACGCCTCTGCTGTATTGCATCAACAGCCTTCCGTCCACAATTTGAAAAGCGTCAATATCAACCTCCACCAATTTGTTGCGGGAGACGCCGTAGGCGCAGTAGCCGCCGAATTCAGGTTCGTATTTGGCCGGGTTTTCCTTAAAGAGATCCTTGTGTTCCTTGGTGGCGAAGTAGTAAATCGCGCCATCGTGCTTGCTCAAAAACTTTGGGTCGCCCTTCACCGGTTTATGATCTTTGAAAAAAGCGACCGGGTCATAGCCTTGGATAGCAACGCCGGATTTGTCGAGATTGAGGAGGGTTTTGGTCTGGGCGAAAACCGGGAGCGCAAGTCCGACGGTGAGCAGAATTAATGATAATGTTTTCATACGATCAACTGTCGCGGAAAGACGTCGAACCTTACAGTTAATCCTTCACTGGCGGGATGAGCCAGCCGCCGGTCGTTTGCACCGGGTCTAATGCTCCAGCACGCGACACCCAGGCGGTCAACGCCAACGTCTTACCATGGTTATGGCGCGGTGTTTCGAGGATGAATATTCCGCTCGCCACGCCGCCGCCCACCGCCAGGCCGGCTTGCAGAAGTTTCACGACCACAAAATCATGCTTCAGTTTGCGGCCTTGGTTTTCGCCCGCCTTCACTTCCGAAATAATTCCGCCAGCGAGTAGTGCGGCGTGAATTTCGTAGGACACATCCATTGGTTTTTCCGGCACAAAACTCGCCTGCCAGCGGTTCGTATCGGGTGAGGTCACGGTCAGCACGCCGGCTTTTTCGCCATCGGGCTGGGGTCCGTTTGCGCACGTGAAACAGTTGTGCCACTCCCTGCCGTTCAGAACAAATTCTGGCGTGTAAATGGTTTCGCTTCTCCAAACTTGCGCAAACGACCGCTGCCGTTTGGAAAATGCGGAGTCCGACCAGGCATCTTTCCAACCGAGATAATTCCAGTAATCCACATGCAACGCGATTGGGGCGAAATCCCGCCACAAGCGCGGCGAATCTTGCAACCGCGACAGCCATGCTTCCGCCGGCGGACAACTGCTGCAGCCTTCTGAGGTGTAGAGTTCTAATAAAGCAGTCTGGGTCGAAGCGCTTTGGAATTTGATGGCTGGCATCTGGGCGTTCGCAGCAATGCCTGCTATCAATGGCAGGCCCAAGAAAACATTAGAAACCTTGCGCATGATGCCAGTAAACATTACTTTTTCCATTCAGCCTCGCCTTACGGCCCACCAAATGTTCGATTTCTGATTCAATTTCAGACTTCTCGGTAAATCCCAATTGTCGTTCTACGACGCGCCCGGTTCGGTCAATGATTGCTGTAATGGATAAGGCAAAGCCGACAACTTTTAATTTCTTCACGCAGGTTGGTCTTCAAGTGGCATCAATCCTTACACGATCTGGAATCTTTCTTTGTAAGGAAAGGTCGCCGTGACCGACGTATTGTCATGAAACATCACATCTTTGGATTGTGGGGCGCGGCCATTTTGACTCTGGCTCTGGCCGGTTGCAGTCCGGTCGCCAGCACTCGGTCGAATTTAACCCCTATTGATTTTACGATGAATAATTACAAACCCATCCCCCCCGCCGAGCGCAAACAAAGGCTTACAGCGACGCAGTATCGCGTCACCCAGGAAGCCGCCACGGAGCCGGCCTTTGCCAATGAATACTGGGACAATCACTCGCCGGGAATTTATGTGGACGTCGTGTCGGGCAAACCATTGTTTAGCTCGCTGGACAAGTTTGATTCCGGCTGCGGCTGGCCGAGTTTTTCCAAGCCGGTTGACGAGAGCGAGGTTGTCGCAAAGCCAGTCAATGCTTATGGCATGCAACGAACCGAAGTGCGTTCTGCAACCGCCGATTCACATTTGGGTCACGTCTTTGACGACGGTCCTGGTCCGGCCCACCTGCGCTATTGCATCAACTCCGCGTCGCTGAAATTTATTCCGTTGGCGCAAATGGCGGCGGCTGGATATGGCGACCAGCTGGCACCGTTTGTGAAGGTCGGCGTGATCAAACCGTCACCCAAAACGGAGACCGCGATTTTGTCAGGCGGTTGTTTTTGGGGAATGCAGGAAATTCTGCGCCAGATTCCCGGCGTCATCCAGACGACCGTCGGTTACACCGGCGGTATCGTGCCGAACCCTACTTACGAAATGGTTTGTTCATTTGCAAAAGAATCCCGGCGGCTACAACTGCCACTACCTGCGGAATTGAAACGCTTGAATGACAATAGGAAGAAAGTTCGCCACAATGCGCTTTGGTGCGTACCGTGTCACGAACTGGAAGTATGCTGTACCCGATGAACCCAGGCGCTGACGCGCCCGAATCCGTGGTGCTGATCGTTGCGGACATCAGCGGCTACACGCGCTTCATGACCGCCAACGTTAAGACACTCGGTCACAGCCACACTATCATCACTGAACTGGTCAAAACCATCATCCGGCAAATCGAGTTGCCGATGGAAGTCGCCAAACTGGAGGGCGACGCCGTTTTTCTCTTTTGCCGAAAACAAGCCGGCACCCGGCCGGGGTTGGAAATTAAACAAGTTATTGGCGATAAATTAATCACTTTCTTTCAGAGGTTCAGCGAAAAAATCAGAGAGTTGAGCCTGTCCACCACTTGCACGTGCAACGCCTGCTCGCACATCGAAAAACTCCGGAGTCAATCAGCGTCGAACCTTGCTCGGCATCTTCGTTTGGCAGCCGCTTCAGCCGCTCCTGGAAATTATTTTATCAACTTTGGTTTGCGCCGTTTGCGTCCCATTCAAACCCGTTTCGCCATGTGGATTCAGGTGCAACAAAGTCCGGACGTATCGGCTTCGCCACGCTGACCGCGCTGCTCACCCCGCTTTTTCTTCCGGCCGGCACCCTCTTCGTCGTGTTGCACGCCTTCAAATCATCGGCTGTGATTCAACACGTAGGCCCGGCACACGAGCACAAGGCTGACGGCTCGTGTTGTCACGGGAAATGAACATCTTTCATGGGTTGGCTGAAGCGTGGGCATTCTCGCGGGACTGCATTTCGTCCAACTTGCGAATGGCGCGTTCCACCGCTTCGGGATGCTCCCACGGAATGAAATGATTCACGCCGGGCAGGATGACTTTTTTAAATAAATTGGTTTTGCCAACGGCGGCCAGTTGTTGCTCCAGCCACGCCACATTCTCGACCGGCACGAGTGGATCACGGTCGCCGTGCAACATCACTACTGGGACGGAAAGTTTCGGAAGCATTTTCTGCATGTCCGTTAAGTCGGCGCGAACCGTGAGCAATTCGCGGTTGCACTGGCGCAACGCCTGGGGCAGGATCCAAGACGTGGCGCGCCAGCCAAAAATATATTGCAGAAGCCACGGCTTTTCCAGTGCCGGATCCACATCGCCGCCGATCATCAGCACACCGGCGATTTTTTCGGGATGCTCCAAACCGGCCAACATCGCTATGGGCGAACCGTAGCTGTGACCCACGAGCAAAACCCGGTTGGTGGTGATGCCCGCCAGTAAGGTCATCAATGCATCCACCTGAAGCTGCAGGTGCGGCCGAGCGCGAACCGGTTTCGAACCGCCAAAACCGGGGCGGTTGTAGGCAAGCAAATTCGCATTGGTAAAGGGCGTTTGAAATTGCGCTGCCCACACGCCCGCGCCACCTGGTGTGCCATGAATGAAAACCAGGGCGAGCGTGACACTGTGGGTTGCCTCTAATTTTTCGACGAAACGAATTTTGAATCCATTAGTCACCGCGACCTGAATTGGCGCTCCCAGCCGCGCAGGATCGTCAAACTTGGCAAACAATCCGGGTATGGCGTGCAGGGTCGCAAACGCAAACAAAAAAATCATGCCGCAAACGCTGAGAAAGATTTTCCAAGCCCGCTTGCGGCGTATATGGAATTTCCCGGTTTGGCTCATTGGATCTTAAATTTCACGCTTTTCGGCCGGTTTGAACCAACTGCGCTTTTCCCTCCGTGCCCGTGCCAGAAGCCGGCCGTAAAACAGACGAGTGCGCATGCCGCTGTAAAGTAAATGAGGAAGGGCGAAGGCAGCATGAACCACGCAGCAACCGCCGCCCCAGCCGACAATCCGCCGCACAGATAGTAATAGTGTGCGCTGGCCAGGGCGCTTTGCATGCTTTTATCGAGCAGAAGTTGTATCACGCCTTCGTTGCTTTCAAGGGCCGTCCGGCATTCGCTTGAACAAACCAGGCGGCTTGCGCTGGGCGATGCAACGCAAGCGGGACACAGCGCCCGCCCGCAAAACATGCAGATTCCCACGGCGTCAACTGCGTTATGATTGTTGCACTTCATCCCATTACCTCACGCGTTGATAGTGGGCTGGGTCGGCGCGCAAAATCAGCAAGTCCCCCTGACGCTCCACCTCGCCCGTGATTTGCACCGGCTCCGCGACCAGGTCGAGCACCTGTTGGTTGACCGGTTTGTTGTCGGCAGAGGCGAGCAGGAGGTAAATGGGCGGGCCGATTTTTTGTCGAACGAGCAGGACGGGTGGAATGCCGCCGCTGATGCAAAGAATCGCGCAATCGCGATGCGGCAGGAGTTGGCCCGGATTCATCACGCCGAGGTAGCATTTGCTATCGACGATCTCGCCAACAAACGTCTGTCGGCCCAGGCTTTCGGTTTCCAATCCTCGGAGCAGGGGCAATTGCTCGTCGGCGGCTTTGATGGAGTCGGGAATCGCTTCCACCATCGTCTGGTTGCCGCGATAAATGAGCGTGCCTTTCATTGAAACGGTCTTGCCTTCCAGGGCGGAAAGCTTTTCGCTCCCCAGGCCATATTTGAAGGGCGCGACGAGGTAATAAGTCGAAAAATTGATTGTTGAGCCCGCCGCACCCGGTCGCGGCACGAGGAGATGCGGATAGGGCTGCGTCTGCAAAATACCGGAAAACTTTTTCACCGTGCCCCACTCGAAAACACTCACGCCAATCGTGCGTTGCCTCGCGGCCAACACCAACGCGCCGCCGAGGCACACGGTCAGCAGCAGCAACACGGTCCTGCGGACAAACCGGCTAATGCCCGGCGCAGCCTTGTCCTCCCAGCCGATGTAAAACTCGTCGTTCATGTTGCAGCCAAGGCAGGTTCGGTTTTCGTTCCCGCTGGGTTCGGTTTTGGATCGACCCACACTCGGCCATTGGCCACCCGTACATTGAACGTGGGGATTTTCTCCGTGAATGGCGGCGGCGAGTCGCCGGTTTCCGGTTGATATTGGTAGCCATGCCATGGACACGTGATGCAGCCAAAAACAATTTTCCCCTCGCCCAGTGGCCCGTTCTGGTGCTGGCAGACATTCGAGACGGCGGAAATTTTTCCCTCATATTTGAAAATGGCCACGCGTTCGCCCGACACGCAGACAATGCGCGCCCGGCTTTCCGGAATGTCAGCCACGGCGCAGGCATCAACAAAACCGTCGTCGGAAAAATTCGCCAATTCACGGTCGTTTCTCATTTCCCTGCGTGCCGCCACCTTGTGCAATGAAATGACGGTGAGCAGACCCATGGCCATGCCGCCGCCATAAACCACGCCCGTCTCGCCTTGCAACGCGCCAAACGTGACGTGCAGCACGAGCAGCACGTAGGCGACATAGACCAGCATGTGGAGCGACTTCCAAACCGGCGCGCTCAGATTCGCCAGCCAGAAATCGTGGCTCGTCGCCGCCATGAGAAATAAAATAATCAGCGCGAAAAAACCGAACGGCTGAAACGGCACCCCCGCCAGCGAGCCGGTCAGCCGGTTGGTGACAAGTATGCTCAATATCGGATTCGTATGACTGCCCGCATGATAGGTGGCCACCACCATCACTCCATGAACCAGCGCCAGCAAAAAGCACGTCACGCCCGCGTGGCGGCGGTTGTAAAGCAGCGGCAGAAATTTCGGATTCAACCGGCAGAGCGGCCCGATGCACACAATGACGTGGAGCAGAAGAAACGCCGCCGTGCCGAAGGCGCGCATGATGAGAATCTCC
>JBEKZM010000158.1:0-10602 GCA_049509875.1 Verrucomicrobiota bacterium | reverse complement strand
GAGTTTCCAGGCGCCGCCATCCGCCTGCCACTCAGCCCCCGCGCCCACCACTCCATCGGGAGTCAGCACCACCTGCAAGTTGCCAAATTCTTGGATGTATATGCCTGTGGTGACTGTTACTTGATTCAAGTTGATTGTCACGATTTGATTGGCCGGCGTGGTCCATCCGGCGATATTCGTGAACCCAATTGTGTGATCGCCAGCTATCAGATTGGAAACGATCGTGCCGCTGCTTTGCCATGCGTTTGTGCCCACGCGCCATGATGCGCCGGAGGTCACGGCGCCAAGAGGTGTGATGATCACCTGCAACGATCCCAGGGCAACGTACGTGGCAAGAATGTTCGTCTGCTGCCCGGAGACCACGGTGACGGATTGGTTGAAGGGGGTGGTCCAGTTGCTCACTGGCAAAAATGAAATACTATGTACCCCAAGTGCCAGGTTCGAGAGGATGACTCCGCTATTCTGCCAGGCACCCCCGTCCAGCGCCCACTGCGCACCCGCTTCGGCGGCGTTCGTCGGACTGATGGTCACCTGGACGCTCCCCAGCCCTATGTACGTCCCGATTACGTTCGTGGTCTGCCCGGAGAGGACCGTCACTGTGGCATTGCTGGGTGTGATGAATCCGCTGGTGGGCAGGAAGGAGACTTCGTGAGCCCCCAAAGCAACATTGGATATCGTTACCCCACTGGCCTGCCACGCCCCGCTGTCCAACTGCCACTGTGCGCCGGCGGTCGCCGCGTTGGTCGGATTAATACTCACGGAGACGGCGCCCAGTGCGACGTAATTGGCGCTGAAATTGTTTGTGCCGGAAACTACGGTCACTATTTGGCTGCTCGGCGTGATGAAGCCTGCTGTCGTGAGGAATGAGATCGTATGACTTCCTGGTGCGGCGTTGGTCACAGCCTCGCCACTGCCCTCCCAGCCACCTCCGTCCAGTTGCCACGCAGCGCCGGCACTCGCCGCACTTGTTGGCGTGATGGTGACGATCACTGTTCCCAATGGGGAATAGGTAATGGTGAGATTAGTCGTTCCCCCAGGCGCGATGTTCACGTTCTGATTCGTTGGAGTGAAGTAGCCGATGGCCGGGAAGAAGCTGAGGATGTGCGGACCCATTGCCAGATTGGAAACAATGGATCCGCTATTTTGCCAAGTGCCTCCATCCACCTGCCACTGTGCGCCGGAGCTCACAGCACCGGTTGGGCTCAAGACGACCTGCAACGCGCCATATTGCTGTGAATAGATCCCAGAGACGATGGACAGACTCTTGTTTGAAATGCTCACCCACTGGTCTGTGGGCGGAGTCCAGCCGTACACGGGTGCGAACGTGATGATGTGATTGTTGCCAGCCATGAGTTTGGTGACGATTGCCCCATTCGTCAGCCATCCCCCGGCGTCCACTTGCCAGGCAGCCCCACTGGTCACCGCGTTGGTCGGTTGTAAGACAGCCTGCAATTCGCCAAGTTGAACTGACGCCGAGCTGCCACTTCTGATGACTGACCCCCCACTGTCGGCCACATAAACATTGCCGTTCGCGCCGATATTAATGCCGGCCAGCGTGGTCGAATTAGTAAACGAGCCGAAAGAAGTCCAATTTGTGGCACCTGCCCAGAGCACATCCAAACCATACAGGGTGGCATCAACAGGGTTACCATAATACTGCCCACTTGATCCCAAAATATCTCCGGCTTTATCGAGAAACATCCACGAATTAACTGACTGGTTCACGGTTGTCACGACCCAATTCCCGCTCGACGGCGCAACGGTCCTGAGTTTTCCGTTATCCGTAAGATAAACCGTGCTGCTAAAATCTACGCCAAAAACGTCTGGCGATAAAAATCTGGCCACTAGGTTGGTTCCGTCTGCGTCTCCAGAGATTCCAGGAAGCCCAGCCAGACCGGTCAACATGTAACTTCCAGTGGCTGCGCCATTAGCCTGTATTGGCGCGACCTCTACAATCACGTAGTTGGAAGCCGTGTAGAAATTGCCGGTGGCGTCAATCGCCCAACCCGCATTGCTTGACGCCAGCCGAAAGAATGTGCTGGTTATCCAATTTGTTCCGGATGGAGTGATTTTACGGATCCAGGATGCGTCGGGGAACCCGTTAAAATCATTCAAGGTGTCTTGTACATACAGATTGCCAAGTCCGTCAATTTGAATCATTCCTAAGCTGGAAAAACGCGCCGTGAAATTCGTGCCGTCGATTGCCCCCGACGTGCCGGCCAGGCCCGCGATTGTCGTCGTCACCCAATTCGAGCCGGCGGGAGAAATTTTGCGGATTACATAATTATTCGCGTCCGCCACATAAAGGTCTCCTGCTCCATCCGATGTCACGCCTTGGGGATTGTTGAAATATGCCCCGCTGTTCGTGCCATTCCTGTAGGCGGGTGTGCCAGCGAGGCCCGCGATGGCGGTCCAGTTGTAAACTTGTCCCTGCAACACGGATCCTCCCCCAAAAATAAAAAGGAAGATCAAAAAAAACGGATGCCGCTTCATAAACTCATTATTGTGGATGCTGGGGGGAATACAAGTTGTGTTTTGAAGTATGGGAATGCCGCCGGTGGAGCGAACCTGAACCAAGGCAGGGCGACAGCGGGCGCCGGGAGCTGGGCGCCACACGGATTTCTTCCTGCAAATATTCGATCCCATGCACGACCTGCTGCGGAAGGGTCAGGCGCGGCTGTCGCGGCTGCCGGATGCTGGTATCCCAAAGACACACCATGCCGTCTTTACAGCCGCTGGTCCCCATGATTGCGCTCCTGCAAAATTCATGGGCTGGCGAGCCGGCTGCGATGGTAGCCGTAGGAAAAATATAAAATGAGGCCCACCAACATCCAAAGAAAGAAACGCCACCAGGTCACGGCCGGCAATTGCAGCATGAGATAGCCGCAGGTTGCCACCGCGCCCAGCGGCACCCACGGTACCAGCGGTGCCTTGAACGGACGCGCCAAGGCCGGTTCCCGCCAGCGCAAGAAGAGAATGCCGGCGGCGACGATGACGAAGGCGAACAAAGTTCCGATATTGGTGAGCTCCACTAATTCATTGATGTTGGCCACGGAGGAACAGACCGCGACGACGAGGCCCGTCAGGAGCGTCGTCACATGCGGCGTGCGAAACCGTGGATGCACCTTCGCCGTCCACGGCGGCAGTAGGCCGTCGCGTCCCATCGAGAAGAAAATGCGCGGCTGTGCGGCTTGATAGGGCACCAGCGCCGAAAGCGTGGCAAACACGCCGCCCAGAGCCACGACGCCGGCCGCCCACGGCATTTTGAGCGCCGTGAACGCGTCCGCCAGCGGCTCGGCCGTGTCGAGCTTGTTCCATTTGACCATGCCGGTTAGCACGAGGGCCACGGCGACATACAGCACCGTGCAAATGCCCAGGCTCGCCAGGATCCCAATGGGCAGGTCGCGTTTGGGATTGCGGGTTTCCTCGGCCGCGGTGGAAACGGCGTCAAAGCCGATGTAGGCAAAGAACAATATGGCCGCGGCGCTGGAGATGCCCTTGAATCCATTGGGCGCAAAAGGAGTCCAGTTTTCCGGCCGGATATGGCACGCCCCCAGCACGATGAAAAAGACCACGATCGCCAGCTTGACCGCGACCAGCCACGTGTTGAAATGCGCGGTTTCGCGGATGCCGATCAGCACAATCCAGGTGACCAGCGCGACGATGCCAAAAGCCGGCAGGTTGAAAACGAGAGGGAAACCCAGCCACTCCGGCGCCGTCTGCCAGGCTTGGGCATCGTGAAGAATTCCGGGATCGAGCGTGGCGAGTTCGGTGTGGGCCGCCTGGGCGGCAGCCAGTTGATGGGCGGCCTGAAGCGCGGATCGAAAATCAGTGCCGAGCCAGGCCGGCAAATCCAAATGAAAACCGTGAAGAAAGCTCTGCAGGTAGCCGGAGCAGGAAACGGCCACGGCCGCGTTGCTGATGGCATATTCCAGAATCAGATCCCAGCCGACCAGCCAGGCGACCATTTCGCCCAGCGTGGCATAGGCATAGGTGTAGGCTGAGCCGGAGACGGGCACCATGGCGGCAAATTCCGCGTAGCAGAGCGCGGAAAAGCCGCAGGCTACGGCGACGATCAAGAGGGAAATGACCAGGGCCGGTCCTGCCCCGAGATGTTCGCTGCCGCCGGCGGCCGCGGTGCCCGGCGTGGAAAAAATGCCGGCGCCGATAATGGCGCCGATGCCGAGCATCGTTAATTGAAAGGGGCCCAGCACCCGTTTCAGTTGATTCGGCGATGCGGCCTGCTGGGCGACCAGGAGGTTCGCGGCTTTACGGCGAAGCAATTGCGCAAATGACATAGACGCCGGGATTGATCCTAAAGGACCGCCGTCGGTGACGGAAAGCGGAAAAGCGAGAAAACGGAAACATCCAACGCTCAACCTTCAACGCCCAACGGCGAAGGAAGTCTGAGGTTAATGGAACCGGTCAATGACAATCGCGGATGAACGCACATGGAAGCAGATCAACGCTCGTTTCGTGGAAACGTGGTGACGCACAGATGATTGGCCCCCACATGCTGCTTTCGAGTTCGGGTTTAGGAGGCTAATTCGTGAAATTCGTGTCTCGTCAGGAATTTCGTCTTAGGTTTTGGGGGTCCGCAAAGTTTCGGGCGGGGCGTTGGTTCTATTGAAATCGCCGCCGGTGACGATGATCAGGTTGCTCGGATCAATGTATTTTCGCAGTGCGTCATCGACCTGAGCCGGTGTCAGTGCGCCAATTTTCCGGTCCAGTTCCGCCTCGAACTGTGCCGTGCGGTCACGGCTGCTCAGACGTGAAAGGAGTGCCGCCAGCGATTGATCGTCGGCGCGTCCGATTTTGCGGGACTGCAAGTATCCGGCCTTGGCTTGGTCCAATTCCTCCGCCGTCACCCCGTCGCGGAGCAGGCGGCTCAGCTCCTCCTGCACCGCCGTCTCCACGCGCGGGACATTCTTCGGATTTGAAATGGCCGTGATGTTGAATGAGGCCCGCTCGTCCCAGGCGGAGACCACCAGGGTGGAACTGACGCCGTAGGACAGACCTTCCTTCTGCCGGATGCGGTCACCGAGCCGTGATGACAGCGCGCCGCTTCCCAGGATATGATTGCCCATCAACAGCGCGGCATAGTCCGGCGAGTCATCCCGCAGGGGCAACAACATGCCGGCGGCGTAAGTGGCGTTGGCTTTGTCGGGAGTGTCAATCTCGTGGTGAGCGCCGGTGAGGCCCGGGGGAATCGAGCTGACAATGCGGGCGTAAGGCTGCGGGGCTTTCCAGCCGGCAAGCGTGGACTTGAGAATGGCCAGATTGGTCTCGCTTTCAAAATCGCCCACGATGGTGAGTTCGCCTGCCTGCGAGCCAAGGTAGTCCTGGTAGAGTCGGACCACCTGGGCGTAGGTCGTGTTTTGATAATTGTCGATCGACTCTTCAATGGTCGGCACGTGGCGCACATCGTTTTTGGGATAGGGATTCAGTTCGCGCTGGAGCAGGCGCGGGGCCAGGGCGCTGGGTTCGGTGCGCATCTGCTCCAGGCCGGCGATTCGCTCGCGCTTCATCAAGTCAAACTGATCTTCCGGCAGCGCCGGCTCGCGCAAAATCTGCCGGAGAATTCCCAGCACGGCCGGCAGCGTGTCGCGTTTCGCCTGCACCGAGAAAGTGATTTCACCCAAAGATGCGCCGCCGCCTCGCCCGCCGCCGCGTCCGCCGCGTCCACCACCGCCGCCGCCCGCGCCGGCGGCAATGGTGGCATTGAGCTGGTCCAGGGCGTCGCGCAATTCCTGGTAGGGAAGTTCCTTCGTGCCACGCATCATGAGTTCGGGCAAAAGGGCCGCCGCCACGTCCAATCCCTTGAGATTCTCCTCGTTGCCATACCGCAGGGTGAGCAGCAGCCGCACTTCCCCGCCGCGCGATTTCTTGGGCAGGAGCGCGGCCTTGATGCCTTCGGGCAACGTCAGGCGCCGGACGCGCGCCTCGATGTTTTCGGGCGTCGCCTCAAAATCCTCACCTTGCGCAATGGCGGCCCGGCCCTGGTAACCGGCCACCAGCGCCGGCAGATCCGGCGCCGGCGGAATTTCCACCTGCTCGGATTTTTCCGACGGAATGAAAAGCCCGACCGTGCGATTGTCGCGCTGCAGATATTTTGCGGCCACCGACTGAACCTCCGCCGGCGTCACTTTTTCTATGCGGTCGCGGTTGATGAAATAGAGCCGCCAGTCGCCCTGCGCGGCCCACTCGCTCAGCGACACGGCGATGCGGCTGGTGTCGTTGGCCGCCAGCTCGCGCGCCTTGAGAATTTGCTGCCGGGCGCGCGCCACCTCTTCGGCGGTCACGCCGTTGGTGCCGACCGACTCAACGGTGGCAAGCAGCAAATCGCGAACCTCGTCCAGCGAGTTGCCGCGCGGGACTTCCGCCTCGACGGAGAACAAGCCCGGGTCATGTTCCGCGTCCGTGCTTGCCGACGCGCTCGTGGCCTTCTTGGTTTCCACCAGCGTCCGGTAAAGCCGCCCCGAAGGTTCCGTGCTCAAAATTCGGGCCAGCACTTCCAGCGCGGCCGCATCCTCGTGCGAACCGGCGGGCATGTGATACGCCGCCGCCACCATGCCCACCTCGCCGACGCGGCGCAAAACCACGGATCGTTCGCCGTCCTGCGGCGGCTCCACCGTATAGGCGTTGCTCAGCCTTCTGGCCGGGCGCGGAATGCCGGCAAAATATTTTTGCACCAGCGCCAGCGCCCTGGGCTCCTCAAACTTGCCCGCGACAATGAGGATGACGTTGTCCGGCTGGTAATATTTTTGATAGAAGACCTTGAGGTTGTCCACCGGCACATTTTCGATGTCGCTGCGATTGCCGATGGTGGGCTTGCCGTAGTTGTGCCAGTTGTAGGCGGCGGCGGCCATCCTCTTTTCCAACAGGTTGGCCGGCGAGTTTTCGCCGCGCTCAAATTCATTGCGCACGACGGTCATCTCCGACTTTAAGTCCTCACCCTTGATATAGCTGTTCATCAAGCGGTCGGCCTCCAGGTCAATCGCAAAATCCAGGTTTTCATCGTTGGCCGCGAGGGTCTCGAAATAATTCACGCGGTCGCTCGAGGTGCTGCCGTTGAACTGGGCGCCATGGTCCTGCAGCTCCTGTGGAATTTTCGGGTGTCGTGGCGTGCCCTTGAACGCCATGTGTTCCAGCAGATGTGCCATGCCGGTCTCGCCATAACCCTCCACGCGCGAGCCCACCAGCACAGTCAAGTTAACCGTGATTTTCGATTGCGACTGGTCGGGAAACAGCAGCACGCGCAGGCCATTGTCAAAATCGTACTCGCTGATGCCCTCCACTGCGGCCACCTTGTGCGGCGCGGCGGCATCCGTTCCGGCCGCGGCATCGCCCGCTGACCGGTTGCTAATACAAACCGTCGTCGCCAAAGCAAGGGCGCCAAGAGTCAAATTGCGGGCAGAGCCATTCATTTTCATGATTCAAATCCTTTGCTTGTTATACCGCGTGACCCGAGCGGCATTTCTGTCGCCTCCAATGCCGTCAATTTAATGGCAGGCAGGAAAGACGCAAGGCCATTTGCCAATTTGGAAGATGCGCTGTAAAATTGCAAAGTAGGAAACGGTTGAACCACATGCCCAGTTTCTCCAAAGCCATTGCGCCATGCGTCCTTTTACTCGTGGCTGTCGCCTTTCTTTCTGCCCGGGCGCAGTTTTTTGGCGGCGGCCGGTTTCACCGTAATTTGGAGATTCGCGATCCGGAATTGCTCCGGGAACAGGAGGAGATGCAAAAAGCAATCGAGCCCGGGTTTGCGGAGGATGTGTTCACCTTCGCGCGGTTGAAATTCGAGGCCGACGCGGACTTCCGGTATGGCGGAGGACGGGCGTGGGAGGACGATTCGCCGGAAGCCGACCTCAGTCTCACCTACCGGCTGCACGAGGTGACCAGCCTCAAAGTGCGCCCCGGTTTGAACTTTATTGACATCACGGCCCGGGATTTGACGAAGTACCCGTTTGTCTACGCCGCGGCTGGCGGCCGAATGGCGCTTACCGATGACGAAGCGGCCGCCCTGCGCTCCTATTTGCTGAACGGTGGATTTCTGATGGTGGATGACTTTTGGGGCGACGATCAGTGGCAGCACTTTTACGAGCAAATCAAGCGGGTTTTTCCGGATCGCGAGCCCGCTCTGCTGGGCCTCGACCACCGCATTTTCCACACCGTGTTTGACTTCAAGCAGGAGCCGCAGATTCCGAGCGTGGGCGCCTTTCTGAGAAATCAAACGAGCTATGATCCTGGCTGGCCCTATTTTGAAAAGAATCACGACCCTCATTACTACGCCATCTTTGACGACCATCAGCGGATGATGATGATCATCTGCCACAACAATCACTTCGGCGACGGGTGGGAGCACGAAACGGACGATCACACGTATTTCGACAGGTTTTCCGAGCCGCAGGCTTACCCAATGTTCATCAACATTGTCGTTTATGCCATGACCCATTAGGCGGCGACTGAAAGCTCCCGGATGATTTGTGGAAGATCATGAAAATCATGCGCTGGCTGCCTGCGAATCTCCCCGTGTTTCTCTCCGTGCCTGCGGCGGCGTTGTGTGTTGGCGCGCCGGATGTTCTGGCGCAACCCGTCGTCCCCGCCGCCGTGACGGCGCCGCTGCCCCCACCCGTGCAGCCGCCGAATGTCCTGCCGCTTTCCTCGGGCGAGCAACTGGGCAAGGACATCTTCTACGATTCCACGCTTTCCAATCCGGAGGGCTACTCGTGCGCCACCTGCCACAACCCGCAAACGGCTTTTACCGGGCCAAGCTCGCCCGTGAACCGCACCGCTGGCCCAGTGCCCGGAGTGGTTCCCGGGCGCTTTGGCCGGCGCAACCCCCAACCCATCGCTTACGCCACCTTCAGTCCCCGGGGACCGTACTTGACCAGCGCCGAGGGCGGTACCTACATTGGCGGCACTTTCTGGGATGGGCGCACGCCGGATACGGCCACCCAGGCCAGGATGCCATTTCTGGACCAAAACGAAATGGCCAATGCGCCCGTCGGTCCCTTTCCGCCGCACGCGGGCGGCTATTCGCCGCTGCTGGCACAAAAAATGGCAAATCGCCCTTATGCCGGGCTCTTTGCGGCGTTTTTCGGACGTGATATTTTTCAAACGGCCAGGGCCGAAGAGATTTATGATTTGGCGGCGGCGGCCGTGGCGGTGTATGAAGCCTCGGCGGAGATCAACCAGTTCAGTTCCAAATACGATGCCTCCACCAATGGGGTGCCGCCCATGCATCTATACACTTTGACGCCGGCGGAGGAAAACGGACGGGTGTTGTTCTTCGGCAAGGCCCAGTGTTCCGAATGCCATTCCTCCGCCAAGCTTGATCCGGTGAGGGAGGCCACGCGCGGCCGGGAAACGTTCACAATGTATTGTTACGCCAACCTGGGAGTGCCCAAAAACCCGGGGAATCCATTTTACGGCAACACGAACCGGGATGCCAATCCGCACGGCCGCAACCCGCTCGGGGCTGATTACATCGACTTCGGTCTGGGCGCCAACCCCAATCCGGCGCCCGATGGCACGAGGTTCATGGAGGCCCAGCCCGGCGACGTTCCCCAGTTCGATGGCCTGTTCAAAGCGCCCGGCCTCCGCAATGTGGACCAGCGGCCCTATCCGGGCTTCGTGAGATCCTACATGCACAATGGCGTGTTCAAGAATCTGGAGGAGGTCGTCCATTTTTATAACAAGCGAAGCGTGGCCACCAATTCCGCGGGACAGGAGGTTGCTTTTGATTGGAGGAAGGGCCCGCCCGCCGGCTACACGCCGATCTTTGCACCGCCTGAGAGCATGGAATTCCCCGCCAACATTCAAAATGTCGCCGCCTTGACGCCGGCCCAATTTGCCGCCCTTCCGCCGGATGCCGGCAGCATCCCGAATAATGGGCAGATCGGAAATCTCGGGTTGACGCCGCAAGAGGAGGCGGACCTGGTCAGTTTTCTCAAAACGCTCACCGACGGCTATATTCGCCCCAATCCCGTGTCGCAGGATTTGTCTTTTATCTTGGAGGACTTGCCAGCGCCGCCGGGAGCCGGTTCCTTTGTCGAGCAACTGAAGGCAGGGAAGTTTTTGCGGTACGTCGCCCGCTCGGCAGACGATCCCGCGCTGCCATCCGCAGCCGCTACAAACCCGGTCTCACCGGCCCTAAACCTGACAAACTTTCTGATGCCACCCGGATTCCCATAAGTCTCAACATACCGTCCGGCGATCGTTGAACCGGTGCCAATCCAGCGCTTACATATCGCTACCACGCGGAAACAACGTCTTCCTCTCCCCGGGGGAGAGGGCAGGGGTGAGGGTGAGCGTTAAACCATCCAGGGTTTTTGGGGTCCAGAAGAATGTTGTCTCACGCCCGCGCTGTTGAAGTGAACGAAAATTAGCCTTGAACCCAAGTCGGCGGAGTGGTTGACTCGGCGTTGATAGTGGCAGGACAATCCGCGCCAGGTGCGTTCATGCACTTTTTGGAAACAGAGGTGCACGTGCGGCAGCTTGCGTCTTTACCGGGTGTTCCAGCGGCCGGAGATTTGAACCAAAGAGGGACTCCAGCGGACTTCTCACGCTCAGGCTTTCCGCATGCAGGTAGCCCATGGT
>JBEKZM010000157.1:0-10618 GCA_049509875.1 Verrucomicrobiota bacterium | reverse complement strand
CTCAGGCCAGCAGTTTATTGCGTTGTCAAAAATCACAGTCCTACAAGCACTCGTCGGCACATTAGTGCTGCCGCTCTTGCCGTTAATGGGATACTACGGTGCCTGTCTGCGAACTGGGGTGATTTCGGTCGCGAATATGTTTCTGCTTCACCGCCAACGACCGATGCGGATCAGTCCGCGCCTCGACTGGCCCGGATTTCGAGACGTAATCCGCATCGGGTTGCCCCTGAGCGGAGCAGGTTACATCGCTTGGTCGTTGCCGATTTCTTTGGAAGGCACGGCTGTGCTGGGTTGGTTTGGAGTCAAAATGCTCGGTCTCTATTCCATGGCCGTTTTTGTTCGCACCGTATTCGTTCAATTGACTTTGAACATGACCCAAGTCATAAATGTCAACATTTATGAGCAATACGGGCGGTCGGGCCGGGTCCGTGATTGTGTGCGATTGATATTCCTGCCCACCGCGCTTGCCTTCCTTGCGTCGCTTCCCCTGATAGTCCTCGGCTGGTTGACGCTTCCTTGGGCGGCAACTCTGCTGATCCCCAAATATGTCGAAGCTGTCCCGATGATGCGTTTGACATTGCTGGTACTGCCCGTAATGTTTTTAAGCCTGCCTGTCACTATTCTTTGGGCCACAGGCCGATGCACAGATTGCTATCTAGGCGTCACAGCCGGTTTCCTGACATTCGCGGGCCTTTCTTGGTTTCTCCACCGGCTAAACTTCGGCGCTTCAGGCATCCTCGTTGCCTATACGCTTGGAAAAGCAACACACGTCCTTGTGTCTTACATTTTGATTATTAAACTTGTTCTGAAAGAAGAGCGTAGTCCGGCCCCCTGTGCAATCCAAATTGCAACACAAGCAGCGAAATGGAAATGAATTCAAGCAGACAGCCACATGCCACGAAGGCGGTCCATCTTGCGATACCGCACAATATCTGGAAGGATCCTCAGTTTCTGGTTTCCTTAAACACTAGGCCGCCGGCTGCTTAAGAACAATCTCAAGCTGAATCAAAAGCCAAATGCTAACCGTTGTCCTAATCAATTCCTGCGCAGTTATCCTTGCATATATTGCTGGACGCACCAGCCGTAAATATTGGCTTAAGGGATCGTTTGGCGTACTTTTTCTATTTTTAGCCCTGCGCTATGATTACGGTAACGACTACAATGCCTATCATCAAAGCTTTTTGGAAATTAATCAACCCGGCGTTTCCAATTCCCCGTCTGAATATCTTTATTTCGAACCCGGGTGGGTTCTCCTATGTTATTTATTCGAGCCATTTGGCTTTTTCGCGATGATTGCAGTCCTGGCCTTGTTCAATTGCTTTATCTATTATCGTTTCACAATAAACTATGTGCCGCCGACGTATTTTTGGCTTGCAGTTTTCCTGTACGTTTTTGATCCAGGCTTTATGCTCACACATTCCTCAGCCATGCGTCAGTCAATCGCGATTGGGTTGTTCATATATTCCATTGATTTTCTTGTAAAGAAAAAAGCGCTGCACTATTGTTTATGCATTTCTTTCGCCGCGTTGTTTCATGCGAGCGCATTGATCCTCCTGCCCATCTACCTGCTGGGTTTGTTTAGCTGGAAAATCAATTATGTAATGGCAATGGTCATTTTTCTGCTGTTTCTTTCGATGTATCTGTTTGGCGAAAACTTGTCGCCCTATCTAATACAATTTTTGGGCAACCGCTTTAGCCGCTATGAAATTTATTTGGATCAGCCGGCAGTGTTGGGAACAGGATTCGGGATCATTGCGTACTCACTGTTGTTTGGGTTTATTCTGTTCTCTGCCCGGGCACAAACCGCCGATTGCACATTATTGATAAAACTGTTGTCTGTTTCTTTTATATTATCGGCAATGGGACTATTTGTAATGATGCTTGGGCGCGTCGGATTGTATTTTACCCCGGCTGCAATCGCTGTGTTTCCTGGTGTATTATTTAATACCAAAAATTCTTTCACTAAATGCGCCGTGTCAAGCCTTTTAATCTTCATGACCGCGCATGCTTTCTTTATTTTTTTCCACTCGGAAATTTATAAGGATTCATTTGCTGAATATAAGACAATATTTTCCGCTCAGGAATTTCGCTAAAACATGAGGCTTTACTGCCCGTCAATCTGTTATGGTTCTTGTAATGGTGGCGGCTTGCACGGGTAAACCCGGCTTGGAAAACGTCTTTGCATTTTACAAATACGACCTGTGCGCGAAACATATGAATGATGATTTCCATTGTAAAATGGACTTTCTTCCTCTATTGCTCAATTTTTAAATAGCCCAATGAAAATTCTTTGGCTGTGCAATAGTGCCCTGACTGACGTGGACGGCGCCGGCACCGGTACCTGGCTGGGAGCGCTGGCGCACGGGTTGTTGGATTCGGGTGCTCTTGAATTTGGCATCGTTGCCTTTGGCCCGGTGAACGAGTTCACACGTCGCGACCATCGCCAAGTGAAGCAATGGCTGGTGCCCGCCGGACTTGCACTAGGCCACAATGGCCTGCCGTCGGCTACATTGGTCCAATCCATCGTCGAAGCAGTCAGGGAGTTTGCTCCCGACTTGATTCATGTATGGGGGACGGAAGCCTTCTGGGGATTGTTGACCGCTCGTGGTCTGCTATTGTATCCGTCGCTGCTTGAGATTCAAGGATTGAAGGCGGCAATCGGAAAGGTTTTTTACGGTGGATTGACTTTACCAGAGCAGTTACGGTGTATCGGGTTCAAAGAGTTGCTCAAACGCAGGACGATGCATGCTGATCGGCGCGACTTTAAATGCTGGGGAAAATATGAGGCTGAAATTATCCGCGGCCACCGTTTCATAGATATCCAGACATCGTGGGGTGCCGCAAAAATCGCGGATATCAACGTCACTGCAAAACAATTTTTAGTTAGCCTGCCATTGCGACGGCCTTTTTATAATGCAGAGGCCTGGCAAATTTCTAAACGGCCAGCAATTTTTTGCTCTGCGGCTTACCCCGTCCCTTTTAAGGGGCTCCATGTGGCCATACGGGCGCTGGCCCTGCTTAGAAAGCGGGTTCCCGACGCCCGATTACGGATCGCCGGAGCCCACCAGCGCGTCGGAATCCGGCAGGATGGTTACATGCGCTGGGTAAACGGAATGATTTGGAAACTGGGATTAACAGACTCGATCGAATGGCTCGGGCCGCTCACTGCTGAACAAATCGTCAAGGAATTGCAAGCCGCAGCCGCCATGGTCATCCCGACTTTCATTGAGACCTATTGTTTGGCCTTTGTGGAGGCCATGGCCATTGGCACGCCGGTAGTCGCGTCGTATGTCGGAGGTCTCCCTTCTGTCGGCAAGGACGAGGAATCCTGCCTTTTCTTTCCGGTGGGAGACGAATCGATGAGTGCCTACCAACTGGAACGTGTCTTGACAGATAAAGAGTTGGCCCAAAGGCTTTCCCGGGAATCGCGGAAAATCGCCTTGGTTCGCAATGACCTTCAGCGTATCGTCCAACGGTTGTTGGACGTCTATCGCCAGGTTCTAGGCCAAGTCACAAATCGCTGAATGGTTGGAAATTCAAAATATCCGCGTGTGCTCATAGTGGCAATTGGGCGAGTCAACACGTCTGATTCCTATAATAACGGCTTGCTCTTGCGTACTCTCTTTGCAGGCTGGCCGCGGGAAAATCTGGCCCAAATTTACAGCAGCGGCGATACAGGCGATACCGGATTTTTCGGACGATACTACAAACTAGGCGAGCGTGACAGACGGCTGGGGCGTCTTTTTTACAGGTTGAAATCGAAAGAGCTTGATAAGAAGCTAACAGACACTCAAAACGCCCACGCCGTGCAGACAGATCGGGTTGCGACGGACTCTCTGGCCAGGCGATTGTTGGTTAATACGGGTCTCTATGAATTGATTTTTTCCCCCTGCGTTTCCCCGCAAATGCTGGCGTGGGTTCAAGAGTTCCGTCCGGATGTAATTTTTGCGCAAGGGTATAGCTTGACCTTCGCGATGCTGCCGATAAAGCTGCGCAATAAAATTCCAATGAAACTTGCTTTTTTTTGTTCTGATGACTGGCCTATGTACCTCTATGCTGGTCTAATGGACGAGCCGCGCCTCTTGTGTTGCCTGATCCGTCCCATTCTAAGGAAGGCGGTCGCCCGCCTGATCGCCGCAACCGACATTCCGCTGGCCTTTGGACACCCCATGGCCATGGAATATGCGGCCCGCTACGGCAAACATTTTGCGGTGTTGTCCCATGCGGACTCCCCCCGGCGGTTTGAAGTTGCAAAGCCTGTCCGCGTACACCCGGCGGGAACATTCACCATCATGGCTGTCGGCAATTTCAACCGATTTCGGTGGCCACTTTTGCTCGATGCCGATCAAAGTTGTCGTCGGCTGAACCACCAGGGAATTTCGGTCCGGGTCGCGGTGCTGGTGTCGAGCATCGAACCGGAAGGAGCGCGCCGACTGGCGGGAGCAGCTTATATCGACATTCTTGCAGACCCCGGCAACGACAGGTTGCCATGCTATTTGAAAGGGGCGGATTTGCTTTTTTTGGCAGAGGGTTTTGACAAAGGATTTGTTTCCGCAATTCGCCTATCGATTTCCTCGAAAGCGCATTTATTTATGTTTAGTCAGCGCCCGATCCTCGTCTATGCAGGCTCCGACACGGGCATTGCCGGGTATGCCACAACTTATCGTTGGGCACGAGTCGTTTCTCAAAGAGACACCGCAGCGCTTACGCTTGCGATTCGAGACCTTTTAACAGACGCGCAGGCAGCAGGTGAGTTGATTAGTCAGGCCAACGAGACCGCCCATGCATTCCATTCACGGTGCGCGAATCAGAAACGGTTTTTCGAAGCGATGATCGGTGCGGCGACTGTAGATAATCAATCATAATGCCCGGCCGGAGTATCTTGTTACAACTGGTAAACAAGTTGTTTGACGTCATGCCGTTGACTCGCGGCTATGGCATCCGGGCACGGCTGTTGCGTTGTGCCGGTGTCGATTGCGCTCAATCCGCGCGGATCGTGGCCTCGGCCCGTATTTTGTTAACCAGCGTCTCGATTGGGAAGGATACTTTTATCGGTCACCAGGTTCTGATCAGCGGGAGCGAAGCGGCCAGGGTGACGATCGGCAATCATGTGGACATTGCGCCACGGGTGGTGATTCTAAATGGAACTCATGGGCTGGACATGGTGTCCCCGCACTCTGCCGGACCCGGAAAAGGCGCGCCGGTTACAATAGAGGACGGAGTCTGGATCGGAGCGAACAGCACCGTGTTGCCGGGAGTGACCATTGGGCGCAAAGCGGTAATTGGCGCGGGTAGCGTGGTTGTCCGCGACATCCCGGCGTTCACCGTAGCGGTTGGCAATCCTTGCCGCCCGGTGAAAAGATGGAACTCATCAACGACGGCCTTTGAAAGTCTCGAGGGATGATCCGATGCGTCTCTTACTTGGAACCAACGTTTTGAGTCCTCACCAACTGCCCCTGGCTCGCTGTCTGGCGGCGCGGTTGGGAGAAAGCAACTTTTGTTATGGCGTGTCCGAACAGACCACATCTGAACGTGTTAAATTGGGCTGGGATTGGCAAGATTCTGAACCTTGGATTCTGAGAATCGGGGAAAATGCAGCAGACCGATCGAAATTTTGGCAATGGTGGGCCGAGTCTGATGTTGTGATTTGTGGCGAGCGGCGCTTGGCCCGCTTTGCCGAGAGGCTGCAGGCTGGAAAGCTCACTTTCTACATGTCAGAACGATGGTGGAAACCGCCAATCGGTATGGCGAGGTTGCTGGATCCGAGATTTGCCCAGATGGCCCTCCGGTTTCGTTGGTTGGCGCAATCGTCCCAGTTCCACTATTTATCCAATGGAGCATATGCGGCAACTGATATGCGTAGACTCTCATCGTTCCCAGGGCGAATGTGGAACTGGGGCTATTTCACTTCGGTGCCTGATCCCTTGCCACCGTGCCTCAAACGTGAAGGGCCAATTCAGATTTTGTGGGCGGGCCGGATGCTCGCTTGGAAGCGCGTGGACACCCTGCTTCGGGCGTTCGCCTTGCTGTTGCGGCAGGCCACCAACGCCCGCCTGACGTTGATCGGCGACGGGCCCCACCGGGGAAAATTGGAGCGGTTGGCTCAGAAGCTCGAGATTGTCGGCGGTTTGGACTGGAGCTCCAGCATACCCGCAACTCAAGTTCGCACGCGGATGCGAAATGCTCACGTTTATGTACTGCCAAGCAGCGCATACGAAGGCTGGGGAGCGGTTCTAAATGAGGCAATGTCCGAAGGATGCGCCGTGGTGGCCAGCGAGGAGACCGGCTCAGCCAAGACCATGCTCCGACATGACGAAAACGGATTTCTATTTAGAGCCGGGAGCCATCGGCAACTTGCCGGATTGCTCGTCAAGTTGCATGACGATGAAGCCTTGCGTCAGCGATTGGCTAAAGCTGGCCAAAGCACCATCAGCAAATGTTGGTCGCCATCATTGGCATCTCAAAGGTTACTGGCGGTTTCCAATGCTTTGTTGTCGAGGCTACAACTTCCAGATTATCCGAGCGGCCCGATGACGCAATCAACAGATTGATGTGTCAATCATCGTGGCCGGCCAATGGCAGATAACTCAGCTATGTTACCAATCGGTTGTAACGACAGAAATCAACCTCGGCCCATCGTCCTCTTATTTACCGAGTTCTATGTGCCGGGATATAGGGCGGGCGGCCCGATTCGTTCCCTCGCCAATTTGGTCTCAGAGCTGAAGAATGAATTTGATTTTCGTATCGTGACTTCTGACCGTGATCTGGGGAAGCGGAATGCCTACCCGGGAATTCGGGCGAACGAATGGCAAGGGCTCGATGGCGCGCAAGTGCTCTACCTTTCCCCTGGCCCACAACGGTGGTGGAGGATCGCCCGGCTGTTGCTCGCCGGAGACTGCCATATGATTTACTTGAACAGCGCTTTCTCGAGAGCCTTCTCCATGTTGCCAACTTGGCTGAAATTCCTGGGGGTGGCGCGCCGGATTCCAGTCTTGCTGGCACCACGCGGCGAGTTCTCCCCAGGAGCGCTGGCAATCCACCCGCATCGCAAGCGATTTTACCTGGCAATTCAAAATTTCCTGAATTCCTACAGACAAGTAGTCTGGCAGGCCTCCAATCGTTATGAGGAGGCGAATATTCTGGCCACCATTTCGCGTCGGCGAAGAGTTGTCGTTGTCGGTCCGGTCTCCCAAATCAAGGTATTTGTGTCCAGCGATATGTGCGTTGCTGCCCTGCACACCGCATCGCTGCCAATGGCACCGATTCCGACAAAAACCCCCGGCAGCCTAAATCTAGTCTTTGTTTCGCGCATCTCCCGCATGAAAAACCTGAGCGGGGCGTTGGAAATTTTGGCGGGCGTGCAGGGGGCGGTGCATTTCAACATCTATGGGCCCATGGAGGATCCCATCATTTGGGCTGAATGTCAGCGGTTGATCGACGCTTTACCGCCGAATGTGAAGGCATGCTATTGCGGCGAGTTGACTCACGATCAGGTGGCCGACGTGCTTTCGAAGCACCACCTATTCTTCCTGCCTACTTGCGGGGAGAATTTTGGCCATGTAATTTTAGAGGCGCTGCTGGCTGGTTGTCCAGTCCTGATCAGCGACCAAACCCCTTGGCGAAATTTGCAGGCCAAGGGAGTGGGCTGGGATCTACCTCTGGACAGCGTCACCCCTTTTCAACAGGCGATCCATGAATGTGTCGCAATGGATGACATGGAATTTCGGAAAGTCTCCAAACAGGCCCGTCTGTTTGGATCAGCGGCAATAAAAACTTCAGATACGGCAGCTCAAAATCGAGAGATGTTTTGGGGAATGCTGAACCTATCGAATAAGCTGGACCGAAGGACAAAGCCAACTCAGGAAGCAATAAATGAAGGAATAAAGGCCCAGAGGTAGCAGACCAGCAGCCAGTAATTTTAATTCTCGCCATGTTTGAAAACAAAACCTTGCTCATCACCGGTGGGACCGGCAGCTTTGGCAATGCCGTGCTGCGCCGGTTCCTCAAAACTGAAATTAAAGAAATCCGCATTTTCTCCCGCGATGAAAAGAAGCAGGACGATATGCGTCACCAATATCGAAATGCGAAGCTGAAATTTTACATCGGGGACGTTCGCCAGTTGGACAGCGTCCAGGAAGCCATGGCCGGCGTGGATTTTGTCTTCCACGCGGCGGCGCTCAAACAGGTGCCATCCTGCGAATTCTATCCCATGGAGGCTATCCGAACCAATGCCCTCGGTGCTGACAATGTTCTTCAGGCGGCTCTCGACAACCGCGTAAAACGAGTGGTCGTGCTCAGCACCGACAAAGCCGCCTACCCGATCAACACCATGGGTTTGACCAAGGCGTTGATGGAAAAGTTGATGGTCGCCCGCTCGCGTGTCGCTGCGGAAAAGGATTTGGTCTTTTGCGGCACCCGCTACGGCAATGTCATGGCGTCGCGCGGTTCCGTCATCCCGCTGTTCGTTCAGCAGATTGAAGCCGGGCAGCCGTTGACGGTCACGGACCCGGACATGACCCGGTTCATGATGAGCCTGGACGCGGCGGTGGATTTGGTCTTGTTCGCGTTCGAGCACGCGCGGCCGGGGGATCGCTTTGTACAGAAGGCGCCGGCCGCCACCATCGGACTTCTCGCCGAGGCGGTGAAGCGCTTGTTGCAGGCGGGCAACCCCATCCATGTCATCGGAACCCGTCATGGCGAGAAAGCTTATGAGACCCTGCTGACGACGGAGGAGGCGGCCAAGGCTGAGGATCTGGGGGGGTACTTCCGTGTTCCCGCCGATAACCGGGATCTGAATTACGACGTTTACTTTTCCCAGGGCAATCGAAAGGTGGCCCTGGTGGAGGGTTATCACTCCAACAATGCCCGGCGGTTGAGCCCGGAGCAAATGATGGACCTGCTGCTGACACTTCCCGAAATGCGGGATGCCATCGCCCGGCGAGGCACGGAGCCGGCGGATGGATGGAAGAAGGCGAACGCCGGAGATATTAAGCCCGTGGACCGTGGTCAGGCGGTCGGTGGTCTTGTCCTCCCGTGATCGTTATCAAATTATCAAGGTATGCTAACCATTTTAGTCACCGGAGCGGCGGGCTTCATTGGCCAACACCTCGTGGAGGCGCTGGGTCGCCGGCCAGACGTCCGTGTGATATGTTATGACATCGGGAACACGCGGGCGGATCTCAATCATGGCCTGGCCGAGGCAGACTTCATCTTCCACCTGGCAGGAGTGAATCGGCCACAGCGACCGGAGGAGTTCAAAACCGGCAATGCCGACTTCACGGCCAGTATCTGCGACACCCTTTCGGTACTGGAGCGCAATCCCACCATCGTTCTTTCTTCGTCCATCCAGGCGGAACTGCAGAACCCCTACGGGCTAAGCAAGCGACAAGCGGAGGAGGCGCTGATGCGCTGGGCGGAAGGTCGGAAGACAGCGGTCAGTGCCCGGTGGTCAACAGACCACCGACGCGCGGTCATTTTTCGACTGAAAAATGTTTTTGGAAAATGGTGCCGGCCGAATTACAATTCCGTGACCGCCACTTTCTGCCACAACACGGCTCATGACCTGCCGATCATGATTTCAGATCCCAGCCATGAACTGGAACTCGTTTATATTGATGATGTGATCACCGCGTTTGTCGGGTTGCTAACACAGCGCCCGACCGCTGGGGCCTGTGCCAGGCTTGAGGTCGAAAAGTCTTACCGGATTTCCTTGGGTGATTTGGCGGCTCGCATCCGCTCGTTCAAGGAATCCCGGCGCAGCCTCTTGTTGCCAGACATGGCGGATGAGCTGACCAGAAAATTGTATGTAACGTATCTCAGCTACTTGGACGGCCCGGAGTTTGCGTATTCCCTGGACCAAAAGGTCGATTCTCGTGGAAGCCTGGCCGAATTCCTAAAATCGCCGGCCGGCGGCCAAATCTTTGTATCCCGGACCAAACCCGGCGTCACCCGGGGCAATCATTATCATCATTCCAAAACGGAAAAATTTCTGGTGGTTGAGGGGAACGCGGTAATTCGTTTTCGCCACATCAACGGATCGGAGATTATCGAGCATCGTGTCTCCGGCCAGGATTTCAAGGTGGTCGACATCCCCCCTGGCTACGCGCATTCCATCGAAAACGCTGGGTCCGGCGAAATGGTCTGTCTTTTCTGGTCCAGCGAACTATTCGACCAGCAAAAACCGGACACCTATTATGTCCCCGTCCTTACGACGTAAGGCAAAAATGGAAATCCGAAAGCTGAAATGCATTTTGCTTTCTGCTTTCCAATCTCAAGTATAATTTTTTATTTTTTATGAAAGTAATGACCGTTTTGGGAACCCGGCCGGAAATAATCCGTCTGGCCGCCGTTATAAAAACCCTGGAACAACACACTAGCCATGTCCTGGTTCATACCGGCCAGAATTATGATTATGAGCTGAACCAGGTCTTCTTCGACGAACTGGGCGTCAGCAAACCAAATCATTTTCTGAATTTGAATACTTCTTCTCTTGGGAAAATGTTGGGGGGGCTGTTGATTCGCACGGAAGAGGTGATCCTCAAGGAAAAGCCAGACGCCTTTCTGGTCCTGGGCGATACCAACAGCGCCGTATCGCTGATGATGGCCAAGCGGATGAAGA
>JBEKZM010000156.1:0-10650 GCA_049509875.1 Verrucomicrobiota bacterium | reverse complement strand
ATCTGATCAACTATAGCAATCCACTGGGACCCGTGAACGGCGCCCGGAACAGCCTGGAGGACAAGAATGTGACTTCGCTGATATTGGAGATCCCCAATTCGTGCCTGACGAACAACAGTCCGGTCATCGCTGGCTGGACGACCGCCAGCCAGTATCAGGGCACGAATCTGGTTCAAGTTTCGCGCCTGGGTCAGCCGCTGGTCAACGAATTGGTCATTGGTTTGAAGGACAAGGATAATTTCAACGCCAGCCAGCCGGTGAACGATGCGCAGTTTGCCGGCTATGTGACCAATCCCACCTTGCCGGCCTTGATCCAGTTGCTTTTCGGGAGCGCCGGAGTGGTCGCGCCGACCAATTTTCCGCGGAGCGACCTGGTGGAGGTGTTTTTGACGGGCATCCCCGGCCTTAACCAGACCACGGCGGTGGCCGAGATGTTGCGGCTTAACACTACCACGCCAACGCTGCCGGCCGCCATGCAGAATCAGCTCGGCGTGATCGGCGGCGACGTCGCCGGATTCCCCAACGGCCGGCGCCCGGGTGACGATGTGGTTGATGTCGCGCTGCGGGTGATGATGGGCGCGTTGCTGTCCACCAATGTCGCCCCATCCGGCCAGTTGCCCTTTACGGACGGCGCGTTGGTGACCGCGAACATGTTTCAGCAGGTGTTCCCTTATATCAATCCGCCGCTTGCCGGATCGCCCAACGATCTGAGTGTCAACATCACCATGCAGCAGAGCACCAACGTCAGCGGACCTTACGTCAGCCTGGCTTCCCAATATAACAGCACCACGCGGCAGCTTTCCACCGCGCTTTCAGGCGGGAACGCCGGATTTTACCGCGCCGCCGCCGACCTGCCCGGCGTCAGCCTGGGGTCGCCAACCGTAACGAGTTCGAATGTCCTCATCGGTGTTAAGCTTCCTTGACTACCAGACGCATTGGGGAAAACCGGGCGGGTTTTGGCCAGTAACCTGAAGACCGTGGCCGAAACCCGCCCTCATAAGCCAAGTATTGATCTATGAGGAGCGCGCAATGCGGCCTGCGGCTTTTGGCCGGATGCTTGACTTGTATCTTCGTGATCACCGCCCCGCCCGTCGCCAAATGCGAACCGTACCTTCCTCACGACGGCGGCGAAGTTCTCGAAAAGCTCCGCGCCACCGCCTTTGATCCGAAAGCCCGTGAAATGCGACAACTCCGGGCACGCCTCACGGCCGATCCGGACAATCTGGCGCTGGCCTGCCAATTTGCCCGGTGCTGCATTGAACGCAGTCGTTCCGAGGCGGACCCGCGCTTTTTGGGGCGGGCGCAGGCGGCCCTTGCACCCTGGTGGTCTGCCGCCGTCCCGCCGATTGAGGCGCTCGTCCTGCGGGCCACGCTGGAACAAAGCCAGCATGAATTCACCAATGCGCTGGCGGATCTGGAGGTCGCCGCGCGCCTCGCGCCTCGCAATCCTCAAGTGTGGCTTACCCGCGCGACCATTCTCACGGTGGTGGGAGATTATGCCGGGGCGCGCCGGGCGTGTTTGCCTTTGATGGAACTCGCGCCCGGGCTTATCGGGCTCACGGCTGCCGCCAATGTGGCCTCCCTGAACGGCGGCGCCGAACCCGCCTGCAGCCTCCTCCGCAACTCGCTGGCCGCGAACACCTCGGCCAGTGTTGATGAGAAAATCTGGGCCTTGACGGTGCTGGCCGAAACCGAGGCCCGGCTGGGCCATGCCCGCGAAGCCGGGGAAGATTGTAGAAGAGCCCTGGCCTTCGGGCAGCATGATCCTTATCTCCTCGGCGTTTATGCGGATCTGCTCCTGGATCAGGGCCGCGCCCGGGAAGTGGCCGACCTGCTCGGGAACGAAACCCGGGCCGATGCCCTGCTGCTGCGGCTCGCCTTGGCGGAATCGGCCCTGGCGCCTCCGCCCGCGAGCCTGGCGGAACATGCGGCCGCCTTGAAGGCGCGTTATGAAGCGGGTCATCTGCGCGGCGATTTTGTTCACCAGCGCGAAGAGGCGCGATTTACGATGTGGCTGCTGCATCAGCCGCCGGAGGCGTTGCGGCTGGCCCAAACAAATTGGCAGGCGCAGCACGAGCCGGCGGATCTCCGCATCTTGATGGAAGCCGCGCTGGCCGCCGGGGCTCCGGAGGCCGCCCGGCCGGCCCTCGACTTTATCCAGACGAATCATTTGGAAGCGGCCGAACTGAGGCGGCTCGCGCAGAAATTGAACCCCCAATGATAAAGACCTATCCAGCGTGCCGGGTGCGCCTTGTTCGTTGGTTGTTCGTGGCCGCTTGCTGCCTCTCAACCTTCACGGCCGGTGCGCACACCCAAAGCACGTCTTATCTGACCTTGATCGCGACGCCAGGCAAGCTGACCGGCGAATGGCATTTGGCGCTGCGCGACCTGGAAGACGCCATCGGGCTGGATGTGAATGATGACGGGGCCATCACCTGGTCAGAGCTGTTGGCGCGAAAAGACGCGGTTTCAGCTTACGCACTTTCGCGGCTGCACATTCACGGTGACGGCGCCGTGGGAACGTTGCGCGTGAAGGAACTCCTCGTTGATGATCACTCGGATGGCGCCTACGCCGTCCTGCGCTTCGACGTGGACGGCTTGCTTCACCCGGCGAGGCTCGAACTGAATTACAATGCGTTTTTTGACATTGACCCCAAGCACCGCGGATTACTGCGTTTGGAGGACCAGGGGATCACACATCTGGCGGTCTTTGATCCGCAGAATTCCAGCCAGACTTTTGACCTGGCCAAGCCAGCCCCGCGCGCACCTTTTTTCATCTTTTTAACCGAGGGCATGTTGCACATTTGCTCGGGGTACGATCATATTCTTTTTCTCCTGGCCCTGCTTCTGCCCGGCGTGCTGCTTCGGCGCGCCGGCCGGTGGCAGCCGGTGCCGGAGGCGCGGCAGGCGTTCGGCAACGTCTTTAAGATCGTCACCGCTTTCACGGCCGCGCACTCGATCACCCTCAGCCTGGCGGCCCTGGGTTATGTGCATTTGCCCACGCGCCTGGTCGAATCAGCCATTGCCGCCACCGTGGTGCTGGCCGCCTTCAATAATCTGTTTCCCTTCTTTGCCGAGCGCGGCTGGCTGGTGGCCTTTGGCTTCGGATTGTTGCACGGATTTGGCTTTGCGAACGCCTTGTGCGACCTGGGATTGCATGGCGGCCAACTGGCCACGGCGCTGTTTGGTTTCAATCTGGGGGTGGAGTTTGGTCAATTGGCCATTGCGGCCGCTTTTCTCCCGCTTTCATTCGCCATGCGCGAGTTTTCGTTTTACCAGCACGTCGTCCTTCGGCTGGGTTCCGTGGCCATCATCCTCGTCGCCTCCGGCTGGCTGGCGGAACGGGCCCTGGACTTCAAATGGCTGCCGTTCTGACTCGGCACCGTCCGTGCCGGCAACACCTCCGTTTCGCCCGTTTCGGAAATGGTCCGAACTCGACATTCCGACCGGGAGGGATAGTCTTCCTCGCAGCGGGCACCCGTAGCTCAATTGGATAGAGCATTTGACTTCGGATCAAAGGGTTGCAGGTTCAAGTCCTGCCGGGTGCACCATACATTTTGCCCTGTAGTTACAATTGTTTTTTGCACATCCGCGTCTCGGGTGTGAGCGGTGGAATATTGTACCTGATGCCACTTTGCTGCCACTATTGTGGCAAAGCACGAAATGAAATCTGCCGTCATCAAACGCCACGTCGCCAAGCCTGACATGTCAGGATTGTCTGCCTGTAGAATATTTACCCGACATTTGGCAGGCAGCGCCTGCCGGATCATCTTCCTCGACAATTCGCCAGCCACTGGCTGGCAAAGCTGCTCAGACAAACATTCCACAGGCGCTGCCTGTAGAATCCGACGACCGTCCCGTCATTGACTTTTCCAAGCACCACCGCCTCGGGTGGACGCATTACCGCATTCTGCTCGGTGTTGAGGCTGGTTTGAAGCGTGCCTTCTACTTCGACCAAGCCGCCCAGCAGCGGTGGACGACCCGCGAACTCCAACACCAGACATGCGGATTGACGACGATGATTACCGGCTCGACCTGTTGTTCTACCACCGCCTGTTACGCTGCCTCGTGGCCATTGATTTGAAGATTGGGCCATTTGTTGCCGCCGACTAGGGGCGGATGGACTTGTATCTCTCGTGGCTCAAGAAGCACGAATGGCGCGAGGGCGAGAACGAACCGGTGGGGCTCATCCTCTGCACTTCCAAGAAACAGCAGCATGTGGAACTGCTCCTGAGCCATGGGCCGCACAAGATGCACGTGTTCGAATATCTCACCCAACTTCCGTCCAAGCGCGTGCTGGCCGACCGCCTCAAGATTTATAGCCGCATGTTGACGGATGCCTGATCCAGTCTGGGGGCGGGGGGAGCGGCTGCCAGGGACGGCGCTTACACGCTCAAATGATTGGGGTTGAAAGATTATTATACAAAAGGGAGTTTTTTGCCAGGGTTGACAAAGCGAAATGGCAGCGACACCAAACGGACCGTTGGCTTTGCCGCCAAGCTGGCCAAGGGCTACGGCTGCTTTGTTCTTCTTCATGCATTTTTCTTCAGATTCTGGGACGAAAATGAGGCTTGCAATCCCGCACGGTAGGCGTTTAATCGGCCTCGGTATGCCACTTGAAACCACCATCGCAGATATTACCGCTCGACTACGGCAAGGAACATTTCCGAACGAACAGGCGATCTCTCAAGGCATTGTTCTTCGCCTGCTACAAGATTTGGGCTGGGACACCTGGGACACAACCGTTGTTTGGCCGGAATACAAAACGGGTGAGGGGCGTGCTGATTTCGCGTTGTGCTGCCCAGCGCGAAAGCCAGCTATTTCCGTTGAGGTTAAACAGCCCGGCAAAGCTGAGGAATCCGTCCGCCAAGCCCTTGAGTATGCTTTTCACACCGGAGTCCCTTTCGTCATCCTGACGGATGGGAGAACTTGGAGCTTTTACCTTCCGGCTGAACAAGGTAGCTACGAGGACCGCCGTGTGTACAAGCTCGACCTCTTCGAGCGACCCCCTGCGGAAGCAGGTGAAGTGCTCACGCGTTATCTTTTACATTCGCGAGTCGCATCGGGTGAGTCGCTTGAAACTGCGCGAATTGAATATAGGAGCCGCAATCGCCGTTCGCAGGCCAAGGCCGCCATTCCCGACGCTTGGCGAGAATTGGTCGAAAAAGGCGATGAACAGCTTGTTGAAATGGTAACGAGCGCCGTCGAATCGAAGGCTGGTGTCCGACCGGAGGCCGACGACGTGGCGGAGTTCCTCGTCGGCCTTGGCAAGCCGGTTACTCCTGGAATTCAGTATGACCACTCGCCCTTGACACACGGCGCGGCGTCATCCGGCTTGAGTAAGCCACAAGCGGCGAGCGAATCATCACGGAGTGGAAATTTGGTCCTTCTCGGAAAATCTTACGCCTACCACAATGCCAAGGATGCGATGGTTATCGTTCTCCGAGAATTAGCCAAGACAGATACGAATTTTCTCGAACGATGCTCTCAGCATCCAGACGCCCAGGGTCGAAAGCGGCACTACATCGCCCGCAAACCTGAAGAACTGTACCCTGACCGAGAGGACCTTCGTGACTGTCGAGAATCGTTGCCTGGTGGCTGGTTTGTCGCAACGAACCTGAACAACGTCTTGAAGAATACGATCATTCGACTGGCGGCAGACGTTGCCGGTCTGTCGTTCGGCAAGGACGTGGTTATCGGCTTATGACCGAGCAGAAGCAGTGCTAGTATGGCAGCCACAATAAAGAAAGAAACGACAAGTGAACAAAACACTCCAGCGGACGGTAAGCATGGGCGTGGGTGCAATTCTACTCGCCACCAGCACCGGATGCTCGGCATTCAGGGGGCACATGCAGACGATGAACATCAACTGCAATCCGCCCGATGCCATCCTGATGGTGAATGGGCAGAGATATACTCCACCGGCACAAGTGACAGTGAAGAGGAACAGAGATGTTTCGATTCAGTGTTATAAAGAAGGCTATGCGCCATATCAGCGGACGATTGGCAACCATTTTAATACAACAGGAGTTCTTGACGCGGTGGGCACTTGGCTGTTTCTCTTGCCAGGCATTGGGCTGTTTACTCCTGGAGCGTGGTCACTTGATGAAACAGATGTTACCATTTCGCTATATCAAAAGTAGCCGTGAACATCACACAAAATGTGTGGGTTATGCAAACACTCAACCGTGTAGAATAAGCAGAGATTGTGACGACGCCATTTGTCAGTCAGGCCGAAACCATTCCGACAGCGGCCGAAGCGGGGCTTCGCCAGAGGTGAAGATATTTTGCTTTTTGGCGCGACTTCCGGGAAAAGAACGAGTAGAAAAAGGCGAATTGCTCATGACCGGGCAAACACTGACAGAGGCCATGCTCCAGACCCATGAAAGCCAGCCACGCCATTTGGAAAGACCGGTATAAAGGCAAGTTGCCTGAGCCGATCGGTAGTGAAATCGATCAGTTTGAAACGGAGATTGACCTGCGGAAGCAGGGCAAACTCGACGAAAAAGTGTTCGCCGAGACACGGTTGCGCCGCGGCGCTTACGGCCAGCGCTACGACAACGGCCAGCGCTACGACGGCACCGAGAGCCGCAAGCTGCCCTTTGCCGACAAACCGACGAAAGGGCCAAACACGCTGTGGGATGCGCCGGGCATGCAGCGGATCAAGATTCCCTTTGGCGGACTCAACCCGCAGCAGCTTGAGACCATGGCGGAGCTGGCCGAGGAGTATTCCGACGGCATCGCGCACGTCACCACCCGGCAGGATTTTCAGCTTCATTTTATCCATATTGAAAACGGACCGGCGCTCATGCGGCGGCTGGCGGCGGTGGGCATCACGACTCGCGAGGCCTGCGGCAACGCTGTCCGCAATGTCACGGCCTGCCCCTTTGCCGGCGTCTGCCGTGACGAATCTTTCGACGTCTCGCCCTACGCCCGCGCCCTCGCGTGGTTCCTGATGGGCCATCCGGACACGATGGATTTCGGACGCAAATTCAAGCCCGCGTTCAGCGGCTGTTCCGAGCATCCCTGTGGTCTGACCCAAATGCACGATATCGGCTACACTGCCGTCGTGCGCGAAACCGAGGGCAAGCTCCAGCGCGGCTTCAAAATTGTGGTGGGCGGCGGACTCGGCCCGGTGCCGCGCCAGGCCCGAATCCTCACCGAATTTGCGCCCGTCGAGGAACTGCTCCCGCTCACCCAGGCGGTCTGCCGTGTCTTTGGCAAGCACGGCGAAAAAAAGAACCGCAACGCCGCGCGCATCAAGTTCCTGGTGGACAAATGGGGCATCGAGAAATTTCGCGATGAAGTCTTCGCCACGCGCAAGGAACTCCGCGATGATCCCCGCTGGCTGGACCGCCTCAAGGATGCCGAGCAGGATGCGGAGGGGCCACTGAGACCGCCGGGGCAATTCCCTGCGGTCAATGGCAATGGCCGACTCCAGGAATGGCTCAGGGCCAATGTCCGCCACCAGCGTCAGACGGGCTACGTCACCTGCGCGGTGACCCTGCCGCTGGGTGACATCACGGCGGACCAGCTCCGCGCCCTGGCCGACATCGTCGCCCGGTACACTCGCGGGACGATCCGGACCACCGTCGAGCAAAATTTCCTGGTCCGCTGGGTCAGCAAGTCCGACGTGGCCGCGCTTTTCGCCGATCTCGAGGCCGTGCACCTCGGTGAGCCGGGCGCGGGCGGCATTGTGGACGTGACCGCCTGCCCGGGCACCGACACTTGCAAGCTGGGCATTTCCTCTTCGCGCGGACTTGGGGGCGAGCTGCGCAACCGTCTGGTCGCCAAAAGCCATGAGCTCGATGAAGCGGTCACGGCGCTGCACATCAAGGTCAGCGGGTGTTTCAATTCCTGCGGCGTCCACCACGTTGCCGATCTTGGCTTCTACGGAGTCACCCGGACAGTCAACGGCTATAAGGTGCCCCACTTTCAGGTCGTCCTGGGCGGCCAATGGGAGCACAACGCCGGTTCCTATGGCCTGCCCATCATCGCGATACCCTCCAAACGGGCTCCCGATGCGGTGGATCGGATCACGGATTACTACGTGAAGCACCGGGAGAAGGCCGAAAAATTCTACGCTTTTGTCAAGCGGGTCGGGAAGGGACCCATCCGCGATCTGCTGGAGCCGCTGAACCAGAACCTACCTTCGCACAACAGTGATCCGGGCCTTTATTCCGACTGGGGCGACCCTCGCCAATACAGCATTGGCGACATTGGCATTGGGGAGTGCGCTGGCGAGGTGGTCTCCCGCTTTCAGTTTGAGTTGACTGCGGCGGAGCGGTTGGTGTTTGAAGCCGGGTTGCAACTGGATAGCGGAGCCGTGCAGCGGGCCGGTGAAACCGCCTATGCCGCCTTCATGAAAGCGGCCCGCGCCCTGGTGCAGGCCCAATACGACGATATTTCCAACGAACCCGATGAAATCATCGCAGAATTCAAGAAGCGATTCTTCGACACCCAGCTTTTTTCCGATCCATTCGTCGGGCCGAAGTTTGCGAACTTTCTCTTCGCCGCCCAGGCCGGGCGCGGAGAACAGTTTACGGCTGATACGGCGCACCATCGCATCGCTGAGGCCCAACTCTTCATCGAAGCAGTTTACAATTGCTACAACAAGCTCGGCTCGTCGGCCTCGGCGCCAGCCAGGGGCTGAGCATCCCCGCTACGCTCGTTATGGAACTTCAACACCTCATCATTAAAATCCCGGTGGAGGGCCCGCTGGGTCTGGAGCCAGCAAAAAGTGTGGACGTCTTTCACCAATGGGTCGCCCGGCAGGTCATGCCTGGCGTCCTCCTCGTTGATGTGGCGGAGTTGCTCCATGTGCCCAATGGACCAGGTGTCATCGCCGTTGGCGTGGAAGCCGACTTCGCCCTCGACCACACGGGCGGATCTTGGGGCGTGCTGTATCGCCGCAAAACCATCCTGGGCGGCACCAATCAAGATCGCATCTTACAGGCGATTGCGTCCGCCGCGCAGACGGCCCTGCGTTTGCAGGAAGCGTTTCCGGGCGCACTGAATCTCAGCAGCACGGAATTCGACCTCAGCATCAACGATCGCGGCATGGCGCCGAATACAGCAGGGACCTACGCCGCGGCGACGCCGGACCTGGAGGCCGGCCTCCGCGCCGCGCTGGGTCATGGGGAATTCAAACTGACCCGCCATGACCGCGAGCCCCGCCAACGCTTCGGTGTGACCGTAAAATCAGCGGCGCCATTCGAGCTTGCGGTCCTGGCACGCATGAGCACGCGGGAGAATTCTGCCCAAGTAAGCGCGACCGCTGGCGTTGCCTGATCTACAGCACCAGTTGATTGGTGGGATCAGTGCCGGCATAGGTCTTGCCCTCCGGGAGCCAATACCGGGAAATCAGCGTCGTCCAGCCGTTGGTGCCGGCGATGGATTCAAGGCGCGCTTTTTGCCACGCAATCCAAGCCGCGGGCGGAGATCCATGGGCGTGCGCCGCGGGCCGTGCTGAATGACAACCCCATGCCAACGCTCCGAAGAAAATTAGAATCGGGGTCGAAAGCCGGCAGGCTGAACGGCCGCGAAACGTGATTTCTGGAAATGTTACCAGGCGAATCAAAATCTCGCCATTGGGCGAGCATTTGAGTATCACAGTCATCCATGAGCCTGAATCGTATTTCCCGTCGCGCGGCCTTGACCAAGGCCGGCTGCCTGGCAGGAGCGGTTTTCACCGCGGGTAAATTGTCTTCGCCAGCGTTTGCAGCCGAGGCATCGTCGGCCGCGAAGCCGCCACGCCCGTTTTTGTTTTCCCTGAACATGGCGACGATTCAGGGCCAAAAACTCGGCATCGAAAAAGAAGTTCAAGTCGCCGGTGCCGCGGGCTACGACGCCATTGAACCGTGGATTTCTTCGCTCGACGATTTTGTCAAGGCGGGCGGCAAACCCGCCGATTTGAAAAAGCAAATCTCCGATGCTGGTTTAGCGGTTGAAAGCGCGATTGGTTTTGCCGAGTGGCTCGCTGAGGACGATGCGCGACGCGCGAAGGGTATTGAACAGGCGCGGCACGACATGGATCTCGTCGCGCAAATCGGCGGCAAGCGCATGGCGGCTCCGCCAGCCGGCGCGACGGATGTCACCGGCATGGACCTGCAAAAAGCGGCGGATCGCTATCGCGCGCTGCTGGAAATCGGCGATCCAATCGGCGTGGTTGCGGAATTGGAGCTTTGGTCATTCTCGAAATCCTTGGGCCACTTGAGCGAATGCGTCGCCGTGGCCGTGCAATGCGGTCATCCGCGCGCATGCATTCTCGCCGACATTTTCCACCTCTACAAGAGCGGCTCGGATTATCGCGGCCTGGCGGTGGTGAATGGCCGCGCGGCCACGGTGATTCACATGAACGATTTTCCGGCCGACCCGTCCCGGGAAAAAATCGATGACAGCTACCGCGTTTATCCCGGCGATGGTATTTACCCGCTCGCCGACACGTTGCGCCTGCTCCGCGAAACCGGCGGACAGCGCATTTTGTCGCTCGAAGTTTTCAACCGCAATTATTGGAAACAAGACGCGCTCACGGTCGCCAAAACCGGTTTGGCGAAGATGAAACAGGTCGTCGCGGCTGCGGACGAGGTGGCGAATTAAAACAGAACCAGTATAGGTTGAAATGGCGGAGAGAGGGGGATTCGAACCCCA
>JBEKZM010000155.1:0-11519 GCA_049509875.1 Verrucomicrobiota bacterium | reverse complement strand
CCGCCCTGGCGGCTTCCGAGAACAGGTGGGGGTTAAAGGAGCACGTCGTGTAGTCGTTGAAATCTACCCGAGGTGCTTTGTATGAGCCCTGTTTCACGCGCAGTTGATCACGACGTTGTGCCCGGGAATTTTAACGGGGAGGTCAATTTTGGTTTGGCCCCCGTAACTGCAGTCTTGGTGGCCTTTGGCTTGAGCGTGGGTTTGGTTGGTTTGGCTGTGTTCTTTTTTTGGCATAAACTGAGACGGTTTTTAGGTTCGACGAAACTTCGGTACCATCGCTTTCTCCAGATGCGGTAGCACCACGGCAAAATTTTCTGGACCCGCAAAATTCATGAAAGCGTCAGTTTTGAGTGGGCCAGTCATCCCGGCGATACATGGTTCGCTCCGATCTTTCTGTCCCGCCGATCTTTTCAACCATCTCCTTGACGAAATCGTCGAATTGCTGGCGAGAACAAGTAAGCCGCGGCATACAGACCACGCTGTAACCGTTTTCCTTCGCCTCACTGTTGCCTGTGTAGCAGCAGGCAAAAATCCAATGTGTGGGATGACCGTCTATGGCGAGCGTGCTCGTGTTAGGAGTCGATGCTCGCGCAAAGTCATCCAAAACGCCCAATGTGGAAAGAAGCGCCATGCACTTCGCGTCCTCCTGCGATTGCAGCGCCAGACTTGGATTCGTCAGCAACATCTCGAAGAACGGCGTGTTGTTCATGTTTTGGAGCACTAATTGTTGCGGTAATGTTGTTAGTTGCTTATTCATATTAATTGTTTATCTTTGCTGTCGCATGGGTTTCGACACCCACTTTGACTGGTCACTGCCCATGATAAATTAGTTTGCGCTGGCCACCTATGAAATCTCTGTAGCGCAATTTCACCCTTTAGAATCAAGCGAAAGGTCGCTTCCAATAATTCGGATGCGCCCTCCGCCAGGCGCGAACACGGTCTACTTCGCTGGGTCCGCCGCCAAGCTTTCGGTTTTCCGACTTCGCCAACCAGAGTTGCTGACTGAAATGTTTGCTGGCATTGCGGCAACGAGGGCGCTTGCAAAAGCGTTGGTGGTGGCGGTTATAAGGATCTGGCACAAACCATCGTTGGCAACATAGACATTTTCGGGGCGGATATTTCGATTTGTTTTTGCTCACGCGTTTGTGTTTGGCCGCAAACACGCGTTGGTCCACAACTCCACGAGAAGATTGGCGAATTGAGCGTGGAAGTGGATTGGCTTAAAAAAAAGTGCAAGCAGCTGGGCCTGTAAAGGTTCGGCGCGACCTGGTTGACGCATGCATCAATCTGAGCGTACAACGGCAATGCGAATTGGTCGGCATTTCACGCAGCGGGTTCTATTACGAACCGGTGCCTGAAAGCGAAGCGAATCTGGCGCTGATGCGCCGGTTGGACGAGTTGCATCGGGAACATCCGGTCTATGGGAGTCGGCGATTGACGGTCATGTTGCAGCGCGAGGGACGCTTGGTGAATCGCAAGCGGGTGGCCCGGTTACTGGAGTTGATGGGCGTCGAAGCCGTCTATCCCAAGCGGAACTTGAGTCAGCCTGGCGAGGGGCATCGGATTTATCCGTACCTTGGAAGGGCTGGAAATCAGCGGTCCGGATCAGGTTTGGTGCAGCGACATCACGTACGTGCCGATGGCCAGCGGGTACATGTATCTGGTGGCGATCATGGATTGGTGGAGCCGCGACGTGCTGGCGTGGGAATTGTCCAACAGCCTGGACAGCGAGTTTTGCATTCGGGCGTGGACGTCGGCCTTGGCCAGCGGAGGGCAGCCACTGATCTCGAACACCGACCAGGGCAGCCAGTTCACCAGCGAGGCGTTTCTGGAAGCGGTCGAGTCGGTGGGGGTGGACGTGAGCATGGACGGCCGCGGGCGATGGATCGACAACCGGTTCATCGAACGCTTATGGCGCAGCGTCAAACAGGAAGACATCTATGTGCAGGACTACGGCGACGGCTTGACCGCCCAGCGTGGGCTGGCGCGTTGGTTTGCCCATTACAACGCGGAGCGTCCGCACCAGGCGCTGGGCTACGCCACCCCAGCGGAACTCTATCAGTCACCAGAGTCGTATAGGGCGAAGCCAGCAGTGTGGCGGTGGAAATAGGGCTGACACACAAGTTGGAACGTTCGACCGCAACCGGGCGCGAGCTAGGGCTCAAAGCTCGCCCGGTTGCTCGTTCTACTTCGAGGCGAGTTGGCTTGGTGCCCAGCAGGCCGATGGACCCCGTAATGAATGGCAATTCATCGGAGATAACGGCTTTACCCAACAATGCCTTGGCAATCCCTGCACCGAGAATTTCGGCTGTTTCAAGCACTTCCTTTGCCGCCTGCATTGCTCTAGCTCCTATCAGCATTGCCACGCGAGCACCATCGTTCAACACCTCAGCGGCGCGACGTAAATCTTTGTCGGCAGGAATGACTCGGGGAGTCACATGGTCAAATCCTGAATGAATGGTGTTGTGAGCGTGCTGCGGCTCTCGGACCGCGGGAGCTTCTTGCAGAGCATTCGGTATGATGATGCAGGTGACTGTCCGTTCGGCCTTGGCGATGGGCATGGCTCGGTCCACCAAATGTCGAATTTGCGCCGGATGCGAGGCTTGTTGCACAAACTCACCAGCGACATCCTTGAAGAGTGAAAGCAAATCCACTTCCTGCTGATAATTGCCACCCATGGCCTGTCGGGAAGACTGGCCAACGATGGCAACGATGGGCACGTGGTCCGACTGGGCATCGTAAAGCCCATTCAGGAAGTGAATGGCGCCGGGACCTGAGGTCGCCAGACAGACGCCGACCTCCGCCGTGAACTTCGCATGCCCGCCAGCCATGAAGGCCGCCATTTCTTCATGTCGCGCTTGAATGAAATCAATGACATGAGAATTATTCTGTGCTCGTCCCAAGGCTCCCATGATGCCGTTAATGCCATCACCCGGATAACCGAAAATCCGCCGCACCCCCCATTGGTGCAGTCGCTCGACTAAAAAATCGCCGCAGGTTTCACTCATGAACATTTCTTCCTCACTCGCCGTCGCAAACCCGCTTCGTCCGATTTTTGGACGCGGAACCGCTAATTTTTCCGCCCTTGCGGGCGGGGGCTTTGTTCACCTTTTTGCCGACCCCGGAGCCGCTCTTTTTGCCGCCTCCGGTCATCTTGTTCACAGAGGCCCAAGCGCGGCGCTTGGCTTCGCCGACGCCGGTCCCGCGGTTTTCATATCCCTTTTCGATATGTTCGGCCTGGCGCTTTTGTTTGTCCGTATAGCCCGACTTGTCTCCTTGTGGCATAATTCAATCCTAGTGGCTCCGAACCTTAAGCCGGAACGATGCCAACGAGATCTTGGGGAAATTCCAACCGCGGCTTCTGGCGGGTTTGCAGTTCGCCACATCGGCATTGCAAGCTGCTGGTTAAACGGCAAGGCATCAAACTTCTATGCGGAGAATACTCAAAGGGGATCGGTTCAATATCCCAAGGCTCATCAGGAACCCGACCGTGACCGTTATCCCGGGCACCAGCACCAAGGGAATCGACACGGATTCCCACACCAAGGCAAAAGGGACATGAAACACGAACCGCATCAGCACCCAGGCGGCGATCACAGCCAGTAAAATTCCAGTCGACGCGGCCAGGAAACCAAGGGCGAAATACTCTGCCAGCAGTATTTTAAGGATCTGTGAGCGCCAGGCGCCGATGGTGAGTAGCAGGACACTTTCCTGGATGCGCTGATAACGCCCGGCGGCGAGGGCACTTACCAGCACGAGCAAACCCGTCAAGACGGTGAACATGGCCATGAACCGGATGACAAAGGATATTTTACCCAAGATAGAGTCCACGATTTGCAAGACCAATGTCAGGTCAATGACCCATACATTTGGGAATTCCTTCACGACCGCCCGTTGCATCCGGGCGGAGTCCTGGCTGGAATCCACCTGCGTCACCAACACATGCATGGCGGGCGCGCTTTCCAGCACCCCGCGAGGAAACACGACGAAGAAGTTTGGCTGAATGCGTCGCCATTCCACTTCCCGCAGACTGGCAACACGCGTAACGACCGGCACACCTTGAACGTCGAACACCAATTCATCACCCAGTCCCACTTGAAGATCCTTGGCGATTTCCCGCGCGCTACGCGGATCGTTAAATACGGGACGGCGATAAATTGGATAGCCACGCTGAACTAAGCCTTGAGAACGGTTCAATCATTCACATCGGAAAAAAAACACAAGGAGTTTTACCCACTGGCTATCAGGAGCTAAGAAATCTGTCAAACGGGCGATGCGAACAGGGTGGCGATGACCCCGCAGCGGATCTAGTCCTCATCACCTGCGGGCAGGCTCATCGTGCGAAATGCACGGCCATCATTTTTCCGAACGGATGTTATTTGGAAACCCCAATAAAATGGAGGAAAAACAGTGGCATGTTTCGCGCTGGAAGATTGAAAACATCGGAGTAGCTATGAACAAGCAAAAACGTTGGCCAAAATCGAAATTAAAGATCTTATTTCTAAATGAATTGGCCGACATGTATGACGCAGAAATGCGGATTATTAGAGCTCTCCCCAAACTGGCACACGCGGCGACGTGTGAGCATTTGCAAGCAGCCTTTTTAGCGCATTTGGAGGAAACGAAGGGGCATGAAATCAAAATAAGACAGGTTTTTAGTAAATTTGGCGAAAAGCCAAGGGGCAGAAAATGCGCCGCAACTATCGGGCTGATCCAAGAAGGCGAGAAAACCGTTGCTGAAAACAGGGGTGAGCCGACGCTCAATGCTGCGCTGATATCCGTCGGGCAAAAGGTGGAACATTATGAAATTGCCTCCTATGGGTGTTTGCATGAATGGGCGAAATTATTGGACAACGAAGACGCTGTTAGATTGCTTGAGGAAATTCTGACCCAGGAAAAAGCGTGCGACGAGACGCTGAAAGACCTGGCCAAGGAGAAAAACCAAGAGGCGCTTAATCCCGACAGTGATGCTTCTGCCCTGATTGATTTAACGAAAACGATTCCTTCAAAAGCCGGGCAAAAAACCACCAAAGGCCGGGTTCAGAAAGTGAAAACGAATACCAATATATGAAAAAGCACAACCAATCAGAAAACCCCGCCATTAACCGCAAAAATATGGCGGAACTGCTTAACGAAGACTTGGCCCGCGAATACCAGGCGGTAATTGCCTACACCACTTACAGCCAGGTGCTGAAAGGTGCGGCGTATACGGACATCGCCCGGGAACTGGAAAAGCACGCAGGCGAAGAATTGGCGCACGCCATTAAAATTGCCAAGCAGGTGGATTATCTCGGTGGCATGCCGACGGTGACGCCGAAAGCAGTCAAAACATCGCACGATCCCAAGGAAATGCTGGCGGCAGACCTGGAAAATGAGCGCAACACGATCGCGCAATATCGGCAGCGTATTCGCCAGGCCGAGGCGATGGGCGAATTTGCCTTGAGCGAAGTGTTGCGCGGCATCATCGTGCAAGAACAGGAACACGAAATCGATTTGTGCGATGCCCTTGGCATTGATGTGCCCACGCCAAAGTCAGTCGAGGAATAATGTATAATCCACCTATTTGATGTTGCTGCCATTTCAGTCCTAAATGAAGTCACATGATAGCCGCCATGTTCACCTGCCCGTTGCAGAATTTCTCCCCCATTATTGAAAGTCAATGGCAGGCCTCATGTTCCATTTGGAAAACTTGTTTATAGGCAGTCATCGCCAACCAGGAGTAGGACCGAACCGGGAAGAGCCGCTCCGCGGTGAACTGTTGAGCATCGACTTGCTCAAACAATCCGCCCGGAGTCTCGCGCAAAACCGCCGGGTGCAAAATGGAAAGGGACCAAATCTCCTGCTGCCCCGCCTGGCCTCGAATGAAAAAATTCTGCGCGATTATAATGAGGGGACACTGGAGGTCGAAAAGAAGCGGCACATTACCCCGGCGGCCGAATGGCTGCTGGACAATTTTCACCTGATCGAGGAGCAGATCCGCACCGCGCAGCGGCATTTACCGCGGGGGTTCAACCGGGAACTGCCCCAACTGCTCAATGGCCCGTGGGCAAGCTACCCGCGCGTATACGAAATTGCCCTGGAAATCGTTTCCCATACGGACGGCCGGATTGACGAATCGCATCTGACGGGTTTCATCGCCAGTTATCAGGAGGTGCACTTGTTGAAACTCGGCGAACTATGGGCAGTACCCATCATGCTGCGACTGGCCTTGATCGAAAACCTGCGGCGCGTGGCCGTGCAGTTGAATGTGGTTCGAAACGAACGGGAGGCTGCGGAAAATTGGGCGAACAGGATTGTTGAGGTGGTCGAAAAAAAACCTTCCGACCTGATCATTGTGGTTGGGGAAATGGCCAAATCCCAGCCGGTATTGAACCGGGCATTTGTAACCGAGTTTCTACGGCGAGTTCAGGAAAAAGCACCGTCGGTAAAACTCGCAGTGGGCTGGATTGAGGAACGCCTCGCTGAGGACGGCTTGACGGTTGGTCAAATGGTCCAGGGTGAAAGCCAGTATCAGGCTGCCGCACAAGTATCCGTGGGCAATTCCATTGGCAGTCTGCGTTTTCTCGACTCGATGGACTGGCAGGATTTTGTCGAAGCGCAAAGCAAGGTGGAACAGACCTTGCGCACGGACCCGGCGAAAATCTATTCATCAATGGACTTTACGACCCGCGACCTTTACCGGCACACCGTGGAACGCGTGGCGCGCCACAGCAATAAAACCGAATTTGAGGTGGCGGCACTGGCAATCGGACTCGCCCAAAAGAATCTCGATCATCCGGATGTCCGGCTCAAGCATGTCGGCTTTTTCCTCACCGGCCGGGGCCTGAAAATCTTGGAGCGTGAAGCGCAAATGCGCGTGTCGGTTGGAAGTCTCGTGGCCCGGATTGCCCGCAAATCGCCGCTGGCATTTTATCTCGGTGGGATTCTCGCCGTGACTTTAATGGTGACTTGCTTGCTCCTGCAGCAGGCATCGCTGGAAATATCCGGCTGGATGCTCTGTTTGTTCGGGCTACTGATCTTCTTCAGCACCAGCCAGCTATCCGTGTCACTGGTCAATTGGTTCGTGACCTTGTTCGTCCCTCCCTCCCCGTTGCCGCGATTGGATTATTCCAAGGGCGTTCCGTCGGCGCAGGCTACTTTGGTGGTAGTTCCCACCATGCTAACCGGCATGCGCGGCATCGAGTCCCTGCTCGAGGCGCTTGAAGTTCGTTACTTGGCCAACTGTGACAAGAACATCTTCTTCGCGCTATTGACCGATTTTCCCGATGCGTCGCAAGAGCACATGGCCAATGACGACGATCTGGTAAACCGCGCCGGGGAAGAGATCCAGGCATTGAACCGCAAATACAAAAACGACCGGCCCGGCATCTTTTATCTTTTTCAACGTCCACGCCGCTGGAATCCCAAGGAAAATATCTGGATGGGGTACGAACGAAAGCGCGGAAAGCTGGCCAGTCTGAATCATCTGTTGCGCGGTGGAGCTCAGGCGGACTTTTCCCAAATCATCGGCGACCTAACCTTGTTGCCGCCAATCAAATATGTCATCACCCTCGATACGGATACGCAGCTTCCCCGTGATGCCGCGCGACAATTGGCCGCGACCATGGCGCACCCGCTGAACCTGCCGATTTACGACCCGAAGAAGGGTTTAATTGTCAAAGGGTATACGATCCTGCAACCACGCGTTGCCATCAGCCTGCCCGGCGCCACCCGGTCACGTTATGTCAATTTATTCTCCGGCGATCCCGGGATTGATCCTTACACCCGGACTGTGTCTGATGTTTATCAGGACGTTTTTCATGAGGGTTCGTTTATTGGCAAGGGCATATATGATGTGGATGCCTTCGAACGGGCCCTCAGGGGAAAGTTGCCGGAAAATCGAATTTTGAGTCATGACCTGCTGGAAGGGAGTTATGCGCGCGCCGCTTTGGTCAGCGATGTGCAACTGTTTGAAGAGTTTCCCGCGCGCTATAGCACTGATACCAAGCGGCGACATCGCTGGATGCGGGGCGATTGGCAAATAGCGTCCTGGCTGCTGCCACGCCTGCCAATCCTCGATGCGCGCCGTGCGCCAAATCCGCTGACGGGTTTGTCCCGCTGGAAGATCTTTGACAATTTGCGGCGCAGTCTTGTTCCTTTTGCGGTGCTGGCTCTTTTGCTTTATGGTTGGCTGCTTTTCCCGCAAGCCCAGACGGCGTGGGGTTTGGTGATTTTATCCGTCATGGTGCTGCCATCACTGCTAACGGTCTTGTCTGAACTATTGCAAAGGTCGAAGGACACGCCGTTAAACTTGCATTTCACGAACGTTGCCGACAGTTTTGTCCGCCAGGCGGCGCAGTCAGTCTTAACGGTGGCATTTCTTCCTTATGATGCGGTTATAAGTCTGGATGCCGTGGCGCGCACGCTGGGGCGGTTGCTGATCACGCGCCGTCATTTACTGGAATGGCAGACTTCCAGCGATTCCCAGTCCCAGGACGATGGCAGTCTGCGAAGGTTTGTTTCGGCGATGGCCTGTGCCCCTGTGCTGGCGTTCGCCGCCTTCGTTCTGCTATTCCAACTGGGAAATCCGGCATGGACGGTTTGGGGAATTTGCGCACTTTGGGCTGCTTCTCCCGTAATTGCGTGGTGGATCAGCCTGCCGATCAAAGGAGAACATGCAGAATTTTCTGCGGAAGAACTTTCCGAACTCCATCAGCTATCGCGCCTGACCTGGAATTTTTTTGAAACCTTTGTCACTGACGAAGATCATTGGCTGCCGCCCGACAATTTTCAGGAATACCCGCGGCCGGTCATCGCCCATCGCACGTCTCCCACCAATATCGGCCTCTGCTTATTGAGCACGCTCGCCGCGCATGATTTTGGTTATATTTCGCTACGCGGAATGGCTGGGCGAATTGCAAGCTCCCTGGCCACCGCCGCAAATTTGGAGCGCCATCAGGGGCATTTTTATAATTGGTATGACACGCTCACCCTTAAACCAATGCAGCCCCTTTACATTTCCACCGTGGATAACGGCAACCTTGCGGGATTATTGTTGACCCTCTACTCAGGGTTGCTTGAACTCGAAGACCAGAATTGGAGCGCCCCCAAAATCCTCGCCGGGCTCCGCGATACGCTGGGCATCTTAAAAAAGTTTTCACAGGGCTCCGAGACCGCGGCACAGCTGGAGACTTTGGGAAATTTACTGAATCAGAATCCGACGCTACCGACAGAAACCGTTCAATTGCTGGAGGAGGCCGTTGAAGTGATAACGAAATTGAACGGCTCAGGGCATGAACCTCCTGGTGAGTATGAACGCTGGCGGAAGATTCTTAAACAAAGCTGCAATGAGCAGCGAGCGGCAGTTCTTGATTGGTTTCCCTGGGTCGGATTGCGGGAACAACTAGGCGCCCACTTGAATCAAGAAGCATCGGTGGAATTGAAACAATTCTGGAGCGAGCTTAATCGCTCCATGAGTCTCCGCGATCTGGCAAATGGCACAACTGACCGCTTAGCGGGATTGCACAAGTTGCGGGAGACAGTCCGCAGTTCACCGGCCAATCCGGAACTGGATAAAATATTGTCGGAACTTCGACAATGCGTGGATTCTGCCGGGCAAAACGCACAGGCGATGCTGCATGAACTGAACGTCCTGGCCACCCGCTGCAATGACTTGGCGCGTATGGATTTCAAGTTTTTGTATGACCCGGAGCGAGAGCTTTTTTCCATTGGCTATAATGTCAGCCAGCATCGGCTCGACGGAAGTTGCTACGATTTGTTGGCGTCCGAAGCCCGGCTGGGAAGTTTCGTCGCCATTGCGTTGGGACAGGTAAATCAGAATCATTGGTTCCGGCTCGGACGTTCGCTGACTTCGGCTGGAGGCAAGCCCGCTTTGATCTCCTGGAGCGGTTCAATGTTTGAATACCTCATGCCGTTGTTGGTCATGCCCACCTACGACAATACGTTGCTGGATCTCTCCTGCAAGTCAGCGGTGGCCCGGCAAATTCAATATGGCAAACAGATAAAGGTGCCGTGGGGCATTTCGGAATCGGGCTACAATTTGCGCGACGCCGGCGCAAATTATCAGTACCGCGCATTTGGCGTGCCGGGGCTGGGTTTCAAGCGCGGGCTGGCCCACGATATTGTCATTGCCCCATACGCAACGGTCATGGCCTTGATGGTGGCCCCGGAAGCATCCTGCAAGAATTTAAAAGCGCTTCGCAAAGAAAATGCCGGTGGGAGATTCGGCCTGTACGAAGCGCTGGATTATACCGCTTCCCGGATCCCCAACGGCCAGACGCACGCCCTTGTCCGTTCGTTCATGGCGCATCATCAAGGAATGAGTCTGCTCTCGCTGACTTACACTTTGCTCGACCGCCCGATGCAGCGGCGATTTCAGGCCAACCCGCTGCTGAAGTCAGCAGAATTGTTGCTGCATGAACGAGTGCCGCGCGAAACCTCCGTGCTATATCCGCATGAGCTCGAAGCCAACCGGCAACACGAATCCGCGCCGGCGAAAGAGGCAACTATGCGCGTCTTCACCGATCCAAATAGCGGACCACCGGAGGTCCATTTGCTTTCGAATGGGCACTATCACGTGATGATTACCAATACCGGCGGTGGCTGCAGCCGCTGGAACGACACCGCGATTACCCGCTGGCGCGAAGACCCAACGCGCGATTGCTGGGGCACGTTTGTTTATCTGCGTGACGCGGACAGCGGAGCCTTCTGGTCGCCCATGCATCAGCCGACCCTGGAGGCCAAGCCGGGTTTTGAGGCGATTTTCAGCCAGGGCCGAGCCGAATTTCGCTCGCGCCGACAGGAAATTGACATGCACACGGAGATTGCCGTATCGCCGGAGAACGATGTGGAAGTTCGACGAATCACGCTCATGAATCATTCGGACAGGATTCAAACCTTGGAAGTTACGTCCTACGCGGAAATCGTCCTCAATACCCAGGCGGCGGATCAAGCCCATCCGGCATTCAGCAATTTGTTTGTGCAAACCCAAATACTCCCGCAGCAAAATGCGGTCGTTTGTTCGCGCCGACCGCGCACCGTGCCAGAAAAGTTGCCATGGATTGCGCACCTGCTGCTGGTTCACGGCAACGAAATCGGAAAGGCCTCCTTTGAAACCGACCGCGCAAAATTCATCGGTCGGGGAGGCAATGTATCTTCTCCCACGGCCTTGAAAAGTGCTTCGTCGCTTTCCAACACCGAAGGCTCGGTGCTCGATCCGATTGCCTCCATCCGCCGGAGCATCCGCCTCCAACCGAAGGAAAGTGCCACGGTAACCCTGGTTTCCGGCATTGCGCCCAACCGGGAAGAAATTCTCGGCCTCATTGCAAAATATCAGGACCAAACCATTGCCAACCGTTGTTTTGAACTGGCCTGGACCCACGGCATGCTGATGCTGCGCCATTTGAACACGACCGAGGTGGAAGCACAATTATATGGCAGACTTGCCGGCGCCTTGTTTTACAACCAGGCAGCCCGCCGTGCGAATCCAAGCGTCTTGGCACGTAACGAGCGCGGGCAAC
>JBEKZM010000154.1:0-11570 GCA_049509875.1 Verrucomicrobiota bacterium | reverse complement strand
GATCAACTCAAAACTCAAAAAGGATCACCATGAACTCAATTCGTCTGGATTGGCCTCTGATTATCGCAGCCTTATTCCCTTGGGCCAGCATCGCTGTCGGAGCCCTCATGACCCCCCGCCTCACCCGGCCGGATCTCTTTTTCGCCGTCACCGTCAATCGGTCCTTCCGCGATTCGCCGCTGGGCGTCGAAATTCGCCGTCAGTACACCGCGTTGGTTTTCGCCACGGCCTTGGTCGCGCTCCTGCCGCTCATCTGCTTCGCCCTGCCGCGGGTCTGGGTGTTGCTGGGGCTGCTCGGACCTTGCGCCATCGAACTGGCGGGTTGGTTCGCCGCATTCCTGCTGGCCCGCCACCGCACGCTCCCTTACCACGCGGAACCCACCGCTGAACGCGAAGTCCAATTGACACCCCGGCCCGCTTTCCTCCCGGGCGGATGGTTGGCCCAAGCCGGCCCGTTTGCCATTCTCGTCGTGGCCTGCCTTTCCCTGGCGGTCAAATGGCCCATTATCCCCTCCCGAATTCCCATCCATTGGGGGATTGCTGGCGCGCCCGATGGTTGGGCGGCGAAAAGTCCCGCCTCGATTTTCGGCGGACCCGGGATCGGCTTCTTGACCTGTGCGCTGCTCGCTGGGATCTCCTACGGCGTCGTGCGCGGTGTGCGGCGAATTCACGGCGGCGGGCGCGCGCGTCAAGGCGAGGAACGCTTTGTTCGGGCCGTCCTCTTTTTCTTGCTGGGCATGGAGTATTGGCTGGCCCTCCTGATGGCCCTCATTGGTCTGGCGCCCTTGCGTACGAATCTTCAAGCCCCCCTCCCCCAGTTCTGGCTCATCCTGCCGTGTCAAACAGTCCTCATCGGCGCGATCTTCTTGATCAGCTTTAGAATGGGCCAGGGAGGATGGCGAGCCGGGGCCGCGGCAGAGAACGAAGTGTCCGACCTTGCCGCCCCGGTGGGAGACCGCACGCCCGACGCCTGCTGGAAGCTTGGCTTGATCTATTACAACCCAAACGATCCGGCGGTGCTCGTCGAAAAACGCTTCGGCGTAGGCTGGACCTTGAACTTTGCCAATCCGCACTCCTGGCTGGTGATCGGCGCGATCCTCCTCTTCATTCTGATGGTCCTGGCCTTTGCTTTTATGGTCAGGTAGTCCCGAATGCCTGGCACGAGCCTCCACGAAACCGTTTCCAGCCCGGCCAAGGGCTGGCCATTGTTAGCGGCCCCACGGAAATCTCGCATCCAGCATCAACTCTTGTCACCCTTCACGCGGCCCTCGTCACGGTTGAAAGCAAGCCACCAAGCGGGCAGCAGGAAGACCGAGATGAGCATGTTGGCGCCGATGCCGACGGCGCAAACTTTGCCGAGGCCGGCCATGCCGAGGTTGCTGGAGAACGCCAGCGAGCCGAAGCCGGCGATGGCGGTTGCGCCGCACAGCATCAGCGCCCGGCCGACGGAGCGGCGGACCCTCGCCAGATCGCCGCCGTGCCGGCGCAAGGCGAGCTGCATGAAAATAGTGTAGTCCACGCCCGTTCCCAAGATGAGCGGGAGGGCCATGAGGTTCATCAGATTCCAGCTCCAGCCCGCCAGCGCCATGGTGGCCAGCAGGCAGACGCCGCTCAGGCACAACACGGCGAGGCCGAGCAGGATTTCGGTCGCCCGTCGGAAAGCAAACCAAAGCGAGAGCAGCACGAGCAGGACCATCGGCACGACGAGCGCCCACATTTTGGATTCCACCCGTTTCAGGGTGGCGCTGCCGAGCAATTCCCAGCCGGACAGCAGCGCGTGATTCTGAGCGAGTCGGTTGGACAATTCAATCAGGGCCGCGGTGTCCACTTTGTTCGTGGCGGGATAGATCATGCCGATCGCCAGGCGTTCACCGGGCGGCCGGGCGACGAATCGTTTCAAGAGCCATTCGCTGACCGTGTTGGTGGGCCAGGTCACCGACCTGCCGACGGCGTCGCGGCTCCAGGTGCGCACCATTTCTTCGGTGAGCAGGAGGGCGTTGGTGTTGAAGCCCGCGCTGAGGGCGGCGTCGCGCAGGAGTGGTCCTTTTTGGCCCAAAACAGCGGCCGTGGCGCGGTTGGAGGCCTGATACTCCGTGCGGGGCCAGAGTGTATCCGGCAACAGATATTGTCCGATGAGCCGGTGGGTGGCCGCGCCAGCCAGCGACTCTTTGGCCGCAGTGAGCCGTTGATAGACTTCGGCTTCATCGCGCCCAGGAACGATCAGCAACAGCGGCTGGGGCGGCAGGCCGAGTTCGCTGGTCATTTCGTCCAAAGCCAATTGCGCTTCGCCGTGAACCGGCTGCAGGGCGTTGGCGCTGCGGTCGAGGGCGGGCTGGCGAAGGAACACGACAGCGCCAGCGCTGAAAAAAATCACAGCGGTCAGCCAGCGGGCAAAGCGGGTGCGGTTTGCCGGGGTCAGGGAACTCGCTGGCGGCCCGCCCGCGCTCCGGTTGAGCGGCGCCACGAAATAATCCCGCCAGCGAAACGGCGGCTCGCCGGGGCGCGGCCGGCGGCGGTCGGGGAACAACGGCGGCAAATAAATCATCACCATCACCAAGGCCGACAGGGCGATGCCAATGGCCACGAGCGATCCGAGCTGGCCCAGACCCGGCAGTCCGCCGAAATTCAAGACCAGAAAGGCGCTCATGGTGGTGATGGCCGCCCACAGGATGCTGGGCGCAATCGCGCGGCGAATTTCCGGCACCGTCATGCGCGGATGGGCGAGGGCTTCCTGATAATGTACGACGGCGTAATCGACGGCCAACCCGAGCAGCACGGCGGCAAAACCGAGCGCCACGACACTGATGGCGCCCAACACGAGCGCGCCCAGCGCCAGGGTGGCAAACAAGATCACGCCCAGCAACACGAGGAGCCACAGCATGGGCCGCAGCCGCCGGTGCGTGAGCCAGAACAGAATGGCGATGATCGCGGAGGTGGCGCCCACCGAGTGGCTCAGGTCGTGCTGCATGCTGGTGGCAATTTCCTCCACGAAAACGGGCCGGCCGGTGTAGCGAATGACCACGCCTTTCCAATCGTTTTTCGCCGGGCCGGATTGGAATTCGTCCACAACGGCGTGAATGGCGGCCAGCCAGCTTTCGCAGGCGCGGTAGCTGGTGAGGTCCACGGCGGATTGCAAATACAGCAGATGATAGGTGCCGTTGGTGGAGGCAAACATCTGCTGGCCCTGTCCCAGGGACACGCCGCCGAGGTTCGTCAGACCTGGCATGGCCAGAAGATCAAACGGATCAAAGGAGTGCCGGGCGAGGTCCATGGGCGACATGGAGGTGGCGAGCAATTCGCGTGTTTCGTCGAGGATCGCCGGGAGCTTTTCCGGGGCGAGCCGGTTCGTCAAGGCGGCAAAGTCGGCGGGCGCCTGGTTGAACCAAAGCCAGGCGAGCAGTTCTCCCAGCTGGCCGGGCTGCTCCATCCACGGCGGCTGCCAGGTGACTTCGGCAACCAGATTCGTTTCCTGTCGCAGCCGCGCCGCGAGCTGGCCGGTCAGCCGTTCTGCCGTATCCGCATTCGGCGCGCGCAGGGTCATAACCAGTTCGCGGGCGTTGGTAAAGTGTTGCTGGTATAGCTTCAGCCCCTGAACCGTGGGTTCGTCTGGCGGCAACAGGTCGAGCACATCCACGTCGAAGCGCAACCGGCACAAGCCGAGGACGACGGCCACGACGAGGAGTGCCCACCACCAGCGTTTCAAAAATGTGCTCACGGCGAGAGGAAGCCCTCCAGGGATTCACCCGTGCGGGAATTTTCGAGGCGCCAGCCGCCGTCCGGTTTACGCTCGAAGTGGAGGGCGTGCGGCAGCGCCCGGCCCTCCAGCGCGCGGGGCAGGTAAAGCCAGCTAAAGCGTGCGGAGCCGGCGCCGTAGCCGCTGAAACTTAGGTTGCGCTGCGGAAACTTGATCAGCCACCGGTTGGAGGTGGTCTGGGCGGACAGGATGGCCATGGGGGTCTTGTCAAACTGGATGAAGTGACGTCCGGCGTCGTCGCTGGCGAGCACGAGGTCGCCGCCAATTTCCGGCAGGCCGTGCTGCGGACGCCAGAGTGCCTGGCCCTGCTGGACACGCCAGTTGGGGCCGTCGGCAGTGAACAGACTTTGGGTGGGGGACTGGCAGCCGCCCACGAACAGGAAACCGGCCAAAAGGAGTCTGGAGAACAGAAGATGAAACGACAGTTGGACCTGAGCAGGGGGGAAGCCCGCCCTCACTGCGGCCCTCGCCCCCGGGGCGAGAATTCCCCGAATGATTTCGCGGATTGAGCCCTTGAACCCCGGCGCTGCATTCTGCCAGCACGCGGCAACCGTTTCTCCCTCTCCTGGGGGAGAGGGCCGGGGTGAGGGCGGGCTTGGTTCACGGAGATGGGCGGCTGTATGGTCGGAATCGGCACGGCGTCTGGGCGTGCCTTTTCCTGTCGATGTCGGTTTCCTCATGTGGCGTGTGCTGCCGCTTCAACTTTCCGGCATGATGCAAAATTCGGCAAGCGATGAAAAGGGTTTCGCTCGGACATTCAACCTCGAACACGCAACGTCCCACCTCCAGCATTCGGCGGTCGGAGACCGCCTTAAGGCGAGAGAAAGGCGAAGGGGGGAAGGTTGCGCAGGATGCCGAAGAGGCCGGTCGCCACGACGAACGGGATGAGATATTTGGGCGGGAAGAATTGGCCGTTGGGCCGGCGGCGCCACCGGTTCAGCGCAAACCAACCGCCCCGGGCGGCTGCAATCGGCAGGCCGACGACGAACAGCGCGTTGTCGCGGAAGGCGGTGGCCGGATCGCCATGCAGCAGGGCGTACAGCGCCCGGGTGCCGCCGCAGCCCGGGCAGTTGAGGCCGGTGAGGCGGTGAAACTGGCAGACCGGATAAAAATGATGGGCCGAGGGATTGAAGAAGTAAACGACCGCCGCAATTCCCGCGGCAATGATGGTTACGACGATGGCCGCGAAGCGCGCGTTCGATGGCGCAATCTTTGGCGGTGCGGCGTTCATTGAAACTGGGCCTGCCAGTGGATCGTGGCGGGGTCAAACGCCAGGTTCGCGAACATGGTCCCGAGGCCAAAGAGGAGGCTCGCACCCGAAAGCACCAGGCCGATGATTGCAAACAAGCGGCCTTCCTGCGGCTCGGTCTGCGAGCTGATTTGGACGAGCGCGATAAGGCAGAGAATCAGGCCGAGCAGGTTGAGGGGCAGGCCGCCGCAGCAGCAACAGCACAGCCACGAGCACAGGGAGCAAAGCAGGCCGGCGGTGGCGAAGCCGTTGGTGCCGCGAGGCCCCGCCGCCGGCGTGACCGCACCGATGGTGGGCGGAGTGCGGGGCAAGGCGGCGGCGAGTTCCGGCAGCCGTCCCAGACTCGTCCAATTGTCCGCGCCTTCCACATAAACCGGCGTCCGGCCCTCGGCGCGGCCCTCGGCGAGCCACTGGCGGATTTGTTGAAGTTCGACCGGGCCGTAGGTTTTGCCGTCGGCACCGACAATCCGGTATTTCATATCATTGGTCATCTTCTTCGCCGCGCGCCAGGCCCCGGTCCGCGCAGACTCCGCGTTTGCTGGCGGCAATGAAGTCTAACATCACCTGCGAGCTGCGGCTCGGAAATTCTTTGCGCGCTTCGGCGGCGGCGGCGGTGAGATTTTGGCCGTTGCGAAACAGCGCATGGTACATGGTCTTTAGCTCCAGCCGTTCGGCGGCGGAAAAGCCGTTGCGGCGCAGTCCGATTACGTTCAGGCCGCAGGCGCTGTTGACGCCCCGCGCCACGGTAAATGGGGCCACGTCTTTGCTAACGGCCGAACCGCCCTGCATGACGGCCAGCGTGCCGATCCGGCAGAACTGATGCACGAGGCAACTTCCGGAGATGAGGGCGCGGTCCCCCACGGCCACGTGGCCGCCGAGCATGGCAGTGTTGGCCATGACCACGTGGTTGCCGACCACGCAATTGTGGCCGATGTGCGCGCCGGCCATGATGAAATTGTCCGAGCCGATCACCGTGTCCTGTTCGGGCGTGGTGGCGCAGTTCACCGTGACCTGCTCGCGGAAGGTATTGTTGTCGCCGATGATCAGGCGCGTGGGCGCGCCTTTGTATTTGAGATCCTGGGGCGCGCCGCCGACGACACAGCCGGCGTGGAATTTGTTGCCGACGCCGACCTTGAGGATGCCCGTGAGATAGACGTGCGGACCCACCACACAGTTTGCGCCCAATTCCACGCCGGCATCGATCACGGCGTAAGGACCCACTTCGACTGACGAATCCAGCTTCGCGCGCGGATGAATGACGGCTGTAGGATGAATCATTTTGGCCCATAGATTACAGAGTTCGCGGTGGAGGAAAAATGATTTTCTGCGGCGCAAAGATGCTTTGAGCCCGGGCGATTTCGCTGGTAAATTGGCGGCAGAATGACCGAAGCTGCCGCCCCTGAGCCGAATCGCCCGTCGCCGCCCGCTGCCGTCCGCATGCCCGAACTGCTGGCGCCGGCCGGCGACTGGGACTGCGCCCGCGCGGCGGTGGAAAACGGCGCGGACGCCATCTATTTCGGACTGGACAAGTTCAATGCCCGGATGCGGGCCAACAATTTCACCGAGGCGGATTTGCCGAAGCTCATGGCCTTGCTTCACCGGCGCGGGGTCAAGGGGTATGTGACGTTCAACACGCTGGTGTTTGAAAATGAGCTGGCGGATGCGCGGGACTATCTGCGGTGCATCATCGCAGCGGGAGTGGACGCGGCGATCGTGCAGGACGCGGGCATTTGCCGGCTGATTCGCGAACTTTCGCCGGATTTCCCGATCCACGCCTCGACCCAGATGACCGTCACCAGCGCCGCGGGCGTGGAATTTTGCCGCGCTCTGGGCTGCCACCTGGTGGTGCTGGCGCGCGAATGTTCCCTGGCCGAAATTGAGAAGATCCGCGCCGGCGGAGCGGCCATGCCGCTGGAAGTTTTTGTTCACGGCGCCTTGTGTGTGGCTTATTCGGGCCAGTGCCTGACGAGCGAGTCGCTGGGCGGCCGGTCAGCCAATCGCGGCGAATGCGCCCAGGCCTGCCGCCTGCCGTATGAGCTGATTGCGGACGGGAAGCCCGTGCCGCTCGGCGACCGGCGGTACCTGCTGAGTCCGCAGGATCTGGCGGGGCTGGAGATTTTGCCGGACATCGTGCGCGCCGGCGTGGCGTCGCTGAAAATCGAGGGCCGGTTGAAATCGCCTGAGTACGTGGCGAGCATTACGCGGATTTACCGCCAGGCGCTCGATGATTTACGATTGACGATTCCGGATTCACGCGCGGAAGGGCTCAACGCGCGCAATTCGTCGTTCACAAATAGTCAATATGAGATGGAGATGACGTTTTCGCGGGGTTTGTTCACGGGCTGGTTTGGCGGCACGGACAACCGGCAACTGGTCCATGCGCGCTTTGGCAAAAAACGGGGGGTCTTGCTCGGCGACGTGCGGCGGGTGGTGCCCGACGGCGTGGTGCTGGACCTGGCCGCGCCACTCAAGCCGGGCGACGGCGTGGTATTTGATGCGGGCCATCCGGAAGAAAAAGAGGAAGGGGGACGCGTTTATGAAATCCGCAGTCCGAAATGCGAAGCCCGAAGACTAAAATCCGATGGCCGAACTCCACCGTCCGCGGGCGGGAGCATGGAAGTCCGCTTTGGTTACGGCGACATTGATTTTGCCCGGGTCCATGTGGGCGACAAGGTCTGGAAAACCGATGATCCGGAACTCGACCAGCGTTTGCGCCAGAGTTTTGCCGGTGAGGCGCCCCGGTTTCAGCGTCCGGTGGACCTGGAAGCGCACGGGCTGGCGGGGAAACCGCTGACGTTAGTGGCGCGGGACGACTCGGGGAACGTGGTCCAGGTGGAATCCACGATGCCGCTGGCACGGGCGGAAAAACTGCCGCTGACCGCGGAGAAATTGCGGGACCAGCTTGGCCGCCTGGGTGGGACGCCCTTCCGGCTCGGCGCGTTGAAGAACTGCCTGGCCGGCGAAGTGATGCTGCCGGTCAGCGAACTGAACCGGCTTCGCCGCGAAGCGGTGGCGGCACTGGAAAAACTCCGCGCCGTGCCGAAGCGCTGGCGACTGTCGGACGCGGGCGCGCCGCCCGGCCTAAGCGAGCGGGCCGGCGACGGGATCGGCGTCCGCGCGGCGGCGTCCGCGGCGGCCGAACTTATTGTGCTGGTCCGCAGCCTGCCCCAGCTCGAGGCCGCTTTGGCCTGCGGGATAACGACGGTCTATTGCGAGCTGGAAGACCCCAAAAAATACCGGGAGGCTGTGGCGCTCTTTCACACCGCGCGCGGCTGCGAACCGGCGGCCGGGAATCCCCCGCCGTCCATTTACGTGGCGCCGCCGCGCATTTTCAAGCCGGGCGACGAGTGGATCCTCAAACTGGTTCAGTCCTCCCATGCGGACGGCTATTTGGTGCGGAATTACGACCACCTGGAGTTTTTTGCGGAAGCGAGGCGGGTGGGGGATTTTTCTTTGAATGTGGCGAACCGCCTGGCGGCGGATTATTTCAGAAATCACTTTGGCCTGGAGCGGGTGACCGCCAGCTACGACTTGAACGCAATGCAGTTGGAGGCTTTGTTGCAGGCCGCGCCGCCAGAGTGGTTTGAGGTGACCATCCACCAGCATATGCCGATGTTTCACATGGAGCATTGCGTGTTTTGCGCGTTTTTGTCGAGCGGCAGGGATTATCACGATTGCGGGCGGCCGTGCGATCGGCACGACGTGCGGCTGCGCGACCGGGTGGGCGCGGAACATCCGCTCAAGGCCGATGCCGGCTGCCGCAACACGGTGTTCAATTCGCAGGCCCAGACGGGCGCGGAGTTCGTGGGGCGGCTGCTGGCGCTGGGCGTGCGGCATTTTCGGCTGGAGTTCCTCAACGAGGGCCCGGAGGAAATGAAGCGGATCCTGACCAAATACCGGCAATTGCTGCGGGGAGAAATCTCCGGCGCGCAGCTTTGGCGCGAATTGAAGCTCTTCAATCAACTGGGGGTTACGCGCGGCCAGATGGGCCGGTGACCGACGACGGCGGCATGCCCGACGAACCTCCATTGGAACCGCGCTTTGTGGTGTGGGATTGCGACCATTGCCACAATGGCATTGAGTTCGACGCCGTTCAACTGGCGGGCCGCACGACCTGCCAGGTGCCGTGCCCGCATTGCGGCCGGGAAACCAGTCTGCGGGAACCCGCGCCGCCGACGCACTTGATTGTGGATTCGGGCCGGGCGGTTCAGGCGGAGGCCAAGGCGGCCCAAGCCCCGGCCGCAGTTGAAGCAGCGACTGCAGTGGAAGGGACGCCAGTTCAGCCGCCCAAGGCGGGGGTGGCGCAGCCGCCCGGGCCAACTCCGACCACCGTGACGCTGCCGCCGGATCCGCCTCCGCCGCTGACGCGCGCGCCGATGGATGTGCGGTGGCTCACCGACCTGGGCGTCGTGTATTTCCGGCAGCACCAGTTTTATGAGGCCTATCATTGTTTCAGCCGCGCGGCGGAGCAGGGATTTGCCACAGCCCAGTTCTGCCTGGCGGTGTGCTACTTCAACGGCCAGGGGACTATTCAGGACGAGGAGGCGGCGCATCCCTGGCTTCAGAAGGCGGCCGCCCAGGGGGACGCCAACGCTGAATTCACCTTGGGCCTGGCCTATCGTCTCGGCCGGGGCGTGAAGGCCGACCCGCAGCTGGCGGCGCAATGGTTGCGGCGGGCCGCGGGCCATGGGCATGGCGAGGCCATCATTTGCCTTGGCGAGACCGCCCGCCAAACGGAGTCGCCCAGGCAAAAGGCGCTGGCGCCGCCTCCCCCGGCCAGGGGCGTCGCCGGACCGGGCGGGGAAGAAACTCCGGGAAAACCCCGGCAGGATTTGCAGCGGTTGATCCTCGGCCTCTTCCGAAAGAAATCTTAGAGGATTTCCACCGGACATTTCGGCAGGGCGTCCAGAAATGCCTGCCCGTATTGCTTGGTCAGGATGCGGTTGTCCAGCACGACGACGATGCCGGTGTCGGTCTTGGCACGGATCAATCGTCCGACGCCCTGGCGGAATTTCAAGATGGCCTCGGGCAACGAGTATTCGCCGAAGGAATTGCCGCCGCGAGCCTCGATGGCCTCGATGCGCGCCTCGATGAGCGGGTGATCGGGCACGGCGAACGGGAGGCGGGTGATGATGACGTTGCTCAGGGCCTCGCCCGGCACGTCCACCCCCTGCCAGAAGCTTTCGGTGCCAAACAGCACGGAATTCACGTCTTGCTTGAATTGTTCGAGCATGGTGGAGCGGGGGGTGCCGGTGCCCTGCACGAGGACCTCGAGCTTGAGCTGGTCGAAAAAACGCCGCATGCGCTCCGCTATTTCCTGCATTAGCTTGTAGCTGGTAAAGAGCACGAACGCCTTGCCGTGCGTCATTTTGATGAAGTGCCCGATCCAATGTTCGAGGGCGTCGGCATAGCCGGGCTCGCGCGGTTCGGGCATTTTTTTGACGGTGAACAATTTCATCTGGCGCTCGTAATCGTAGGGCGTGCCGACCTGCAATTGTATGGCGGATGCGCCGCCCACGCGCCGGGTGAAGTAAGCCAGGGCGGAGTCCGGAGCGCGCAGCGCGGAAGGTCTGCGCGGGGAGCCCGAGCGATCGGCCGCCGCGGCGCTTTGCGTTTTGTGTTCGGAATTCCGGATGCCCAGCGTGGCGCTGGTCATGATGACGCTGGTGTCGGTCTCGAATAGCCGGCGGCGCAAAAACCCGGCGACATCCACCGGCGCGGCGTTGAGGGCCAAAGTGCGCTGGGACTTGCCGGTTCGCTCCACCCAATAGACATGGTCTTCGGCGCTCTGGCTCAAAAACTCCACTACTTCCTCCCTGAGTTCGCCGAGCCGCCGGTTGCATTCCATCAGCTCCTGGCCGATGTCCTTGTCGTCGCTGGTCTTGATGAGCTCGCTGACGGCTTCGCGCAGGCGCTGGATGGGCAGCGTGACGTTGTCCGGCACGAGTTCCGCGCGGCGGATGCGCAGTTCGGTCCACGCTCGTTTCCGGTCGCCGCCGCCATAGACGGACTTCTTAACCTCGGCCTGGATGGCTTCGCAGGCGTTCTCAACGTGTTCAAAGAACTTGTCCGACTCGTCCAAAATGTCGGCGACCAATTTTACGCCGGCGCCTCGGCCCAGGGAGGAGAGGAGGCCTTTGCCGGTTTTGGGGTTCCAGAGGCGGTTCAGCGACCAGCGTACCTGTGCGCTCGACACGCTGAGGCCAATGTGACGCGACGCGACGCTCTCCATGGTGTGCGCCTCATCGAAAACCACGAAGTCGTTCTTGAACAAAATACCGCCCTCCTGATCCTCATCCACGCCGCCGAGCAGGGTGAAAAAGAGCGTGTGATTCAAAACGACGACGTCCGCGGACATGATCCGGTTGCGCACGCGCTGGAAAAAACAAAGATCGTGATCCTTCGCAAAATCGGACTGGTGGCCGCAGGTTTTCGGGGAGCAGAGGCCGCGCTCGGAGCAGACCTGGGCCCAGACTTTGGGGTCGGGCTCGAGGTCGAAATCCGACAGGCTCCCGTCCTTGGTCTGTTTGGACCATTCGTAGATGCGCTGCAATTCCTCGGCTTCGG